>CAYQSI010000005.1:0-106641 GCA_964420185.1 uncultured Occallatibacter sp. | reverse complement strand
ACGTCGCTGACAACCTCTTCGACGGAGCGGTGATCGCCCAGTTGAAACTGGCTGCCGTTCGGGTCGCCTTCACCGTCTTTATAACCACCTGGATCGGTGCGGCTGCCGGCTGAAATTTGAGAGATGCCGACCTCAAACGTAGCGCGGCGCACATCCGCTCCTTCGCGGGTAGACATGATCATGCCGGTGTAAGGCACGGCGAGGCGCATGATCGCGATCATTTTCAGGAAGTCCGCGTCACTCACCGCATGAGGTGGCCGGGAAGCAATTTCGGAACCGACGGCCGGCTCGATGCGCGGAAAGCTGATGGTGTGCGGCCCAACGCCGAACTTCTGCTCCAGATGGCGAATTTGCTGCATCATCGCGAGTATCTCGAATCGCCAGTCGTAGAGTCCGAACAGAACGCCGATGCCGACATCGTCGATGCCCGCTTCCATGGCCCTGTCGAACGCTGTAGTGCGCCAGTCATAGTCGCGCTTGCGGCCCCTTACGTGAACCTGCGCATAGGTGGGGCGATGATAAGTCTCTTGAAAAAGCTGGAAAGTTCCGATGCCCGCTTGCTTGAGCTGCCGAAAACGCTCCGTCGTTTCCGGAGCCAGATTCACATTGACGCGCCGAATTTCGCCCGGCCCGACGTGCGTCGCGTAAATGGTCGCGATGGAGTCAAGGATGTATTCAAAACCCTGTTGCGGCAATGCTTCCCCGGCGACCATCAGAATCCGCTTGTGTCCCTGGCGGACCAGGATGCGGGTTTCTTCGGCAATCTCTTCCTGCGTCAAGGTACGGCGCGTGAGATCCGTGTTCGAAGCGCGGAAGGCGCAGTACGTGCACTCATTCGAGCAGCGGTTGGAGATGTAGAGCGGCGCAAACAGCACCAGCCGCGATCCGTAAATCTCTTCTTTGATTTCCTTCGCAGTCGAGTAGATTTCGGCAAGCAACTCCGGGCTATCAACGAATGTCAGGCAGATCACTTCGTCCATTGAAAGCCCGCGCAGCTCGCGCGCTTTGGCTAGCAATTCGCGGACTCGCGCCGGTTCCGGGCGCGTGCGGTGAGCCAGTAATCCTTCTATCTCCTGCTCGTTGATGAAATCTGCACGTTGTTGCGTATCCATGACATTCTCCTCTTCTGACCACTCAGTCAGCGTCGACACGTACTGTATCTACGCCAGCCGTCTGGCCCGGGTTGTCGCTCTCGATTCGGTTGTTAATTTCTTCAACTGCTTTTGCGGCTGTGCAGTGATGAACATACTTGCCGTCAATCATTACGTTTGGGCCACACTCGCATTTATCGAAACAGAAGCCTGCCCGCACATCGAGGCGGCCTTCCAGTCCGCTCTGCTCCGCATGGCGCAGCACCCCATTCAGCACTTCCTGCGAGCCTTTCAGGAAGCAGTTCGTTCCCAGGCAGACGCTGACTTTGAGTTTCTCTTCACCCCGCGACTGCACCAGCGGAAGAAATTCATTCGCGATCCGGTGGCGGCTCTGGTAGCTCGTGTGTAAAAGATGATGCGCCTTCTCTCCGCCGATCTTTCCCAGAAAATTCGCGTAGCACTCGGTGATGAAGACGTTGTCCTGCGACTTATGCAGTTGCAGCATCTTGTCCGCGTTGTAGAGGCCCTTGGTTCTGAGCGCGCGGGCATCGGTTGCGGTGGTCACCGGCTGACCGGCGCCGCCGACGCATCCGCCGGGGCACGCCATCACTTCGATGAGGTCGTAATGGCTCGTTCCCGCCCTCACCTGTTCAGCAACAACGCGAGCATTCCGCAATCCATGAACGATGGCCAGCTTGAGTTCTGAGCCGTTGACCGCAATGGTGGCCTCGCGAAGGCCAGAATCACCACGCACTTGCTGGAATTCAACATGCTCCAGCTTCTTGCCTGTGACCTTTTCCGCGGCGTAGCGCAGAACGGCCTCCATCACGCCGCCAGAGTTTCCAAAGATGACTCCGGCTCCGGTGTAGAAGCCGAAGGGCATATCGAAGGATTCAGGCTGCAATGCGTCGAAGACAATGCCGGCGGACTGAATCATCTGGGCCAGTTCCTGCGTGGTCAGCACTTGATCCACGTCCGGGTCTGCGTCCACGCCCAGCTCCGGGCGCTGCGCTTCGAACTTCTTGGCCGTGCATGGCATGATGGCGACGACCTTGAGATCCTTGCGGTCGATCTTGAGCTGATCGGGAAGCACAGCCTTCACTAACGAGCCGAACATTGCCTGCGGCGAGCGGCACGTGGAAAGATTGGGCAGCAGTTCAGGAAAGTATTGCTCCGCGTACTTCACCCAGCCGGGGCAGCAGGAGGTGAACATTGGCAGATGCCCGCCTTCTTTCTTGCGTTCCAAAAACTCCGAGCCTTCTTCGATCACCGTAAGATCGGCAGCAAAGGACGTGTCGTAAATCTGGTCAAAGCCCAGGCGTTTCAGAGCGGCAACGATGCGGCCTGTAGTGATCTCTCCTGGCTTCAGGCCAAAGCATTCGCCCAGCCCTACGCGCACGGCTGGTGCAATCTGCACGATGACCGTTTTCTTGGGATCGGAGAGCAAGCTCCAGACCTGATCGACTTCCGACTTTACCGTCAGCGCGCCGGTCGGGCAAACGCTGGCGCATTGCCCGCAGTTAACGCATTCGACATCGCCGAGTTGTTTGCCGAAAGCCGGCTGCACGCTGACTTCGTGCCCACGGTGGGCAAAGTCGATGGCGCCGATGCCCTGAATCTCCCAGCACATACGCACGCAGTCGCCGCAGAGCACGCACTTGTTCGGATCGCGAACCAGCGATGGCGACGACACGTCCAGCGGAGCGGGTTGAAGCACTGACTTGAAGCGCACCTGCTTGACGCCCAGCCGCTGAGCCAGGCTCTGCAACTGGCAGTTAGTGCTGCGCGAGCAAGTGGGACAGCTCTGATCGTGATTTGCCAGCAGCAGCTCGATCGAGATCCGGCGGATCTCCCGGATTTCCTGGGTCGAGGTCTGAATCTTCAAGCCCGGCTCCGGCGGCGTCGAGCATGCGGCCATGATTCCCCGCCCTTCCACCTGAACCAGGCACAGGCGGCACGCGCCGTACACGCTGAGTTCCGAGTGATAGCAGAAGGTAGGCAAATCGATATTGGCCTTGCGAACGAGTTCAAGCAGGTTGCGCTCTCCCTCGATTACTACCGTTTGCCCATCAATCGTCAAAGTAGGCTGCATGACCTTGTTCATCTGGCTATATCCCCTCGATCGCGTGTATTTTGCAGGTTTTCGCGCATGCGCCGCACTTGATGCACAGTTCCGGATTGATGTGGTGCGGCTGCTTTTTTTCTCCGCTGATGGCTCCGACCGGGCACGCCGCAAAGCACAGGTGGCAACCTTTGCACTTCTCCGGATTGATCGTTGGCCGCAGCAGCGCCTTGCACCGGCCTGTCCGGCAGCGCTTCTCGAAGATGTGCTCTTCGTATTCCTTGCGGAAGTAGCGCAAAGTGGAGAGCACCGGGTTCGGCGCTGTTTTTCCCAGTCCGCACAGCGACCCCACTTGAACAGCGCGTGCGAGCTTCTCCATTAATTCCAGCGTCCCCGCATCGGCGCGCCCTTCAATGACGTCGTCGAGCAGCGCAAGCAGTTGCTTGGTTCCTTCCCTGCACAGCACGCACTTGCCGCAGGATTCGCGTTGTGTGAACTGCATGAAGAAGCGCGCAATGCTGACCATGCAGGTGCCCTGGTTCATCACCACAAGCCCGCCCGAGCCCACCATCGCGCCTACAGAGCGCAGCGATTCATAGGCCAGTGGCAAATCGAGATGCTCAGGAATCAGGCATCCGCCAGAAGGACCGCCGATCTGCACGGCCTTGAAACCGGTCTTCCATATCTTTCCGGCGTCGTCCGTTACTCCGCCGCCAATGTTCAGCACGATCTCGCGCAGTGGAGTACCGAACGGAACTTCGACCAGGCCTGTGTTGGCCACGTGTCCGGTGAGAGCAAAAGTCTTGGTGCCCGGAGACTCCTTGGTGCCGATGCTGCGGAAAACCTCAGGGCCCTCATTGAGGATGCGGGAAACATGCGCCAGCGTCTCAACGTTGTTGATGATCGTCGGCTTGCCCCAAAGCCCGCTCTGCGCGGGAAACGGCGGCTTGGGCCTGGGCATACCGCGCTGCCCTTCGATCGATGCAATCATGGCTGTTTCTTCGCCGCAGACGAAAGCCCCTGCACCTTCCATCACTTCGCACTTCATGGATTGGCCCGTGCCAAAGACATTCTTTCCCAGAATGCCTTCGCGCTCGGCATCCGCCACGGCGCGACGCATGCGCTCGACAGCCAGCGGATACTCGGCGCGGACGTAGACCAGCGTCTCATTGGCGCCGATCGCCCGTGCCGCGATCATCAGGCCCTCAATCACGCTATGCGGGTTGCCCTCCATCACAGAGCGGTTCATGAACGCGCCGGGGTCGCCTTCGTCGCCGTTGCAGATGACATATTTCTTCGTCGAGTTCTGCACCCTCGCCGCGTTCCACTTTCTCCCTGTCGGGAATCCGCCGCCGCCACGGCCGCGCAGCCCGGAGTCCAGGACCGTCGTGCAGATTTCCTCCGGCGACATCTCGACAAATGCTCTCCTCGCCGCCTTATACCCGCCGTGCAGAATGTACTCGTGAATATCCTCGGGATCGAGGAATCCGCATTCACGCAGTACAAAGCGGCTCTGGCGCGCGTAGAAAGGATTATCTTCCAGCCCGCGGCAGCTCTTGCGAGTCGCCGGGTCCTTGTAGAGAAGCCGCTCGACAACCTGATGACCAACCAGCGTTTGCTGAACGATGTCAGGAACGTCTTCGCTGCGCACTTTGGTGTAGAGAATGCCGTCCGGCACCACCGATACCAGCGGCCCCATCTGGCAAAAGCCCTGGCAGCCGCTCTTGGAGAGCCGGATCTCGTGGTCGGCGGCTTCGGGGCGAAGTTCGAGAATCACATGGATTCCCGAGCCCGCCATCTCACTCTGGAAACGTTCAAAGACGCCCATGGCCCCATTGGCCATGCATCCTGTTCCTGCACAAATGATCACCCGGCGTACCTGGGCGAGCGTGGAGATTCCGTGCTTCTTCGCCGGCACGGAGGAAGGATTTTCCATGTTAGTCATGAGCCTCCTCGGCTGAGAGCTGCTCAGCAGAAGCCGTGGAAGCTGCTGCAAGCGACTCTTCCTTGGCATTGATCTCGTCAACCAGAGCCAGGGCGCGCTCTGGAGTCACTTGTCCGTATACCTGCTCGTCAATGACAAGCGCCGGAGACAGGCCACAGGCGCCCAGGCAGGCAACCGTCTCAACGGTGAAGAGCATATCGGCAGTGGTCTTGCTCGTTTCACTCGTGCCTAGCTTCTCATGCAGCGCGTTGAGCACCGGAATGGAGCGCTTGACGTGGCACGCCGTTCCGTCGCAAACCCGGATGACGTGTTTCCCCTTGGGCTCCAGCGCAAAGTGAGCGTAGAACGTGGCCACACCAAATACGCGCGCCGGAGGAACGTCCAGCGAGGTCGCCACATAGGTGAGCACTTCTTCTGGCAGATATTGGTATTCGTGTTGAATCGCTTGCAGAATCGGAATCAATCCTGACGGGCGGCGTGCATAGCGATCAAGAATGCCGCACACCTTCTCGAACTTCTCTGCGCGATCAACGGCTATTGGCGTCGACGCCATCTAAACTGCCTCCCTCTCTTGAATTGGCACCTGGAAGCGCCTGGCCAGCTTCCAGGAAAGCGAAGCCAGCGTCGAGTAAAGATCTTCGTTATGCACGATGATGTGTGCGGGAACTTTGAGCTTGACGGGAGCAAAATTCCAGATGGCCTGGATGCCCCCTTTCACCATTTCATCCGCCACTGCCTGCGCCGCTTCGGCGGGAGCTGTGATGATTCCCAAATGGATACTCATCCGTTGGGCGAGGTCGGCAAGTTTCTCGAGGGGCAACACCGTCTTCTCGTGGATCTGTTGGCCGACCTTGCCGGAGTCGGTATCGAAAGCAGCCACGATCCGCAGGCCGTACTTCGAGAACCGTTCATGGCCAAGAAGCGCGGTGCCCAGATTTCCCGCCCCCACTAGAAACGCCTCAGTCACGTTGTTCCAGCCGAGAAAAGTTTCGATGGCCAGAATGAGTTCTGCGACCACGTAGCCGGTCTTCGGCTTGCCGATGATCCCCGTGTATTCCAGATCCTTGCGGACTTGCACCGGAACAAGGCTCAAATCCCGGCCGATCACGCTGCACGAAACCTGGCTGACTCCGCTGGCCGCAAGATCCACCAGATAATGGTGGTACTGAGGCAGGCGTCCCAGGCTTGGCTGTGGGATTGACGGCGCTTCAGGCCTGTTGACAGGCGATGCATTCGATAAAGTTATATCGATAGCCATATAGCGATAGTACTGCTAGGTATTTCCTGAAACGGTGACAGCGGTCACGGAGTTACGCGGTCCGTTTCCCGACGAAAGTCACTTTGCAGGCAGAAAAGATATCTATATGTAAGTTATTGACAAATAAAGTTTTGCTCTAACCATAAAGATCTTGATTTAGCTCCGTGCGTTACTCGGAAATAGCTCCTGGAGCGGACTCCAGTTACTGCAAGTTGGAAACCGCTACATTCGCGAGGCTTCTTCCCTAATAAGGAGCCAAACCTGTTCACAATGCCAGAAACTCCACACAAACTGGGGAACCGCACTAAAACCGGTCCCAGTGCAGAACATCCGCCAGAGCCCGCTTTTCCATCTGTGGATTCTCTGCCGGATAGCCAAAGGAGACAATGGCGATGAGCTGCCGGTCTTCGGGCGCGCCGAAAGCCTTGACCACTGCGGGCCCGTAGGCCTGCTTCGTGCCCGCCACCCAGCAGGAACCGATGCCGTGGGCGGCGGCAGCGATCAGCAGGTTCTCCGTGGCTGCCGAGCAATCCTCGACGGCGCAGCCGGTTTCCCGCGCCAGCACCAGGACCGCAAAGGCCGCGTTGGCGATGAACTCCCCGTGGCCCAGCAGGAGTGGAATCCGGCGCAAATCTTCCTTGGCTGTAAGGACGACAAAATCCCAGGGCTGATCGTTCATCGCCGTCGGCGCCAGGCGGGCGCAATCGATGATTTCCTCAATAATTCCACGCTCTATTGGCTTTTCGGCGTAGGTGCGAATGCTGCGGCGAGCCCGCAAGACTTCAATGGCGTTTTTCATGGATTTCCTTTTGCCCGGCAGGCAGAATGCCCAGGAACAGCTTCCAATCGTCTTTTGTAACACCGCCATGGAAACAGTTCATATCCCGGCTTTACTTGCCATGCTACGCGCTACGCGGTTGCAGAGACTGCGGCAACGGTCACGTTCGAACCATGCCGCATCCCAAGCAATGGGACGGAATGTGTTCAGCCGGAATCCGGGGCGCAAGAGAGAGAGCAGGACTATACCGGCAGGCCGACGCGCTTGGCAAGATCGTGGAACCGGTGCTCGTTACGCACCGAGTCGAAGCCTGGATCGACCAACATGGTCACCAGCCACCAGGATCTTTCGCGGTAGGCCTCTTCAAGGGCTGCGTAGCCGGCCTCTTTCTGCCCGGAGGCAAAAAAGAACTGCGCCTTTTGATAGGAGCTGAAACTCGATCTGCTCTTGCCGCTTAACAGGAGGCTCACGTCGCGGCGGGCCTGGTCCACGCTGCCCGTTGCGGCCTCGCGTTGAATCCGCACCATCTGGAGAGGCGATTCCTCGCCGGTGTGCCGGAAATAGGCTTGGGCCTCGCTTTCGGCAGCGGCAAAGTTCGACTGCTTGGAGTAGACGCCGACCAGGTACGCGTGCGCCGGGGCAAAATCCTGATACAGGTTCAGTACACGCTTCAACTCAGCTTCGGCCTCGGCAATGCGGCCGGCGTGCAGGTATCCCTCGGCCAGATCACAGCCCACCATGGCCGACAATGGGTCCAGTTCCCGGGCTTTCAGCAGTTCGGCAATGCTTTGGTCGAAGCGCCGCATATCGCCGAGAAACTCGCCGTACCACTGGTGCGCTACGGCATAGTTGGGATTCAGTTCGATCGCCCTGCGGAAATACTGGTCGGCGCGGTTGAAGTCCCAGTCTTGCCGGTAGGTGGCAAAGGCAAGTGAATTGTATGCCTCTGCGGAAGTAGGATCGAGCGAAAGTGCCGTTTGCGCCGCGGCCTTTGCCCGCGAAAACGACTCGCCGGAAGGGGGCACTCTCCACCCGGCCATCAGATTGTAACTATCGGCCAAGCCGGCGTATGCCGGAGCATAGTGGGGATCGATGGTGGCAGCTTGCTGAAAGTATGCAACGGCTTTCCGCAGGCCAGGTTCGTCCCGCTGCTCCCAGAAGTGGCGTCCAGTCAGATAAGCGAGCCTTGCCCGCGGGTCAACGGATTTGGAAGCCGGGCTCGCGGGCGGAACGGTTCCTGTCAGTTTTTGTGTAACCTCCGAGGCGATTGTGGCCGCAATCTCGTCCTGAAAAGCGATAACGTCATTCGTTTTTCGACTATAACTTGCAGCCCATATAGGACGGTCCTGAACTGCATCCAGCAGTTGCGCCGTCACCCGTATGTCGTTGCCCGATCGTGTGACCGTGCCTTCCAGCACTAGGGAAGCATGGAGTTTGGCGGCGATTTGCGGCAGGGGGAGATGCTGCCCCTTGAACTGCATCGCCGAGCGTCTGGAGATCACTTGAATCTGCCCGGCTCTGCCCAAATCGGTGATCAGGACGTCGGTCAGTCCGTCCACCAGGAGATCCTCGGAAGGCGATAGATTCTCAAAGGGAAGAACCGCGAGCGCCCCGGTGGGCAACTTGGGCTGTGTCTTGCGGTTTATCACAAACCAGAAACCAGTCCCCAGAATCCCGAGAAGCAGCACTACTGCCCCCAGGCGCCAGAGCATGCCGGAAACTCTGGCCGTGCGGAGTTCTTCATCCCCATGCGTCTGGGGAGCACCCCGGACGGCTTTTTCCGCTGTCCGCATTTTCAGCCAGGCATCCAGTTCCGCGGAATAGGCATAGACACTGGCCCTGGCCTGATGCGTATGGCGGTGGATGGGGAGTTCTTCCTGCTTTTCCCACAGTTGGACCGTCCGCGCATCACGACCGAGATAGGCGGCTATCTCCTTCCAACTATTCAGTCGGGTATTGGGAGAAGAGGCGGTGATGAGGCGGATTTTCTGGCGAATCCTCATAGGAGCGGTCATCAGGCCCCCAAGCACCCGGAGACAAGAGAATCTCCAAAGTCTGGCCAGTATACAGCATCTTCCCAGCTCTGAGACACCCTTACTGCTAGTACCGAATAATGGCAGGTATTTGAGCGAAAAGAGACGAAATCGGCCGCAGATAAGCGATATTCGCCTGATTTCAATTGAAAGTTGGCCCGAACCCGCATATAAAGTTTGACTTCACCTGCTTATTTTGAAATGGGTTCTTCGGAGGAGGCTCCAGTGTTCTGGAAAAGGCTCGTTCTTTCTAGTCTTGCGATCGTTGCGGCTTTCGGCTTGTTCGGATGCGGCGGCAGCGCTACGTCGCCGAGTGTTGTCGTGACGGGTACGGCAACGACAGTGGACGGCACGAATGCGGTGACGCTGGTCGCAACCGTAACGAACGACAGGAACGCCGTCGGCGTAACATGGACCGTTTCCGGCGGAGGAACCCTCTCGAACACGACGACCACCTCGGCCACCTACACAGCGCCCGCCGCCGCCAGTTCGGCCCTGACGGTGACTGTGACCGCTACCTCGGTGGCCGACACCACCAAGACCGGTACTTTTACGATCACCGTGCCGGCCGCGCTGGCGAACACCACGACCACCGCGCAGTTGACGGACACGGTCGGAGCCGCGTATTCGCAGCAGTTGTCTGTCTCGGGCGGCATCGCTCCTTATTCGTGGAAGTTGATCAGCGGTACGCCTCCCGCGGGCTGGAACCTTACCACAGCAGGTCTGGCGTCCTATCCGGTCCCCACGGCCGGAGAGTCGGGAACCTACGTCCTTACCTTCCAGGTGACAGACTCCGGTACGCCCACGTCCCTGACCCTCTCTCCGCAGTTGACCCTGACCATCAATCCAGCTCCCGCCCTCACCTTTACCGGCGCAATGCCCGTCACCGCGACCTATAACGTCGCCTATGCCGGCAGCGCGGCAGCCACGGGCGGCGCGGGCGCGCTCACCTATAGCTACTCCGGTTCCCTGCCCACTGGTTTGCTCCCGAACTCGAGCACTGGTGCGTTGACTGGAACGCCCACGGTTCCGGGCCCATACAACTTCACAGTCAAAGTGACCGACCCCTACGGCGACTGGGCAACCCAGGCTTATACGATTACGGTCAACACCGCAACGCAGACCATCGCCTTCTCCAACCCTGGCGCCCAGACGGTAGCAGCGCCGTTGGCGCTTTCCGCCACAGCCAGCTCTGGTTTGGCCGTCAGCTTTACTTCGACGACGCCTTCCGTTTGTACGGTCGCCGGAACGGCGGCCACAATGGTCACCTCTGGTACCTGCACCATTCAAGCCACGCAGGCTGGAAACGCAGACTATGCGGCGGCCACACCGGTCTTGCAGACCTTTACAGTCAACGGCGAAGCGCAGACCATCGCCTTCTCCAACCCTGGCACCCAGAATGTGGGGACGCCATTGGCGCTTTCCGCCTCGGCTAGCTCCAATTTGACGGTCAGCTTTGCCTCGATGACGTCCTCCATCTGTACAGTTTCTGGCACGGCAGCCACGATGCTCGCCACTGGCACCTGTACCATTCAGGCCACGCAGCCCGGAAACTCAACCTTTGCGGCTGCCACGCCGGTCTCGCAGAGCTTCACCGTCAATGCCGAAGTGCAAACCATCACCTTCGGCCCAATTGCTACCCAGACCGTGGGAACGCCATTGACGCTTTCCGCCACGGCCAGCTCCGGTTTGCCGGTCAGCTTTGCCTCGACGACGACCTCCGTCTGTTTGGTCTCCGGCACGGCAGCCACGATGCTCACCTCTGGCACCTGTACCATTCAGGCGACTCAGGCCGGCAACGATAGCTATGCAGCGGCAACGCCCATCTCGCAGAGCTTCGCTGTCAACGGCGAAGCGCAGAACATCACCTTTGCCAACCCCGGCACCCAGACGGTGGGAACGCCGTTGCCGCTTTCCGCCACGGCCAGCTCAGGCTTAGCGGTCAGCTTTGCTTCGACGACGTCCTCCGTCTGCACGGTCTCCAGTGCGACAGCCACGATGCTCACTTCTGGGACCTGTACCGTCCAAGCCACGCAGCCGGGCAACGCAAGTTATGCGGCAGCCACGCCAGTCTCGCAGGGCTTTACCGTCAACGCCGAAGCGCAGAGCATCACCTTTGCCAACCCCGGCACACAAGCGGTGGGAACGCCGTTGGCGCTCTCCGCCACGGCCAGTTCTGGCTTGACGGTCACCTATATTTCTGAGACGACCTCTGTCTGCACGGTTTCCGGCACGTCAGCTACCATGCTCATCGCTGGCACCTGCACCATTCAGGCTGCACAGCCGGGCAACGCAAGCTATTTGGCAGCCACGCCGGTCTCGGAGACTTTTACAGTCAGCCTCGAAGCGCAGAGCATCACCTTCGGCAACCCCGGTGCCCAGACGGTTGGAACTCCGCTGACGCTTTCCGCCACAGCAAGTTCCAACTTGGCTGTCAGCTTTGACTCAACGACGCCCTCTGTCTGTACGGTTTCCGGAACGGCAGCCACGATGGTCATTTCCGGGACCTGCACCATTGAGGCTACCCAGGCCGGCAACGCAAGCTATGCGGCGGCTACGACGATTTCGCAGACCTTTACGGTCAACGGCGAAGCGCAGACCATCAACTTCGGCACGATTCCCGGCCAAGCCGTGGGAACGCCACTGACGCTTTCCGCTACGGCCACTTCCGGCTTAGGTGTCACCTATACATCAATGACCTCCTCCGTCTGCGCGGTCACCGGCGCGACAGCCACGTTTAGCACCACCGGGACTTGCACCATTCAGGCCACACAAGGGGGCAACGCAAGTTATGCGGCAGCCACGCCGGTCTCGCAGAGCTTCACAGTCAGCGCCGAAGGGCAGACCATCACCTTCGGCACGATTACTACCCAGACCGTAGGAACGCCGCTGACGCTTTCCGCCACAGCCAGCTCCAATTTGACGGTCACCTTCGCTTCGATGACGACCTCCGTCTGTTCGGTCGCCGGCACAACGGCCACGATGCTCACCTCTGGAACCTGCACCATTCAGGCCACACAGGCTGGAAACTCCAGCTATGCTGCGGCCCCGCCGATTTCGCAGAGCTTCACGGTCAACGCCGCCACGCAGTCCATCACCTTCGCCAATCCCGGCACCCAGACCGTGGGAACGCCATTGACGCTCTCCGCCACGGCCACTTCCGGCTTGACGGTCAGCTTTGTTTCGCAGACGACCTCCGTCTGCACGGTCTCCGGCACAACAGCCACCATGCTTATCGGAGGGAGTTGCACCATACAGGCCTCGCAGCCCGGTAATGCCAGCTACTTAGCCGCCACACCGGTCTCGCAGACCTTTACCGTCAATCTCGAATCGCAGAGCATCACCTTTGGCACGATTGCTACCCAGACTGTAGGAACGCCGCTGACGCTTTCCGCCACGGCCAGTTCTGGCTTGACGGTCACCTATATTTCTGAGACGACCCCTGTCTGCACGGTTTCCGGCGCGTCGGCCACCATGGTCACCTCCGGAACCTGCACCATTCAGGCAACGCAGCCCGGAAACGCAAGCTATGCCGCGGCTCCGACGGCCTCCCAGACCTTCACCGTCAACGGCGAAGCACAGACCATCAACTTCACCAATCCCGGCGCTCAGAATGTAGGAACGCCGCTGACGCTCTCCGCCACAGCCACTTCCGGCTTGACGGTCAGCTATGCTTCGACGACGCCACTCGTCTGCTCGGTCTCCGGCACGACAGCCACGTTCAGCACCATTGGGACTTGCACCATTCAAGCCACGCAGACAGGCAACTCTACCTATGCCGCAGCCACAATGGTCCCGCAGACCTTCACCGTCAACGGCGAAGCGCAGACCATCAACTTCGCCAACCCCGGGGCCCAGACGGTTGGAACGCCGCTGACGCTTTCCGCTACGGCCAGCTCAGGCTTAGCAGTCAGCTATACTTCGATGACGACCTCCGTCTGCACGGTTTCCGGCGCGTCGGCCACGATGCTCATCGCAGGAACCTGCACCATTCAGGCGACTCAAGGCGGCGACACCACTTATGCCGCAGCCGCGCCAATCTCGCAGAGCTTTACCGTCAACCTCGAATCGCAGAGCATCACCTTCGGCACGATTGCTGCCCAGACTGTAGGAACGCCGCTGACGCTCGCCGCCACGGCCAGTTCCACCTTGGCAGTCACTTATACTTCGACCACGACCTCCGTCTGCACAGTCAGCGGCACATCAGCCACGATGCTCACCTCCGGAACCTGCACCATTCAGGCGAACCAAGCCGGAAACGCAAGCTATGCGGCAGCTCCGATGATTTCGCAGACCTTCACCGTCAACGGCGAAGCGCAGACCATCAACTTCGCCAATCCAGGCGCCCAGAATGTCGGAACGCCTTTGACGCTTTCTGCCTCAGCCACTTCCGGGTTGACTGTTAGCTTTAACTCGCAGACAGCCTCCGTCTGCTCGGTCTCCGGCACAACCGCTACCATGCTCACCACGGGAACCTGCACCATTCAGGCAACCCAGACCGGAAATTCCATTTATGCCGCTGCCGCGCCGGTCTCACAGGACTTCACTGTCAACGCTGCAACACAGACCATCAACTTCCCGAATCCCGGCTCCCAGAATGTCGGAACACCACTGACGCTTTCCGCCACGGCCACTTCCGGGTTGACTGTTAGCTTTAATTCGCAGACGACCTCCGTCTGCTCGGTCTCCGGCACTACAGCCGCCATGCTCACCACCGGAACTTGCACCATTCAGGCAACGCAGTCCGGAAACTCGGGCTATGTCGCGGCCACACCGGTCTCGCAGAGTTTCACGGTCTACGGCCCAACACAAACCATCACCTTCAGCAATCCCGGCGCCCAGGATGTAGGAACGCAACTGGCGCTTTCCGCCACGGCCAGCTCCGGCTTGACGGTCAGCTTTGCTTCGCAGACGCCCTCCGTCTGCTCGGTTTCCGGCACCACAGCCACGATGCTCACCGCTGGGACCTGCACCATTCAGGCAACTCAGCCCGGAGACTCAAACTATGTGGCAGCCGCGCCAGTCCCGCAGAGCTTCAATGTCTTTAGCGCGCTGACGTTTACCCTCAATCCCAGCCCTCTACCGTCCGGCACCGTCGGCCAATCCTATAACGGAACGATCACCGTTGCCGGTGGCAGCGGCTCAGGCTATCTCTTCAGCGTGATGGTCGGCAGTACCCTCACCCCTGTCCCTGCATACCAGCAAGGACAGTTGCCCGTTGCGAACGGCATTGTGGTCAGCATGCAGGGCACAACCGAGTTGATTATTAGCGGAACGCCCGGGACGGCGACCCCGGTCGCGCTCGACGTCACGGTGACCGATAGCGCAAACGGTACGCTCACCCAGAATTACACCATCACCATTCTCAACACGAACGCGGCCTATTCGGTCTCCGGCTCGGTGACTTACGGCGGTTCGAAAACCGGCTGGGTCTACGTGGGGCTGGTCCCCAGCAACTGCCACGACTGCGGCGTCAGCATGGGCACCGCAATCTACGCACCTACAGCCGGTGCCCTCGCTTCAGGAAAGGCCTTCAGCATCAACGGCGTGCCGTCCGGCACCTATTCCTTGCAGGCCTGGATGGACAACACCAGCACTGTTTCTGGCGAACAAATGGGCGGTTATGGCGCCCCGAACGCCTCCAATCCGACCGGCAGTTCCACCTCGAACGTCACGGTTACCACCTCGAGCCTGAGCGGCCAATCCCTCACGCTGGCCGATCCCGGAACAGTAACTCTTGGCACGGCGACTCCCACATTTGATCCCAGCCAGGGTTCGGGCGCATTCAGCGGCGGCGCTGTGCTCTACTTCGACCCGATTTGTAACGGCAGCGGATGTAATAACGGCGGCATTGAGGTACCCAACTCCTACATCGTCCAGTGGAGTACCGATTCGTCATTCGGCACCATCGCCGGAAGCCAGTGCTTCCCGGCATCCGGCGGTCAGAACCCCTGGATTGTGAGCCCCATCTCCGGCAGCGGCCCATACTTCTTCCGCGCAGCGGGCGTGGTGGGTAGCTGCGCTTCCGGCACAGTCGGCAACTATTCCTCGCCCTCCAGCGCCATCACCATTGCCGCGCCCACGGGCGGCAATGCCGTCTCCGGCACGGTCACATTTGGCGGAACGGCCACCGGGCCGCTGTATGTGGGCTTCTACAACTACAACACGGGAGCCGTCTACGCCACCGAGGTAGGCAGCAAGGCGAACCCGCCAACAAGCCCGGCATCGTACTCGATTAATGTTCCCACAGGCTCCACTTACTACTTCTTCGGGATCGTCGACCAGGACAACAATGGCCTGATGAATGCTCCCGGAAACATCTCCAACACCAATAATGGAAACGGTATCGGCTACGCAAACATCACTGGCTCCACAACAACCGAAAACCTCGACCTGACTCCCGAAAGCGTCAACAGCGTTGCCAGACTGAGAACGAGCGTCAACAAATCGATCAACTCGGGCGGAACTAACACTGGTTACAGCGTTGGCTTTAATGTCTACGGTGCGGTTAAACTACCAGTGGCTGTCGAGCTTGTCTCTGCAACCAATCCGAACGTCGTCTTCCCTGCGGACATTGCCACGGGCGGCTTCTACAGCAACAACATCGACTCCTTCAGCTACTGGCCCAACTTCATCGGCAATCCGCCCCAGGTTGGCGATTCCTATGGCCTGAAGGTCACCTACAGTGATACAACCTCGGAAACTCTAACCGTCACGGTCGGCGCGGTGCTGAACGCATTTGCCACCGGCCTTGCACCGCAGGGAAGCAACGTCAGCATAACGCCCAACTTCAGTTGGACTTATCCCGCCGGCGCCAGCAGCTACCTTTTTGGGTTCCAACTGTGGGATAGCAACGGAAACACGATCTGGCAGATTCCCACGCGTCACTCCAGCGCAGAGGGCTTCTCAAGCACCATCTCGCCCTCCATTACCTGGGGCTCCGACCCGACCAACTCGGGCGACCTGCCGTCCGTAACCAGCCTGAACAATAGCTCGTGGTACAACTGGTCGATTACAACCTATGACGCCAACGGCGACAGCGCGCAAGTGCAAGTCAACTTCGAAACAGTCGAAGCAACGCTGTCGTTGCCCAGCAACGCCACTCCGGGATCCGCATTGGTCACCTACCCCTACTCGCAGTCGCTCAATGCCTCGGGCGGCAGCGGATCGGGCTATGTTTTCACGGTGAACAGTTCATCGGGGACAACGAACGGAAACGTAACCACCTGGAGCCTGGGCAATGGCCTTACGGCCAGCGCCACCGTCGGCAACAGTACGCTGACCGTGACCGGAACGCCCACTTCGGCGCCTCAAACAATCTATCTCACCGTCTCAGTGGAAGACAGCCAGCAGAACATCGCCGGCCCGGTCACCTATTCCATCAACGTTGTTACCGTTCCCAGCGGCGTGAACAACGGAAACCTGCAAGGAACTTACGTCTGCAAGACGGACGGCTTCAACGACAGTGACAGCTCGCGCTGGTCTTCTTTGAGCACCTTCCAGGCCAACGGCAGCACGACGAATCCTAAGTTATCCAACGGCGTTTGGGATATGAATGGCCGCGATAATTCGTCAGGAGAAGCGTCGGGCACCTTGACCGGCACTTACAGCATTGGCTCCGACAACAACGGCGTGCTAACAACCAATTCCATCCAGACCTCTGGCGGTTCTGGAACAATGTCCATGAAGTTCGCGATTGCGCTCGCCAACGCAACAACGCCTGCGCAACAGTTCCGCATGGTAGAGATCGACGACGTGGGCTCAACCCCCTCGGGTATGCACAGCACGGCCAATTGCTACCTGGCCACGACCAGTGCCTTTACCACCACCAGCACGCTCAGCGGCCAGAGCTTCGCCTTTGGCATGCAGGGTGAGAACAGCAGCGGCACTCCAAAAGCCTACGTCGGCCGCATGACCTTCTCCACTGAAAGCGCCAACGGTGGAACCGGGGGCGCTGCTGGCGGAAGCATCACCAACGGCTTCATCGACGGTATGCGTGTAGATCAGACTGGAGACAACGGCGGGGCCTTTAGCACCAACTCCAGCTACACCATGCCGGATAGCAATGGGCGCTTCACGTTCACTATGATTCCAACAGGCCAGACGAGCGGGCAAACTTTCATTGCCTATATCATCGATGCCAATCGCATGTTCATGCTGGAAACAGCTGGGGATACGGGCTTGCTGGTTGGCGATATGCGCACACAGTTGCAGAGCTTGAACTCCGCGGCAACCCTCCTCAACGGTTCGTTCGTCCTCTACAACCAGGGATACGAATACTCGAACGGCAACGTGTCCGGTTATCTCTCCCAGGTCTATCAGGGAACCGGCGACGGCACCGGCAGCATCACAATGAACCAGAGCTATGAGGACGTGAATGGCGTTTACTCGTCTGGCCAGGATCTCGGGACGGCCACCCCATCTTTAGACGCCTCCTATCCTGGCCGCGCCTCATTCTCGGGCAACGGCTCGACCTACCTGTATTTCTTTAACAACACCTCCGCCTTCGAACTGAATCTAAGCAGCGGCTTCCTGGATTCGGGCTGGATGGAGGCACAGTCTGGAACCTTCACCGATACGGCTGTAGCCGGAACTTACATGATGGGCGAGTTACCCTTGATCGAGGAGCAGAAAAACGGGAACGTAGGAGACTTCGACCTTCTAGCAAATGGCAGTGGCACAGCAAATGTTACCACCGCAGGGATTGGAAGTTTCGCCTACGATCAGTCCATAGGAGTCGGGACCTATGCTTGGGACACGACTGCATCTGGTACAGGCTCCTTCCTCGTTGGCAGCGGCTCCAAGGGAATTAGCTGCGTTGTCGTCAATCAGACGAAGGACGCCTGCATCTTCAACGGCGACGACAGACCGTCCCTAATGATCTTGCAGCAATAAAATACGCAGTTTCAACCCAAGGGCGGCCAACCATCCGGTTGGCCGCCCTTTTTATTCAGCGGGCAGGCAAGCGAATTTCGCGAATCCGCGTGGCCAGAAGCCCTTATCTGCCGCTTTTTCCTCAGCCATCCCGGATTTCAACCACCCAACAAGCACGTTGCGGCGGCGGTTCGGCAGCTAGAATCGAGGGTAGCCATGGCTGAATTTACGCATTTGCATTTGCATACGGAGTACTCGCTGCTGGATGGGGCTTGCGACGTTCACAAGCTGGTGGACCGCGTTGCGGCGCTCGGGCAGACCTCTGTCGCGATGACCGACCACGGGAACATTTATGGGGCGGTGCATTTTTTCGCTGCCGCCGAGGCCAAGGGCATCAAGCCGATTCTCGGCTGCGAGCTCTATATCTGCAAGCACGAAGACCACCGCGCTCCGGGCGACGGGGACGAGAACAATCACCTGCTGGTGCTGGCTCAGGACGAGGATGGCTACCGGAACCTGGTGCGGATTACCTCCGAGGCCTCGCTGCACGGCTTCTATCGCAAGCCTCGCGTGAGCAAGCGCTACCTGGCCGAAAACTCGAAAGGCCTGATTGGCCTCTCCGGGTGCCTGAGCGGGGAGTTGTGCGAGGAGTTGGTGGCTGGCCGCTACGAAAAGGCGCGGAGCGTAGCGCAGCAGTACGAGGACATCTTCGGCAAGGGCAATTTCTACCTCGAAATTCAGGACCAGGGCCTGCAAGACGAGAAAAAGATTCATGAGGCGCTCTTCAGGCTGGAGAAGGAACTGAATATTCCCCTGGTGACGACCAACGACTCTCACTACCTCTGCGGCGAAGACTCGCACGCGCATGACGTGATGTTGTGCGTGCAGACGGGCTCGAAGATTCATGACAAGGACCGCTTCCGCTTCGACTCGGATCAATTTTTTGTCAAGAGCGCGGACGAGATGGGGCGGCTCTTCAAGGATGCCCCGGCCGCGGTCGCGCGGACGGTGGAGATTGCCGAGCGGTGCAACCTGAAGCTGCACAAGGTCGAGAATCCGTTCCCGGAGTTTGCGGTGCCTGAGGGGCACACCATCGACAGCTACTTTGAGCAGGTCTGCCGGGAGGGCTTCAAGAAGCGGATGGAGACGGCCGTGCGCCAGTTGGAACTGCGCGGGCTGCTGCGCGCAACCGCCGACAAGTACCAGGCGCGGCTGGAGTACGAAATCGGCATCATCAAGCAGATGAAGTACTCGGGGTACTTCTTGATTGTGTGGGACTTCATCAAGTATGCAAAGGACAACGGAATACCGGTGGGTCCGGGCCGCGGTTCGGGCGCCGGATCGCTGGTGGCGTACTCCATGGAGATTACCAACATCGATCCGTTGCAGAACACGCTGCTCTTCGAGCGGTTTTTGAATCCTGAGCGTGTGTCGATGCCGGATATCGACGTCGACTTCTGCCAGAACCGGCGGGGCGAGGTGATCGAGTATGTGACGCGCAAGTATGGGCGCGAGCAGGTGGCGCAGATCATCACCTTCAATACCATGGCGGCCAAGGCGGCGATCAAGGATTGCGGCCGGGCAATGGATATGCCCTATGGCGATGTGGACCGGATTGCGAAGCTGATTCCGGCAACGGTGGGCATGACCATCGACACAGCTCTGGAAGAGGTTCCGGAGTTGCGCAAGGTGTACACCAACGACGCGCAGATCAAGGAACTGATTGACACAGCCAAGAAGCTGGAGGGCCTGGTGCGCGGGTCGGGGGTTCACGCCTCGGCGGTGGTGATTGCGCCGCGGCCGCTGACCGAACTGGTGCCTCTGGCCAAGACCAAGAACGACGAAATTGTAACCGCTTATGACATGAAGGCCGTAGAGAAGATGGGCCTTCTGAAGATGGACTTCCTGGGGCTGACGACGCTGACGGTGATTGACGATTGCCTGAAGCTGATCAAGAGCAATCGTGAAGAGGATCTGGATATCGCGGCCATTCCGCTGGACGATCAGGAGACCTACAAAAAGGTGTTCCACTCGGCGCTGACCTCGGGCGTCTTCCAGTTCGAGTCGAGCGGGATGCGCGACGTGCTGCGGCGCTACAGGCCAGATACGGTGGAAGACCTGACGGCGTTGAACGCGCTCTACCGGCCGGGACCGATTCAGGGCGGGATGATCGACGACTTCATCGAGCGCAAGTTGGGACGACGCAAGGTGGAGTACGCGCTGCCGGAGCTTGAGGGGATTCTGAAAGAAACGCTGGGAGTGATCGTCTACCAGGAACAGGTGATGCAGATCTCGAACGTGCTGGCGAGCTACTCGCTGGGCGAAGCGGATCTGCTGCGGCGGTCGATGGGCAAAAAGAACGCCGAGGCAATGGCCGAGCAGCGCGACCGTTTCATGGACGGAGCGGCGGCGCTGGGACACAAGAAGGAAACGGCTGGCGACATCTTCGACCAAATGGAGAAGTTTGCCGGTTACGGATTCAACAAATCGCACTCGGCGGCCTATGCGCTGCTGGCCTACCAGACGGCCTATTTGAAGACGCATTACCCGATGGAATTCATGGCCGCGCTGCTCACCTCGGAGACCTCAAAGCCGGAGAATGTGGTCAAGTATATCGGCGAGTGCCGGGAGATGGGCATCAACGTGGAGCCACCGGACGTGCAGGTTTCAGGCGCGCAATTTACGCCGCACGGCGAGGCGATTCGCTTCGGCCTGGCCGCGGTAAAGAACGTAGGCGGCAACGCGATCGATTCGATTCTGAAGGCGCGCGCCGAGGCCGGCGGACGGTTCAAGAGCATATGGGAATTCTGCGAGAAGGTCGATCTCCGCGTGATGAACAAGCGTGTGCTTGAGTCGCTGATCAAGGCCGGAGCGCTGGACGAACTGGGCAAGCGCGGACCGCTGATGGCTGCCGTGGACAAGGCGATGGAGCGCGCGCAGAGGGCGCAGAGGGATGCGGCGCAAGGACAAACCGGGCTCTTCGGGCTCTTCGATGAGGAACCCAGGACGGGACGCGATGGCGGGCGAGCCGGCGACGACCTGCCGAACGTGGCCGATTGGGAAGAAAGCGAGCGGCTGGCCAATGAGAAAGAGGTCCTGGGCTTCTTTGTCTCCGGGCATCCGCTGGACAAGTACGCGGAGAAGCTGCGCAATCTGACGGGAGTAATTTCTGTGGCCGAGGCTCTGGAACTCAAGCCGCCTGAGAGACGCTGGGGCGCGCAGGCTGACCCGGCGGACGACGTCCTTGTTGCGGGGATGATCCTGGGACTGCGTGTGCAGAAGAGCAAGCGGGATCAGAAGCTTTATGCGCAGGCGGCGCTCGAAGATGCCACGGGCAAGATCGACCTGATCTGTTTTTCGCGCGATTATGAAAAGCTTTCAGGCCAATTGAAGATCGAGGCGCCGGTGCTGGTGCGGGGCGTGCTGATGGGCGACGAGGATGCGGCGCCGAAGATTTCCGTGAGTTCTATCGTGGCGCTGGAAGAGGTGCAGGTTAAGCTCCCGTCGGCGGTGCGGATTCGCCTCAATCTGGAGCGCGCAACGGAGGAGATGCTTGTTGGTCTCAAGAGCGCGGCGGAGTCTGCGCCAGGGCCGGGCAAGCTGATGCTGCAACTGGAAAAGAAGGGTGAGTACGCCGTCATCCTGGAGCCGGAAGGGATGAGCGTGGCGGCGGATCGCGGATGGGTCGAGCGGGTCGAGGAGCTCGTGGGCAGGGGGACGGTCCAGGTGGTGGGATAGGAACTCAACGGGGTTTCCCGTGGAGCGGCCGGCTCGGCAACTTCGCCGGTACTCTCGCTGAGGCCTACGCCGAACCAAGATGCAGAAGCGTGCGGCAACGCTCGCCAAAAGTCGGCACTTCAGGGCACTCGAAATAGACCTGGCGGTTGAGCGCCATCAGCATCTGCACGGCCTCCAACTGCTCCTTCTTTGAGGAAAACGCGGGGCCCTGATGCACGAACTCGTCGGTAAGATATTCGATGGCATGGGCCAGGAGTTCCAGCGAGCGTCCTGCCTGCGGGGTGACGCGGCGGCGGCGGTTGGCGCGTACATGCGCGGTGGAGACGGCCGGCGCGTAGGCCGGAATCGAGAAGCCGGTGGTCGTTATGGCTGCCATGGTTTTATCCTCACTCTGTTCTTCGGCAATATGGGCCGGTTTTTTCAGATGACGAACGTACCGTTTCCCACGAACGAACAGCGGATGATTGCGTATCACCTTGGGAATCTGAGAGGATTTAAGACAAGCGGCTCATACAACTGCAAAAGCATCTGCAAACGGCCCCTCGCGGAGCATGGCGGAGCCAATGTGCCTCACAATGCCCTCGTGGCCGGTTTTCAGCGCAGTTCGCCAGTTTCTGGTCTTGACGGAACGACGCTGAATACCTAATCTCGAACCAGTATCCTGGCGATTCGAGGCAGCTAGCGGTTTCGTCAAGCCAGGTGCAATTCCCCGGTAATCTTTTGGACAGGACGGCGATGATCCCCTATCACTGGCAATATCTCTCGCTCTTTCTGCAAGTTCTGGCCGCATTTGGGCTTGGGATGGGCATGGTCCTGGCCTCGTGGTTTGTCGGACGGCATCGCAATACGGCCGTAAAGCTGGCTGCCTATGAATGTGGGATTGTGGCCGAGGGCGATGCCCGCGGGCGATTCAGTGTGCGCTTCTATATGGTGGCCATGTTGTTCATTCTGTTCGATGTGGAAGCGGTTTTCATGATGCCCTGGGCGGTGATCTACCGCAAACTGTATGGAATCACAGGCTCCCGGCTCTTCGGCTTCTGGGAGATGGTGGTCTACCTGGGCTTTGTGGCCGTGGGACTCTACTACATTGTGCGCAAGGGCATCCTGAACTGGAGCCAGGATAAGGCGGACCTCTAAGATGGCCGAGGCAAAGACATTCATCGGCAAGGCGGCCGTGCTGGAGGCCCTCCCCGAGCATCCGGCGGTCAAGGCCATCCTGGCCTGGAAGCCCGAAGCTCTGGTGGACGCCAAGTTTGACCGGGGTGAGCTGACCCTGACCATCGCGCGGGAAGAGATTCGCGCTGCTGCGGCCACCGTGCAGGCCGCCGGCTACAACTTCTTCGAGGACGTCACCGCGGTTGACTGGTTCCCTTCCTCGCCGCGCTTCCAGTTGAGCTACCACATTCTCTCGCACACCTTGAAGGAGCGCATCCGGTTGCGGGTGCTGCTGGAGGGCGAAGCGCCGGCAATCGATTCGATCACATCGGTCTGGCCTGGAGCCAATTTTTACGAACGCGAGGTCTTCGATCTCTTCGGCATTCTTTTCGAGGGTCATCCCAACCTGCGCCGCATCATGATGCCCGACGATTGGCAGGGACACCCGCTGCGCAAGGACTATCCGGTGGAGGGGTATCGCTAAATGATTGATACGATTGGCACACCCATCCTCCAAGCTCCTGTGGCCGAAGGCGCGCACGATCAACACATGATCCTGAACATGGGGCCGCAGCATCCGTCGATGCACGGGGTCCTGCGCCTGGTGGTGGAGATCGACGGCGAGATTGTGCTCCGGCTCTACCCGGAGATCGGCTACCTGCACACCGGCATTGAGAAGACCTGCGAGGCCAAGTTCTATCACCAGGTTGTCCCGCTGACTGACCGCGTCAACTACCTTGACCCGCTCTCCAATAACCTCTGCTATTGCCTGGCCGTTGAAAAGCTGCTTGGCCTGGAGATTCCCCAGAAGGCGCAGTGGCTCCGGGTGTTGCTGGCCGAGTTGAGCCGCCTCAATTCGCATCTCATCTGGCTGGGCACGCACGCCATGGACATTGGCGCCCTGACCGTCTTTCTCTACACCTTCCGCGAACGCGAAGAGATCCTGCGCATCTTTGAAGGCCTGGCTGGCCAGCGGATGATGACCAGCTACATCCGCATCGGCGGACTCTCGATGGCGCCGCCGCTGGACTTCTTCGATCGCGTGCAGGGGTTCATCAAAACTCTCCCGGAAAAGATCGACGAATACTCGAATCTGCTGACCGGCAATCCAATCTTCAGAAATCGCTTGAAGGGCGTGGGCTATCTATCGGCAGCGGATGCAGTTGCGCTGGGCGTTACCGGTCCCATCCTGCGCGCCTCGGGCGTGGACTCCGACCTGCGCCGCGATATGCCTTACTCCGGTTATGAGAACTTCCAGTTCAAGGTGCCCACCGCAACCGAAGGCGATTGCTGGGCGCGGTATGAGGTCAGGCTCGTCGAAATGCGCGAGAGCGTGAAGATCATCCAGCAGGCGCTCGACGGGATGCCCGAGGGCGACTTCAAGGCCGATGCGCCGAAGATCGTGCTCCCGGATCGCGAAAAGATGAAAACCCAGATGGAGGCATTAATCCATCACTTCAAGATCGTCACCGAGGGCTTCGCGGTGCCTGCCGGCGAGGTCTACCAGGGCATTGAAGCCGGCCACGGGCAAACGGGCTACTACGTGGTCTCCGACGGCACGGCCAAGCCTTACCGCGTCCACATGCGCTATCCGTCCTTTGCCACCCTGCAGGCGTTGGAGACCATGTGCAAGGGCCGGATGCTGGCCGATGTGGTGGCTGTCGTCGGGTCCATCGATATTGTCTTGGGGGAGATCGACCGATGAGTCTTGAAACCATGAGCCTGTTTTCTCCCCAACTGGCGGCGCGCTTTGACGCACTGGCCGAGAAGTACCCGCATCGCCGCTCGGCGCTGATTCCCATGCTGCTCTACGCCCAGGATGAGATCGGCTACCTCTCTGACGCGGTCATTGCGGAAGTGGCAGAGCGCATCGGCATCACCGAGCTGGAGCTGCGCAACGTGGCCACCTACTACTCGATGCTGCGCTTCAAGCCGGTGGGCAAATTCAACGTGCAAGTCTGCACCAACATCAGTTGCATGTTGCGCGGGGGCTACGAGATTTACGAGCGATTCCAGCAAGAGTTGGGAATCGGAAACAAAGGCGTCACAGCCGACGGATTGTTTTCCCTTGAAGAGGTTGAGTGCATCGGGGCTTGCTGCTGGGCGCCGGCCATCCAGGTGAACTACGACTTCCACGAGGAGTTGACGCCCGAGCAGGTGCCCGGCATTCTCGCCAGCTATCGGGACAAGGCAGAAGGGACGGCCACCCATGCCTAGACTGGTCTCGCATCCCGATGAGGTGAAGATCGTCAGCCAGCGCTTTGGCCTGGGCGCGGCGGAGATCGACCGCTACATTGAACTCGGCGGCTACGAGTCCGCCAAGAAGTGTCTGGCGCAGGGCCCAGACTGGATCATCAACGAGATGAAGGCCAGCAACCTGCGCGGGCGCGGCGGCGCTGGTTTCCCGGCGGGCATGAAGTGGTCGTTTGTGCCCAAAAAATCCGGCAAGCCCAAGTACATTCTGGTGAACGGCGACGAGAGCGAGCCGGGAACCTGCAAGGATCATCTGATTTTTTTGCATGACCCCCACGCGGTCATTGAAGGCGCCATCATCGCGGGCTTGGCAGTCGGTGCCAAGCTCGGCTTCATTTATCTGCGCGGCGAGTACCGTCATCTCCTCGAAATCATGGAGAAGGCCGTCGCCGATGCCTACGCCCGCGGCTTCCTCGGCACTCACATCTTCGGCTCGGATACTGAGTTTCAGATCATCACGCAAACCGGCGCGGGCGCGTATGAAGTGGGCGAGGAGTCGGCGCTGATGGAGTCGCTCGAAGGCAAGCGGGGCGTGCCGCGAATCAAGCCGCCCTTCCCTGCGGTCGTCGGCCTCTACGGCGGACCAACGGTAATCAACAACGCCGAGACCATCGCCACCGTGCCGCACGTGATCGAGATGGGCGCGGCAGCCTACGCGACTGTGGGCACTCCGCGCAACGGAGGAACCCGCCTCTTCGGCATCAGCGGCCACGTGGAGCGCCCCGGCGTTTACGAGCTGCCCATGGGCTACAACCTCAAGAAGATGATCTATGAGGTAGCTGGCGGAGTGCGCGGCGGACGCGCTTTGAAAGCCGTCGTTCCCGGCGGCTCTTCGACTCCCGTCTTGTTGCCTGAGGAGATCGAGAACCTGGGCATGGACTTCGACCAGGTGGGCAAGGCAGGCTCCATGCTTGGCTCGGCTGGCGTGGTGGTCCTCGACGACCAGACCTGCATCGTCGAGTTCGCGTTGCGCACCATCAGCTTTTATCAGCATGAAAGCTGCGGCTGGTGCATTCCCTGCCGCGAGGGAACGGACTGGCTGAAGAAGTCGCTCACCCGCTTCCACGCCGGATTTGGCGAAGCCAGGGACATCGACAACATTCAGTACCTGGCGGAGAATATGCTCGGTCGCACCTTCTGCCCACTGGGCGATGCGGCGGCCATGCCGATCCTGGGATTCGTGAAGAAGTTCCGCCGGGAGTTCGAGGACCACCTGAACGGCAAGCCCTGTCCGTTCGCAAAGCATGTAGATTTGGCCGTAGTGTAGGGGCGCTGGAGACGAATGGCAGACGTAACCTTCATTGTCGATGGAAAAAAGCTGACGGCTCCCGCCGGTACGCTGCTGATTGACGCTTGCCGCAAGGCGGGCATCGAGATTCCGGCTTTCTGCTACTACCCAGGGCTGAGTCCGCAGGCGGCCTGCCGTATGTGCGTGGTGCGCCAGGAGAAAGTGGGCAAGCTGCAAACCGCCTGCACCACCACGGTCGCCGAGGGCCAGGTCTTCATCACCGACTCCGAAGAGATTGCCCAGGCGCGCAAGGCGACGATTGAGCTCCTCTTGGGCAACCATCCGCTCGACTGCCCGGTCTGCGACGCTGGCGGCGAGTGCGAGTTGCAGGACATGACCTTCAAGTACGGCGCGGGCGAA
Source organism: uncultured Occallatibacter sp. (assembly GCA_964420185.1). Taxonomy (GTDB): domain Bacteria; phylum Acidobacteriota; class Terriglobia; order Terriglobales; family Acidobacteriaceae; genus Telmatobacter. The sequence goes on along the minus strand of CAYQSI010000005.1, from coordinate 79,806 downwards.
AGCCTCTGCGCCGAGGCCAAAAATCATAGAGAAGAGCAGCAGTGGTCGCCGGCCGTCTACTACGACCGCCCCCGTTGCATCCTCTGTTACCGCTGCATTCGCATCTGCGGCGAGGGCATGGACGTGTGGGCGCTGGGGGTGCAGAACCGCGGCGTCCGCTCGGTGATCGCGCCTAACGGCGGCGACAAGCTGGACTGCGAGCAGTGCGGCATGTGCATCGACATTTGCCCGGTAGGCGCGTTGACCAGCGGGTCTTATCGTTACAAGACACGCCCTTGGGAAATGAACCACGTCTCCACCGTTTGTACTCATTGCGCCGACGGCTGCAAGGTGACGCTGGGCGTGCGGCAAGCGGACGACGGCTCGGCGATTGTGCGCGCTGACAACCGCGACAAGAGCGGCATCAACGGCGACTTCCTCTGCGCCAAGGGCCGCTTCGGATTCGACTTCGTCGAAAGTCAAGATCGCCTGACCCGCCCGCTGGTGCGCAACAGTGAGGGCAAGCTGGAACCGGCCACATGGGAACACGCGCTGCGCCTGGCGGCAAGCAAGCTGAAGGAAGTGCGCGACAGCAGGGGTAGCGAAGCCATTGGAGTCATTGGCTCCAACCGCACGACCAACGAAGAGAATTATCTGCTCCAGAAATTTGCGCGGACCGTTCTTCACACCAATAACATCGACCACGAGCGCAGTGCGGATTACGCAGCCTTCGCGCGGGCATTGGCCGAAACTCGCGGCAAGGCCGCCAGCCTGCGCGAAGCTGCCACCGCTCCGGCGATTCTGCTCATCGGCGGCAATCCGACAGAAGAACATCCGCTGCTGGCGTGGAATCTGCGCACCAATGTGCGGCTGAATCGGGCGCGGCTCTATGTGGCGAATGCGAAACAGATCAAGCTGGAGCGCCAGGCCTATGCGACGCTGCGCCTGACCGCAGACGCCTACCCCGCTCTAGCCGCGTACCTGTCCGGCAGCGACGCGGCCCTCAACGACGCATCCTTCCGCGAGGCCGTGCTGGCCGAGGATTCGTTGCTCGTGGTCTTCGGCCAGGAGTATCGCGCCGCCGAGGTGGCGGAGCTGGTGAGCTGGGGATTGCAGCTCGGGAACGTGCGCTTTGCCTTCCTCGGCGATTACGCCAACTCACGCGGCGCTGCGGATATGGGACTTTTGCCGGACCTGTTGCCCGGCTATGTGCCGGTCACAGATCCCGGCGTCTTTGCCGAGTATCCCGGTCTGCCCACAACTCCGGGCAAGACGCTTCCCGAAATCTTCCACGCAGCCGGCAAGGGCGAACTGGGCGCATTGCTGGTGGTTGGCGCAGACCCGGTCACTAACCTGAACCTGCCCTATGATTCCTTGAAGAAGACCTTCGTCATCGTCGCGGACCTCTTCCTCACCGAGACGGCGGCGCTGGCTGATGTGGTCTTTCCGGCAGCCAGCCTCTACGAGAAGAGCGGCACAGTAACCAACACCTACGGCGACGTGCAACTGGTCAGGAAGGCTGCCGACCGCGCGGGAGTAAAGCCAGAGTTCGAAATTCTTGTCCGCCTTGCCGGTGCCATGGGTGTAGATGTCAAGACCCTCGTGCCTTTTGGCAAAGGCGGCGTCACGGCTGACCTGGGCCAGTCGCGCGGCGTACAGGCCGGCGAGGCGGACCGTCATGCGGTGTGGCTGGCGGCCAACAATTTGGAGCCGAAGCTGAGCCCCTTTGATCCTCTTGCGTTATTCGATGAAATTGCGCGGCTGGTTCCCAGCTACGCTTTGGACCGTGTGAATCTTCTGAGCGGCAACGATGTGCCGACCGAGCTTGGCTTTGCGCCGGTCGCGGCATTCGCCGAGCGAGGCCTCATGGTTTCCACTCACAATGGATTGTTTACCTCTGGAACGCTGGGCGAGCACAGCCCATCGCTCAAAGAACTGAAACAACATCAGGCGTCAATGCTGGTGCAGATAAGGACAAAGTAGTTGGAGCACAGGAAGGCTCCGGGCGAATTGGAAAGACTTTGAGGCTGCGGAAGTATGCGTTGCATCGAATGTCAAGGCACAACTTTACAGGCTGCGGAAATACTCGCTGTTTTGAAAAGGCGCAACTTTACAGGCTGCGGAATATCGCGTTTTCGGAGGGAGGCGGGGGTTTTAACCCCCGCATAACGCCAACAGATCAACGCGGGCTTTAGCCCCGGGAAGCAAGAAAAACAAGAGGCTGAATACCAGTGACGATTTTGCAGTTCATTTTGTGGAGCGTGCTCAAGGTAGCCGTGGTGACGGTGGTGATGCTGCTGGCCGTCGCCTACACCGTGCTGCTCGAGCGCAAGCTGGTGGGCCGCATCCAGAACCGCTGGGGACCAAACCGCGTGGGGCCGTACGGACTGCTGCAACCGCTGGTAGACGGGGCTAAATCATTTCTCAAAGAAGACATCATCCCCACCGGCGTTTACAAGCCGCTCTATCTGCTCGCTCCCATCCTCGCGCTGGGTTGCTCGCTGATCACCATCGGCGTCGTTCCCTTCGGCGAGTCCGGCGTCGGCCCCGGCGGCATGGATCTCTTCGCCATCTCCAATGTGAACATCGGCCTGCTGGTGATCCTGGGCGTTACCTCGATCGGCGTTTACGGCGTTGCGCTCGCTGGCTGGTCGTCGAACAACAAGTATTCTCTGCTCGGCTCGCTGCGCTCCTCAGCGCAGTTGGTCAGCTACGAGCTGGCTCTGGGTCTTTCGCTGGTCGGCGTGGTTCTGCGCGCCGGGTCGCTCAACCTGCGTGTCATTGTCGAGCAGCAGGGGACCAGGGGCATCCTGTCCTGGAATATTTTTGGCGGATTGCAGTTTGTGGCCTTCTTCATCTATTTGATGGCGGCCTTTGCGGAGAGCAATCGCTCGCCCTTCGACCTGGTCGAGGCAGAGAGTGAGCTAACCGGCGGCTATCACACCGAGTACAGCTCCATGAAGTTCGCCATGTTTTTCATGGCCGAATATGGCAACATGATCAACGTGGGCTGCGTGGCCACGCTCCTCTTCCTGGGCGGCTGGACAAATCCATTCGGCAGCCTGTTTGGTACTTCGCACAACCTTCTGGTCCGCGCGCTCTTTCCTCTTTTCTGGTTTGTGCTCAAGGTCTTCTGCTTCCTGTTTTTGTATGTCTGGGTGCGCGGAACTTTGCCGCGCTTCCGCTATGACCAACTGATGAACTTCGGCTGGCGCTGGCTGATGCCGCTGGCCATTCTGAACATTGTGGCGACAAGCCTCTGGCTTGCGTATCGCTGAACTACAATCGGGAAGTCTGCGCGGCTGGCAGATCACACTTCCCCTTAACCGGCCCATTTGGACGCCATCGATGCACCTGATTCTGTTTATCGTCTTTGCCGGATTCTGCCTGGCGGGAGCAATCAACCTCCTGGTCCAGAGCCATCCCATCTCCAGCGCACTTTCGCTGATAGTGGTGATGACCTCGCTGGCCGTGCTGTACCTACTGCTGGGCGCGGAGTTTCTGGCCGCCGCGCAGGTGATCGTCTACGCCGGCGCCATTATGGTGCTCTTCACCTTCGTCGTCATGCTGCTCAATGCCGGGCGCGAGGAACGCACCCTGGGCAGCCGCGCGGCGCTGCGATTGGGCTTTCCCGCTGTGGTGATAATCCTGGCCGTGATTGCCACCGTCATTCTGCACGCGCAAGGGCTGGGCACAGCCAAACTCAGCGATGGCCTCACCGCAACAAAAGGCGCCACAAACATTGAAGTCCTCAGCACGGTGCTCTTCACCAAGCTGCTGCTGCCCTTCGAGGTAACCTCGGTGCTGATTCTCATCGCCATCCTGGGCGCGGTTGCGTTGGCGCGGCCCGGCGGCGGCAATGAAGCGGAAAGGACGGGCGGCAAATGAATTCCCTTTTCTCGCAGGAAGTTCCGCTTTCCTGGTATCTGCTGCTCAGCGCTGCGCTCTTCTCGCTCGGCGTCGTTGGATTCCTCATCAAGCGCAATCTGATTACCGTCTTCATGTCCATTGAGCTGATGCTCAACGGCGTGAATCTTTCCTTTGTGACCTTCGCTTGCCAGTGGCACGCGGTGAAAGGCCAGATCTTTGTCTTCTTTGTGATGGTGGTGGCCGCAGCGGAAGCTGCCGTGGGACTTGCCATCATCATTGCCGTCTTCCGCGCCCGCGCAACCCTGGCCGTCGACCGAATCGACCTGATGAAACTATGACCTCACACCTCCATCTCTGGCTGATTCCGCTCTTGCCCTTCGCCGGATTCCTGATCAACGGAATCCTCGGCCGCAGGCTGCCGAAAAGCCTTGTCACCACGGTCGCGCTCGCAGCTCCGCTGGCGGCCTTCGGCGTCGTGCTCAACGCCGCGCTCGGCGTCTTCGGAACCGTTGCGGCGGCGACTTCCCTGCCCTATATCGAGAGCTGCCCGCTGCCCTGGATCAACGCCGGCGTGCTGCACGTGGACTTCAGCTTCGTCCTCGACCAACTTTCGCTGGTCATGCTGCTGGTAGTCACCGGCGTCGGCTTCGTGATTCACGTCTACTCGGTCGGTTATATGGACGACGACGCGGGTTACGCGCGCTACTTCTCCTTCCTGAATCTCTTCCTCTTCTTCATGTCGGTGCTGGTGCTGGCCGGCAATGCTCTGTTGATGTTTGTTGGCTGGGAGGGCGTCGGCCTCGCGTCATACCTGTTGATCGGCTTCTACTTCCAGAAGAAATCCGCGGCAGACGCAGGCAAGAAAGCCTTCATCGTCAACCGCATCGGCGACGTCGGCTTCCTCTTCGCCATGTTTCTGCTGGTGGCCAACTTCGGCACCTTGACCTTCACCGAGGTCGCGGCCAAGCTCGCGTACCCAGGCTGGAACGGTGGCGTAGTCACCGTCATCGCGCTCTGCCTGATGCTCGGCGCGGCCGGCAAGAGCGCGCAGCTTCCGCTCTACATCTGGCTGCCGGACGCGATGGAAGGCCCGACGCCGGTCTCTGCTCTCATCCATGCGGCCACCATGGTTACGGCGGGCGTTTACATGGTCGCCCGGACGCATGTCCTCTTTGACCACTCGCCCTTCGCGTTGGGCGTGGTGGCCATTGTGGGCGCTGCCACGGCCCTCTTCGCAGCTACCATCGCTCTTGTTCAGAACGACATCAAGCGTGTTCTGGCCTACTCGACGATCTCGCAGCTCGGCTACATGTTCCTGGCCTGTGGCGTGGCGGCATATTCCGCCGCGATCTTCCACCTCGTCACTCACTCCTTCTTCAAAGCGCTTCTCTTCCTCGCAGCGGGTTCGGTCATTCACGCCATCGGCGGCGAGCAGGATCTGCGCAAGATGGGTGGCCTGAGGAAGAAGCTGCCGGTCACCTTCTGGACCATGACTGCGGCCGTCTTCGCCATCGCCGGATTCTTTCCCTTCGCTGGCTTCTTCTCCAAGGACGCAATCCTCTATGCGGCGTTTTTGCAGGGCACGAGCGGCAAAGTGCTCTGGTTTGTTGGCCTTTTAACAGCATTGTTGACTTCGTTCTATATGTTTCGGCTCTGGTACATGGCCTTCATGGGCGAGTCGCGCAGCGAAAATCTTCATGCACATGAGAGTCCGTGGTCGATGCGCGGTCCGCTGGTGATTCTGGCGCTGCTCTCGGTCTGCGGCGGCTGGATCGGCCTTGAACGCTTCGGCAGCTTCCTGGCTCCATCCGTCGGCGCACGAGCCGCAGCGGGCGGCAGCGCGCATCTGGAAGTGATTCTGAGCATCGTGGCCGTTGCCGTGGCGCTGGAAGGCTGGTTGATCGCCGACAAGCTTTACCGCCGCAAGCCGGCGCGTCCCGCGCAATGGGCCGCCGCCTTGCCCGCTGGATACAAGCTGCTGGCCAACAAATATTTTGTCGACGAGTTCTATGGCGCGACGGTGGTCAAGCCGTTGCTGGCCATCTCCAGATTCTTCCTGGAGTGGGTCGTCGATGTGGCCATTCTGGGCGGCGCTGCCTGGCTGCTCGGCGGCGTTGCCACGTTTTCTGGAGCGATTTTGCAACGCTGGCAATCCGGCAATCTGCGCTCCTATGCGGCGTGGCTGGCCGCGGGCGCGGCGGCAGTGCTGCTCTTCCTGCTGGTTCCGTGGGCAACGGTGCTGGCCACTCTTCCGGCAATTCATCTTGGCATGGCGGGGCACTGAACATTTCATTTAGTAGTTTGAGAAGAAAGGAGAATTGTTGAAATGTGGATAATTGGAATCATCCTGTCGTATTTCTTCTATCGCTTCACCTTTGCCTGGTATTTCAACATCTATTTCTATGACAATCCATTACAGCGCCCGGGAGCTTGGCGTAGGCCGTTTTTTCACATAATAGTTATACTCGTATCAATAAGTTTGCTTGCCGCAGCAACATTCTGTTTTTACTTGACCGCGTCTTGGATGATAGTTTGTGCGCTTGTTCTCCCTCTTGTTTCCTTCATTGTGTACGGTATTCGCAGAGGATCGAGAGAAGAGGAGATGATATGTAAGGCAGTCTCTATTCAAGTCCGAATGCAGAAGCGAGGAGTAAAACAGGACATTATAAATCGCGAAATAGCTATTAAGACGATAGGCGACTACGATCCGGTCATAACCGACTTCGACTTCAAAGATTTCCTCAAATTTGGCGTACTTTCGAGGGTGGGACTTCTCAATACGACAGATCCCGATATATCGACAGCCCAAATCAATGAAATCGACTCGCTCGTTGATAAACGGATGCGGATCGAAGAAAAACGCCGAGGCTGAGCACTGAGAGAATGACAGCGATCAACAATTCGATTCTCACCATGATCCTCCTGCTTCCGCTGGCCGGTGCGCTTCTAGTGGCGCTCGCACCCGACCGCACCAAGCTGCCTAACTGGATTGCGCTCTTCATATCGTTAGCCACTTTCGGCCTGACGTTGCATCTCCCGGCGCACTTTATTTCCGGCCAAGGCGGCTTCCAGTTTGAAGTCAACCGCCTGTGGATTGAGAAGCCCGCAATCTTCTACCACGTGGGCGTTGACGGGTTGAGCATGTGGCTGGTGGTGCTTGTCGGCTTGCTGGCCCCCATCGGCGTAGTGGCCAGTTGGAACGCGATCAAGGAACGGCGCAAGCTCTTCTTCGCGCTCTTTCTGGTGCAACAGACTGCCATGTTCGGCGTCTTTCTCTCGCTGGACCTGATGGTCTATTACGGCTTCTGGGAGCTGTCGCTGGTTCCCATGGCCATCCTCATCGCCATGTACGGCCGCAAGGACGGACCCAAGGCCGCACTCAAGTTCTTCCTCTTCACCTTCATCCCCTCTGCGCCGCTGCTGGTGGCGATTCTGTGGCTTTATGCGCAAACCGGCAGCTTCGACTTCATCACCCTGCAAATCCTCATCGCCCACGGAAATTTCCCGGCATCTGCAATGTTCTGGGTGGCTCTGGCGTTTCTCTTCGCCTTTGCCGTCAAGGTTCCGGTTTTCCCGCTGCACGGCTGGCTTGCCGACACCTTCAGTGAAGCGCCGGTTGCCCTCGCCATGGTGGTAGCCGGCAAACTCGGCCTCTACTCGATGCTTCGCTTCCACATCGGTCTCTTCCCCGTACAAGCGCGTGCTGTGGCTCCGCTGCTGGTTGGGCTGGCGGTCGTCGGCATTCTCTACGGAGCCTGCCTGGCTCTGGTGCAGCGCGACTTCTGGCGGCTGATGGCCTTTGCCGCCTTGAGCCATCTGAGCCTCATCACTCTGGGCATTTACGGCCTCACGCTGACGGGCTGGGAGGGCGCGGTCTACCAGATCCTCAACCACGGCGTCGTCGATGGCGCGTTGTTCCTGCTCTTGGGCGTACTCTACGACCGTTACGCAACCAGCCAGATCAACGCCTACGGCGGTCTGGCCGCCAAATTGCCCCGCACAGCCACGTTCTTCGTCATCGCCTCGCTGGCGATGATCGGGCTGCCCATGCTCAATAACTTTGTCGGCGAGTTCCTGATTCTCACGGGCACCTTTACCGGCGTCAGCAAAGGCTGGGCGATTGCCGCTACCTTCGGCGTGATTCTGGGCGCGGCTTACATGCTGTGGCTGGTGCAGCGGCTCTTTTACGGGCCGGAGAGCGCTTTGGCCTCATCCCAGCCTCCCGAAGACCTGCGCATAGGTCATCTGGCCGTGCTTTGTCCTCTGGCAGTCCTGATGCTGGTCATGGGAGTGGCGCCGATGCTCTGGTTGCCGACCATCGAGAAGGGCGTACGCCTCCCGCAGCGGACGGCGCAATGGAAGGGATCAACCCTCGTGCCTGAATCAGCGCCTGCATCCGTTATGCCGCAAACCGCATTGCCGATTTCGTTTGCTGGGGAGGGCCAGCGGTGAATCCTGTTCCTGACATCTTCCGCATCCTTCCCGAGGTCATTCTCACGCTGACCGGCGTTCTGGTCATGCTGATCGACGCGTCTTTGCCAATTCACTGGGCGCGCCGTCCGCTGGGCTGGGTCGCCGCTCTCGGAACCACATTCGCCCTGTGGGGCAGCCTTTGGCAGCTTTCTTTGCCGGAAGGAACCGGCTTCTCCAGCACGGTCGAGACCAGCGCCTTTACGGTCTTCTTTCACGTGCTCATCTGCGGCATCGTTCTGGTCTCGTTGCTGCTCTCCCTGGACACCTTGCCTGAGGGCAGCCATCACCAGGGCGAATTTTATGCGCTGATCGTCTTCGGCGCGGTGGGCATGTGCCTGCTAACCGGCGCGGTTGAGTTGCTGCTGGTCTTCATCGCTCTTGAAATTTCCTCCATCGCCACCTATATTCTTGCCGGTTACCGCAAGGAGACCGCCCGCGGCCCTGAAGCGGCCATCAAATACTTTCTACTCGGCTCCTTTGCCACCGCCTTCCTGCTGTACGGCGTGGCCATGATCTTCGGCGCCACCGGCACAACGCAGATCTACGAGATCGCCCGCCTCGCGCCCGCCGCTTCGAATCACTCGTTCGTTCTGGCAGGCCTGGGTTTGATGCTCGTCGGCATCCTCTTCAAGGTTTCCGCCGCGCCCTTCCATGTGTGGACGCCAGACGTTTACGAGGGCGCGCCCTCGCCGGTGGTGGCGCTGATGTCCACCGCGCCCAAAGCCGCCGCCTTCGCGCTGTTGCTCCGCGTGGTCTACGAGATGCTTCCCACGCTACGCCCCGTCTGGTCGCCGCTCTTATGGGTAGTGGCCGTGCTTTCCATGACCGTGGGCAACCTGGCCGCGCTGCGCCAACAGAACGTGAAGCGCATGTTGGCCTACTCCTCGATCGCCCATGCCGGCTACCTGCTGGCGGCCTTTGCCGGACTCGACACCAGCGGGATTGCCCCAGCCTGCTTTTACACCGCGGCCTATGCGGCCATGAATGTGGGCATCTTTGCCGTGATTACGCTGGTGAGCGGATACGACGAGAAGCTGCCGCTGGTCGGCGATTATCGCGGGCTCATCTACCGTTCGCCCCTGCTCGGCAGCGTGCTGATCTTCTTCCTGGCTTCGCTGGTCGGCATTCCCTTTACGGGCGGATTCTTCGGCAAGTTCTATTCGTTTTCAGCCGCGGTCGGCGGCGGCGCCATTTGGCTGGCCATCATCGGCTTGCTGAATTCGGGCCTCTCTGCTGCGTACTATCTGCGCCTCGTCCTGGCCACGGCGCAGCGCCCGGCCGACGAGGACTCCGCCGCTCCAGCGCCACAGGTAGGCGTCGCCGTCGGCGCGGCCCTGCTGCTCGCGGTTGCGGCAACCCTGGTTCTGGGAATTGTTCCCGGCGACGTATTGCATGCGGCCGATGCCAGCGCCCATACCCTGCAAGCGCCTCCTGCCGAAACCAGCGCACCCGGCAATGCCATCGAGATGCCGCCGCGGCCCTGATAGCAGTAACCTAGCCGTTGTCGTGTCTGTGGGAGTGGTGATTCCCGCGTTTCCTGGCTCGGGAGGCCTCGGCTCGCCAGAGCGCCCATGCCGCGTGGAGTTGTTCGCCTAGGCCCAGTTTGACGGGTGGAATCTCGGCCAGCACGCGCTCCACTGAGGTGAACTGCGCGGCATGTGCTTGCAGAAAAGTATGAAGCTCGTCTACCTGGTTGGCGCGGGTAAAGTTGCTATGCACACAAATAGTCCATAGCCCCTTGGATTTTTCCGCCGGCCTCCAAAGCTGCTGCGGAATCCAGGTGAGGCCGCTGCGGGTGAAAGGAAAGCGGGCAAAGCCGTCCGAGATCACCCGGATTCCCTCTTTCCGGAGCGCGCGGAGGGTGACGCGATCGAACCCGTGGCACGGCGCAACAAAGACCGTAGGATTGAGCCCCTCGCCGCGGAGAATCCCTAACCCCTCGCGAATCCACTCCCGCTGGCTCTCTTCCGGCATACCGGAAAATTCGCTCCGGTGGTGCAGGGGCAACAGGCTCTCGCCCCGGCTGACGCACAGATGGCTATAACCATGCAGGGCAATGGTGGCTCCGGCCGCCTCCATCGCCCGCATCTGCGCCCAGAACTCCGGGTCCGGCGGCGAAAGATTCAGATCCTTCTCCTGGTTGGCTGGAATCACGGCAAGAATCGGCCGCAGGCCAAACTCCTCGATCAACGGCACGCAGCGCTGCCAGCGGCGATGATGCATGGTAGGACAAAGATCGTCGAAGCGCAAAAGATATTGCGCCGGCTTGGGAATCATGCTGCGGCCCCCGTGGTGTTTTCCGTCAATCTCAGCAAGAGTATCCCTGCTTCCATCTTCCTGCCGGTCCCCCTTCTAGAAACTTGTTGAAAAACTCTTGAATTGTGTCAGGGTACGACTTCAGTCGTGCCGTAAATGCTGCAAAATCAGCGAGGGCTTTAGCCCCTGAGGACTAATTTTGTGGCCCTAGTTAGATTTTCAACAAGTTCCTGGAACACTTTCTCAGACCCGCGCAAAAGGAGCGGGGTGTTAGGCCGAATCTAGCAGGAATCCGTATCACCAGGAAGAAATCGCGCAGGGATGGACTCACGCCGGACAAAGACGGCCGGAACTTGCAGAACCACAAACAACACCAGCGCGTGCGGAAAACTCATAACTCTAAGCGCGAACAGCAGCAAGCATGGGATAAGCACAATCGAGCAATAGACCAAGGTCCAACGCGTCCGGCCGAGCGCCTTGAGTCTTCCCCTTGCGCTGAAAACCCATAACACGCAGAGCAGCCCCGAGCCAGCATCCAGAGCACACCTCAAGTTCCGTGCCATCGTCATGCCGCTCACATCGCCCCTCAACAGATGCAGTACATTCCACAGGCCAGCGATCAATAGTACATACACCGCGAACTCGAGCGCATCAAGCGGCGTAACCTTTCGGGCCGGTTTGCTTGCATGCGATGCGGACAAGCCGGCGCTTTCAGGCATTAACTCGGCCGGCGCCGATTTGCCTGGCCACAACGCCAGCGGAATCTGGAGAACAATAAAGAGCGCCAGCGCCTCCCGGCCATTCGCGATCTTGAGCCCGTGTGCCGCCAAACACCCGGTAAAGACAATCAGGAAGTATGGCCAGAAACACCAGCGCGGCGCTCCGGCATCCATCAGGCGGCTCTCCAGGCTCCTGAGCCAGAACACGCCCAGAACAACAAACCCATAGGCCACGGCCAGCATCGCGCGATGACTGTCTGCATGGGAGCGCAACAGGTGCAGAGCTACTCCGCATAGAGCCACAACAAACACTGTGGAGAGCAAAAACCTCAGGCGTCCAATCTGCTTGTACAAGGTTGGGTTAGACAACGGCTTACTCCTTCCCTTGCATCTAGATCTCTAACCGCTTGATGATGTACCAAAAAATCTGGGTGCCCCATCCTTGCCGCGCCTTTGTTTTTGCGGCAAGGGTGGGAAACCACGAACCTGAAGATCCGAAATCATGCAGTCAGAGACCTATTCCGCGCCGCCGCCGCTCCGGTACCACTCAACGGTACGGTGCAGGCCTTCGCGGAAATCGATGGTGGGTGCGTAGCCGAGCAGCTCCTCGGCCAGGTGAATATCGGCCAGCGAATCGCGAATGTCACCGGCGCGCGGAGCAGCGTAAGCCGGACTGCCGCTGTAGCCGGTCAACTCCCGCAGAATCGCAAAGGTCTCATTCAATGTGATGCGGCTGCCAGTGGCCGTGTTCATCATGCGGCCAGAGGCCTTTTCCGCGGGGGCGGCGGCGGCCAGCAGGTTGGCATGGACCACGTTGTCAATGTAGGTAAAGTCGCGGCTCTGTTCGCCGTCGCCGTAGATGGTGGGCTGCTCTCCGGCCAGCATCTTGCGGCAGAAAACGGCCAGTACGCCAGAGTAGTGCGATGTGGGGTCCTGGTAGGGACCGAAGACGTTGAAGTACCGCAGGACAACCGTCTCCAGCCCATAGACGCGGGTGAAGGCGCGCATGTAATGTTCCCCGGCCAGCTTGGCCACGGCGTAGGGGGAGATGGGGTTGGGCAGCATCTCTTCGCGTTTGGGCAACGTCGGCGTATCCCCGTAGGCCGAGGACGACCCGGCATACACCACCCGCCTCACTCCGGCGGCGCGGGCAGCCACCAGCAGATTGAGAGTGGCGACTACGCAGTTGACGTTCGTGGCCACCGGATCGGCCACCGAGCGCGGCACCGAGGCCAGCGCCGCCTCGTGAAAAACAATCTCCACGCCCGCGCAAGCCTTTGCGCAGACGGCCGGGTCGGCCAGGTCGCCTTCGATGAACTCCATCGCTTCCAGCCCAACCAGGTTGGAGCGCTTGCCAGTAATGAAGCTGTCGATGCCGCGTACGGTCTCACCGCGCGCCAGTAAAGCCGCGGCAATCGAACGGCCAATAAAACCTGCTGCTCCGGTCACGAGATAGCTTGCCAAGACATTCCCCTCCAAAACTTGTTCGCAACGGACACCATCTCCGCCACCCGTAAGGGACAGGATACTACCGCCGGGAAAAACAACCTATTGCGAAACACACTGCGGGCTATTCAGAATTTAGCTTTACAATCGGAAACATGATAACTCAGGCGGAAAACCGGCTGGCCGGACTCCGGCAAAAGATCGAGTCACGGGAAGCCCGCATCGGTATCGTCGGAATGGGATATGTGGGCCTGCCGCTGGCGCTGCTCTTCAGCGGCGAGCGGTTCAGGGTAACGGGCTTCGATGTGGAGCTGAGCAAGGTGAACACGCTAAACACCGGCGGCTCTTATATCGTGCGCATTCTTCCCAGCGAGATTCAGGAGGCGCAGAAGGCAGGCTTTCGCGCCACGGCGGATTATTCCGAGATCGCCCGGATGGATGCTGTGATCATCTGCGTCCCCACCCCGCTCAATGAACACAATGAGCCCGATCTGAGCTATGTGACCGGGACGGTCCAGTCGATCGCTCCCTGGCTTCAGGAGGGTCAGCTCATTCTGCTGGAAAGCACCACCTATCCCGGCACCACTGAGGAAGTTGTTGTTCCGCTGCTCGAAGCCGGCAACCCAGGCGGTCTGAAGGTGTCGCATTCGCTCGAAGAGGCCGGTGTCCATGTAGCCTTCTCGCCTGAGCGCGAGGATCCCGGCAACGATACTGTGGCGCGGCACGACATTCCCAAAGTCGTCGGCGGATGTGGTCCGGCGGCAACTCAGTTGGCTTCGGCGCTCTACGGCTCCATCTTCCACAGAGTAGTGCCCGTCAGCAGCCCCGCGGCGGCGGAGATGACCAAGCTGCTGGAAAACATCTATCGCTGCGTCAACATCGCCCTGGTCAACGAGCTCAAGCAACTCTGCATGAGAATGGGCATCGACATCCACGAGGTAATCGACGCGGCCAGGACCAAGCCCTTCGGCTTCCAGGCCTTTTATCCCGGCCCAGGCTTGGGCGGCCATTGCATCCCCATCGATCCCTTCTATCTCTCCTGGAAGGCCAAGCAGTTCGACTTCCGCACCCGCTTCATTGAGCTGGCTGGCGAGATTAACACGGCCATGCCTTACTTTGTCGTGGACCAGCTTGCCGCCGGACTCAATGAGCAGCGCAAATCCATCAAGGGATCGAAGGTACTGGTGCTGGGCGTGGCCTACAAGCGCGACATCGACGATCTGCGTGAGTCCCCTTCGCTGACCATCCTCGAGTTGTTGCGCGAAAAGGGCGCCAGCGTTTCCTATAACGACCCGTATTTTGCCAAAGTGGGACGCGGCCGCCATTACGACCTGAACATGACCAACACCCCGCTCGACAACCTGGGCCAGTACGATGCGGTGGTTATCGTCACTGACCACTCCACCTACGACTACAAGGCCATCGTCGAGCAGTCGCAGTTAGTGGTGGACACCCGCAACGCCACCAAAGGCATCGATTCACCAAAGATTGTGCATTGCTGATAACCCGCTCACGTTGGATTTTGGTGCCCCAGGTCTCGCTTCTGAGACCTGGGACTTAAGCAGAAACTCACGGATAATCTGTCGCGCCGGCCTGAATCCCCCGCGACAACCCTTAAACAAATCATGTATTGTTATCAGTTCCGCTTATGCTTCTTCTGACCGCAACTCTAGCCGAGCCTCAGCACTTCTCCCTCTTGGAGAAACTGCTCCTTGTCGTGCTGGTCGTCGCCTCCGTCGGCGGTTTCTGGTTGCGTTTCCGCGTCGTCCTCGACAAAATCCTCAAATCCAAAAAAGACGCCGGCTTCCACCTCTTCCCCATCGGCAAACGCGTGTGGGATTTTGTCTGGGAGGTGGCCTTCCAGGCCAAGGTCATCCACCAGCGCCCGTTGCCGGGGCTGGCTCACGCCTTCGTCTTTTGGGGATTCTGCGCCTTTGTCCTCGTCACGCTCAATCATTTTGCGTCTGGGTTTGGGGCCGGTTTTCTGGACCCCGCCGGCTACTTTGGCCGCTTCTACTACTACTTGGCCGCCGTCTTCGCCCTGGCCTGCGCCGTGGGCATCCTGGGGCTATTCATCCGCCGTTTCGTAGTTCGGCCCAAATGGCTCGGCAAGAAGCTCTCTTACCAGTCCGGCTTTATCGCCTTCCTGATCTTTCTCCTCATGGTCACCTACTTGGCCGCGTTCTTTGTTTCCGACGCCGACCCGGCCACGCGAGTCCTCTGGTGGGTGCACACGCTGGCCCTGCTGACCTTCCTGCCCATCATCCCCCACACCAAGCACCTGCATCTGGTTCTGAGTCCGGCCACAGTCTTTCTCTCGCGCGGCAGCTTCAGCCAGATTCCCCCACTCGACGGCGATGAAGATTTTGGTCTGGTGGCAGGCACGGACCTGACCCGGCTGGTGAGCCTGCAAGCCTACTCCTGCGTCGAGTGCGGCCGCTGCACGGAGCACTGCCCCGCCGCCAACACCGGCAAGCTGCTCAACCCCAAAGAGGTCATCCTCAGCCTGCGCGGTTACTTGAACGACCTCGGCCCTGCTTCGGACGCACCGCTGATGAAAAGTTTGGCCGCACCGCAGGTGCCTTTCCAGTGCACCACCTGCGGCGCTTGCGAGTTCCAGTGCCCGGTGGGTATTGAGCACCTGCCCATCCTCGTCGGCCTGCGCCGCGGCGCGGTCAACACCGGCGCCTGGGAGGACGAATACGGCTCCAAACTCTTCCTGGCCCTCGAACGCGGAGCGAATGCCCACGGCCTGCCCGCCTCCGAGCGCGACAAATTCATCCAGAAGGCTGGTCTGCCCATCTTCGACGGAACGCAGGAGTATTGTTTGTGGCTGGGCTGCATGGGAGGCTACGACCCCAAGGGCCGCGAGATCATCGCCGACTTCGCCCGCGTAATGAACTACCTGGGCACGAGCTTCGGCGTCCTCCGCAAGGAGAAGTGTTGCGGCGACCCGGTGCGCCGCCTGGGCAACGACCTCGTCTTCCAGCAGCTTGCCGAAGCCAATCTCGACGCCTTCGAGCAGAACAAGGTCAAGCGGGTCGTCTCCATCTGCCCCCACTGCGTCCGCACCCTCCAGGAAGACTGGAAGGACTACGGCACGCCGCCCCCGGTCGAGCATCACAGCGAATTTCTGGCGCGTTTCGCCGATAAGCTGCCCAAGCGGAGCAGCCGCCGCGTCGAGTTAAGCCTGAATGAGCCTCAGCCCCTCGCCGCTAACTCGCTAACTCGCAATCCCCGCGAAGCGGGGGCTAACTTGCCGGACTTGTCTAAATCGCAGCCCCAGTCGCCTCTGTCCACTGGAAGCGAAGAGAAAATCGTCTTCCACGACCCCTGCTACCTGGGCCGTTATCGCAACGTCTACAAACAGCCGCGCACAGTGGTTAAGCTGGCCGGAGAGCTGGTCGAGGCCCCGCGCAACCACGAGCGCAGCTTCTGCTGCGGCGCAGGCGGAGGCTTGGTCTTCCTCGGCGACGAGACCGGCGAAAGAGTTGGCAAAGTGCGCGCCGCTGAGTTGGTCGCTACCGGTGCGAGTGTGATTGGCACAGCCTGTCCCTTCTGCAACAGCATCTTCCGCGATGCGCTAACGGAAATTGGCGAAAGCGCGCCGCAACTGCTTGATATTGCCCAGTTGACCGCGCGAGGATTGCCGGTGAGCGGCGCAAGTTAATATGAACGGGAGCCATCTTTTATGAAAATCATTGTCGCTATCAAACAGGTGCCGGAGCGCGATGCGCAGGTGCGCATTGACGCTGCGGCCAAGTGGATTGAGGAGTCGGGCCTTCAGTACGCGCTGAACGAGTCTGACGCCTACGCCCTGGAAGAAGCCTTGCAGCTCAAGGAGAAACACGGCGGCGAGGTGGTCGTCCTCATTGCCGGCCCGGAACGCATTGGGCCCACCATCCGTGAGGCGCTGGCCAAGGGAGCTGACCGCGCCATAGCCATTGACTGCGCCGACCTTGGCAAACTGGATGCGCTCGGTGTGGCGCGCCTGCTGGCCGCCGCCATAAAGCCCGAAAACCCCGATCTGGTGCTCACCGGCCTCCAGTCTGACGACCTCGGTCAGGGGCAAACCGGCGTGATTCTGGCTGAGTTGCTCGGCCTGCCGCATTCCTCGCTCATCCTCCATGTCGAAAAGACCGACGCGGGCCTCACGGTGAAGCGCGAACTCGAAGAGGGCTGGTTCCAGACCATCGAACTGCCCGCCCCCGCGGTCCTCACCATCCAGTCCGGCGGAAACAAGCTGCGCTACGCCACGCTGATGGGCATCAAGCGCGCCCGGAGCAAGCCGGTGCATCAGGTGACGGCGGCTGAACTGGCCGTAGACGCCGCGCCCGTCGTTGTGCTGGAGCGGGTTGCGCTGCCGCAGAAACAAAAATCGACCCAGATTCTCTCCGGCACTCCCAAGGATGCCGCGGCGGCTCTGGTTGAAAAATTGAAATTTGAAGCGAGGGTGCTATGAGCGGCATTTGGGTGGTATTGGAAGAGCGCGAAGGCCGCATAGGCCGCATCAGTTGGGAAGCCGTCGTCGCTGGCCAGAAGTTAGCCGCGCTCACCGGCTTGGCCGTGAACGCCGTGGTGATCGGCGCGCAGACGGATACCCTGGCTGCCGAAGTTGCCGCCAAGACGCTGGGCAATGTGGTTCGCGTGGAGCATCCTCTCCTGGCTGCTTACACGGCGGATGGATTTACGCTTGCCCTGCAACAATTCATCGAAAAAGAGCGCCCCGCGTATGTGATATTTCCGCACACTTACCAGGTGCGCGACTACGCCCCTGCCCTGGCGGCGCGGCTGGGCCAGGTACTCATCGGCGACGTAACCGCCATCGGCGAAGGCCCCGTCTTTACGCGGCAGCTCATGCAAGGCCGCCTCAATGGCTCTTATCGGCACACCAGCGACGGGCCCTGCCTGATCTCCGTACAGGCCGGAGCCTTCCGCGCCGAGGAACTCGCAGCGGCAGCGACGGCAGCGGCCGAAGTCACCGTATTCTCACCCTCCATCGACCCGGCGCAGATTCGCACCAAGCCCAGTGAGCGTTTCCGGGGCGCTGCGCAGACCGTGGACCTGACGGCTGCGCAGATGATCGTCGGCGTGGGCCGCGGCATCAAGGACGCCGACAAACTTCCCATGGTGCAGGAGCTGGCGACGGCCTTGGGCGCGGAGTTGGGCGCATCCCGGCCCATCTGCGACAACGGCTGGCTGCCCATGGAGCGGCAGATCGGCAGCTCGGGCCAGACCATCTCGCCCAAGCTCTACATCGCTCTGGGCATCTCCGGAGCCATCCAGCACCTGGTCGGCATCAAGGGGTCGCAGTGCGTTGTGGCCATCAACAAGGACCCCGACGCGCCCATCTTCGAAGCCGCTGACTACGGCATAGTCGGCGACCTTGCGGAACTCGTCCCGGTGCTCACCGAAGCGGTGAAGGCGGCAGCCCAGCAATAAACCCTTCCGGGCTGATTGAGTAATTCTTCGTCGGCCCAGCCTTAAACTATGCACAAATGTCTGGGTCTCCCATCCTTTTCACGTTCTTTGTGAAAAGGATGGGAGATCTCAAACCTTAACCGCTGCAACTTTGAAAGGCCGGGGTTTCAACCCCGCGCTCCACCCCGCCTAGCCTTCAACTAGTGTGGCCGTCCTGGCAGAACAAAGTGCTCCGCGCAGCGTGGCTCGTAGTTATCGGCAGGTGGCCCGCTCAATAACCCCGAAGAATTACTATGAGCCTTGAGAAGCTGTGCCCCGTTCATCGCGTCCCTATGCGATGAGCGGGTTTTCGGGTCTGACCGTGGACACTGGCCGGTTGGCGGGTGCCCCCGGTCCCTCGCCTTTGGGGACCGGGGATGGAAGCCACACGGCCCAAATCGGGCGGGAGTCCACGTCTGACCATCCACAAATAACTGGGTGGCCGGGTGCTCCACCCTTGACGCAGTTTTATCGCGTCAAGGGTGGGATACCAAAAACCTTCAACTCGCTTCACATGACGGTGATGAACTGTATCCCTGCCGCCACCCCATCAAGCGCCCGCAGAAACCTTCGCCGTGCTTGCAGGCTTCGGCGTGCGCAGCAGCAGGATGGGACACGGCGCCAGCTTCACTACCTTCTCGGCAATTGATCCAAAAACCGTCGGATACCAACCGCTCATGCCGTGCGTCGAGATCACGATCAGGTTCGTATGTTCGCGCTCGATCACATCCAGAATCTCGCCCGCCACATCGTTCCCGGCTTCGATGCTGGAAGTTACCTTGATTCCCTTGGCAGCAAGACTGGCTTTATAGGTTGTGAAGTGCCGTTCCGCCTCTTTCCGCACCCCATCCAGAAAGTTGGCTTCCGGAATGAAGTCCGGGAAAGTGGTAACAGGAAACGTCGGGATAACATGCAAAAGATGAATCCTGGCATGAAAACGCTCAGCGAGTTCCGCAGCCGTCTTCAGGGCTACATGCGATGAGGGACTGAAGTCGATGGGCACCAGAATCTTGGTTAGGATTGTGCTTGCAGCGGTTGCTTCGGTCATGACAGCCTCCTTGACGCACCACTCCAGTGGCCGGTTCCTATTTCATGGCCCCTATCATAACCCTGTACTCGTTCGTTGGAGCGTTCATCGCGCCCTTTCCCTTCCGGCGATAAAGACCCTCGGCCGCGCCGGCGAGGCGATGAAGTAGGCAAGTTCGCGATAATCGCCGAACTCATGAATCAGGAAATCAGCTTGTTTGCCGGTTTCCAGTGACCCCACACGGTTGCCAAGGCCCACGCTCCACGCCGCGTTGATGGTTGCCGCAGTAAGCGCCTCGGCGGGCGAGAGTCTCATTTGAAGGCAAGCCAGCGAGAGCACGAACGGCATCGACGCAATCGGCGAGGAGCCAGGATTGAAGTCCGTGGCCACGACAATCGCCAGTCCCAGCTCAACCATGGCGCGCGCCGGCGGATAATTTGTCCGCCCCAGCGCAAAGACCGACCCCGGCAGCAACACCGGTTGCACGCAGGCCGTCCGCAATTGACGCAAGGTCTCCTCGGTCACCGTCTCCAGGTGGTCAGCCGTGGCAGCGCCCAGTTCGGCGGCCAGCGCCGCTCCCGTGCCCGGCCTGAACTGCTCGGCGTGCACGCGCAGACACATTCCATGCCTGCGAGCCGCCGTCAGCACCACGCGCGATTCCTCCACCGTGAAGGCATTGTCGTCGCAGAAAGCGTCGCAGTACCGCGCCAATCCCGCCGCGGCAACTTCAGGAATCAACTCATCGGCGATCCAGCGCACGTAATCAGCGCGGCGCCCCGCAAATTCCGGCGGAACTGCGTGCGCGGCCAGCAGCGTGGGCACAATCGCGGCCGGCCCCTCCGCGTTGAGTCGCGCCAGCACGCGCAGCATCTTGAGTTCCGTCGCATGGTCCAGCCCATAGCCAGACTTGGCTTCAATGGTCGTCGTGCCGGAGCCGAGCATCCAGTCGCGATGCTTGCGCGCCACGGCCAGCAATTCTTCTTCGCTGGCCGCGCGGGTCGCCGTGACCGTGCGCAGAATCCCCCCGCCCGCTGCGGCAATCTGCTGATATGTCGCCCCATCAATGCGCTGCTCGAACTCCGCCGCGCGGTTGCCGGCAAAGACCATGTGGGTATGCGCATCCACAAAGCCAGGCGTCACCGCGTGCCCCTCGGCGTCGATGACCACAGCACACGGTGGAATCGCGGAGCGGAGTTCAGCGTAGGGGCCAACCGCGCTGACGCGGCCATCTTCCACCAGCAGCGCGGCATTCTCAATCAGGCCCAGTTCCCGCAGTTCACGCCCCGCGCGCGCACGTCCCGGACCAGCCAGCGTCACTAGCTGGCCGATATTGACGACAGCAAGAGAGGCGGCCACGGCTACTTCCCAGCCATCGGAATATGAATGCCCCGCTCCCGCGCGGTTCGTTGCGCCAGCTCATAGCCCGCATCGGCGTGGCGAGCGACTCCGATGCCGGGATCGTTCGACAGCACGCGAGCAATCTTGCGCGCCGCCATCTCCGTTCCGTCGGCCACCGTCACTTGCCCCGCGTGCAGCGAGTAGCCCATCCCCACGCCGCCGCCGTGGTGGAAGCTCACCCACGTTGCGCCCGACGCCGTATTCAGTAGCGCATTCAGAATCGGCCAGTCGGCCACGGCATCCGAGCCGTCCAGCATCTTTTCCGTCTCGCGGTACGGGCTGGCCACCGAGCCGGTGTCCAAGTGGTCGCGGCCAATGGCAATCGGCGCTGAAATTTCGCCCTTGCGCACCAACTCGTTGATCGCAAGCCCCATCCGCTCCCGCTCTCCAAAGTCCAGCCAGCAGATGCGCGCAGGCAGCCCCTGGAAGGCAAACCGGCCGCGCGCCAGCCGCAGCCAGCGGTTGAGAATCGCGTTCTCCGGGAACAGCTCCAACGCCAGCTCATCGGTGCGGTCAATGTCCTTCGGGTCGCCCGAGAGCGCAACCCAGCGGAACGGCCCCGTCCCCGTGCAAAACAGCGGCCGAATGTACTCCGGAACAAAACCGGGAATCAGGAAGGCGTCCGTGCAACCGGCATCGAAAGCGAAGCGGCGAATATTGTTGCCGTAGTCGAAGGCCACCGCGCCGGCGCGCTGCAAAGCGAGCATCGCGCTCACATGAACCACCATCGTGGCCGTCGAGCGGCGCACATATTCCTGCGGATCGCGCTGGCGCAATTCCGCAGCCTCGGCCAGCGTCATCCCCTGCGGGATATATCCGTTCAGCGGATCGTGAGCGCTAGTCTGGTCCGTCACCACGTCCACCTTCACTCCGCGCCGCACAATCTCCGGCAGCACGTCGCCGCAGTTGCCCACCAGGCCCACGGAGAGCGCACGGCCCTCACGCCGCGCATCTTCGCAGAGCTTCAGAGCCTCGTCCAGGCTCTCGGTCACCAGCTCGCAGTAGCGCGTCTTCACGCGGCGCTCAATGTGGCTGCGGTCCACTTCGACGGCCAGCACCACGCCGCCGTTCAGCGTAACCGCCAGCGGCTGCGCTCCGCCCATGCCGCCCACTCCGCCGGTTACCACCAGCTTGCCCTTCAGCGAGCCTCCAAAATGTTTTTCGGCCAGCGCGGCCAGGGTCTGAAAAGTCCCCTGCAAAATTCCCTGCGCGCCTATATAAATCCAGCTCCCCGCCGTCATCTGCCCGTACATCATCAGGCCCTTGCGGTCGAGTTCGTTGAAGTGCTCCCAGTTGGCCCACTTGCCCACCAGATTCGAGTTGGCGATCAGCACCCGCGGCGCCATTTCGTGCGTTGGAAAGACGGCCACCGGCTTGCCCGACTGCACCAGCAGCGTCTCCTCGCCGCCCAGTTGCTCCAGCTCGTGGACGATGGCGTGGAAGCACTCCCAGTTTCGCGCCGCCTTGCCGATGCCGCCGTAGACCACCAGATCCTGCGGCCGTTCGGCCACCTCGGGATCGAGGTTGTTCATCAGGCAGCGCAGCGCCGCCTCCTGCTGCCATCCCTTGCAGCGCAACTGGCTGCCGCGGGGCGCTCGAATCGTAGGTGCTGTTGTCGCCATCGTTCCTCCTGATTTAGAAACCGCCGCATCCGGTTCCCATATCTTTCCAGACAGGATACTACTCCGCTCGTCCAATCTTCTAAAGCCACAACCCCAGCCGATAGTCTTCGCTCGGCGTGGAAACCACTCTGAATTGTCGGAATGGGAATTGATTCGATGCTCGTTCTCTAGATCCGCCGGATGCCCGGCACCCCCTTCTCTTTGAGAACTGACTGCAAGAACTGGCTGCACAAATAGGTCTTGTGTCAGGGCACGACTTCAGTCGTGCCGAAAAGGGCCAATAAACAGAGGGCTTCAGCCCCTGAGGGATGCTTTTTGGGAGCTCATAAGTTTCAGGGAAGCGCTTCACAACACCGGCACACTTCCTTCGCCTGAGAGATGAAACTGTTTGGTATTATCCTTTGGCCGGAACGACAACCGTGGTTTCCTGCACTTCAATCAGGCCGGAATCGATCCGTTTCTCCAACTCTGGAAGGATTGCATCGACTTTCTCACGCGTTTCGATGAACTCAATCTTGACGGGAAGGTAGTCGGATATTTCGAGAATATGCGCGGAATGCATTCTGTGCGCAGCGCCAAAGCCTGCAACACCTTTAAGCACGGTTGCGCCTCCGATTCCGCTATGGAAGAGGAAGTCGAGGATGCTGGAGTAGACCGGAACCCCGTGGTGCTTGGCTCCATCGCTCAGGTAGAGGGTAACTTTGACGGCTTTTCCGGATTGCAGCACGGGACCTCCCTCAAGACAAGAGAATTCTAGAACATTCCTCCGGAGTGATGGAACCATTTTGAATGCGCGAAAGTACGATCCGAGCGTTGATCAGATGATAGCCTCGGCCAAAGCTGCGCCGCACCAAGTAGCGGCAAGGCCAAGGATGAGGCTGCCGGCGGCGTAAAGCACTGCGAGGAAGAATGCGCCTGACCGCAAAGTGGAAAGGGTCTCCCATTCAAAGGTGGAGAACGTGCTGTACGCGCCGATAAAGCCCACTGCGATAAGAAATCTCCAGGCGGGATTCAGGTCTGCCCGGCTGCCCAGATAGGTGATCGTGAAGCCAATAATCGTGCAGGCCATCATGTTGATCGCGAAGGTGCCGTAGGGGAATCTGGTCCCCATGCGGCTCGAAATCGTGGATCCAACCCAGTAGCGCGCCATGGAACCCAGCGCGCCGCCAGCGGCGATGAACAGATATTTCTGCATTCCTTCTTTCCTCTCGATCAAGGTTCATTCCGCAAACAGTGCCACGGCACTCTGCAAAACGCTGCAAAGAGGGATTGGCCTATGGCTGCTTCATGAACTCATGATGCTTATCTTGTACAGGGGAATCGCACCGGAACAACTCTCACCGGCAGGAAGCCCTGCCAGGAGTCATTATCTGTTCCGCAATCCGAGAGGAACAGCGGTTAAGGGTGAACTCCATCACCACAACCACAATGTAATTACACAGGCGCACCGGGTTTTCTGTCAACCGGCGCTGACTGCTGCCCATGGCAGACACTTGCAGAAAATTACCCTTCCGCCCCGCACAATGAAGAAGAGCGGCTGGAACCCGGCCGCCGAAGGAGAAACCTGCATGACCGAAGCCACTGAAACCACCCCAACCCCAAGCGCGGAGGAAGAACCCAGCGCCGTCTCTGAAAACCCCGCCATCGCCCGCTGTATGAACGCCTGGAAACGCGTTTACCAAGCGGAATTCAAGAAAACCAAGAGCAAGGTTGGTTCCGCCTTCACTGCTGGACCAGCCTACCGCTGTGCCATGCCTCCGCTCTCCGGATATGAAAACATCCGCGACTTTATCGCCTGCGTCGCGCACGCTATGCTCATCGGTGCAATCGATGTCAGCGACGGCGCCAAACTCCTCTACGCTGCTCAGGTCGCCCTCGGCACGATACGCCGCCAGCCAGCGCCGTCCAAACCCGCCGCCGCGTGACACCCCCCTCCCCCCCTAAATAAATCTGCGAAACTTGCAGATTAATTCATAGAGGGGTGGACTGCTGCTGATTGCCCCGTCATCCTGAGCGAAGCGCCAAATATCTGGCTGTCATTCTGAGCGAGCACAGCGAATCGAAGAACCTGCATTCTTATTTGCCAAAAAGGTGTAAGTCCACGAACTCAATTACAAGAATGGCTAGGTTTCTGATCGCTTGAAGTTGTACTAATGCTGGGTTTCCCAGGTCTGGATTTTCAGACCTGGGAAACCACGGATTCAATAGTACGAAAACTTCCGGTCACAGACCTAACTCAGCCGCCCCACAGGCCGAATGGTCTCCTTGCGCACGGTGAGCCGCTCCACCAGTTCGGTGCGTACTTCGTACCCGCGGCCCGGAGTCTCAGGAATGGCGATCTCGCCCGCCGCTGAAACCGTAACCTCCGGCTCGATGATGTCTTCTGCCCAGTAGCGCGCCGAGGCCGAGACATCGCCGGGCAGCGAGAAGTTTTCCAGCGTCGCGAGCGCGATATTGTGCGACCGTCCCACGCCCGACTCCAGCATTCCCCCGCACCAGACCGGAATGCCCCGCTCCAGCGCCGCGTTGTGCACGGCGATGGCCTCGCTGAATCCGCCCACGCGCCCCAGCTTGATATTGATGATCCGGCACGACTCCATCTCAATCGCCGCCAGCGCATCACGCCGGTTGCGAATTGATTCATCCAGGCAGATGGGCGTGTCCAGCCGCTTCTGTAGCATCGAATGGAAGTAGAAGTCGTCGTGCCACAGAGGCTGCTCGATCATCAGCAGGTCGAAGGCGTCGAAAGCCGTCAGGTGATCCGCATCCCCGAGTCTGTAAGCCGAGTTGGCATCGCAACTGAGCGTGATATCCGGCCAGCGGTTGCGGACCCGCTCGAAGACCTCCACGTCCCAACCCGGCTTGCACTTCAGCTTGATCCGCTGATAGCCGGCCGCCAACTCTTTTTCAATGATCGCCATCAGCTCAGGAATCGAGGCTTGAATCCCCAGCGAAACGCCGCAGGGAATCGTACGGCGCACCCCGCCGATCAGCCGCGAGAGCGAAACCCCTTCGCGCTGTGCCTCCAGATCCCAGATGGCGTTTTCCAGCGCCGCCTTGGCCATGCGGTTGCCGCGCACCGGGCGAAAGATCCGCTGGCACTCGCCGCCGTGCGCGGGCGATTCAGCCACCAGCATCGGAGCCAATTCATTGGCGATCACAACCCAGGCGCTGTCGGTCGACTCCGCGGAGAAGAACGGGTGCTCGCCCGCCGTGCACTCGCCCCAGCCGGTCAGCCCCTCGGACTTGATCTCCGCCAGCAGAATTCTCCGCTCGCGGGTGACGCCAAAGCTGGTTTCAAAGGGACGCACCAGAGGCAGGTGCAGTTCGCGCAGAATGATCGCATCAATCTTCATAGGCTCTTTGCTTTCCTTAGGATTTGATGTTCGCTTCAACCTGGGTAAGAGGACCCAGTTCGAAAACGCCATCACCTTCCTCATCCCGTGTAAAGCCAATTACGGCCAGCCCCTTGGAAAATGCCTGCTGAAACTTGCCGCGGTTCTCCAACTGAACAGCAAGGGCGCGTTCGCGTTCCGCGTCCGAGGCTTTCCAATGATAGATGGATGCCGGCACTTGTATGCGTTCCTCTATAACCTGTGCGGCAGCCGGTTGGCCATCCAGAGCCGCTTCCACCCTGGACGAATCGAGCTCCCACTCGGCCACGAGGCGATCCGTCGGGAGCCCCCCTTGCAGCCGGGATGAGGATGCGCCATAGAAATTCACTTCATACCGGCGGGTAATCGCTCCCAGCTTGTGAAGATTGAGAAAAGCGTTCCCGATCTCCAACGGATCGAAGGTCCACTCCATGTGGCGGATGCCGCGCCCAAGCGCCTCCCGGCGCTGTTCCAGCTTCAATTGCGTTCCCAATCCGCGGTTCCGGTACCCCTCGCGCACCGCCAGCATATGCGAGTGCAGATAGGCCCGAGGCTCACCCCGGCCTGTCTTCATGCCTGGCAACGACAAGGCAAATCCCACCAGAGACTCCTGCCCGCCCTTTGCCGAACCGCCGGCAATCTCGGTATCGAAGGCGCCGATGACCTGCCCCCCGATCTTCTGCGCCAGCACAAAGGCCTTGCGCGGAAGCACGTCGCTCGCATCGTAGCCCCAGGTCTCAATCTGCAACCGGACGCAAGCCTTCAGTTCGTCAAAGCCCGAGCAAGAGCGAATCTCGATCATGGTTGCGCCTCCGATTCTGAAGCAGCCGCGGCTGCGGCCAGCTTCCGCTTCGCCCCCGCCCATAACTCCTCGAGTTCGGCGGCGGAAAGCTCCTCCAAAGGCCGCTCAGAGGCCAGTTCCATCGCGCGAAACCTCTGCCGGAAACGCCGATTGCAGCCACGCAGCGCCATCTCCGCATCCACGCCCAGGTGCCGCCCAAGGTTGACCACAGTAAACAGCAGGTCGCCCAACTCCGCCTCGACGGCAGGCCTGCGCGCCGGATCGCCAGAAGCGGCCTCGACCTCCAACTCCGCAGTCTCCTCAACCAGCTTGGGCAGCAGGTCACGCCACTCTGGCCAATCAAAGCCCGACTTCCGCGCCTTGGCGCCCAGCTTGGCAGCCTCTGCCAAAGCAGGCATCGCCCGCTGCACGGAATCCAACCGCGACGCTGGAGGTTTTTGCGCTGAAGGCGCGTCTGCTGCATGCGATGCCTCCGCAGCCTTGATCTCGTCCCAATTGCGCAGCACCGCTGCCGACGAACCTTCCACCTCCGCGTCCACATCGGCCCGATTGCCCGCCGCCCGCGAAGCCTCTTCGCCAAAAACGTGGGGATGGCGGCGCACCAGCTTGCGGTTCAGGTGATTCAGCACATCGGCCATGGTGAAATGGCCCTCGTTGGCCGCCATCTCGGCATAGAAAAGCACTTGCAAGAGCAAGTCGCCCAGTTCCTCGGCCAGATGCGGAAAGTCGCGCCGTTCAATGGCGTCGAAGACCTCGTAGGTCTCCTCCAGCGTGTATTTGCGAATGGAATCGAAGGATTGTTCGCGATCCCACGGGCAGCCGTCAGCAGCGCGCAGCAGCGCCATGATTCTGACAGATTGTTCAAACAAAGCCGCCGCCCGCGCGGGGTCGGTTGCGATAGCCGCGCGGAGAGCGGTTTCAGAGGATTTTGGACTGAGTGCGTCCTTGGCAGCGTCCATCGCTACCAGTTTAACCTCTCTACAAGCTCAAGATAAGCTGGAACAACGGTCGAGTTTCGTTTGCTCAAAGCCTTATACTCAACCTCGTCTATGATTCGCATTCTGGGAACGATCTTTGCGGGGCTTCTCGGGCTGGCCTTCGGCAGCTTTCTGAACGTGTGTCTGAGCCGCTGGCCGGAGGGTGAAAGCGTCGTTCTTCCACGCTCTCACTGCCGCCAATGTGGCCGCACCCTCGCCTGGTGGGAGAACATCCCGCTGGTCAGTTGGCTCGCGCTACGCGGCCGTTGCCGCACCTGCCGCTCCTGGATCGGCTGGCGCTATCCGCTGGTGGAGTTGGCGGTTGGGGTGCTGTGGGCCGCTACGGCATGGCATGTACTAGGTCCACTCGTATTCGATTCACTTATGTACGCTCATTCCCTTCCGGTCGCAATCTATATCGACGTTTTGATCGGAGTCGGGAAGCTCATCCTGTACTGGCTGCTGGTAGCACTAGCCATGCTCGACGCTGAACGCTTTTGGCTGCCCGACTGGATTACACTGCCCGGGATCGGGATCGGCTTCTTCTTTGTTCTTGCGCGCGAAACAATGATTGGCGAATCGGGATCGATGAAGTATGTCGCCGAACGTACCGCGCTTAGTTCGATTGCGAGTATCCTCGCCGCCGCCGGCCTCATCCTGCTCATCCGCTGGGTTTATTGGCTCATTCGCCGCCGCGAAGGCATCGGCCTGGGCGATGCCAAGCTGATGGCCCTGCTGGCCGCATGGCTCGGCCTGCCTGGCGCTCTACTCGCTTTTGGACTTGGGGTCGTGCTCGGAGCGCTGGTTGCAGTTGGCTTGCTGGCGGTCCCGTTGGCGCGCCGGGATTCTGAAACATGGGCGTTGCGCAAACTACCCTTGGGCACATTTCTCTGCATCGGAGGCATCGTCAGCAGCCTGTGGGGTGGACCCATCATCGCCGCTTATCTCCACTGGGCTGGATTCTGAGAGTCTCTTGCAGAAAGCGAAAAGCCGGAGCATTACGCTCCGGCTTTTCGCATGACTCAGCTTGCCCCGCTTACCTGTCAGTGCAGGAGTAACAGGGATCAATGGAGGCCTGGATCAGGGGCGTATCCGCCAGCCGGGCGCCTTGCACCATCCAGCGGATAGCCGGCATGACGGCAAACGTAGGCGTCCGCACATGGACTCTGGCCGGGTTTCTTGAACCCTCTTTCCACGAGACGCTGTACATGACTTCTCCGCGTGGCGCCTCTACGCGGCTAGTGGCCGTTCCCGTAATAAAGGGGAACTTTTCGCCTTCCGTATGGATTTCCCCAGGCGGCAGCTTTGCCAGCGCCTGGCGGAGAATCTTGCAACTCTCCATGATTTCGAGCGCACGCACCAGCAAACGAGCGCGCACGTCGCCGTCGGGCTGAACCGGCACGTCGAATTCCATCTCTTCGTAGGCCGCGTAGGGAGCGGCGCGACGAAGATCCTGGGGCAAGCCGGAGGCGCGCGCAACCGGCCCCACAACGCCGCAGGAAATGGCTTTTTCCATGGTCAGCACGCCGATGCCCGCGCAGCGCGAGCGCGCCGTCGAGCTGGTGGTGAAGATGGGGATGACGGTGCGAGCCATCTCGGCCTCAAGCGCCTCGACCAGCGCCAGAATCGCAGGCGGATCGGTGATGTCGCGATTGACTCCGCCAATGCGGTTCATCGAGTAGTTGACGCGGTTGCCGCTGATGGCCTGGAGCACATCCATGACCTTCTCACGCAGCTCGAAGCAAGTCATGAACATGGTCTTGAAGCCCATGAGCTTGGCCGCAATGCCAGCCCAGAGCACGTGCGAATGCAGGCGCTCTAGCTCCGCCATGATCACGCGAATATATTTGGCGCGGGGAGGCGGCGTAAGGCCAGTAAGGCCCTCCATCGCCTGACAAAGGGTGAGCGTGTGGATGTTGGAGCAGATGCCGCAGACCCGCTCCATCAGCGCGATGACCTGAATGTAGTTGCGCGTCTCGGCCAGGTGCTCGATGCCGCGAAAATTGAACCCGATATGCAGCTTGGCGTCCTGAACGGTTTCGCCTTCGCAGATCATATCCAGCTTGTAGGGTTCTTCCAGTCCAGGGTGATAGGGACCCATGGGAATCTTGTAGCTCATTTCTTCTCCTCGCGCAGGTTCACTCCCGGCGTATCTCCCTGGCGCAGCAGCAGCGGTTCGTACTCGCGTCCCAGGAAGTCGATCACGAAGCCCTCGTGAATCTCGCGCTCAATCCAGTCCGCGGCCTCGCACAGGTCGAAGATGCTTTCGATGGAGTTTGCGGCAAGCTGAAAGGGGAAACCCAGCAACTGGCCATTGAGGTCCCAGTGGTACTCGAGGCGAAAGCCCTGGTCGCCAGGAAGTTGATAGGCGGTGATGGTGACAAAGCGGGCATTGAATTCGTTCATCGCCTGAGCCACTTCGCGCACACTTTTGGCGCCGGGCGCGAGCCAATGCACACCGCCCTTTTCAACCCAGGGTTCCGTAATCCCCAGTCTTTCTGAAATGCTTTCGAGCGGACTCATTGTGCGTCTCCAGTGGCGGGTTTCGCCGGTTGTTCAGCAACGGCTGGCGTGGCCGCAGGAGCTGGTCTGGGCGCGGGCGGCTTGCGGGCTACGGTGTAGGAGTTCTTCAACTCGCCAGAGGTCAGATAAATCGGCGGACATTCCGAGTCCTGGCTCAGCGCGTGAGTTTTGCAGCCTTCCACGCAGCGTCCGCAGAAGGTGCAGTGGCCGGGATCGTAGCTCCAGGTAAACTCCCCCTTGCCGGCCTTGAACTCTATGGCGCGCGCGGTGCAGCGAAATTTGCAAATCGCGCAGCCGGTACAGAGCGAGGGATCGTAGCGCACCAGGCCACGGTAGCGCGCGCTCACCTTGGGGCGCGCGGGAAAGAGCAGCGTCCGGGAGCCGCCCCACAGGTTCTTCCACAGCATGGCAAGAATGTTCATGCTCTAAACCTCATAAAAAGCGCGGAGACAACGGCCAAAACCGCGAAGATAAGCGTGCATCGCCAGTAAAAGCGGACCGTAGTATCGATCTGCAAGCGCGCCGTGGCTGCTGCGACCACCGACAGGAGCATCACAATGGCAAAAGAAAGCGCGACGAAGAGGAGGACGCTGAGCCACCCGAGGGTCAGATGCGGAGCCACCAGCGTGGCTACCAGCCCAGTCCCCGCAACCCATTCCAGCCCATGCGAAAGCTCCCACATGGCCAGTTCAGGGCCGGCGTACTCGGTCATCGGCCCGGAGTAGATCTCCTGCTCGGCGTTGGGCAGGGAGAAGGGATTGAGATGCAGCTTGGCAGGCAGGCAAACCAGCAACGCAATGACGCCCATGATTTGCAGCGGCGAAATCGGCAGGTGCGCCAGCGCTTCCAGCCGGAAGGTATGCTGCGAAGCGGCGATGGAAACGATGGCCAGAAGGAAGACCACGTTGTAGGAGACGCTGAGCACGGCCTCGCGCGCCGAGCCGATCTCCCCAAAAATGGAGCGCGAACTGAAGCCTGCGGCGATAATGCACATCGAGGGCAGTTCCAGCAGCGCCAGCAACAGAATGAGGTCGCCCTCGAAGCCGCCGGAAGCGGGCAGCACAGGTAACAGGCCCACCGCGCCGGCCGCGGCCGAGACGGCAATCAGCGGCCAGGCTTTCATCAACAGGCCAGCTACGCCGGTGCGTTGCGGCGTCTGCTTGCCCAACAGCTTCACAAAATCATAGAAGGGCTGCATGAAGGGAGGGCCGATGCGGCCCTGCATCCGCGCCACCGCCTTGCGTTCGACCCACATGAAGAACCACGCGGCGGGCACGGCGAACAGCAGTCCGGGAAAGAGAAGCAGGCGAGCTAATGCGGTAGTCAGATTCATGCCTGCACCTCTTTCGATTTGGATTCACAGCAAGCACAGTCTGTTGAACATGCGCCCACGATTTCGGGCGGCGTCTCGATCGCGGGAGGCTTCGACCCTCTCGCGGCCAAAATTGCCGCGGCCTTGGCCACGCCCAGCAAAATAGCATCGGGACGGGGCGGGCAGCCTGGAACAAAGACATCAACCGGGATGTGCCGGTTGAGCGGTCCATCCAGCGTTCGGCTGTCGATAAAGACATTCGTTGTCGCCGGGCAGGAGCCGATGGCCACTACCGCCTTGGGCCCGTAGACTTGCCCGTAGACGGTCTTGATCGCCTCGACGGCGTTGTGGGTGACAGGGCCGGTAATGCAGAGAATATCGGCGTGCCGAGGGCTGCCTTCCAGGCGCACGCCCAACTGCTCGGCGTCATAACGTGGTGTGAGGCTGGCCACCAGCTCAATGTCGCAACCGTTGCAACTGCCCGAGTTCATATGAAAGAGCCATGGGCTGCGGCGCCGGCAATAGCACATCAATCGATTCCAAAGCTTCATGGTCTTCCCCCAAGCAGCAGTTGCAGTACGTCCGGCCAGATCCCGGCCGCCAGCAGAAGCACGGTAAGCGCAATAACCGTGACCTGTAGCAGGAAAGGCTCTCTAATTGGATGCGGCGGGTCTGGAAGCGGATGCGGATCATGCGGTGGTCCCCACCAGATGCGGGTCAAAGCCAGCACATAGGCAATCAACGCGAAGATGGACGAGAGGATGAAAATCGCAGCCAGCGGCCAGCCGATCTGCACTGCCGTCTCGTAAAGTCTCCAGCGTCCGATGAAACCGAGGGTCGGCGGAACACCCAGCATCGCCAACATTCCAAAGAGGAAGCCGAAGGCGGCAACCGGGTAGCGCACGGCCAGACCCGTGTGTTCGCCGTCCAGCGCGCCTTCCGCTTCGGGACCGCTGAGGCAAGCGAAGAGCAGCGCCTTAGCCAGCGCGTGGGTAGCCGCGGCAAACACGACGCCCTCGATTCCGAGAGTATTCAAGGAAGCGATTCCAAGCAGCAGGAAGCCGATGTCCTCGACGGTTGATAGAACCAGCAGACGCTTGAGGCTGCGCTGCGTAAGCATCAAAAGAGCCGCAAGGAACGAGGTGACAGCGGCCGCACCCAGCCACAAGCTCTGCGGCATAAGCGAACCCGGAGTGGCCTGAACGGCAACATACAGTTCGCCGAAGGCAGCCATATCGACGACCGCGATAATCAGGCCCAGCACCAGGGCCGGAACTTCGTCGGCCAGACTCAGCAGCCAGAAGAAGAGCGGAACCGCGGCCAGCTTCACGCAAATGCTGGTGATAAGCAGCGCCCGCGCCCAATCCGGTTGTCCGCGCTCCAGCATCAGGTCGCTGGCAACCAGCGACACCGCGGAGATGACCACCACCACGAGATAGGCGAGTTTCGCCGTGTGCGTTCGCGCGCTTTGCCAAACCAGCGCCACGGTTACGAACGCGCCCAGTTCCAAAAGTCCAAGACGCAGCCATGGATCGGCAACCACCAAACCCGCTACGGCAGCCGCGCCGGCCAAAACCATCAGCGGTGCGAGGCGGCGCCATTTTGCGTGTGCGAGAGCAGCCAGAACCAGCGCGACCCCAGCCACGGCGCAGGCTGCAACCAGCAACGCCGGTACACGAGGCGAGGCTAGAGGCTCGGTGCCCGGAAGTGCCGGGGCGAACCAGCGAACGCCCGCCAGCACCACGGCCGCCAGCACGATGAGGAGGACCACAACCTGCCGCTCCATCCAGGAGACCACGACGCCCAGGCCGCGTGAGGCAGCTTGCATGCCGCTCCAAACGCCCAGATAGACGCGGTCCACTGCGGTCCAGCGGAAGAACTCATGCCAGCTTTGCATGAAGATGCTGGAAAAGTCGCCGGCCGTGAGCCTTCCCTGCTCCGATAATGGCTCGCCACCGGTGAAGATTCCGCCACCAGCCAGCGCCGCGCCGCCAGCCACCGTGGCCGGACGCGAGGCGTAGGCAATGGCGTAGATCGTGCCGCCGAGAATCAACGAAACCAGGGCCAGCACCAAGCCGCCCATGGTCGAGAAGCTGCCCGCATCCGCTGAGAGCCCAAACCACGTCACCTGCACCGCGCTCATCTGCAACGCATTCAGGATCGGGTTGAGGAGGTAGTTGACCGCCAACTGCGGCGCAACACCCAGAATGACGCTGCCCGCGGCCATGAAGGCCATTCCCCACACCATCGTCGGCGGAGACTCGTGCGCGTCTTTGGTCGCCTTCGTCAGCGGACCGAGGAACACGGCGCTGGTCGCCTTGGCTCCCAGGAAGACCGTGCCCAAACTGGCCGCCCAGGCCACCATGGCGGGAACGGCCCATCCAGCCTGCAAGGCCGCCGCGTAGAGCATCCACTTGCTGGCGAAGCCGCTCATTAGCGGAATCCCCATCATGCTGCCCACGCCGATCAACCAGGAGAGAGTCGTCTGAGGCATCTTCGGCGCCAGACCACCCAGTTGGTTCATGTCGCGCGTGCCAGTAGCATGCTGCACTGAGCCGGCGGTTAGGAACAGCCCGCCCTTGAAGAATCCGTGATTGAGGCAATGCAGCAGGCCAGCGGCAATCGCCAGCGGCGTGCCAATGCCGATGCCCATCATCATGTAGCCGATCTGGCTCACGGTAGAAAAGGCCAGCATGCGCTTCAGATCGGTCTGCACCATGGCATACATCACGCCTACGGCCATGGTGATGGTGCCAATCCACATGAGACTCGGCCCGCCCCACGGCTGCGGCCAAGCGCCAAAGCTGTGCATGCGCGCGGCCAGATAGACACCGGCCTTCACGTAACAAGCGGCGTGCAGCAGGGCGCTCACTGGAGTCGGAGCGGCCATGGCCTCGGGAATCCAGGTGTGCAGAGGAAACTGCACAGATTTGGCCACGAGCGAAACCAGCATCAGCACAAAGACGCCGCCCGTGAAGGCGTGCGCGACCCTTGGATCGGTCCACAGTGCGCTGCCCGTGCGGTGGTAAACCACCAGGATGGCTGCCAGCAGACCGTAGCCCGCGATGTGAGTCATCAGCAGCACTTTGCGCGCGCCGGCGACCGCCTCACGGTTGGTGTACCAGAAACCCACCAAGCTGAACGAGCACAACCCAACCAACTCCCAGCACAGATAGAAGAAGAAGAGGTTGGCACTGTATACCAGTCCGACGAAGCCGCCGATGAAGATGAGCATCGAGGCGTAGAAGCGGGTCGCGGACTTGTCGTGCGCCATGTATCCGATGGAATACAGCAGCACGAAGGCGCCCAGGCCTGTTCCCATCAATGCGAAAAGGACGCTCAGGGCATCCACGTGGAAGACAAGGTCCAGCAGTCCATCCCAGTGGAGCGCGGTCAGCTCGACTGCCCGTCCGGCTTTGACCCATCCCACCAGTCCAGCCACTGAAACGACGGCTGGCAGACAGGTGAGAAAGGCAAGAATACCCTTCGCCCGGGCATTAAAAAGCCGCGCTACTAGAATCTGCAGCGCGGCGCCCACCAAAAGCGAGCATGGCGCAATCAGAATAAGGGTCTCTGCGTTCATTTCTGGAATACTAGTTCGCGAAAACGTCCCGAGATGTGACGAGACTCACGCTCTGGACAGCCGTATTGCAATGCGGGACGGGGCGTTTTTCTGACTGAAGCGCGACCTTCTCACGGGTTCACAGCGTGCGTGTTTCTGTGCGGGCTATATGCGGAAACTATTGATTCTGCACTTGTTAGGTGCCGCTCCACGGTTTCACAGGTAAATAAGGTTGTGTGTTTCCGTGCAGGAGCCCAATGGAAGTTATTGATTATGAACGTGTTAGATATAGCTCCACAGTTTCACTGGCAAAAACCGCAATTTTTTCTGCAAGAATTAGTGAACTTGCAACGTCAGTCGAGTTGGTGGGACTGGCAGCGGTAATGTAGTGCATGGCTTCTCCAGTCGTGAGGGATTTCGCACGCTTTTCTTCCATCTCTCAGTGTGCGCCAACGAAGGGTAATTTTAGGCAACCCCTGGGATGGAGCTGACTTCAAGAACCCCGACCTTCAGGGGTTAAACAGGCTGCGGAAAAAGGCCTGGTTTTCATCCAAATTTCCGAAAAACATCCCTCAGGGCCTGAAGGCCTCATTGATTTTGCGGCATTTACGGCACGACTGAAGTCGTGCCCTTTCAAAACCACGAGTTTTTCCGCAGCCTGTTAAAACCCTTTCGGGAAAAGCCGCCTTGTTGCCGAGGATGAATCCCCGGCCTGCCGCACCTGCCAGTCAACTCTCAACGATAACTATTCAGCTAGTTGTGCATGCCCTTCCACTCGGCGTAGGGTCCTTGGAAGTCTTCGATGCCATCCTCCTTGAAGACCCAGAGGCGGGTGGCGACTTCATCAATTAAATCGTGGTCGTGGGTGACCAGCAGGACCGTGCCCTCATAGCGTTGGAGAGCGATGTTGAGGGCGTTGATGGCTTCGAGGTCCAGGTGGTTGGTGGGCTCGTCGAAGATCAAGATGTTGGGCTTGGTGAGGATGAGCTTGCAGAAGGCCAGCCGGGCTTGCTCGCCGCCGCTGAGAGCCTCGGTTTGCTTGTCGCCTTCCTCGCCGCTGAAAAGCATTTGGCCGAGGATGCCGCGAATGTCTTCAATATGTGCCGCGGGATTCCAGCCATGCAGCCACTCGGCCACGGTGAGGCCGGGGTTGATGGTCGCGCCCACGTCCTGTGGGAAGTAGCCGACCTGCGCCGCGTGGCCCCAGGAAACCGTGCCCGCGTCGAGAGTAAATTCCTTGTCGTCCAGGCCCTCATAGTTATTCAGCAGACTCTTGAGCAGGGTCGTCTTGCCGGCTCCGTTGCGACCCATCAGGCAGATTCTTTCGCCGCGCAGAACACTGGCGCCGAAGCCGTCAATCACCCTCTGATCGCCGTAGGTTTTGATCATGTGTTTGAACTCCAGCGCGTGCTTGCCGCTGGGCCGCTCCTGGTCAAAACGGATATAAGGGCGCGCAATGTTGGAGCGAGCCAGGTCGTTGGTTTGCAGACGCTCGACTTCCTTGCGGCGGCTGGTCACCTGGCTGGAGCGGGTTCCGGCGGCGAAGCGCGCAATGAAGTCGTTGAGCTGCGCAATCTTCTTCTCGCGCTGGGCGCTTTGCGCCTCCAATGTGGAGCGAATCTGCGTCTTGGCCATCACCATCTCGTCGTAGCCGCCGGTGTAAGTGATGATGGTCTGGTAATCGATGTCGGCGGTGTGGGTGGTGACGCTGTTCAGGAAGTGCCGGTCGTGGGAGATGACGATCAGCGTGCCATCGTAGTTGTTCAGGAAGTCCTGAAGCCAGTGGACCGAATCCAGATCGAGGTAGTTGGTGGGCTCGTCGAGCAGCAGGGCCTGCGGTTTGCCAAAGAGGGCCTGCGCCAGCAGCACGCGCATCTTTTGCCCGCCCTGCAACTCGCCCATCATGCGCTCCTGCACGTCCTCGTGAATATCCAGTCCTTGCAGCAGCACGGCGGCATCGCTCTCGGCGGAGTAGCCGTCCTCATCGCCGATGATGCCTTCCAGTTCGCCCAGCCTCATGCCGTCCGCGTTGGTCAGTTCCGGCTTCTCGTAGATGCGGTCGCGCTCTTCCATGGCGGCCCAGAGCGGCTTGTTGCCCATAATGACCGTGTCAATGACGCGATAGGCGTCGAAGGCGAACTGGTCCTGGCGCAGCACGCCAAACTTGCGCGGGCGCACCACGTCGCCCTTCTG
The DNA here is from genome assembly GCA_964420185.1 of uncultured Occallatibacter sp. Classification (GTDB taxonomy): domain Bacteria; phylum Acidobacteriota; class Terriglobia; order Terriglobales; family Acidobacteriaceae; genus Telmatobacter. Next base: position 42,813 of record CAYQSI010000005.1, on the reverse strand, counting down.
CGCTTCAAGATCGCCGGTAAGGATCTTCATAAAGGTGGTCTTGCCCGAGCCATTGGGCCCGGTGAGGCCGTAGCGCCGGCCGGAAATAAAAGCCACGCTCACGTCCTCAAAGAGCACTTTGGAGCCGTAGCGCATGGTCACATTGCTGACACTGATCATTTTTTCGTGTTCCTATATGCGGGCCGCAGCAGGGTAACGGCTGCGCGGGCCGAGTAAGACCGGAGACTGAATCAAGGTTTTGGGGCGCGCGCACGCGGGCAGCCCCGGGGATGTGCTGCTTCTATAGTTTCTCATAAGTGTGGCGCCAACGCCCCCGCGACCCTTTTGGCCAAGCCGCGTCTATAGAGATGGAAGGGTTTTCTTCTCGCCGTGCCCAGCGGCATCCACGGACCGGGGTCCACTGCCGGCCGCACCGGAGCTGAAGGGCCAATGGCGTGCTGAAACCGCCAGCCAGACGGGTTTGCCCGCCATTGGCTATACTGAAGGTTGGTGTATTGAACGACCTGGACAACTTGAACAATCTGAACAACCCAGCCGCAAGGCTGGTCACCCGACGAGGTCAACGAACCTATGAAATCGCTCTTTGAACGGCTGCGCACGCGCCGTCTCGCTTCCGTGTTTGTCTTGCTTGCCACGCTCTCGGCCGCCATTGTGGCCGGTTCCTTTGCCGCTCACGGCGTCCGCGGCCAGGAAAAGCAGAGTGACAGCGCCGACGCCACACCACTCAAAGTGGTGAATTCCACCGTACCTCCCAACGAGTTTGTGAAGATTGCCCAGAAGGTAGCGCCGGCAGTGGTGAACATCAACACCCGGACCCTGCCCAAGCAGACCACCAACAAGGGAGACCACAATTTTCACGGCCGCGTTCAGCGCCTTCCTCAGCAACCCGGCGACGACAACCAGGATGAGGATCAGCAGCAGGGACAGCAGCAAGGCCCGGTACAGGGACAAAATCAGTTCCAGGATTTCTTGAACCGCTTCTTCGGCGGGCAGATGCCCGACCAGGAAGGCGGGGATGACGGGCAGGTCCGCGAGTCACTAGGCTCGGGCTTTATCGTCGATCCCAAGGGCTACATCATCACCAACTATCACGTGATTGAGAAAGCGGACAAGATTTACGTCAAGCTCTCGACCGATCCCGACAATGAGGATTGGGGCCGTCCGGCGCGCGTCATCGGCGCCGACAAGGCCACGGATCTGGCGGTCATCAAGATCGAAACCAGCACGCCGCTACCCACCGTGAAACTGGGCAACTCCGACACAGCCGCCGTGGGCGACTGGGTGGAAGCCATCGGCAGTCCCTTCGCGCTGGCGCAGACCGTCACCGCAGGCATCATCTCCGCCAAGAACCGGACCATCGAGCCGGGCGCCAGCGGCCAGTTCCAACACTTCATCCAGACAGACGCAGCCATCAATCCCGGCAACTCCGGCGGCCCGCTGCTGAACATGAACGGCGACGTGATCGGAGTGAACACGGCCATCTTTACCCAGTCAGGCGGCTACCAGGGTCTGGGCTTCGCCATGCCCTCCAATACCGTTGTCAAGGTCTACAACGACCTGATCAGCGCCAGCCACAAAGTGACGCGCGGCTCCCTCGGCATCACGTTCAATCAAGGGCTTTCAGGCGCTGTCAATCGCGTGTACGGCTTCAGTCATGGCGTGGTGGTGCGGTCGATCCAGCCCGGCGGACCGGCGGAAAAGGCCGGTCTCAAGCCCGGCGACATCGTTCTGACCATCGATGGACGCCCCATCAAGGACGGCGACGACCTGGTGGATGAGATCGCCAGCCGCAGACCGGGCTCCAGCGTGCGCCTGGGCTACCTGAGGGACGGCAAACAGGCCGACGCCACAGTCACCATCGGCGACCGCGACAAGGTCTTTGCCGAACTGGGCGACCAGCAAGTTGAAGCAAACCAGGAGGAAAAGGGCGACGCTGGAGAGGTCAAGCTGGGCATTGTGGTCCGGGCAGTTTCACCGGCCGTCGCCGAAAAGCTGCACACCTCCGGCGTGATGATCCAATCCGTGCGCACCGGCTCGTTCGCCGACCTGCAAGGACTGGAACCCGGCCTGGTCATCCTCCGCGTCAACAAGCAACCCACCGGCACCAAGGAGCAGTTCAACGCCGTGGTGGGCAAGCTCAAAACCGGCGATGACCTGGTCTTTGAAATCATGGACCCGCACCATCCCAACGATGGCGTCAGCCTGGTGGGCGGAACGCTTCAATAACACCTGAAAGGGCGCCGAAAGCGGATTTTGGCTTCAGGCGCCCTTTTCTGCGGCCGGTAGATTCTGGATGCCGGGCCAATTTTCCCCTTGTCGGAATACGGGACGGTCCGTTAATCTGTGACCGATTGTCCGGCCAAGTCTGTTTTTGAGAGGTGAAATCAGCGTGCTTTCTTTTCGAGCAAGCTTGGCATTTGTTTTGTTTGCGGCATTGGCCGCGTCACCGGCCTTCAGCGCCAACGTTCGCCATCACTCCGCCAGCGGTCACGCCACGACGCACAGCACCCCCGCTGCAACACACAGCGGCCACGCAGCGACGCGCAGATCCCACGCCTCGGCGGCGCACAGTGACGGCGCTACGGCGCGCAGCTCCCGTGCAGCGGCGAAAGGCGGCCGCAAAGCGAAGGGCAAAACAGTGCGCTCGCACGGCCAGCAGGCTATCGACACAAACCGGGTCACCCAAATTCAGCAGGCCCTCATCCGCGAGCATTATCTGACCGGCGAGGCCAGCGGCAACTGGGACGAGAGCACCAAGGCTGCCATGCAAAAGTACCAGGCCGACCAGGGATGGCAGACGAAGTTGATGCCCGACTCCCGTGCACTCAAAAAACTCGGACTTGGCCCCGATTACTCCAGCGCCATTAACGCCAAGAACTCCTCCTTCGCCGCCCCGCCGCCGGCAGGCACAACTCCTCCGGAGCAAGCTGCCGGGTTTGCCGCGGCTGCGGGAGTTAACCCGTAATCTGTTGGCTAAAATATTGACCTTTCCGAATTCATCTTCTGTTCCACGCAAGAATGGCCGCCTTCGAGCGGCCATTCTTTTTTCACCATTGCTGCAAGGAAGATCGGGAATGAAACCGTGACATTCACTTCAGCAGAAACTCGTAGCGCGGGCGGAGGGTGTCCGGGCCGGAGGTGATCGTGCTGTCGAGATGGATGAGCAAGCCGTCCTTGTCGTACCTGGGCCACACGGGAAGGCCCGGTCCGTTGGGGTCGCCGGTCTTGGCGAAGTTGGTCCAGTAGCTCATCATCTGCTCGCTCAACTTGCGGTCTTCAGGGCGGACGGTCTCGCCGGGGCGGGTGTCCAATGTGCCGAAGACGTACTCGATATCGTCGGAGTGAAAGGCAAACACAGCGGGGTGGTATTTGCTGGGCAACGCCGCCAGGTCGAAGCGGTAGCGATAGACCGGAGACTCGCTCGTCTTGCTGTGCGCCTCGATCCACTTCCAGGCGTCGAAGGCGATGAAGGTGTCACCGCGGTAGTCGACGGCCGAGCGCGTCGCTTGTTCATCTGTATCGCCGGGATAGAGCGCGAGGAACTCCTGGGCGCGCTCCTTGAAGTTCTCAGCCGCCATGGCCTTCCATTTCTCCGCCGTCATGCCCTTGGCCGCGAAGCTGCCCTCATCGTGGTTCCAGCCTGCCAGCAGCGGCACATGCGCCTGTCTGCCCGCGGCGTAGGTTGTGGTTACCGGCTCAGTGAGAAGCCGCCCATCAACGACGGATGCAAAGTGAATGCCCTTGGCGGCAGCGAGAATCCTGGCGGTGGGCACAGCGCGCAGTTCCTCCAGCGATTTGACGCCCAGCGAAGCCACCCACTTGCCATCCTTCACCTCTTGCGCTTCCAGGGAGTCGGCTGGCTCCAGGTCTTCAAACGCCGCGCCGCTCTCGCCGATCGCTTTCGCAAACAGGCCCCGGGCCAAGGGCGACGCCACCAGCGAACTGACCGCATAGGAGCCGGAACTCTCGCCGAAGATGGTCACATTCTGCGGATCGCCGCCAAACTGCCCGATGTTGGCCTTGACCCATTGCAGCGCGGCCACCATGTCAAAGACGCCGTAGTTGCCCGCAGTGCCGTTGCCCTCCTTGGCCAAGTCCGCCGTAGCCAGAAAACCGAAGACGCCGAGCCGGTAATTGATGGTGACCAGAACTACGCCTTTGGTGGGGAGAAAGTCGCCGTTGTGGCGCGGCTCCGAACTGGCTCCGCCCTCGTAGCCGCCGCCGTGAATCCAGAACATCACCGGCAGCCTGCTCTTGCCCGTAGCGCCGGCGGGCGCGTAGACGTTCAGGAACAGGCAGTTCTCACTCTCCACGCCGTCCTGAAAGACCATATCCTCATAGACCGGGCCCTGAGCGCAGTGTGAACCGAAGCTGGTCGCATCGCGCTCGCCCTTCCACTTCGCGGGCGGCTGAGGCGTCTTCCAGCGCAGATCGCCCACCGGAGCAGCCGCATAGGGCAGGCCGAGAAATGCCTTCACCTTGCCGTCGTTGATGGTCTTGCCGTGTACCTTGCCCTGTTCGGTCTTGACCGTCAGGGAGTCGGCATAAACAACTGTGGATAGCCCCATAACAAACACCACCAGAACCAGGAAAGACGCTATTTTCATTCCAATCCGCATTAAAAAAACTCCTCGCGCAACACCATAACAGGACAGGCCAAAAACCGGGCGATTTTCAAGAGATGCGGCCGTGAGACAACGGCTCTCACTTCCCGATGACATCGATGGCCGCGATGATCGTCTTGGGCGGCATGCAGGCGTTGTTGTCGCAGGCCTGATAACGGAGCCTAGCTTCGACCAGATGGTCGCCAGCGGTGGTCACAATGCGCGCCTGAATGATGAACTCGCCGGTGTAGACGCTGAGCTTCGTTTTGGGATCGAGGGGCAGCGTAAACTCCGTGCCGGGCGGGTAGGCAGCGCCGTCGAGGCGCACGCCGGAGCCCTCGGGAATCGAGAGAGTGGTGGGGATGAGAAATTCTTCCCTGGGCGTGTGGGAGTTGATGTGCAATCCCGGCGGAATGCGGAAGTGCAGCGCCACGGCACTGGGCTTGCCGGCGGGTACGGTGACCTGCTCGGGATAGAGATACTCAACGGCAGCGGGCTTTGCGGCTTGCCGGCCCGCTCCATCGACCAGCGGCCTCTGCCCCTGCGCCAGTGCAGCGGTCAAAGTCAGTGCTGCCGCAATAACAATGCGAATTCCGGTCTTCGTTTCAAACATCTTTTCTCTGTCCTCAATCTTATTCCCCAAGGGAGAACCCCCAGCTTTGCCCGCGTGCCAGTAGCAGTTTGACATTTATGGGAGTCGCTCCGGTGTGTGTTTTCCATTCTTCTCGCAAAAACACTGGAAGGACGCGGAAGATGAGCGCCGTCCCTACGGGACTCCGTATGAATGATTGGTTACGCCAACCCCACGCTGAAGCGCGGGGCTGGCAACCACTGCGCCTACGGCGCGGGCGATGGACTGCTACCGGCATGGAGCGTTTCTACAGGCCCCTTTGATGGACCACCAACCATAAAGCCTCCAACTCTGTCGGAGAATACTCATTCATGCTCCGGCTGACTTGCTAATTCCCCAGCGCCTTTTTGATACTGCGTTCGATATCGTCCTTTGAAGTTAGTCCGAGCTGCGCGGCCACCACGGTTCCGTTGCGGTTCACAAAAAAGGAGGCGGGCAGCGCGTCCAGGCCGCCGTAAGGCTCGCTGATTGAATCGCCGTCGATCAGCACCGGATAAGGCATGTGCATCTGCTGGACAAAGCGCGCGATCTCCCGCTTTTCCTCGCTCAGCTTCTGAGGGTCGCCACGGTCGATGTCGTCCTCCGAGATGCCCATGACCTCCAATCCTTGCGCCGCGTACCGGTTGCGCAGTTCGATCAGCCAAGGGGTCTCGACCTTGCACGGGCCGCACCAAGTGGCCCAGAAGTTGATTACCAATGCCCGGCCCTTGTAGCTGGCCAGCGAAATCTTGTTGCCGCTGAGGTCTTCGAGCGTGAACTGGGGCGCGGGCTTGCCCAGCAGCGGAGGCACATATTGCGGCGCGCCGCCTGCGTCGGAAACCAGTTCTCCATGCCCAGCCGAGGCCAACAGCCGCTCGGCAGCCTGCTTGCGATACTCGTAGTTGGCCCAGCCGGCCCAGGCAAAGGCGGCCAGGATGAAGAGAACAGCGGTAATGACCAGCGAGTTGCGCTTCACGTAGATTGGCCTCTCCGCTTTATTGTACGAGGAGGCGAGCCGAAGGCAGTTGGCCGCGCCGCGGGTGCTTAAAACTGATACCATCAGAAACCGATGAGCGAAGAAAAAAATCACCCCAGCCCCAATAGCCGTGAAGCAGGCCGCGTCAATCTGCCAGCCCCCGAGCCGGCTGCATTGGTCCGCACGGAGGCGGCGGCTCTGGAAGCCTTGGCTACGCGCCTGGAAGGGCCGATGGCCGCTGAGTTCGACCGCGCCGTCGAGCTGATTCTGCACTGCGGCGAGGAGCGCGGCCGCGTGGTGGTCACGGGCATGGGCAAGAGCGGCATTATTGCCCAGAAGATCGCCGCCACGCTCAGTTCCACCGGCTCGCCAGCCTTGTTTCTGCATCCGGCTGAGGCGGTGCATGGCGACCTGGGCGTGCTGATGACAGGCGACGTGGTGGTGGCTCTTTCAGCCAGCGGCGAAACCGAGGAGATTCTGCGTCTGCTGGCTACGCTCAAGCGCAAAGGCGATGCGCTGGTGAGCTTCTGCTGCAATCTGAATTCGACGCTGGCCAAGGCAAGCGACGTGGCCCTCGATTGCGGCGTGGAGCGCGAGGCTTGCGGGCTGAATCTGGCGCCCACCGCCTCCACCACCGCCATGCTGGCGCTGGGAGACGCGCTGGCCATCGCGGTAAGCCTGCGCAAAGGCTTTCGCGCGGAGGATTTTGCCGAGTTGCACCCCGGCGGCAAACTGGGCAAGCAACTGGCCAAGGTTCGCGACTTGATGCATTCCGGCGACGCCATCCCGGTCGTTGCGCCCGCGACGCCCATGACCGACGTGATCTTCGAGATGTCCTCGAAGAAGCTGGGCGTGACCACCGTGCAGGAGCAGGGCCGTTTGCGCGGCGTCATCAGCGACGGCGACCTGCGGCGATTGCTGGAGCGCGAAGGCGGCGCGGCCCTCAGCCGCACGGCCGGCGAAGCTATGAATGCCCATCCGCGCACGATTGCCGCCGACGAACTCGCCGCCACGGCGCTGGCGATTCTGGAAGAGCGGAAGATCACCTCGCTGGTGGTGGTGGACGCCACGGGAACCGTCGAAGGCGTGCTGCATCTTCATGATCTGTGGGGCGTGGAGTTGATTTAGAAACAGGGATCAGGGATCAGGGGTCAGGGATCAGAAAGGCGCTTGCTGCCTGCGTTCGCCTCGGATTCGCTGCTGAACAAAGCCAGCGGATTGATGTGGTTACCCCTTCGTCGAGTAGGATAGCTCCATGCGATCCTTTACCTTTCAATCTCTCGCATCGAGTTTCTTGCTTCTTGCCGTAGGCGCCGCAGTCTCACTCTCAGCTCAAACCGCGCAGCAGACGCCGAGCCATGCAGTCCCGCCTACAGGCACTGTCGCCGCCGCATCTGCAGCTACGCCTCAACCCCCTGCCAAGCCAAGCGACGCGGTTGTTCCCGCGCCCACGCGCGCTGAGATCCTGCGCGGCGCATACGGCCCTTACCGCGCCAATAATGACCTGCTCTATTACCACCTCGATATTCGCGTCGATCCGGAGAAGCAGCTTGTCAGCGGCAAAAACACGATCCGCTTCAGGATGCTGAAGGACGGCACGCGCATCCAGCTCGACCTGCGCGAGTCACTCGCCATCGACAAAATTCTTTATGGCGCAACGCCGCTCAAGTACGAGCGCGACACAAGCGCGGTCTTTGTCGATTTCCCGCAGACTCTGCGCGCTGGCCAAGTCTACTCCATTGATTTTTATTACTCAGGCCATCCGCAGGAGACAGGCCGCTTCGGCGGCATGACCTTCAAGAAAGACCCTGCTGGGCGCGTCTGGATCAATACCGCGTGCGAGGGCACCGGAGCCAGCATGTGGTGGCCAAACAAGGACCAGTGGCGCGATGAAGTGGAGAACATGGACATCAGCGTCGCTATTCCCAACGGCCTGGTGGATGTGTCGAACGGCAAGTTCGTGGGTAAGACCGACCTGGGCGATGGCTATACGCGCTGGGATTGGCACGTGCATTACCCCATCAATAACTACGATGTCTCGCTGAACATTGGGAGTTATGTTCATTTTTCCGACCAGTTAGGCGATCAGCAACTGGATTTTTATGTTTTGCCGGAGGATCTGGAGAAAGCGAAGATACAGTTTGCGCAGGCCAAGGGAATGTTGGAGGCTTACCAGCATTACTTCGGCGAGTATCCCTTCGTGAAGGATGGTTACAAGCTGATCGAAGCGCCCTACTCGGGAATGGAACACCAGAGCGCGGTCACTTATGGCAACCTCTTCAAAAACGGCTACCTGGCCCGCGACTGGACCGGCGTGGGCATCAGCCTGCGCTTCGATTTCATCATCATTCACGAGAGCGGGCATGAGTGGTTCGGCAATAGCATCACGGCCGCCGATCCGTCGGACATGTGGATTCACGAGGGCTGGACGACTTATCTGGAAGGCCTCTACGTGGAATACCGCTGGGGCAAGGACGATGCCATTAAGTACTTGAACGGCGACAAGGTAAGGGTGCACAATCTGCGGCCCATTGTCACTGAGCGGGGCGTGAATGCCGAGCCTGACCAGGATCAGTACTTCAAGGGCGCGCTGATGATCAACACCCTGCGCAGCGTAGTGAACGACGACGCCAAGTGGTGGGCGCTGCTGCACGACTTCTACCAGCATTTCAAGTATCAGAACATCATGACCGAAGACGTGGTGGCCTACTTCAACCAGCACACTGGCATGAACCTGACGCCGATCTTCGACCAATACTTGCGGCACGCACAGATTCCGCGGCTGGAGCTGCTTTTCGGCGAAGCGCCGGGGATGGTGATGTATAAGTGGCGAGCCGAGGAAGACAACTTTGCCATGCCGGTGCGCGTGGGCACGCCGGGGCAATGGCAGATTATCCATCCGACAACCCGGTGGCAATGGATGAAGACGCCGCTGACCAAGGACCAGTTTCAGGTGGCGACGGACCTCTACTACGTGGACGTGAACAAGCAGTAGAAAGCCGACGCCACGCCTGACTAACGGCGTCGGCAAGCCGAGGGTAAAGCTTTTGGGGTTTCCCCGGCTGCGGCGATGCGGGTAAACTAAGGGCATGGCGGAGATTCAGCGCAGGAAAACGGGTACGGTCAGGATTGGTCAGGTTTGCGTGGGCTGCGAGGTCCCGGTCGTCGTGCAGTCGATGACCAACACCGACACGGCGGACGTTGCAGGCACCATCGAACAGGTAGCGGCCCTGGCTTTGGCGGGCTCGGAGATTGTCCGCGTCACGGTGAACAACGACGAGGCCGCCGCGGCAGTTCCCTACATTGTGGAGGGCCTGGACAAGCGCGGCCTGCGCGTGCCGATTGTGGGTGACTTCCACTACAACGGGCACCTGCTGCTCAAGAAGTATCCCGCCACGGCGCGGGCGCTGGCCAAGTACCGCATTAACCCCGGCAATGTGTCGATTGGCCGCAAGGACGACGACAACTTCCGCATCATGATCGAGTGCGCGGTCGAAAACCAGAAGCCGGTGCGCATCGGGGTGAATTGGGGCTCGCTGGATCAATCGCTGCTGACGCGCATGATGGACGAGAACAGCCGTCAGCCGAAGCCGCTCCCCACCCGCGAGGTGATGCTGGAGGCGATGGTGGTGAGCGCGCTGGAAGCCGCTGCCGCCGCTGAGCACTACGGCCTGGGCCGCGACCAGATCATCCTTTCAGCCAAGGTGAGCGGCGTGCGCGACCTGATTGACGTGTACACCAACCTGGCCGCCCGCTGCGGATATCCGCTGCACCTGGGCCTAACCGAAGCCGGCATGGGAGCGAAGGGGCTGATTGCCTCGACCGCCGGCCTTGCGCCGCTGCTGCTGGCGGGCATCGGCGACACCATCCGCGTGAGCCTGACGCCGAAGCCGGGCGGCGACCGGACCGAGGAAGTGCTGGCCGCGCAGCAGGTTTTGCAGTCGCTCGGAATTCGCAGCTTCATGCCGCAGGTGACCAGTTGCCCTGGCTGCGGACGCACCACGAGCACTTACTTCCAGAAGCTGGCCGAAGAGATTCAGAACTATCTGCGGGCCTCGATGCCGGAATGGCGCAAGAAGTATCCCGGTGTGGAAGAGCTGAAGCTAGCCGTGATGGGCTGCATCGTCAATGGTCCCGGCGAATCGAAACACGCCAACCTGGGGATCAGCCTGCCGGGCACCTTCGAAGAGCCCAAAGCGCCCGTGTATGTGGACGGCAAGTTTTCCACCACATTGCATGGCGACACGATTGTGGCTGACTTCAAGCAGATTCTCGACAAATACGTGGAGAGCCACTACGGAAAACGGGCGTAGTGTGGCCGCTACAGTGCGAGGAACGGATTCTCGATCCGCACGCCTTCCACTACCTGACCGTGCTGCAGGTCTTCCGTATACAGCGTTGTGCAGCCAGCGTCCAACGCCGAGGCAATGATCAATCCGTCCCAAATGGAAAAGCCGTATCGTTCACTGATGCGCTGTGCCTCAAGATATGTCTCGTAGGTGAGGGCGCTAGGATTCGGGCACATGATGGTTGTACCCAGAATCACTCGCTTCACCTCACTCCAGGTCATTTTGAATTTGGTGCAAGCCACTGAAGTCAATTCGTTCAGGACTTGAACGCTGACCACACCCCCTTGAAACAGGATGCGCTCGGCTGTTCTGGTCTTATCGCCGGAGGGCGTAAAGGCGTACAACACAACATTCGTATCGAAGAATGGGAGTGCGCTCATGCTTTCACTGGCTCGGAGGATTTGAGCACTTCTCGGTCGTACAACTCCGCGCGGTTGAACTTGTAGCCTGGAGGCAGAGGTCGTCGGAGCTGGCGGATCATCTCCAGAGCCTCCAGCCGACGCGGGTCGCGCGAAACCTCAAAAGTGCGGTCCCCGGCTACGTTGATCTCAATCTCGTCGCCCTCTTTTAACTCGAGCGTTTTGACCACTACGGCAGGAAGCCGTACCGCCAAACTGTTACCCCATTTTGAAACCTGCATCGCGCCCTCCCGGATATACATATTCATTGTATATCCATTTCGATTGGATAGGGCAATGAAGTTTTCTTGTGCGGCACGAGTGGCGCGCTTCCCTTCCCGGCTGATTCGCGTTAGGATTGCGGGAATCTTCTTTCAAGGCTTTTTATGCTTCTGCGTCGAGTGGGATGGGGTGTGTTCGTAGCCGCGATTTTGCCCGCGCTGGCTTTTGCCGGCGCGCAGAAACCTTGCGTGACCGCCGATGAAGCCACCAAACTTGTGAACAAGGACGTGTGCATCACGGCGCACGTTTACGACGTGGTTGAGTTGCCGGATGGGACGCGGTTTCTGGACGTGTGCACACCGGAGACGCAGGATGCTCAGTGCCGGTTCACCATCGTGAGCCTGTGGGAAGATCGCGACGAAGTGGGCGAGCTGCGCAAGTACCGCGACATGAACGTGCAGGTTCGGGGAATTGTGCGGCCGATGCATGGGCGCGCGGGAATCATGCTGAGCCATGCGCGGCAGTTCTACGGCGGACCGCCCAAGTTCAAACCCAATCCCAGGCTGGCGCGCGGCTTCAACGCCGACGAAAGCCGGCCGCCGATCAACGACCCCAACCTGCGCTCGCAGGGCGGACGTCGCGCCTTCATGAATACGCGAGACAAAGAGACGCTACCGCGGTAGTCAGATTCGTGATCTCCCGCCCTTTCAGGAGGCCAATCGAAGAAGCGATTGCACTTGCTAGCAAATCGCAGAGGGTCCGGCTGTCTCTTCCAGCAGCGGAGCATAGCGTGCGCCCTTCCACAGAATCACGCAGGAGACGACCAGGAAGATCAGCGTCGAGCCCAGGCCGACACTCAGGTTTGAGTGGTCGGAGACGGCGCCGATGATCTGCGGGGAAAAAGTATCCCCGAAGCAGTGAATGGTGAAGAAGTTGAAGCCGATGGCAGTGGCGCGGACCGGGGCGGAGACCGAGTTGACGATGGCGGCGTTCAGCGGACCGGTATTGAGGAAAAGGAAGAACTCAGCGGCAAACAAGGCCGGGATGGCGCAGGCTCGGGGGCCGAAGAAGAGAAGGACCCCAAAGGGCAGAGTGAGAGCGACGCTCCAGAAGGAGAGCAGGTAGAGCGCGCGGTGGTCGGTACGCAACCAGCGCTGGGCAATCCAGCCGCCGACCAGGGTTCCGGCAATGCCGTCAAAGACCGTGATGGCGCCCACCACCAGGCTGGCGCTGCCCACCGAGAGCCCGGCGGCACGGTGCAGGAATGTGGGCACCCAGGCCGAGATGCCGCCCATGGCGAAGGTGAGGGTTGCCAGGCCGAAGGTGGCCGTCAGATAGGCCGGGTTGCGGAAAAGCCCGCGAACGGTGGTGGTGGTAATCGTCTCTTCCACGTTGTCGCTGGCGCCGCGCTCAGGCTCGTAGCCCCAGAGGCCATACAACGCCGCAATCACCAGGCCGGGAATGGCGCAAACCAGGAACGGCGCGCGCCAGCCCCAGAGCGTGCCCAGTTGCCCACCCGCCAAATAGCCCAAGGCCGCGCCGATGGGAATCGCCAGGTAAAAAATGGTGAGGATGCGATTGCGCTCGCGCTCGGGATAGAAATCGGCCAGGATGGCCGGAGCAAAGATGCCGAATGTGGCCTCGCCGATGCCCACCAGCGCCTGCCGGATGTAGAAGGTCCAGTAGTCATGAACCCATACCGTAACCAGCGTGGCCAGGCTCCAGAGGACCGCGCCAAAGATGATGAGCGCCTTGCGCGAGGAGCGGTCAGGAAGCCTGCGGGCCGCGGGCAGAAACCATACATAAACGCTCAGCAGGACAATCGCCAGTGCGCCCAAACGGAAAAAGAGCGTCCAGTAACCGTGGAGGGCCAAAGTGGCCAAGCCGCACAGACCCGCGCCAAAGACGGTCAGTTGCTTTCCATTCAGCCTGTCTCCCAGCCAACCGGACAAGGGAGCGGCAAGCATGTAGAAGATAAACAGGGCTGTGGTGAGCGCGCCCATCTGGTGATCGGTGGAGTGGAACTCGCGCTGGATGAGCGGGAGTTCGCCGGGCAGGATGTAGCGGTCGATGTAGTTGAGCAGATTGAGAGCAATGAGCAGCGTCAGCGTCGCAACGGCGGGGCTGATGCGAGGGTGAACGGGCTGGAGCGCGGTAGCCAAGTGAGGTCCATCTCGCACAAATCAGCGAACCTAACAATAAATATCACAGCGGACGGGAAAGTGCATCTCTCTTCGGCCTGCCGATTGGCCTGATTCTATCCGTTCAGTTTCATTCAGCGCGGGCCGATCATAGCCAAGGCAAACCCGCGCCGAAGCGTGCGGCAATTACTCTTTCGGCCGCGGCCAGCGCGCCTCGACGGTGGTGCCGATGCCGCCGCGGGGGCGGAATTCGCCGCGGACCACGGCCCAGACCGGGTCGCAGGCCTTGACCACGTCATTCAGCACCTGGTTGACGATGTTTTCCTGGAAGATGCCCAGGTTGCGATAACTGAAAAGGTACTCTTTGAGCGATTTCAGTTCGAGGCAGCGCTGGCGGGGCATGTAGCGGATGATGAGGAGGCCGAAGTCGGGCAGGCCGGTCTTGGGGCAAACTGAGGTCATCTCCGGGTCGTCGATGGAGATTTCGTAGCCCGGAAACTGGTTTTGCCAGGTTTCGATGGCGGGGAACGGAAAATCGAGGCCGGCTTTGGCGTGTTCGTCGGTGTAGCGCGGTTCGGAAGCCATAGATAGATTGTACGAGGCCTGGCCAAATTTCTCCCTGTTGGGCCTCTTTGCGAACTGGGGTTGGTTTCCGATTCCTATATACTGTCTCTGGTTGCCTGAATGACTCAAGAAAGCAAGCACTCGGTCCGGCTTTGGATTTGGAGGGGCTCGGCCGTCCTCCTGATTATCGTCTTTTTCGCTGTACGGGCCCTGACCAGGGACCGTCTGCAGGTACGCGTGGCCCAGGCGGCGCATGTGCAATTGGTGAGCACCATCAGCACCAACGGCCGTGTCGAGCCGGAGATGAACTACGAGCTTCACAGCCCGCTTGCGACCACGGTCAAAGCGGTGTATGTGCAACCGGGCGACCAGGTGGCGGCGGGTAAGCTGCTGCTGGTGCTGGACGACGTGCAGGCGCGCGCCCGCCAGGCCACGGCCGAGAGCGGCGTAAAGGCCGCACAGGCTGCGCTGGAGGCGGCAACGCACAATGGGACCCGGCAGGAACGCCAGATGGCGGCAGCCGATGAGACCCGTGCGCGGTTGGATCGCGATGACGCCCGCCGGAGCCTGGAAGCGCTCACCAAACTCAACTCGACCGGTGCTGCGTCGCTCAGCGAGGTTGCCTCTGCTCGGCAGCGGCTGGACGCGGCGGAAGCGAATCTGCGTGCATTGAATCAGAATGCAAACAGTCGCTATTCGCCGGCAGAGGTTGAGCGCGCGCGGGCAGCGCTAGCCGACGCGCAAGCCAATCTGACGGCTGCGCGGCAAGTAGTGGCGCAAACTGCGGTACGCGCTCCAGCGGCAGGAACCGTCTATAGCCTGGATACGGGGGCTACGGAGTTTGTCGAAGACAGCAAGCTGCTGCTTCAGTTGGCCGACCTGCACCACGAGCGGGTGCGGGCCTACTTTGACGAGCCGGAGATCGGACGCCTTGCGATTGGCCAGAAGATTCAGATCAAGTGGGATGCCAAACCGGGACGCGTATGGAACGGGCACATTGAGCGGACACCGGTGACGGTGATCAACCTCGGCACACGCAGCGTGGGCGAGGTGCTGGTGAAACTCGACGACGCGGACGGCGAACTGCTGCCGGACACCAACGTGACCGCGACGGTAACCATCTCCAGCGAGCCAAACGCCTTGGGTGTGCCACGCGAGGCGTTGCATTCGGAGAACGGCAAGACCTTCGTTTACAAGGTGGTAAAAGGCTCCTTGCAGAGAACCTTTGTGACGATCGGGACCATCAATCTGACTCAGGTGGCCATTCTCTCCGGGCTTGCGGAGGGCGACTTGGTGGCCATCGGATCAGTGAACGGGCAGCCCTTGCAGGAGGGCATCTCAATCAAGGTTGTGCGGTGAGGGTATTAGCGGGGCTTGTACTGGCGGCAGCCACGATCCTTACGGCGTCCGCACAGGGCGAGAAGGACCGGCTTGCCCAGGCCAAGGCCGCCTTGCAGGCCGGCGAGGCGGACAAGGCGCTGGCGTTGCTGGATACGCTTGCTCAACCGGGCGGCAGAGCTGAAGCATATAACCTCAGATGCCGTGTGGAATTCACGTTGGAGCAATGGGATCGAGCCGCGAGCGATTGCGAGCAGGCGGTAAAGCTGGACGAGCAGAACTCGGACGATCACTTATGGCTGGGACGCGCCCTGGGAGAGAAGGCCAGCCGGGCGTCGTTTGTGAGCGCATATTCGCTGGCCAGGCGGGTGCGGACTGAGTTTGAAGAAGCCGCCCGGTTGAATCCCCGCAATACCGAGGCGCTGGCAGCCCTCGGCGAGTATTACTATTCCGCACCGGGTGTGGTAGGCGGCGGCACGGCCAAGGCAGAAGGAGTGGCCGCGCAAGTGGACAAGATCGACCCAGCGCGCGCCCACGAACTGCGGGGCGGCATCGCCGAACAACGCAAGGACTACGGCACGGCCGAGCGTGAATTCAAGCAGTCGGTTGCGGGCTCGGCGCATCCTGCTCTTCAGTGGATGACGCTGGCCAGTTTCTACCGCCGCCGCGAGCACTTCGCGGAGATGGAGTCAGCGGTACGCAGCGGAGAAAACGCCGCGGAACGGGATAAGCACGCGGGCGTGGCGCTCTTCAACGGGGCTTCCCTGTTGCGCGCCACCAACCGCGACCCGGCACGGGCCGCCAAGATGCTTGAAGACTACCTTGGCAGCAGCGCAAAGACCGAGGATGCTCCAGCATTTGTGGCGCATCTCTGGCTGGCCGGGTTGAAGGAGCAGCTTGGAGACGCGTCGGCAGCCAGCCGGGAACGAGCAGCCGCGTTGGCCCTGGCCCATGAGTACAAGCCGGCACGGGATTTGAAGCATTGAAGGGTTGAGTGCACGTGAGGAACGGAAACAATCCGCTGAAACGCTGGGCACTGATGCTCATTGGCATGACGATGGCGGCAGCGCCAGCACTCGTCTCGGCGCAGGTCTCGCTGGCCACGGTGGTGGACCTGGCGCGGCGCAATAGCAGCGCGGTCAAGCTGGCCCAGGCCGATGTGGACAAGGCCAACGCGGTGCTTGCCGAGTCCAAGGATGTATATCTGCCCAGCGTGATGCTCAGCTCGGGGCTTCCCGCAGTGCCTTCCATCGGCTTTTCCGGCGCTCCGCCTTCCATCGCGACCGCTACCGCGCAGTCGCTGGTTTTCAGCCTTCCCCAAAAACATTACATTGCGGCGGCACGCGCCGGCGTTCAGGCCGCCTCTCTCAGCCTGAAAGACGCCCGTGAGCAGGTGGCGCTGGATGCCTCCACGACGTACATCGAATTGGATACCGTGAACAGCGAACTGGATGCCGCACGCCAGCAGGAGGCGTTTGCGCTTCGGTTGGTGAGCATCGAGCAGGAGCGCGCCGAAGCTGGCGTGGATCCGCTGAGCGATCTGTTGCAGGCCCGGTTGACGGTGGCTCAACTGAAGCTCAAGCGGCTGCACCTGGAGACTCGCGCCGCAACACTTGCAAAGCAACTGGCGACGCTCGCCGGCCTGCCGACTGGCTCAATTACGCCAGATCACACCAGCATCCCGGAGATTCCGGCTGTGAAGGCGGACGATGCGCCACGCGCCACCGCAGGCATTGAGTCGGCGCAGAAGCTTGCGCTTGCAAGACAGCGGCAGGCAAAGGGAGACACGCAATATGCGTTCCTTCCTCAAATCAGCTTCGCCGCGGAATACAACCGCGACACCAAGCTGCTGAACAACGCCGACTCTTACTTCGCGCGCCCTCTGAAGGCTGATAACTTCAGTTCGGGATTCTCGATTCAGATTCCGCTTTTTGACATCGGGCATCGCGCCAAGGCCAAAGAGTCGGCTGCCGACGCACTCCGGGCTACCGTGGAAGCCGAACAGGCGCAACGCCAAAATCAGATTCAGATTGCGGAGCTCACCAGCAGCCTGCGCGAACTGGACACTCTGGCGGAGATTGCCGCCCTGAAACAGCAGATTGCACATGAACAGCTCCAGGCCGTTCTGGCGCAACTGGAGTTGGGCAACGGCGCCAGCACCCAGCCGCAACTGACACCCAAAGCGGAGCAGTTGGCCCGCATCGACGAGCGCCAGAAGTTTGAGGACGCGCTGGACGCGGGGTTCGACTTGGCCAAATCGCGGTTAAGCCTGCTGCGTGCCCTTGGCCACATGGAAGACTGGTTGCAGGAATTGCACGCCAAGTAAGCCAACTGCGGCACGATTTCCCAGGTTGAATTCCGGCAGCAGCGAAATTCGAGACGGGAGCCGAAAATGAACACTAAGATTCCATGGCAAGACGTATGCAAGTTTCTTGCAGGCGCGTTCTTTGTGAGTGCGGGGATTCTTCTCTATCTCTGCCTCTGCGGGGTTTCGGTTCCGATCTTCAACACCGGCCTGATCGAAACTCCCAGGATCAGCGGCGCGCGCTCGATTTTCCATGGCATTCTTTTCTTGATTTTCTTCTACATCGGCTTCATTCGAAAGTGGAAAAGCCCTTTCAAGAGATAGATAGCGAATACGAATGTGAAAGCTCCCGCCACTGAGATTCCAATTGGTAGCCTGCCGAAAACCGCTCAACCTGTTGAAAATCAGCCGGAATGTTAGAATGAAAGAGATGTCTATGCCTCTGAAAACCCTATTTCTGAATCCGCCCTCGTTCGAGAAATTTGATGGCGGCGCGAGTTCGCGCTGGCCGGCAACGCGCGAGATCGAGTCGTATTGGTACCCGGTTTGGCTGACCTACCCGGCTGGTCAACTGGAGGGTTCGCGCCTGCTCGACGCGTCTCCTCACCACGTCTCCGCGGACGAAACCATCAAGATCTGCAAGGATTACGAGTTCCTGGTGCTGTTCACCTCCACGATAGGCTGGAAGAGCGATCAGCACCTGGCCGAGGCTATCAAGGCGACTAATCCGTCGATTCGCATTGCCTTTGTCGGGCCGCCGGTGACCACGGACCCGGAGCGCGCCCTGAACGAGTGCCCGGCGCTGGACTTCATCTGTCGCCGCGAATTCGATTCAACGGTGGTGGAGTTTGCCCAGGGCAAACCGCTCAACGAGATTCTCGGCATCAGCTACAAGAAGGACGGCAAGATCGTCCACAACCCGGATCGCCCGCAGGTGGAAGATCTGGACGCGATGCCGTGGGCCACGAAGATCTACAAGCGCGACCTGGATGTGACGCGCTACAGCGTGCCTTTCCTGCTGCATCCCTTTATCGCGCTCTACTCCACGCGCGGCTGCCCGGCTCAGTGCACTTTCTGCCTGTGGCCGCAGACGCTGAGCGGACATGCCTGGCGCAAGCGCTCCACCGACGATGTGGCCGCGGAGCTGGCCTGGGCCAAGCAGAACTTCCCCGATGTGAAGGAGTTCTTCTTCGACGACGACACCTTCAACATTCAGAAGGCGCGAACCATCGAACTGTGCGAAAAGCTGAAGCCGCTGGGCCTGACATGGAGCTGCACTTCGCGCGTGACCACCGACCGCGAGACGCTGAAGGCCATGAAAGAGGCTGGCTGCCGGCTGTTGATCGTAGGCTTTGAGTCCGGCGACCCGCAGATTCTCAAGAACATCAAGAAGGGCGCCACGGTCGAGCGCGCACGCGCCTTCGCCAAGGACTGCCACGACCTGGGCTTGGCCGTTCATGGGGACTTTGTTCTGGGCCTGCCCGGCGAGACGAAGGAATCGATTCGCAACACGATCAACTTCGCCAAGACGCTGGACGTGGAAACCATTCAGGTCTCCATCGCACACGCTTTTCCCGGCACCGAGTTTTACGATTACGCCAAGGCCAACGGCTTCATTGTGAACTCCGCTGCGATGAGCGACGCGGGCGGCCACCAGATGGCGCACATCGAGTACCCCGGCCTGCCCGTCGATTACGTGCTCGAAATGGTGCATCGTTTTTACGACGAGTACTACTTCCGGCCCAAGGCCGCCTTCCGCGTGGTCTGGAAAGCGTTTGTCCATCGCGATCTGGCCCGGTTGTATGTCGAGGCCAAGGCATTTTTGAAGCTGCGCGCGCAACGCAACAAGATGGTTAAGACGGCGCGCAGCAACCAAGCCGATCCGCCCGCTTCCGCTGACGCGGGTGTCTAGCAGGCGCTTCGACTCATCCCACCGAGGGCGGCGCTGTTGCGTCCGCCCTCTATTTCTTGAAGCCTTAAATTGAGGAAGTTCGTTACACGATGGCCTATCACAAACTTTTGCCGCGGCAATACATGGTTCTGGCGCTTGTTTCCCTCTGCGCGCCACTGGGAGACAGTTGCCTCTCGCGCGGCATGACCAGCCTGCCAGCCATTTCGCTGGCCCATCCCGCCACGCTCATCGCGGCGGTCTTCACACCCTGGATTGCCGTGGGTATCGCGCTTCTTATCGGCTTCTTCGCCAGCTATCTGACCGCACTGTCGTGGGCTGATCTTACCTTTGTGCTGCCAGCCACGGCTCTCGGCAACGTGGTCGTTGCGTTGATCGCGCGCTTCTGGCTGAACGAGCCGATTTCTCTTGAACGCTGGGCGGGAATTGTGTTGATTACAGTTGGCGTGGGATTCGTAGCGCGAGGGCCGTCGCTGACTGAAAGAACGGCGCCTGAAGCGTCAACCCCCGCCGAGGCAGGGGAACCTGCTCTTGGAAGGGAGCAGGCGCGATGACGATTCCCTACTCTGCCGTGCAAACCGGCCCCTGGGCCGCAGTCGCCATGATCGCCGCCATCGTGCTCACCTCAACGGCAGGTGAAGTGCTGACCGCCGGCGCAATGAAATCCGTCGGCGACCTGGATGAGATTCGTGCCCACTCGGGGTTGAAGGGCGCCATTCACGCCGTCCTCACCTGCCCGCTCTTCTTCGCGGGAGTCACTTTTCTCGCGCTCTCCTTTTTTTCCTTACTCTTCGCTCTGAACCACCTGAACCTGAGCCTGGTGGCTCCGGCATCGGCATCGCTCACGCTGGTTACAAATGCCGTTGCCGCTAAAGTTTTTCTAAAAGAGAATGTGGACCGTCGCCGTTGGACTTCGGCCGTGCTGGTCTGCATCGGCGTCTATTTCCTGGCGCATTGAAAAAGACAGGGGTTAGGGGTCAGGGGTTAGGGGTTAGACGATGCCTTCCATCGCAATCCCTCGTTCCCGGCCCTCGTCAGCCAACTCTGGGCGCCCCATCCTTGCGCCTTTTTTCTGGTGTAAGGGTGGGAAACCTCAGACCTCAACGCGGCAATCCTTCGGCAATCACCCGAAAAATCTCATCAGCCCTTGCGGCTTCAAATCCACCTCGAAGCAGCGCAGCGGAGTCTCCGCGCTCAGGCCAAGCGCTTCCGCCGCCAGATGTCCTGACCGCGCCGCGCTCTCCATCGTCGAAGGCCAGCCGGTCGAGGTCCAGTCACCGGCAAGAAATAGATTCGGCCAAGGCGAAACGGCGGTGGGCCGCGCGGCATCGATACCCGGAGGCACACCGAAGGTAGCGCGCATTTCCTTTACCAGCGCAACCTTCTCCAGCTTCGCCTCACGCACGCGCGGGAAAAAATCGGCCAGCTCCGCGAGCGACCGCTCAATCGCGGCCTTGCGTTCGAGGGCAGCAAAGGCTCGCGTCGCGCTGACGACCAATTCAATGTAGTGCCCGCCACGCCCGGTTTGCAGCTTCGACTGGTTGTACATCCAGTGAATCTCGCGGTCCAGCAGCACCGCGTGTTCGAGGTCCGTAATCTCGCGGTCGAACCATAGATGCACGCTGCAAATCGGCCAATGCACGTGGCGCTCAATCTGCCGCGCCAACTTCTCCGCGCCTTCCTCAGCGGGCAGGTGCGGCAATAACTTCTGTGTCGCTTCAAACGGCAGAGCCAAAATCACGAAGTCAGAAACCAGCTCGCCCGTGCGCGTACAAACCATCCACTGCGAAGTCTCTTCATCCCAGGCCGCGCCTTCAACGCGCATGTTCAGAAGCACGCTGCCGCCGCGCTCGGCGAGAAACGCTGTCACGCCTGCGTAAAGTCCGCTCAGCGGGACCGTACTCATGCCCATGCTGCCCGCTTCTGCCGAGTTCAAAAACAATTCGCGAATCACTTTGGCCGCGTAGGACACGGAAATCGAATCGATCTCCGCATTCAGCGCGCTGGCAATCACCAGCCGCCAGAAGCGATTCAGCGCCCCCTCGGTCTGCTTGTGCCGCCGCAACCATGCGCCCAGAGACTCCCGCGTGTCGCTGAGCGCCTCCGGCTTCATCATCGCCATCATCGCCCGGCCCAGCGCCAATTTGTCGGCAAGCGTAAACGCCTTCGCATTCAAAAAGCTCAATGCGCTATGCAACGGCGCAGGCAGCCGCAACGGTCCCCACGGGGACGGCCCCAGCCGCGACCTCCGCCCACCCGGCTCGATCATGGTCATCTCGCTGGTCCAGTGAATCCGCTCCGCGGCCCCGATGCGGCGATAAAAACCAAGCAGATTCGTGCAGCAGCCAAAGAGCGCGTGTTGGCAGTTGTCGATGACCTCATTCACGCCCGGATGCAGGTACGATGAAGCACGCCCGCCCAGGTAGCCCCGCGCCTCGACCAGTTGCACGCGGAAGCCCGCCTCGGCCAGCGCGCAAGCCGCGCTCATGCCGGCCACGCCGCCGCCAATGACGGTGACACTTCTCTGCGAGTCATGTTGCAAACTGGTCAATATCCCTTCCATTCCATCGCGACTGAATCAAGCGAACAACCGCGCCCACCCCATCCGCGCAAGGCCAACAGCCAGAATGCCGAGCTTTTGCGGCGTCGGCACACTCGCTCGCCGCGAGAACACATCGCAGTTCGCTCGCTCGATCCGCTTCAGCAGCCCATGATAGATGGTAACCAGCACCCACAGCGCAGGCCGGCTCTCACGATCGATCAGGGGCAGCAGCTTCTGCGCGGATTGGTAAAACTCTTCCGCACGCTGAGCAATGGCGGCCAGCAGCGCGCGCTCGTTGGCCGTGGGCGGCGCGCCGGATGTGCGGTGCAGCAGAGAAGGCAGCGAAACATTGTGGGCCGCCAAATCTTCCAGCGGCAGATAGACGCGATTGCGCTCCGCATCTTCGGCCACGTCGCGCAAAATATTGGTGAGCTGGAAGGCAATGCCCGTCTCCTCGGCAAGTTTCTCGGCGCGGGAATCGGAGTAACCGAAGATGCGAATGGAAACCAGGCCGACGACCGAAGCCACGAGATAACAGTAACGGTAGAGATCGGCGAAGGTGGCATAGGTGTCGGGCGTTTGGCTTCCCACCCTTTCCGCAAAAGGCGCGGAAAGGATGGGGCACCCAGCATCGAGCGCGTCAGACGCGCAGCGATCAAGGTCCATGGTCACGCCGGCGACAAGCTCATCGAGCAGGCTGAGCGGAATATTGAAGCGCGCGGTGCAATCGCGCACGGCAAGAAAAACCGGATCGGTCGAGGCTGGATCAGCAGGTTCGCTACTCTGGCAAACGGCGCTCCACTCGGCCAGCCACGCATCTAATTGACGACGGCGTTCATCGCGAGGCAGAGTTTCGTCGTCTGCCAAGTCGTCGGCCTGGCGCATGAAGGCGTAGATGGCACAGATGGCGTTGCGGCGCGGCGCCGGGAGCGCGACGAAAGCGTAATAGAAGTTCTTCGCCTCACGCCGGGCGATGGCGCGGCAGGCAGCGTAGGCGCTTGCCAGAGTGCGTCCGTCCGATGTGAGTGCCTGGGTCACGCTAGTCCTCAAATCCGATTGCCGAGACGCAGAATGGGCAACAGCTTGCCGCTGACGGCGCGCAGCAGCAGCGCCAGTTTCCTGCTCTTCGAGATGGCTGGCCGCGCGCTGAGCACGTCGAAGCCGCACCGCTCGATGGCGCGCAAAATCTCCAGGCCACCGCGGCTGAAGAGGTCCAGATCCAGCGCCAGGTCGCGGTTGACCATGCCAATCAGCGGCAGTCCTTGTTCAAATAGAGTGCGCGCGTAATCGACCTCGGAGCGCATCAGCCCGCGAAACTCCGGCGTAGCAACGCCCTCGGCAATCTGCTCCTCGCTGACGCGAAAGAACTCGATATCCTTTTGGGGAATATAGATGCGGCCTTTGGCGTAGTCCACGCGCACATCCTGCCAGAAGTTGGCCAACTGCAGCGCCGTGCAAGTCAGGTCGGAGAGGCGGAAGTTCTCCTCATTCGCCTCGCCACAGGCGTAGAGCACCAGGCGGCCAACGGGGTTGGCTGAATAGCGGCAGTAAGCCAGAAGGTCATCCATGGTCTCATAGCGGGTGACGGTCTGGTCCTGGCGAAAGGCAACCAGCAGATCGGCAAAGGGCTCCTTGGGGATGGAGCAGGCGCGAATGGTCTCGGCCAACGCGACAAAGACTGGATGGCGCGTGCGTCCCTCGTAGCAGGCATCCAACTCACTTCCCCAAAAATCGAGGAGCGCCAAAGCCGCGGAGCGGTCGCCCACCTCGTCGCCCAGATCGTCGGAGACGCGGCAATAGGCGTAGATGGCGTGGAAGTGGGGGCGCAGCTCCTGGGGCAAAAACCAGGAGGCGACGTGGAAATTTTCGTAATGCGACTCAGCCAGTTGCTTGCACCAGGCGCGAGCTTCGTCGAGCGTGGGCGCGACCTCGGGAATGCGATAGGAGTTGGGCAGCGCAGCCCAGCCGCGGGCAAGTAATTCGTCCTGAGACGGCGCTTCCCTGCCGAGCGATTGGTTGTCCGATTCTTGAGTTGCCGTCGTCATGGCTTCGCCTCAGGGCACAATGGCGGTCTTGATTTCGCTGCCACGATTCATCAGCTTCTCAAAGACGCGGTTGAGTTCGTAGAGGTGGGCGTGGCCGGTGATGAAGGCTCCTGCCTGGAAGCGTCCGCCGGCGATCAGGTCGAGCGCCTTGCGGCAGATGGCCGGTGTGTGGTGGAAGGTAGCATGCAGCGTAATGTCGGAGTAGTGAATGCGATTGGTGTCGAGGCTGACGTGCGTGCCCACGGCGCATCCGCCAAAGAAATTTACCGTACCGCCCTTGCGCACGATTTCGACTGCTTCTTCCCACGACTCAGGCACGCCGACAGCCTCAATGGCGATGTCCACGCCCCGATTCTTGACGGTAAGCGCGCGCGTCTCGCGGATGGCCTTGCGAATAGTGGCGCTTTGCACCACGTGAGCCGCGCCCAACTGGCGCGCAGCCTCCACCTGCCCGTCGTGCTTGACGATGGCGATCACCTGGCAGCCTGCCAGAGCCGCCACATGAAGAATCATCAGTCCCAGCGGGCCGCCGCCGATCACGGCCACTGTGTCGCCGGGGTGCGGGTGCGAGTCCTCAAAGCCATGCACCGCGCAGGCCAGCGGCTCGGTCAGCGCCGCGTGCTCCAGCGGAACGTGGTCGGGAATATGCAGCGTATTCTTGGCTACAATGCGGGCCGGGATGCGGATGAACTCGGCATAGGCGCCGTTGTTGAAGAGCAGATCGTCGCAGAGATTCTCCTGGCCGCGAGCGCAGAAATAGCACTGGCCGCAAGGCGCGGAGTTGAGAGCCACCACGCGGTCGCCGGGGACAAATCCCGTGACTCCCTCGCCAACCTCTACGACGGTTCCCGCCAGCTCATGGCCAAAAAGCGCGGGAGGCACAATCATGCGCGCATGATAGCCCCGGCGGAAGACCTTCAGGTCGGTGCCGCAGGTCAGCGCCGCGCCCACGCTGACAATCAGCTCACCGGACGCCGCCTGGGGAACCGGCACACTCTCAATACGAATATCCTCACGGCCGTGGAGGACCGCGGCCTTCATCGTCGTCGCCATCGGATCCCTCTTACTTTGCCCCTGCTCCAGGCACAGGTTCAATCATAATCTTCATCGAGTCTGCCTTGGGGGTTGAAGCAACCTCGATTGCCTTCACCGCCTGCTCCAGCGGAAAACGGTGCGAAATCAACTGCGTTAAATCGAATCCCTTGCGATAGCCGCCGAAGACCAGATCGGCAACCTCGTCCAGAATCCCGAAGGAAGACGAATAGGAACCGATCAGAGCCTTCTCGTCCATGCACACCGCTCCAGGGTCAAAGGTGGCTTTGCCGTGCTGAGTCTGGGCAAAGAGCATCACCTTGCCGCCGGGCCGCACCGCGTCCATTGCGGTCTGGATCAGCGCATTGGCGCCCACGGCCAAAATCACCACATCCGCGCCACGGCCTTCGGTGACGGCACGCACTCTTTCGATTACGTCCTCTTTGCCGGGATCGATCGGCTCATGAAGCCCGAATTTGGCGGCGATTGCGTGGCGCTCGGGATAAAGATCAGAGGTGAGCACGCGCGCTCCCGTGCGGCGGGAAAGCGCTGCCAGCATCAGGCCGATGGGGCCCTGGCCGATCACAAGCACGGTTTCATCCGCGGCCAGATTGAGCAGCTTTACGCCTTTCAGGCAGGTGTTCACCGGCTCCATGAAGGCCGCCTGCTCAAAGGGCACGCCATCGGGAATCCGCAGCACGCCGCCCAGCTCGACGATCCAGTCCATCACCCGGATGTACTCCGCAAAGCCGCCGCCCGAAGGCTCCAAACCGGCGGTGACGCCTACTTTCTTATAGACCGCGCACTGCGCCGGGGTCTGCTTGCGGCAGTAGTAGCACTGGCCGCAAGGAACGTGGTGGAAAACCATCACCCGCTCGCCGACGGCGAACTTCGTCACGCCTTCGCCAGCGGCGACGATGGTTCCAGCCATCTCATGGCCGAAGATGCGCGGCGCGGAGTGCGAGCCGGTATGAATCTTCTTCAAATCTGTTCCGCAGATGCCGCAGGTGGCCACCTTGACCAGCAGTTCTCCCGGCCCGATCGCGGGCACAGGCACCGTCTCCAGGCGCAAATCGTTCACGCCGCGATAGACCACGGCCTTCATGGTGGCGGGGATTCCGGTTGCCGAAATCCGCAAATTGGACTGCTTCTCAGTGTTTGTGGTTTGGAAACTTATTGAGCTATCTAACGTGACCTGGTTCCTCCAGAAAACCGAGCAAAGACGCCGCAATACCTTGGGCTGCCCTCCTGCTATTTTCGCCCATCCGCATGAGTGCGGGCCAGTACCGGGGACGGAGAAGGACGAAAACGATGAATTGGGCCAGTTTGAATTGGCCGGATGGCGAGATAAAGCGATTGAAATCAGGTAGTTGGTCGCTGTAGCCATCGCTGATTCCCTTGACGCAATAAAAAGGAATGCCGCGCATCTGAGCCAGACGCGCAACGGCGGAGGCTTCCATGTCCACCAGTGCGGCCGCGTAAGTGGCTGCCAGCCGTTGCTTTTCCGCCGCGTCGGCAACCGTGGGGCTGGTTGCCAGCCAGCATTCGTTTTGAAAGGCCGCAGCTTCAACCGTGCAACTTGTGGAACGTGTTTCAGAGAGCCGCTTGGTGTCAGGGCACGACTTTAGTCGTGCCACAAATGCAGCAGAGGAAACGTGGGGCTTTAGCCCCTGAGGGGGCGTCTCTTGGTCTGCTTGCATTCCTTCGGCGGCTAAAGCCGTGGCCAATTTGGGCTCCTCGACGGCACGGCTAAAGCCGTGCCCTTTCAAAGCCTTGCTCTCCGCCTCAAAATCCGCCGTCAGAAACCGCTCCCCCGTCCGCGCATCGATCACACCCGCAACCCAATAGGCCCCACCGGGCACAAGCTCCTCGCGCAAGGCTCCTGCCCAGCCGGTGGAAATGACACTGTCGATTGGGCCGAGTCTTTCAACTTCAGCAAAGGCACGCGTAGCCGCATCGGCGCCAGCACCGGCGCAGGCGGCAATCCACTCTCCCTGGTCGAGTGGCCAAGTCAGGCGCCACAATTTCACATTGCCATGCCTTTCATGGACCCAACCCTCCTTTGCGTTTGCATCGAGGAACGGCTTGAGTTCACCGGGCAGGGCGGTGATGATGGCAATGCGGGTCACGCGATTTCGACCTTCCCCTCAGGGGCTAAAGCCCATCTTCATTTTGCTGCTTTTCGGCACGACTGAAGTCGTGCCCTGATACAAAGCGCTGCCCTAGCTTGGATTGCTTTTTGGCGCGAAGCCGTTCGTCTGGAACCATTCGATGGCGGCGCGCATGGCCGGGTTGACGGGCATGATGCGGAAGCCCAATTCCTGCTGCGCGTGGGCGCTGGAGGCGTACATTTTCTTGCGGCCCATGCGGACCTCTTCCAGCGTGGCGCGCGGTTCGCGTCCGCGGATGCGGCCGGTAATCCACTCCTCAAAAAACGCATAAGTCGCGGCCACGGCAAAGGGAATTTTCACTGTGGGCGACTTGAGGCCGGTGATCGCCGCCATCTTGTCCAGAATCTGCTTGAGGGTCAGATTCTCGCCGCCCAAAATGTAACGTTTGCCCGGCTGGCCAAGCCTCAGCGCGGCCACGTGAGCGCGGGCAACCTCGGCCACATCCACCAGATTCATGCCGGTGTCCATGTAAGCGGGAAAGCGGCCGTTGAGGAAGTCCACAAAGATTTGGCCGGTGGGCGTGGGTTTCGAGTCATAGGGGCCGATGGGGGTGGTGGGGTTGAGGATGACGACCCGCTGCCCGTCCTGGGCGGCCGCAATGGCCTGCTGCTCGGCCATAAACTTGGAGCGCTTGTAGTGGCCCACCATATCGGCCAGCGAAACCGGCGTGTCCTCATTGATGACCAACCCATCGCGGCGGAAGTGCATGGTGGCCACGCTGGATGTGTAGACCACGCGCTTCACACTGGCCTCTCGTGCCAGCCGCAGCAGGTCGCGGGTTCCGTCCACGTTGACGCGGTACATGGCCTCGGGGTCGCGAATCCACAACCGGTAGTCGGCTGCCACGTGAACCACTGCATCGCAACCGGCCAGTGCCGGGGCGTAAGTCTCCGGCCGGGCCAGGTCACCCACCTGAGTGTCGCCGTCGATGCCTTCCAGATTGGCTAAATTGCTGGTCTTGCGGACCAGCATCCGCAGCTTCGCGCCCTCAGCAGCCAAAGCCAGCGCTACATGATGGCCTACAAATCCCGTCGCGCCTGTAAGAAAGATTTTCATAATATCAGCGGTGTTAGTGGAGTTAGCTGAGTTAGCTGAGTTAGCTGAACTGGTGTCGGAGGTAATTCTAACACCGCATCCACGCGCGAAGCGCGGCTAACGCCGCTAGCTCCGCTATTCCAGCGCCTCCGGCGCAAGCGCAATGTTTGTCTCGCCCGCGGCCTTGCGCTCGTTGTACTTCTTCACCCAGTCTTCCCAATGTTTTCCGGCGGCGCGATCCTTGCCCGTGAATTCAATGCGGGCAATCTCGGCGTAGCCTACCTTGCGCTTTTCAGGCGCCTCAGGAGTGAAGTACTGCACCCAGGACTCAGCCAGCGTGGGGCCAGTCTTGCAGTTGAAGATGAAAGCCACAATGCTCTCGCCGTTCTTCAGTGTCAGCGTCACATCGCCGCGATAGTCGAGCGCCTTTTCGAGAGCCTGGCGCAGATCCTCGTCGCTGCCCAGCGTGGGAACCCAGCCTTCCAGATTTTCGTGGTCCGTGCCGGGAGCCAGTTCCAACGCCTCAACCTGTTCCAGCGTGTATTTCTGCACTTCAGCGCTCATGCCTTGGTCTCCTCTAAGGTTTCGTCCGGTTGCTCGATCTGCACCAGCGGCGCGGCCTCCGGCAAAGCTAAATCACTGAGCAGTTTCAGCGCCTGCCGGTCAGGATATTTGCTGAAGGTGCCGCGGACCATGCCCCGAAAGCCCTTCCACGAACCAAAACCTTCAATGACGGCAGGCGTTTCATAGCCGCAACTGACCATGCAGTTCGCGCACTTGGGGTTGCCGCTGGGCACTCCGTACTTATCCCATTCCGTAGTCTCCAGCAGTTCCTTGAAACTCTCCGCGTAGCCCTCCTGGAGCAGGTAGCAGGGCTTTTGCCAACCGAAGATGTTATAGGTTGGCATTCCCCACGGAACACATTCGTAGTTGCGGTCGCCCATCAGAAATTCGAGGAACAAGGGCGACATATTGAACTTCCAGGTTGGCTTGCGATTGGAGAGGATGGCGCGGAAGAGGCGGCGCACGCGGGCGCGGCCCATGAAGTGACTCTGGTCGGGAGCCTTGTCGTAGCTGTAACCGGGCGACAGGATGATGCCCTCAACGCCCATGCCCATCACCTCATCGAAGAAGGCGCGGACGCTGTTGGGGTCAGTGCCGTCGAAGAAGGTGGCGTTGGTGGTGACGCGGAAGCCGCGCTTGACAGCTTCTTTGATGCCCTCGACGGTAATGTCGTAACCGCCCTCGCGGCAAACGGAAAAATCATGATGCTCGCGCTGGCCGTCCAGGTGAACTGAGAAGGTAAGGTACTTCGACGGCGTAAACTCCGGCAGCCGCCGCTTGAGTTCGAGCGCGTTGGTGCACAGGTAGATGTACTTCTTCCGGGCGATGAGGCCGTTGACGATCTCGACGATCTGCGGGTGCAGCAGCGGCTCGCCGCCAGGAATCGCGACCATCGGCGCCCCGCACTCGTCTACCGCGGCAAAACACTCCTCGGGGCTGAGCTGCCTTTTGAGGATGTGCGGCGGATATTGCACCTTGCCGCAGCCGGCGCAGGCCAGGCTACAGCGGAAGAGCGGCTCCAGCATCAGCGTCAAGGGAAAACGCTTTGTGCCGGCCAGTTTCTTCTTCAGCACATAGGTGGAAACCGTCCACATTTGAGAGATGGGAATAGCCATCTTGGAATGAACCTCCAGCGCCCTTAAGAGGCGCGTTCCATCGTCCGCTGGTAGCTGGTAAGAGCCATCAGCGGAAAGTATTGGCGATACATGGTGTAAGCCAGATAAAAGACTCTGGGGAATCCGGTTCCGGTGATGATACTTTGCCGGAGCGCTCCCTCCCCCATCGATTCGTCCCAACTGCCGTCGGCCTGCTGCCGCGTGAGCAGCCAGCGAACGCCTTTGGCCAGAGAATCGGAGCGATCGTCGCCCGCGGCCAACAGGGCCAGCAGCGCCCATGCGGTCTGGGACGGGGTGCTAGGCCCCTCGCCGCGGGTGTTCGGATCGTCGTAGCTTCCGCAGGTCTCGCCCCAACCGCCGTCGGCGTTCTGGACCATGCGAATCCATTCAGCGGCCTGCTGCACTTGCGGCTCGAGATGATCGACGCCGATGGCGTCCAATCCTCTCAGGACCAAAAAAGTCCCGTAGATGTAATTCACGCCCCAGCGGCCGAACCAGCTTCCATCCGGTTCCTGCTCGCTGAAGATGAATTTGAGGGCCTTCTCCACGCGCTTGTCTCCGCGGGTGTAGCCGTAGCTGGCCAGCATCTCCAACATGCGTCCGGTAATGTCCACCGTGGGCGGATCGAGCATGGCGTTGTGATCCGCAAAGGGGATGTACTGGAAGATCATCTTGGTATTGTCTTTGTCGAAGCTGCCCCAGCCGCCGTTCTTGCACTGCATGGCGAACTCCCACGCGATGGCGCGCTCGGCCACCTGGTGCTGATAGCCTTCACGGGGATTGTCCACCTTGTTCAGCGCCAACAACACCTGCGCTGTGTCGTCGGTGTCGGGATAAAACTCATTGTTGAACTCGAAGTACCAGCCGCCGGGCTCGGTGTTGCGCACCTTCACGGCCCAGTCGCCCTTGTGGCGCACCTCTTTCGAGAGCATCCAATCCGCGGCCTTGAGCATCCGTGGATCGGTGCGCGCCACGCCGGCCTCGCCCAGCGCAAAGACCGCCTGCGCCGTATCCCACACCGGCGAGACACAAGGCGTCATGCGGAAGGTGGGCTCTGGCATTACGTCGCTGGCTGGCTCTTCGATGCCCAGCTTCTCAAACTCGTCGCGCGCGCGGATCACCTGCGGATCGTCCTCGGAGTAGCCCAGGCAGCGCAGCGCAATGATGGCGTTCAGCATGGCTGGATAGATGGCGCCCAGCCCGTCCGTCATCTCCAGCCGCTCCAGTAGCCATTTTTCCGCCTGCTTGAGGGCCAGCGTGCGCAGCGGGCGGATATGAACCGCTTCCGCCGTGTGCATGATCCGGTCCAGAACAATGAAGAAGTTACGCCACGAAAACAGCCGCTTGCGGTCCCAGCGCAGCCGCAGCTTGGCGTGGGCGCGCCCGCCGACGAACAACTCGTCGATTCCCTGCTCCGACGGGATTCTCTTAAACGGCTTCTTGGCGTACATGATGGCCAGCGGAACAAGAATCGACCGCGACCACGAAGAAATCTCGTAGATGTTGAAGTAAAACCACTTCGGAAAGAGAACAATCTCCGGCGGAATCGCGGGGACCGCGTCGTAGTCGTACTCGCCCAGCCCGCAGAGATACATCTTGGTAAAGGTATTGCACGCCACCACGCCGCCATGCGCCAGAACCCATTCGCGGCATTTGACCATGCGCGGATCGTCCGCGCTCAGGCCCATGATCTTCGCCGCCGAGTAACACTTGACCGCGAGCGAGATATTTCCCGGACCGCCGGGATAGATGCTCCAACTGCCGTCCTCGTTCTGGTAGCGCATCATCTCCGTGAACGCGCGCTTCAGCCGTCCCGGATCGCCACTTTCCAGTTGCGTGTGCAGATAGATGTAATCGGCCTCGAGCATCGAATCGCCTTCGAGTTCCCCACACCAGTACCCATCGGGATGCTGCTTGGAAAGCAGAAACTCCCGGGAGCGGACAACGGCCGACTGCACATCTGCCAAGTCCGCATCCAGCCGCCCGAATCGGGGCGTAGCGGATTGCGTCTTCCCTTGCTGAATGCTCATGCTGTTTTGTTGCGCCTCAGTTCGTTGGAAAACCCGATTGCATCACCCGTTCCTGCTGTCATTCTGAGCGGAACGAATCGGAGTTGAAGGATTGCGCTTCTGCTGGGCGCCATGTGCCCAGAGCCTGCCTTGAGCGAAGCCGAAAGGGGCTCTCGTATCGGAGAGCTGGAAGACCAGATTTTCTATGGCCTGCCCCACGATCTCCGATCCCTGCCGTCACTTCACGGGCACAGCCTTGGCGCCACTTGCGCTGCCGATAGCCTGCACAATCTCCGGCGGCAGGCCGAAACGCACATTTTCCGGCATGACTTCAACTTCTTCGACGTTGTTGTAGCCGTTTTGTCGCAGGTAATTGACCACGTCTTCGACCAGCACCTCGGGGGCTGAGGCGCCGGCCGTAACCGCAACCGTGCTCACGCCCACCAGCCAGGCCGGATCGATGGCCTGAGAGTTGTCAATCAGATAGCCGATGGTCCCCAGGTTGCGGGAGACCTCGACCAGCCGATTCGAATTGGAACTGTTGGTTGAGCCCACCACCAGCACCAGGCCGGCATTGTGCGCCACATTGCGGACCGCAACCTGCCTGTTTTCAGTAGCGTAACAGATGTCTTGCGAGTGAGGGCCAACAATGTTCGGAAACTTTTCCTTGAGGGCGTGGATGATGTCGTGCGCCTCGTCCAGGCTGAGCGTCGTCTGGGTCAGGTAGGCCACACGATTGGGATCGGGCACTTCGAGCGCCGAGGCCTCGGCAACATTCGAGACCACATGCGTCACCTCGGGCGCTTCGCCCAGTGTGCCCTCGATCTCGTCGTGGTCGCGGTGGCCGATGAGCACCAGCGAGTAGCCCTGCTTGGCAAACTTGACCGCCTCGATGTGAACCTTGGTGACCAGCGGACAGGTGGCGTCGATGACCTTGTGATTGCGGCTCTTGCTGATCTCCCGCACCGCCGGCGAGACGCCGTGGGCCGAGTAAATGACGCGCTGGCCGTCGGGCACGTCGTCGATTTCATGAACAAAAATCGCGCCCTTTTCCGCTAACTCATTTACGACATAGCGGTTATGCACAATTTCGCGCCGAACGTAGATGGGCGGGCCAAAGGTATCGAGCGCAATCTTGACGATATCAATCGCGCGCACCACGCCGGCGCAAAAGCCCCTGGGCTTCAGCAGCAATACCCTCTTTTGATTGGGGGAAGTCTCGGGACGGTCAGCCTTCGAGATGGGTTCGGGCAGAGATGTGGTCACACTGTTAGTATACCAATCGCCCGGATTGAGTGTGGGGTATTTCAGAAGCTCTGGCTTGCAAGTCCCCGCAGCTCCGATCAGCCTCTGTTGCGGGGCGACCTGAAAACCGGCGTATCACCTCTATGGCTTTCCCGACTTCAGTTTGATCACTTCCCCATCCACAACGAACTTGCCGTATCCGTGATGGTGAATGGTCTTGGGATTCTTCTGCGCCGGATCGTACCAGGCCTTCAGAACCTCCAGGACGAAAAGATTGAATTTGTTCACGAGATGGGTATCGACAACCCGGCATTCCAGATTTGCGAAGCACTCGGCCACCAGAGGCGGAGCCACGCGCTCGGCCGGCGCAGGCGTCAGGCCGAATCTCTTGAATTTGTCCACGTCTTGTCCTGAGCAATTGCCGACTCCAACGACTTTGGGCGCCAGTTCCAGCGCTGGAATTGCGATTACGCACTCCTTCGTCGCCCGCAGAGCGGTAAAACTGAAATTGGCGTTGCTGACGATACAGGCGATCAGCGGCGGTTCGAACTCCACCATCATGTGCCAGGACATCGCCATGATGTTGGCCCGGCCTTTGTGCGCAGTCGTCACCAGGACCACCGGCCCCGGTTCGAGCAACTGGTAGACCTTCGACAGAGGTAAATCTTTCATCGCGTTGGGGCCTCCCATTGCCCCGCGTTGGCGAAGTTGAAGGTGGCCTCGATAACAGCCATCTTAAAGTTCGTTGTAACTGATCAACTGGGCATCCTTGGCCAGTGTCTCTTTCCAATTCCCGCGAAGTAACTCTGTTTCCACCTCGAATTTCTTTCGCCCAGGATGACACATCAACTCGATGGAACCCTTCGAATAAAGTCCAGCCTGCAGCCGTTCGTAAAAAGCGAGGAACGAACCAAATTCGTCGGTGGTGATGGTCGGAACGCAATGCCGCAATGCAAAGTTCCACGCCAACTTTGAAGCACGCAGGCGCAAACTCCTGGATTCAGAAGGACGGAAGACATTCGGCGTAAGCCGCACCTTGCGGATGCGAAACTTCCTCTGGATTCTCTTGAGAACTCCAAAAAGACGAGGCACTGTATGAACGAACTCGTGGGAGTCGATATGACTAAAAACGACGCCGGCCGCCAAGCCACGCTCGATTTGCGCGCACCACTCGGCGAAAATTCCCTCTCGAACTTCGGCGGTCAGTGGAATGCGCTTGAGATTCCTGGCGAATTCGCCCTTTTCATTCAACAGTGGGCCGAGTCCGGCGTGGGCGGTGAGCGGCGCAAACTCCGTGCCATTCAGATGGATGCCAAATGAGCAGGCAGGGTAGCTGCGCATTCTCCTCAGCGCATCCTCTGTCTGGGGAGCATTCATCATCAGAGTGGCGGATGTGGCGCGCTGCTGTTCCATGAGATCAAAGATGCTATCGTTGATCTCTTTGCTGGCGCCCAGATCGTCGCAGTTGATGATGATTCTCACAAGTTCCCTCAGGGCCCCAGGGCCGGGTCGCGTCGATTGTATCCCATCCAAGGTTATGGCCAGAGCACATATCCTATCAACTCTTCCTTGCAAGATTTTCTTGCCAAATTTCTCCGCAAGACTCAGCTCTCATCCGACCCAGCGCCAGATCGAGCAATCCTCAAAATTCGCCGACGCATATTCCCCGTCCGGCTGGTTGGCCAGGATCTTGTGATCCGCAATCGCATCCGCCATGGACCGCGGCACCTTGCCCGAAAACAGCCTTGCAAATCCTGCCTGCCGCTCCAGCACCCACTCCTGCTCGTTGTTCACATAAATCAGGTCCAGCTCCCCGGGACGCCCGGCCAGGCTCTTCGTCCAGGTCGTCAGCAGCCGCCGCATCACCGGCGCGCCGAAGGGATTGAAGAGAAACGCCAGGCACGGCCCCGCCGGAAGCCGGAACTCAACCGCATCGCCACAGAGGATTTTCATGGGCGCCGGCGCCCGGCCCGAAGCCCGCATTACGGCCAGGTTTTTCCGCGCAATCCGCGCCAGCGTGGGATTGAGTTCCACTCCCTTGACTTGAAGAAACGGCAATTGGGCCGCCAAAAGCACCGCCCGGCCCATCCCCGCGCCCACATCGATAAAGGTGAACTCCTCGATCGGCCCAGCAGGCCGGCTCCTCTGCCAACGGCGCAACAGCGCATGGAAGACCGACGGCGCGACCCCATAGTAGGCCGTCGCATGGCGGTCATGCGGGTGCCCGCTCTTCAAATGACGCCCGGCAACCAGCCCGCTGGTCCGCACCCCGAGCTGCTCGTCGAACGGATGCCGCGTAAACCCTTCGCTCACCTTGAGTCCCGGCAACAACCGCCGCTTTGCGACCGTCCTGAGTGTCATTGAAAAAGTCTACATCCCAGAGCAAAACCAGAGTGAATATGCCCATATTGAGAGTTCCTGATGTGGCTTTTTCTTGAGGAAAAAAGCCACTTGAGGACATTGCCTCTAGGTACAGCAACTCTGGTTTTGCTATACCCCGGACGCACAAGAGCCTCCCGCATGGGGAGGCTCTTGAGTTTGGAGCGCCGGAATTAGTTCTAGCGCGGACGAAGTGACTTGATGGCCTCAGGCAGCCGCTCTTCAAGCAGCTTGGCGCGCTCGGCTGCAATACCACCCAGGTACGACGGCACAGGCGTGGCCGTAAGCACCAGCACCAAGGCAATCACCGAGAAGCAAAGCCCTGCAACGCCGGCGGAAACCAGCATATGGTACGTGTCGGCGACATCCAGGCCGAAAACATTGAAGGCCATGTGCTCCACCGGCCTGATGTGCTTGAGAACCGCCAGAGCAAAGAGGAAGAAGAAGACCGCCAGCGAGGTGAGAACGGTAAGCGTCACGTCCAGGCTGCGGTGGAACTTCTGCCGCGCGCTGCAGTGGGGGCATTCGGCGAAATGTTGCTCGTAGTCTTTGCGCATCTCCGGGGAAATCCCTGAGATGTCATATCGCCAGCTTGCCAGGATGGCGCCTACGACTCTGTCTGTACATTGGGTTCTTGCCATAATTGATTAGACTCACTTTGCAAAGGATGTGTTCAACCGCTATGGTCTTGCGCGGTTCACGTGGCAACTGGAGGCTCTAACCCCTGGATGCTCAACCGTCCGGGCTGGTTTCAAC
Organism: uncultured Occallatibacter sp.; assembly: GCA_964420185.1. GTDB lineage: Bacteria > Acidobacteriota > Terriglobia > Terriglobales > Acidobacteriaceae > Telmatobacter. The sequence continues at coordinate 6,504 of CAYQSI010000005.1, read as the reverse complement.
CGCGCCGCCCGGCCGCTCTGCATCCCACAGGGCGGAATGCCCTGTTGTCTCCCTTGCCAACCTACCTGGTACAGAGTGATGCCCGTGTCTTACTATTGTAACCTACATCACCTAAAAATTAATAGAAGAAAGTGGCTCATGCTGCTTTGCCAACAGCAGCATATTGGCCAGCAGGCTCACCCTGCCGTTCAGGGCGCGCTCGGCCGTGACCCGAGCCAGTTCGGGAAGATTGTTGCTTTCAGAGAGATGCGCCAGAATGATGTAGGCCGCCTGGCCGTCGTAATCCTCTTCCAGAAATCCCGCCGCTGCCTCGTTCGACAGATGGCCCACGCGCGAAAGTACCCTCTGCTTGACTGACCAGGGGTAAGGGCCGTCGCGCAGCATCTCCAGATCGTGGTTCGATTCCAGCAGCAGCAGGTCCAGGTTCTTTAACTGCGCCTTGACGTTGGGCGGAATGTACCCCAGATCGGTGGCGAAGCCGATCCGCACCCCCTCTGTGCTGAAGACAAAACCACAGGGGTCAGCAGCGTCGTGGGGAGTGGTGAAGGGACTGATGCTGATGTCGCCAATCTCAAATGGCTCCCCCGGTGCAAAATACTCAACCGCCGGCAGCCATGCGGGATCCTTTGCCTTGGCGGGTGCAGGCTCGGGCGTGGAATCACAGGCTATGGAAGAACTCTGGTCCGTGTCAGGGCACGACTTGAGTCGTGCCGTAGATGCCTCATGATCGACGCGGGCTTTAGCCCCTGAGGGATTCTCTTCGGAAGAGCCTCCCGTTTCCACCAGGTCGTTCTCGTCCGGCTCACCCTCGTCGGCTGTGGCCTCAGTCTCTGCCTGGCGCTCCGCGGCTTGTTTGTGAATCTGCTCCAGCCACTGCTTATAGGTCATCTGCCGCCGTGGCGAAATCCAGCGCATCCAGGCGCGATGCGTGCCTTCAGTAAAGTAGACCGGAATCCCCAGCTTGCGCGCCGTCACGGCGACGCCATTCACGTGGTCGGAATGTTCGTGGGTGATGAGGATGGCGTCCAGCGTCTCCGGATCGTCATCCATCAGCTTCATGCGCCGGAAAAGTTCCCGGCAGCTCAGCCCGCAATCGACCAGAATCCGCGTCCGCCCGCCAGAAAGAACCGTGCTGTTGCCCTTCGACCCCGACGCCAGTACCGTGAAACGCACCATGCTCTGAGGATACCGCGATGAGGCGCGCATTGCTGGATGCATTGAACGGGGAGTGGCCGCCTCTCAATCTACCACCATGTCCGTGTGCCAAAGACTCGTATTTGGAGCCTGGGAAAGTACAACTTTTCGCCGCCTCTGATTGCGGATCATATCCCTGCCTCGGCGCATAATCAAAGAATGAACAAGGACCAGAGCCACGGGCCGTTACTGACCACTGGCCGCTGTTCACTGTCCACTTTTTATTGGGTACCCCTACCCCCCCTAAAAAATAAATATATGTTTATATACCTTGCAGATAATTATTAACCCGCCTGGAATCAACAATATCCAAAGTAGATTTTAGGAAAAACGATGAAAATTCCCTTGCAGATAATTATTAACCTCACTGGAATCAATAAGTTCCAGAGAGAATTCGTGCGGAAAGACACAAACATGCCTTTGCAGATCATTACCTAACTTCGCCGATCACTTTTTGAGAGGATTAGAGCATTTTCCCCATGTGTAGAATGCTGGCGCTACTTGTTGCTGGCGCTACCTGTTCTTTCAGCGACCGGCAACCTTGAGCCAAGCAGGAGATCCACGCTATAACAACAGGAGAAATGCTTTACTGCGCCTCCGGCAGATTTGCCGGAATATCGATGGTGACCAGCGTGCCACGGCCTGGATTGCTGACCACGCGGAAGCTGGCCTGATTGCCGTAGAGGACTTCCAGCCGCTCCTGCACGTTTTTCATGCCGATGCCGGCGCCGGCGCGGCTGAGCGCGAAGGTTGGCCGGTTGTTCATGCCCACTCCGTCGTCAGCCACTTCGATGCGCACGCGATCCCCTTCAAGGCGGCTGCGCAGGGTGACCGTGCCGCCGTGGAGGCGCGGCTCCAGTCCGTGCTTGATGCTGTTTTCGATCAGCGGCTGCAAGAGGATGCTGGGCACCAGAATCCCCAGCGTTTGCGGGTCGATCTCCTTTTCCACGCGCAGCTTGTCAGCGCCAAAGCGCACCACCTCGATGTCCAGGTAATCGTCGGTAAACTTGAGCTCCTCGCTCAACGGCACATAGCTGTCGTGGTCCTTGAGCAGGGCGCGGAGGATGTTGGCCAGCTTGACGGTCATCTCGCGAGCCAGTTCCGGCTTCATGCGCACCAGCGAGGCGATGGAATTAAGCGTGTTGAAGAGAAAATGCGGATTGATCTGCCGTTGCAGGGCGTCGAGCCTTGCCTCAAGCAGCAGCCTTTTCTGCTCTTCCAGTTTCAGCTCGATGCGCAGCGCGTTCCACACCTTCAGCGCAATGCCCACCACGATGGGCGCGCTCAGCCATACCAGCGCTTGCAGCCACCACTGGCTGGCAAGCAACGCAAAGAGCCGATGCGGAAACTCGTGGGCGACCCAATCCCGGATCATCTCCATGGAGGCGATGAGACAGAGCATCAGGATCTGGCGGTCTACGCTCGGCTGGCGCAGGTTGCGGCGCACCCAGCGATAAAGACTCAGGTCGACGAAGGGCGTAAACGACCAGACCTCTTCCTTATCGACAAAGCGCCCTAGCATCCCCGCGGCCAGGCCCAGCGCGGCGTTGAAGGGCAGCGCCAGGAATTCATGGTGGTAGACGGCCGGCGCTGACAGCACCGCGCCTCCCAGCATGGCCCACTCCGGCCCCACAAGCAGGCCCAGCAGGATGACCGCTTCAAAGGAGATGTCCGCCGCCAGAAAGTTGGGCACCACGATGCGAATCCATACGCCCAACGTAAGCGGAACCAGGAAAAACGCAAGCAAGCCCAGGGTTTGGCCGGGAGTGCGCCGTTCGGCAAAGAAGAGCCGCCGAAATGTGGTGACCCTCGCCAGCACACTGGCCACCGAGGCCGCCACGCCCAGCTTGACCAGCAGCGTAATCAGAATGAGATTGTCCGTCACCGCGGCGTATCCCTGTGCAGCGCCTTGACCTGGTAGCCGGCGCTTTTGAGCACGGCGGTGATCTCCTCGGCCATCATCACGCTGCGGTGCTGGCCGCCGGTGCAGCCGAAGGCCACGGTCAGGTAGCTTTTGCCCTCTTCCACGTAGTGCGGCAGCAGGTAAAGCAACAGATTCGTGACCCGTTTGAGAAACTCTATGGTCTGCGGAAACTTGCGCACATAGGCGGCCACCTTGGGATCGAGGCCGGTCAGTTTGCGAAATTCCGGCACAAAGTGGGGATTGGGCAGGAACCGCACGTCGAAGACCATATCCGCGTCCAGCGGCACACCGTTCTTGAAGCCGAAGCTCAGGCAGGAGATCAGCAGGCGCTTGGACTCCTCACCGTGGCCAAACCGTGCCTGGATGTGGGCGCGCAGCTCATGCACGTTGTAGTTCGAGGTGTCGATCAGCGTGTCCGCGACGTTGCGGATGGGGTCCAGCAGTTGCCGCTCTTCGACGATGGACCGCGCAACCGTCTCCTGCCGTCCCAACGGATGCGGCCGCCGGGTCTCTGAAAAACGCCGCACCAGCACCGCGTCCTGCGCGTCCAGAAAGACTACACGCGTGCGCAGAAGCATTTTCACGCCTTTGAGAATCTCCGGGAGGCGGTCGAGGGTCTGGCCCTCGCGGACATCCACCACGATGGCCGCGCTTTGAATCTCAGCGGATTTTTCCACTAACGCGGCAAAATCGGGCAGCAGTTCGAGGGGCAGGTTGTCCACGGCGTGAAAGCCCAAATCCTCGAATGCCTTGAGCGCCGAGGCTTTGCCCGCGCCGGAGATCCCGGTAACGATGACCAGTTCCTTGCTCGGGGCTTCCTTGATGACGGGTTTGACGACCCGGCGCGCGGAGGTCGCTCGGGAGGCAGGCTTGGAAGGCGTCATGGGCACATCCTACACCAAGGACGGCTCTAGCGCTCTGCCCGGCGGGCACGACGACAGACGGAAGGGTCCGCTTCATCCCCGCGCCAACCCCCAAGGCTGGCGCAGGAATGAAGAATGCCATCGGCTTGATAAGGTGTGAGATGCCTAAGGAATCTCTACCAGCTCCATCTCGCCATCGCGGCGGCGGTGGAGCACAAACAGCTCTCCAGATGGATTGTGGAAGATAAGCAGGTCGCGGCCGCGGAACTCGGCGTCTTTTACAGCCTCCTCGATGGTCATGGCCGTCAGGGAAAGGGCTTCGCCGTTGGTGTCGATGTGCGGCGCGACGACCGCCTTCTGGGCCGGGAATGAGTGCACAGCGATGGCCGCGCGGGCCTTCTTGCCGACGCGGACAGGCTTCTCCTCCTCGGCGTCTTCCTCTGGTTGAGCGGCGCGGGCTTTGGGCCGGGCCACCGGAGGAGCCGTGAGCAACTTTTCCTCCTTGGGGAGCCGTTTACTCTCCATCCGCCGATCCCGACGGCGGAGCGCCTGGTTTTCAGCGTGTTCGATGGCCAGGCGCAGCGCCGCATCCTGCGTCTCTGCCTTGCCCGCGGCCACAATGGTCTGTAGCCGCGCCTTGATGGTCACCTCGACAATCTGCACACGCTTCTGCGCGCTAAATACAATGCTGGCGCACGCACTCTTGTTTAAAATGCGGGCAATGCGTTCCATTCCCTCCTCGGCGAGCATACGCAGCACCTTGGAGATTTTCACTTTTCTGGCGGTGAACTCCACTTCCATGGTTAGCCTCCGCTCCTGTTCTCGCAGCCTGTTTTTCGGCTGGAGAACTTCGGATTCTATAGCATTTCCCTGGCAGGTGTACGGAAAAATTGTGGCCAGCGGTCAATGGCCAGTGTTCAATGCGCGGGGATCAGCCTGCAAGCAGCGGCAGCCTGAAGCTTGCGCTTGACAAGCCAGCACATCAACCAACCTCCAACTGACTGACAACTAAGGCCCTTTTCTAGCCGTCGCGGCGGCGGCGCTGGTGGGTCGAGGGGATATTCATGTCTTCGCGGTACTTGGCCACGGTGCGGCGGGTCAGTTGGATGCCGTGGGCCCGGAGCATAACGGCGAGCTGGTCGTCGGTGAGCGGATGGCGCGCATCCTCCTCCTCGATCAGCTTGCGGACCTTGCGCTTGAGTACGACGAGCGGCGTGTCGGCGCCCTCCGGCCCGTTCGACCCCTCGGAGAAGAAAAAGCGCAGCTCGATGACCCCCTGCGGGGTGTGCGCATACTTGTTGGCCACCGCGCGGCTGACCGTTGAGGGGTGAACGCCGATCTCCTCGGCTACCTCCTTGATCATCATCGGCCGCAGGGCCTCGATGCCCTGATCGAGAAAATCCTGCTGGCGGCGCACAATCACTTCGCAAGTCCGCAGGATCGTGCTCTTCCTCTGCGCGATGTTACGCATCAACTGGAGCGCCGAGCGGAACCGCTCCTTGACGTAGTCCTTCACCTCTTTGTCAGTGCCTTCGGCGGTGAGCATCTGCCGGTAGCGCCGGCTGAGCCGCAGACTGGGCAGGTCCTCCTCGTTCATCGTCACAGCCCACTCGCCGCCACGCTTCACAAACACCACGTCAGGCTCGATCAGACGGGTCTGCTCGCGGTTGTACTGGCGGCCCGGCCGGGGATCGAGGGTGCGGATGAACTCGATTCCCGCATGCGCCTCGGCGGGGGTGATCTGGACCGCCCGCGCCAGATCCTTTACATCCCGCTTCTGTAACAGAGGCAAATGCCGGTCCACAATCAGCGCCGCCACTTCCATGCTGCGCCGCCGCTCCTCGATGCGCGCCTCTGCCTCGGCGCGGAAGCCCCGATGGACATCCTCGTCCAAATTGTCCGGCTCGGCCGCCTGCCTGGCAAACAACTGCGCAAACTCATGCTGCTGGACCGCAATCTGGATCAGCAGGCACTCGCGCAGGTCACGGGCGCCCACTCCGGCCGGGTCAAGCTCCTGCACCAGGTCGATGCCCCGGCGCAGCAACTCCAGCGCCGCTTCATTCTCCGGATTCTCTTGGGATCCGCTAAAGACAGCCGCCAGCTCTTCTTCGCTGCCGGCCAGGTAACCATCCTCGTCCAGATTGCCAATGATGAACTCCACCGCCTCGCGCAGGCTGGGCTCCAGGGTCAGAGATCCCAACTGCCACGCCAGGTGATCGGCGAGAGTCGTAGGCTGTGAAAGAAAATTCTCAAACGAGGGCTTTTCGTTCTCTTCATACTCCGGCTGTGTGCGGTAACCGGGGTCCAGGTAATCCTGGAAGTACGATCCGAAGTCGATCTCGTTGAAGGGGTCCTTGGGTGCGGCAGCGGGCTCCTCCACCACATGATCCTCGACCCCCCGCTCCAGGCGTTCCTCGCGGCCCGCAACCTCGTCCAGCATCGGAACCGTCTCGTCAATCTCCTCCAGAACGGGATTTTCCACCATCTCGGCATCGATCATCTCCTTCAGCTCGAGCTTGTTGA
>CAYQSI010000004.1:0-115037 GCA_964420185.1 uncultured Occallatibacter sp. | reverse complement strand
TCATCGCCGGCAAGTACGACGACATCCCCGAGCAGGCCTTCTACATGAAGGGCGCGATCGAAGAAGTGCTGGAAACCGCCGAGAAGCTCAAGGCGACGGCGTAGAAACAGAGGGCAGCTAACAGCTAACAGTGAACAGTTTGAGATTTTGACTGTGAGCTGTTAGCTGATCACTGTAAGCTGTCCCGAAGGGACATCATGGCAGACGAAACCAATCAACTCCGCGTCCGGCTGGTCACACCGGAGCGCACCCTCTTCGATCACCCGGTGACCGCGGTCGAGTTGCCCGCGAAGAACGGGTACATGGAGGTACTCTACGGGCACTCGCCGCTGGTGGCCGAACTTGGCGCCGGTGACGTTACTCTGCACGGTGGTCCCGATGGTCCCGAGAGCATTTCCCGCTACAACGTCAGTTGGGGCTTTGCCGAGGTGCTTGGCGACCGGGTCACGATTCTGGCCTCCGACGCTTTGAAGCCCGAAGAGATCGACGTACCCCGCGCTGAGCAGCAACTCGAACGCGGCCACGAGGAATGGAATAAAGCCGGCAACAGCGAAGAGGCTTATGCTGAATCCCTCCGCGTGATCGCCGAAGCAGAAGCTAAAATCGCCTCCGCGGCGGAAAAACAGTAAAAACTTCCTTACATATTCCTGCTTCAACCGGAACGGCCCTGCTCACAGTGAGCAGGGCCGTTCTTTCTTTCAGGGTTGCTGGAATCCTTCACTGCTTCAGAATCCAGCTTGCAATCTTGTCCAGAACCAAAGGCGACATGGTCTCTTCGATTTCTGCGTACTCGCTGGGAGCGCCAGTCTTGGCCGTCTGGAAGAGATGATTCAGGCCAGGCAGTTCGTCTATCTCGAAGTGCTTGTTGACGGCTTCTTCCAGCGCCTTGCGAATGGCGGGCAAGTTCTGCGCGGGCGGCACTTGCAGGTCCTTTTCGCCGTTGAGAACCAGCACCGGGCAGGCGACCTTGCGCAGCACCGTCGCGGGATCGTAGGTGAGAAAGTCGCGGAACCACGGCGTCGTGACGGTTTTGATTGACGCGCCGATCTGAGCCTCCGGCATACCAGCAGCCACAAGCTTCTCGTGCAGCTCCTTGTCGAGCGTCGCGATGTCCTTTTCCTTTTCCACCAGCGCGAGCACTTCCCTCTCCCTAGCCGCATCTCCGGCGGCTTTTTCCTTGCTTGCTCCGCCGGCTTCCTCGATCAAACGCAATTGTTCCACGATGATCTGGTCTCCCGGAACGCCGGAGCCGGCCATTAGCACGATAAATGCCACGTCTGGGTCGGCGACCGCTGCCATGGGCGCGATGATGCCGCCCTCGCTGTGCCCGATGAGGCCAATTTTGCGTGGATCGACTTCGGAGCGCGACTTAAGATACGCCACGCCCGCTTCGGCATCGGTGGCAAAATCGGCGATGGTCGCGGTAGCGTAATCTCCTGTCGATTTGCCCACGCCACGCTTGTCTGCACGAAGTACTACGATTCCTTTGCGGGTGAGGTAGTCGGAGAGAACCAGAAACGGCTTGTGGCCCATAAGACTCTCGTCGCGGTCATGCGGTCCCGACCCAACGATCAACAGCACGGCGGGAAACGGCCCCTTGCCGTGAGGAACGGTCAGCGTGGCCGCAAGCGTATTCCCTGCGGCCTTGTTGGCGTAGGTCACTTCCTCTTCGCGATACGGATACGGCTTGACCGGGTTCTGTGGACGGCGCAGTTCCAGGACTGCTTGATCCTTCACCCGCTTGACGACTAGCGGCATGGGGTTGCCCATTTGCGTAAATGTGCCATCGACGGAGTTCAGGTCTGCGGCGATCTTGCCCTCAAACGTCGCGCCGATTCCGTTGATGGCAATGATGATTGAATTGCCGCTGCGCTTGACGGATGTCGCTGAAATCCAAACCGGACTCTGGTCGGGGCTTTGCATCGCCGCAGTCAGGCCCTCTTGTGTGTTGACGATCTTGAAGACGATGCGCAGCTTGAGCGCGCCCGCATCCAGCGAACCCAGCCATGTCCCATCAATCTCAGAGGGCGCCACGGTGGCTTGCGTGGGGACGCGCTTGAAATCGAGCGCAAGGGGCTGCCCCTGCGACCAGGTGCCGTCGATCTCCGTTGCATCCTTGTTGACCGTGCCTTCATAGCTGCCATGCACGGCGTCGATGGCGAGGCTGAGCCTGGAATTCTTGAGCGAGATCGCGGTCACCGGGATGCCGTTGGCGCCTTGGTCAACGCTGTCCAGCGTGGCAGTGAGGCCACCGTCCTTCGCCTCGGCGACGTGCAGAACAAGGCGAAGCTGCACACCCCCGGCGCTCAGTGTTCCCTGCCAATCCCCGGCAATCTGCGCCTGCGCACGGCAGAGCGGCGAGAGAGCAAGCGCAATCAGCACAAGTGTTTGAACAATCCTGTTTTTCATTGTTCTCCTATAAAGTGAGTCCCACTGCCCATTCAGAGTACGCCCGCAGGCACGGAAAAAACTCAGCAATCTTCCCTGCCCTCTGGGCAATCTGCTCGCAAACGCATACAATTTTGCAAGAAAGAACATGGCCAAGGCGAAGGAACAAATTTTCGAGGTTGCGTGCCCGGATTGCGGGGCGATGCTGAAGGTGGATGCCGCCACCGGGCTTGTGGTGAGCCATACCCCCGCGCCGCGCAAGCGGATGTTCGAGGACCTGGAGACGGCGGCCCAGGCCATGCGCGAGCATGATGAGCGCAAGGAGTCGCTCTTCCGGCAGTCGGTCGAGGCGGAGAAGAACAAGGAAGACCTCTTCGAGAAAAAGTTTGCCGAGGCTCTGCGCAAGGCCAAGGACGCCCCCGACGGCAAGCCGCTGCGCGAATTCGACCTGGACTGAAGGCCGCGCCGCCGCGGGTAATCGATGGTTCGCGTGGCCGGTTTCCACTCTCATGCGCACGACCGGCGATTTGGATTGATACTTGATACACTGCTCGCTTGATCGCGGTAACCGCGGTCCGGGCCGGAAGGAGAGAAGATGGTAGTTGTCCCACTTTCCAAGCCAGCGAACGATTCTGCAATGACACCGGAGGCGCAAGAGTCCGACGCCATGAACTGGGTCGGATTTGCGGCTGGAGGAACCCTTGTGACAGCCGGTTTGCTGCTGCTCGCGGGCGAGCGCCGCGCCGGGATGGTGGCCGCTGCTTCGGGCACGGCCCTGGCCTTGCTTGACGAGCAAAAGACGCTGATTACCTGGTGGAATGCGCTGCCAGACTATATCGACCAGGTGCAGCGGATGCTCGACCAGGTGCAGAATACGATCAATGAAGTAGAGGTCAAGCGCGAGGCCCTGCGACGGGTTCTGGCCAGATAAGGCCGAGCGGGCGCGCGGAGCCGGGCCTCGATTCGGTTCTCAGTTCTTCCTCTCGACCAGGAAGCGGGCGAGAGCTTTCAGGCCATCGGCGCGGCTGCCATAGGGCGCGAGGGCGGCGAAAGCTTCCTCGATCAGCCGGGCGGCGTCGCGCTGGCTCTGCTCGATGCCGTACACGGCCGGCCAGGTAGCTTTTTCCGTGGCCTGATCCTTGCCCGCGGTCTTGCCCAGATGGGCCGAATCCACAGTCATGTCCAGCACATCATCCACAATTTGAAAAGCCAGTCCGGCCTTGCGTCCGAAGAGGTCCAGCCGGGCTACGTCTTCCTTGGTTGCCCCGCCGTAAACGCCCCCAGCCACGACACTTACACGGATCAGCGCGCCCGTCTTGGCGCGGTGAATGGCGTTCACCAGCTCCGGCGTAGGCTTCAGGTGTTCACTCTCGATGTCCAGCACCTGGCCGCCAATCATGCCCTCGACGGTGCCGACGGCATTGGCGATGAGGCCGATAATCTGCACGGTGGCCGCTGGCGGGCAGTCCAGCCCTGCCAGCACTTCAAAGGCGCGGGTCTGCAGAGCATCGCCAGCCAGGATGGCGATGGCCTCGCCGAAAGCCACGTGGCAGGTAGGCTTGCCGCGGCGCAGGTCGTCGTTGTCCAGAGCCGGCAGGTCGTCGTGGATCAGCGAGTAGGTGTGCAGCATTTCCAAGGCCGCGCCTAGCCGCTCAATTCCCTTGGGCAAGACCCCGGCAATGGTCACTGCTGCCTGCATGGCCAGCACCGGCCGCAGCCGTTTGCCCCCGGCAAAGACGGAGTGGCGCATGGCGCCATGAATCGAGGCAGGCACGGTCGTAACGCTGGGAAGCAACTCTTCCAGCGCCTGGCTGGTCAGCGCCGCGCCTTCTTGCAGAAGCGATTTCACGTCAACAGTCATCGCTTTCATGATAACCGAGGTGGGCTCAGCTTTCGCTCCAATAACCAAAGGCCTGTGAGCGCCAGCACGGCCAGGGCGCTGAGCCAACGTCCAGCGATCACATCCGGGGTGGTAGCCCAGTCCACGGCGAGATCGACTTCTCCCTGCGGCACGGGGACGGCCATCAGGCCATCGTCGCGCCGGGGCAGGTTGCCGACGGGCCGGCCATTCACCTCGACCCGCCAGGCTGGGTAGCTGCGCAGCCGCAGAATCAGCGTGCCAGCGTGAAGGACGATGGTTCTGAGGCGTTTGTGCTCCGGTGACCCAAGCTGCCAAGCCAGGGTAGCGTCGCAACTTCCCTGCCCTGCGTTCCAAACGGGTACGGTTTCATCTGCTTCCAGTCCGTTGGGGGGCGCGCCCAGTACCATGAAGGGGTCGCTGACTAGGCAGGCGTCCGGCAGGCCGGTGGTGACCAGAGCATTGTCAGCGCCGGGAGGCGCGTACTCGTCGTAGCCCTCGGCGCCCGCGCCCGAACGAAGCGTGGCCAGCATACCGGAGACGGCGTCTTCGTCGTCGCAAACCTGGAAGAAGGAGCGCGCGGTGAAGGCCGTTGCGCCGAGGAAGAACCCTGCGCAGACCACCGCAACCCCCATACGCCACCAGCGCCGCGCAGCGTCGCGAGGCCAGACGGCCGCGGCGAACAAGATGGCCATTGGCGCTTCCAGTGCGACCAGCCAACGCCAGGGAAACTGCAAAAAACGCAGCTTCGGCAACAGATTCCACACTGGCTGCGAGATGGGAAGCTGGAGAAAGAGGACGGCCACTGGAACGAGCGCCAGCGGAATCCACCAGTGAAATGGACGGGACTGATTCTTCGGGACCAATCGCGCGCGAACCCAACAGACCAGCAATCCTGCCAGCGCTAGGGCAATCATCGAGAGGGCAATGATGGAGACTTTACGCAACTCGATGTCATGATCCGCCAGCGCCGGATCGGCGTGGCGTGCAAAGAGCCAACTGTTCTCGATCAGCAGGCCGGGATCGTCGGTGGCCTGGCGAATATCAACCCAGCGCTGTTCCCATGCGGCGGGCAAGAGATACAGGCCGGCCAGAGCCGTGCCCAGGGCAGCGCTAATCCCCCCGCGCAGCACCGGCGCCCAGGATCGGGCCAGCAATGCAGCGGCCACGGCGACCGCGGCCAGCAGATAGCAGCCCATCACGCCCAGCGGGGCGTTCGATAGCCAGCAGCCAGCCACAACCAGCGCCAGCGGCAGGGTGGAGCCGTCAAAGACTCGGCTGGCCCATGACCCGAAGGAGCCACGATCGCGGAGAGCAAAAAGCAGCAGCAGCGGAATCCAGAAGCCACCCGTCAACTCGCCAAAGGCCGTGCGCTCGTAGGCGGTGAAGAGCGCATAGCCGGAAAACAGCGCCGTGCAACCGGCCAAAGTGGCTGCCCCATCCGGAAGCGCTTCACGAGCAAGAAGACGAGTGGCCAGGCCCGTGGCGGCCAGAAGCAGAAACGTCAGCACCACCGGGACGAACTGCCAGGGCAACACCGAACCCAGCGCCGCACCCAGCATCCAGGTCAGCGGCGGGTAAAAGATGAAGCGCGGTTCACCAGCGCCGAAGTTGGCGCTCGCAGCCCAATGCGGATACAGAATCCCGTGCCGCCAACTGTTCAGGCAATCGAGCCAGGAGACCAGATGGAAGTCGAAATCGTGGCCACAGGAGTTGCCGCGCACCAGTTGCGGTGCAATGGCAAGAGCCGCGGCCAGCAAAATGACAGCGGGACCGGCGAAGCGGCTCCAGGGCTTTGTTCCCCCAGGTTTCAAAAGCGAGACCTGGGGCACCCGGTCTTGTTGAGAATAGGGCAGCTTCATGGCAGCAGCCGCAGCGTATGACGGGTTTGGGCGGCAACGGCTGCAGGACTGAAGGGCAGTGCAAAGGTCGTTCCACCGTACCAGTCGTTCCATTGGTCGCGGAAGTACGGGCTGAGGGGGTTGCCGCTTTCACCCAGGACAATGTTCTCCGTCGAGCTGTCGATGTTGCTCCAATCCATGGTGAAGCGCTGCGAGGGGCCGAAGGTGCGGGCCACCTGTTTCACGGTGGTGGTGTCGCCGCTTTGCGGCTGCTCGCCGGTCCCGGCTACGCGGCCCACCAGCGGCAGAAACTCAGCCAGCGGGTGCTCGATATCAACCACATGCCAGCTTCCATAGTTCCACTCGGCCACGTCCGCAGGAGCTTTGCCCGCCTCCATGCCCTTGCGGACGGCATCGGTCAGCAGGGCGTCCCAGTTTTTGTAGTAGAACGGAAGCCAGTCGGCGGGGGCGTGCATGATGATCTCTTCCTCGGCAAAGTTTGATTCACTCCAGCGGTACTGCGCGGCGATCTCCTTGCCCAGCTTGGGCTCAAGAATCAGCGGCCAAAGAGCGCGGCGAGCCTGGGTTACGAGCGAGGCCGCGGCCGAATCGGTGGTCAGCTTGCCGTCCCAAGAGCGCATCAGGTCGGCGGCTTTGTGAAGACGCGAATCCGCGTCGGGGGTGTGGTCGATGGCGTAAGCAAAACGATGGCCCAACTCCTGATCCACTTCGCTGTAAACGTCGGTCTGCACGGCTAGCAGGTCGGCGGGAGTGAGGTGGTCGCGGCCTTCCAGAGATTTATAGATGCGCTCGATGCGGTAAGGATCGACCCATTCGTCCGTAAGTGGAATCGCCGACGCATCTCCAGAGGACGGATAGAGTGGCTCTTTATCGACAGTGACGCGAGAGTTGGCCGTGGCCAGAAAGCCGGAGGGCGGATCGAAGGCGTGGGGCATCGCCTCGAAGGGGATGTAGGAGTTATCTCGCTTGCCAAAGAAAAAGGAAGCATCGCCCCACTCATATCGTAAGTTCATTGGGTCGTGAGGCAGAGGCACGGTAAAGACACCCATTCCGCCCCATCGGATCGGCACCTTCCCAATGGCGTGGTAGGCGGTGTGTCCCTGATCGTCGGAGTAGACCACATTCTGCGTGGGCCAGGACCAGGTGGCGAGGACCGCGGAAAACTCCGCCCAGTTGGATGCGACGTTGAGCTGATAGATCGGCATCGTGTTCAGCGTTGGGTCGTAAAGGGTCCACTTGAGGGCGATGGGGCGCGTCTCTTTGGTGAAGATCGGATTCAAGAGCGGTCCGTGCGCAGTCGATTGCACGTCGAGCGTCACGTCTTTGCCGCCGCGAACCTTGATGATCTCGTGGTCCACCTGGAGCGGCTTCCAGACGGTGTCGTTGTCCTGGTAGTTACCCTTGCCGTCCAGCTTCTCGATGTAGAGGTCTTGCACGTCGGCATAGAGAGCGGTAAAGCCCCAGGCGATGTGTTCGTTGTGGCCGGCGATCACAAACGGCATCCCCGGCAGCGTGACCCCGGCAGCGTGGTAGCCCGGCGCCTTCAGGTCGGCTATGTACCAGATATTCGGCTCGGTCAGCCCCAGGTGCATGTCGTTGGAGAGCAGCGGCTTGCCGCTGGCCGTGTGGCGCCCGGCGATGACCCAGTTGTTCGAGCCCGGCGTGCAGCCGGCGCAGGTGGGCAAGCCGAGCAGTTCGCGCAGGGCTATTGGGTCTTCATGGGATTCAAGAACATGGGACGAATTGAGGTCCGTCGTATCCCACCCTTTTCGCAAAGAGCGTGAAAAGGATGGGGCACCCGGCATTTGTGGGGACTGCGGAGTGGCGGATGGAGCTGCGGCGCTGGCCTGATTGCTGTCGTCCTCGTCGTCGTCCCGCGTGGTTCGGGGTGGCTCGGGGTGCGGCTGGCTCAGATCCAGCAAAATGCCGGTGGGCGGATGGTCGCGCCACGAGCCGACCGGATACAGGTCGGCCTCCAGCTTCAGGTTTTGCAGCCGTGCGGAGACAACTTCCCGCGCGAGCTTTGTCTCCCAGTGCGTGTCCAGCATCTGCACGATCGTCAGGCCAATGCTCACCGAGTCCACCCCGCTCCAGGGCTGGGGACGATAGCGGAGCAGTTTGAACTCCGGCGGCAACGTCTCCGGATGCTGGGCAATGAAGAGGTTCACGCCGCGCGCATAATCGTCCAGGCGGGCGCGGTCCGCCGCGGGCATATTCGCGTAGATGCGCCGGGCCGTATTCCGAAATTGCAGCACACGCTGCGCCCGGTCGTGTTTGACCATCGAGGGCCCCATGATCTCCGCCAGTTCCCCGTTGGCGTTGCGGCGGAGGGTGTCCATCTGCCACAACCGATCCTGCGCGGTCACATAGCCTTGGGCCACGAAGAGATCGGCCTCGCTTGAAGCCTCGATGTGAGGCACGCCGTGGGCATCGCGCCGGACGATGACCGGGGCCGAGAGCCCGGCAATATGCACATCTCCATCCAGCACCGGCAGCGCGGCCCTGGCCACCGAGCGCAGCCACAGTACACCCGCTCCCGAAGCCACCAGCACCAGAGCCAGCAGCCCGCCTGCCGACCAAAGTACAATCCGCGGCCAGCGGCGTTTACGGCTGCGCGCAGGAGGTGCAACGGCAGGTACGGGCGTTTGATTTCCAGCTTCAGTGTCAGACATAGGTTCCCCACAGGATAACGCCATCGCAACCGTCCCGCGCGAAAACCTGCCCCGATCTACCCATTGCCAACCAATCTGGCCGAGCCAATCATTTAATATCCACACTGACCACCGAGGTCAGCGTGAGGTCATCATGCAATTTCTAGTTTTAGGAAAGGGCAAAACCGGCAGCCTCGTCGCCGAGGTGGCCCGTGAGCGCGGCCACGCCGTACGCGTGCTCGGCCGGGACGAAAATCAGCACGCCTCCGCCCTCACCATCGTCCATCTCGCTGGCGTCGATGTCGTCATTGACTTCACCGCCCCTGAAGCCGCTGTTGAGAATATGCGCGCCGTGCTGGCTCTCGGCGGACGCATCGTCGTCGGCACCACCGGCTGGTACGCACACATGGAGGAGATGAAGTCCCTGGCACAAGAGCGCGGCGCGCTCCTCTACGGAACCAATTTTTCCATGGGCGTGCAAAAGCTCTTCCGCCTCACCGCCGACCTCGCGAAACTCGAGGGCTACAACTTCTCGATCAGTGAAACCCACCACATCTCCAAGCTCGACGCCCCCTCCGGCACCGCCGTCACCCTCCGCGAAATCATCCAGGCGGTCCGTCCGGGCATCGAAATCCCCATTGCCTCCCACCGCGTAGGCGACGCCAAAGGCGAGCACGTTGTGACCGCATCCAGCGAGGTTGATACTCTTGAAATCCGCCACGACGCCCACAGCCGGCGCGGCTTCGCCCTGGGCGCCGTCCGCGCGGCCGAATGGCTCGCAAAAAAATCCGGCGCATGGGATTTCCGCGAAATCTTCGATCAGTTATGAATCCGAAGTTTTTCAGTCGCTCAGAACTGCGAAACCCACGCCTCAAGATTCTGAGGCGTAGGTTTCCGTGCGTGCGTGTCATTGCGGCGCGGGCAAATTCGCCGCAAGCTCACCCGTTTGAACCGCGGCCAGCACATCTACCGCGGCGGGCAAGGTGGTGGGCAGCGGGCTTACGAGAGCCAGCGCCAGCACCTCATCCATCTGGTCCACGAAGTGGAGCTTCATGGAGTTCTTGATGTTGTCAGGCAGCTCGGCGATGTCCTTCTCGTTGGCGCGGGGCAGAATCACTTCGAAAATGCCGGCTCGCAATGCGGCCAGCAGCTTTTCCTTCAATCCGCCGATGGCCAGCACCTTGCCGCGCAGGGTGATTTCGCCGGTCATGGCAATATCGCGCCGCACAGGAATTTTAGCCAGCGCACTGGCCAGCGCCGTGGCCATGGTGATGCCGGCCGAGGGACCGTCCTTGGGGATGGCGCCTTCGGGTACGTGCAGGTGCAGGTCCACAGTTCGATAGAACTCACGGTTCAGCCCCAGCGCCTGCGCGCGCCCGCGGATGTAACTCAACGCGGCCTGCGCCGACTCCTGCATCACGTCGCCCAACTGGCCGGTGATGGTGAGTTTTCCCTTGCCGTCCAGCACCTGCACTTCCGTGGTCAGAATGCAGCCGCCCACCTCGGTCCAGGCCAGGCCAGTCACCAGGCCGACTTCGCTCTTTTCGTGCATCTCGGAGTCGCGGAACCGGGCCACGCCCAGGAACTCGTTGATATTGGCGGCGGTGAGTTCTTCCTTGTGCTTCCGGCCGCCTTTGACCACGCGGCGCGCCACCTTGCGGCAGACGTTGCCGATCTCGCGCTCCAGATTTCTGACACCGGCTTCGCGTGTGTAGCCGCGGATGATCTCGACAATCGCATCATCCCTGAAGATGAGATTTTTCTCGCTCAACCCGGTCTGCTCGCGCTGCTTCTTCACCAGATACTGGCGGGCAATCTCCAGCTTCTCCTGCTCCGTGTACCCTTGCAGGTGCAGAACCTCCATGCGGTCCTGCAAGGCCGGCGGAACGGTGTGCATCACGTTGGCCGTGGCCACAAAGAGCACTTGCGAAAGGTCGTAGTCCACGTCCAGGTAGTGATCCTGAAAGGTGGAGTTCTGCTCCGGGTCCAGCACTTCGAGGAGTGCAGAGGCCGGATCGCCGCGGAAGTCCGAAGCCATCTTGTCCACTTCATCGAGCAGGAAGACGGGGTTCTTGGTGCCAGCCCGCTTCATGTGCTGAATGATCTGCCCCGGCAGCGCGCCGATGTAAGTCCGGCGATGACCGCGAATCTCCGCCTCGTCGCGTATGCCACCCAAGGAGAGCCGCACGAACTTGCGGCCGGTCGCTTTCGCAATCGACATGCCCAGCGAGGTTTTGCCCACGCCCGGAGGTCCGGCAAAACAGAGAATCGATCCTTTTGGATTCTTGACTAATTGGCGGACGGCCAAAAACTCCAGAATGCGCTCCTTGATTTTTTCCAGGCCGTAGTGGTCCGTGTTGAGCACCTTTTCGGCGTAATCGATGGAGCGGGTTTCCTTGGAGCGCTTCTTCCACGGCACGGCCAGAAGCCAGTCGATGTAGTTGCGGCTGACGGTCGATTCGGCCGACATGGGCGGCATCGCTTCGAGCTTCTTGAGTTCCTGAATGGCCTTGTCGAGCACGTCCTTGGGCATTCCGGCGACTTCGATCTTCTTGCGCAGTTCGTCGAACTCGCTCTTTTCACCGCGGCCCAATTCTTTTTGAATAGCCTTAATCTTCTCGTTGAGGTAGTACTCTTTTTGCGCCCGCTCCATCTGCCGCTTCACCCGTGACTGAATGTTGCGGTCGATGTCGAGCTTTTCGATCTCGATGTCCAACACGTCGGCAATGCGCGCAAGGCGCGTTGCAGGATCGAAGATGGCCAGCAGGTCCTGCTTCTCCTCGACGCCGAGTTGCAGATTGGCGGCGATGGTGTCACTCAGCTTGGCCGGTTCGTCCATGCGCACCGCGGCGATGATGGTCTCGTAGTTGAGCGACTGCTGGAGCTTGACGTACTGCTCGAAGAGGCCGGTGACGCGCGTCATAAGCTGCTCGACAGCAGGAGTCATCTCAAATTGGCTTTTGCCCACGCGCACCGTGGCCACAAAGAATCCGTCGCGGTCGTTCACCTCAGTGGACTTGGCGCGCTCCACGCCCTCGACCAGCACCTTGATATTTCCATCGGGCATCTTGACGCTCTGCACGATGTTGCAAATCGACCCGACCTGGTAAATCTCCTTGGCCTTGGGCTCGTCCACCGAAGCATCATGCTGGGTGGCGAGGAAGATCTTGCGGTCGCCGCCAAGAGCCTCCTCGAGTGCGCGCACGCTGGATTCGCGGCCCACCACGAAGGGCGTCATCATATAAGGAAAGATCACCATGTCCCGAATGGGCATCATGGGTAGCTTGCGGGACTCGGTCTTTGCGGTCATAGGGACACCTTGAGTATTAGACGCGCGAGGACAGCTTCCGACGCGGAGCCGGCTGAACGGGTCAATTGGATTGTACCGCGGAATGAGATGGCGGTGAGATTCGAGGGGCGCGTCCCAGGCATGAAGATTGCTACCTGGATCAACCCTCATTCAACAAATCCGAGGACGCATCAGTTGCCTTTCAGGCTGGCGAAAGAGGCGAATGCCAAAAACCGAAAAGGACTCTTTCAACGGATACAAAATGGGGCAAAAATCGACCGACCTGTCAGAGGAAACCACGCAAGGCCCACAAAAAGACCCGTTCTCTGCGAGGATTTTTGGCGCGTTTGTCAGGTTTCAGAATGTCAGCAAACGCCGTCTTAACAACGCACTTTGCGTCAGAGGAGACCTTCCGTGTCTGCCGGATCGCATTTCCCCCTGCCTATAACCTTTAGATTCAGCGGCTTGCCAAGTACGACCAAGCCAATTATCATTTCTTCCACGAATTGGTAAGCACAGGAACTGGTGAGTAGTGGCGCAGTGGACGCGTGAGACGGCCTTTCGTTTCGTACTCCGAGGTTGATGACCACCGCACGGGGAAAAGGTGAATGCCCGCAGGCGGCAATCTCCATAAAATCACGGCTTGCATTTTGCCACGCTCACGATATGCTTACCCAAAGCTCCAAAGCGGTCCGGGCACGCAAGCGAGGTTCTCCCATCATGCGCGACACGACACAGGCCCGCATCATAGGCACACCGGTCCTTCGCAAGGAAGGATTCGGCAAGGTGACGGGCAGCGCGCGTTATATCGACGACATCGCACTGCCCAGAATGTGGCATGGAGCCACGGTGCGCAGCAGAATTGCGCGCGGCGCCATTAAAGCCATTCACTTTGGGGCCGACATCGCGTGGGACGAGTTTGTGATCGTCACCGCGAAGGACATTCCGGGCGCAAATTGCATTCCGCTAATCGTGGATAACGACCAGCCGGTCCTCGCCGAAACCCAGGTGAATCATCCCGAGGAAGCGATTGTGCTGCTGGCGCATCCTGACAAGGCGCGACTGCACGAAGCTGTCGCCGCGGTGGAGATCGACTACGAGCCACTGCCCGCCGTTTTTACCATCGAAGAAAGCGAGCGGCAGCAGACGATTGTCTGGGGCGAGGACAATGTCATCAAACGCTTCCTGGTTGAGAAGGGCGATGTGGATTCCGCGTGGGAACGGGCGGCGCACATCGTCACCGGCGAATACCATACCGGCGCGCAGGAGCAGCTTTACATTGAGAACAACGGAGTCATTGCGGATTGGTCCGAGGCTGATGGCCTGACGATCCGGGGATCGTTGCAGTGCCCGTATTATGTGCACAAAGCGCTGCTGCGTGTCTTTGCCCTGCCCGCTGAAAAAGTCCGCGTGATCCAGACGGAGACGGGCGGCGCTTTTGGCGGCAAAGAGGATTATCCTTCGATGATTGCCGCACATGCCGGCCTGCTGGCGAAAAAGGCGGGACGCCCCGTCAAGATCCTCTATGACCGCGAGGAAGATCTGGCGGCAACCACCAAGCGTCATCCCTCGCGCACCCGTTTTCGCACCGCGGTCGATCGGGACGGACGCCTTCTGGCGATGGATATCCAGGTGGATCTTGATGGCGGAGCGTACGCAACCGTATCGCCGACGGTGCTTTCGCGCGCGACGATTCATGCTTCCGGCCCGTACTTCTGCGAGAACATCCGTATCCGTTCCCACGTATGGGCGACGAATCTGCCGCCGCACGGCGCCTTTCGCGGATTCGGCACGCCGCAGACCATCTTCGGCATCGAGCGGCAAATGGACCAGATCGCGAAGGCCGCCGGTCTTGCTCCGGAAGAAGTGCGCCGGCGAAACTTTCTTGCGCAGGGCAAGACAACGGCAACGGGCCAGTTGTTGCGTGACCCAATTGATTTGCCCGGAATGCTGGATCGGGCGCTGAAGGTTTCGGACTACGGCGCCAAGCGCGCCCGTTTTGCCCGCGAGAATGCGAGACCGAGCGCGATCAAGCGGGGCATGGGCATTGCCAGCTTCATGCATGGAGCGGGATTCACGGGTTCCGGCGAGCGTTTTCTGAATTCGTTGGTTGGCATGGAGGCGGATGCCTCGGGTCATGTGACCGTGCTCGTCTCCAGTGTGGAGTTTGGTCAGGGCACCAACACTATCCTCAGTCAGATTGCCGCTGAAGCGCTCGGCCTCTCTTGTGATGATGTATCCATCGCGCAGCCAGATACGCGGCGCGTGCCCAACAGCGGGCCAACCGTGGCCTCGCGCACCACGATGATCGTCGGCCGGCTGGTCCACGATGCGGCACATTCGCTTGCCGTCATTCTGCGAGAAAAGAATCTGCTAGGTGAAAAGTTTTCTGCGCAGGAATTTCGCGCAGCCTGCGCGACTTATATCGCACGGTTTGGCGCGTTGCGTTCCGAGGCTCGCTACCAGGCGCCCAAGGACATTTTCTGGGATGACGCGGCGTACAAGGGAGAGGCGTACCCGGCCTTTGCCTGGGCGGTCTATGTGGCGGAGGTCGCAGTCGACACGCGCACCTATACCGCCGACGTGGTCAACTTCTACGCCTTGCAGGAGGTCGGACGCGTGATTAATCCGGTGTTGGCCGCTGGACAGATTGAGGGCGGCGTAGCCCAGGGTGTTGGCTATGCGCTCTACGAAAAAGTTGTCTGGAAGGACGGCCGCATGAGCAACAACCAGATGACCAACTACATTATGCCCACAGCCGTGGACGTGCCCAACATCGAGGTTTACTTCGAGGAGATTCCCTGCGAGCACGGGCCCTACGGAGCCAAGGGCCTGGGCGAATTGCCGCATGATGGTCCCGCGCCCGCGATTCTGAATGCGATTCAGGATGCGACCGGCATCAGCTTCACCTCCATTCCTCTGCTGCCGGAAGATATTTATCTGCGCATGGCCGAAGCACAGGAACCGGGAACTATGGAAAGTGCGGAGAGGTCGGAATGAGCGCGGCGAAGATTCAATCGACTGAAATCCGGTTCAAAGTAAACGGCGTCGAACGAAGCGTATTTGTTCCGCCGATGAAACGGCTGCTGGACGTGCTGCGCGAGGACCTGGGACTCACCGGAACAAAAGAGGGCTGTGGCGAAGGTGAATGCGGATCATGCTCCGTGCTGCTGGATGGCGTGTTGGTAAACAGTTGCCTGGTGCCTGCGCTGCAAGCCAACGGCTGCGAAGTGCTCACGGTGGAGGGGCTCGCGACCAACGGCGCGCTGGCAAATATTCAGAGGACATTTCTTGAACTGGGCGGAGCACAATGCGGCATCTGCACGCCGGGCATGATGCTAGCCGCGGAATCCCTGCTCAGGAAGAATCCTCAACCGGACCTCGATGAGATTCGTGAAGGACTGGCCGGGAATCTCTGCCGCTGCACCGGCTACATGCGGATCATCGATGCCGTGCGGCACTCAGCACAGACGCCCATCGCCGCGGCGATTCCTGCGCCGGAAGATGGGGTGCGCGCATGAGATCGAATGTCTCCGAGTACGAGTTGGTCGCACCGGGTTCGCTCGACGCGGTGCTGGCGCTGCTGACCGCGGAGCCGGGCGCGTGGACGCCCATGGCCGGCGGCACCGAGTTGATGGTTGCCCTCGGCGCGGGACGCCTGGAGCAGCGCAAGCTTGTCAGTCTTTGGGGCATCGAGGAACTGCGGCAGATCACGGCGAGCGACGATTGGCTGACAATCGGCGCCGGATCGACCTTTACCGACATTCGCCAGAACGCCGTCATTGCAAAGGAATTTCCGCTGCTGGCGCGCGCAGCAAGCTGGACCGGCGCAATCGCCAATCAGAACCGCGGCACTCTGGGCGGAAATATTGTGAATGGCTCTCCCGCTGCGGATTCTCCACCTGTGCTGCTGGTGTATGAGGCGGAGATCGAGCTTGTCTCCGTGCAGGGTGCGCGCCGCATGCCGTACAGCGAGTTTCATCTGGGATACAAACGCACCGTGATGCGGCCGCAGGAGTTGGTGATGGCTGTACATCTGCCGCGTGGCAGCCGCCTGGCGGTCGAGTATCTGCGCAAAGTGGGAACGCGCAATGCCTTGGCTATCTCCAAGGTGGCGCTGGCGGGCGTGGGCGCAATGCAGGAAGGCAGGGTGCGGGCAGTACGCATCGCCGCGGCCAGCCTGCGCGAAACGCCTGCGCGCTTGTACGCGACCGAGGCCGCGCTACTGGGCAATGAGCTGACCTCCGGCCGGATTCAGGCCGCGCGCAAAGTTCTCCTCGACGAAGTGAAACCAATCGACGACATTCGTTCCACCGCAGACTATCGCGTCCATGTTGCGGCGAATTTGCTGGAAGAATTTCTTGGCCAGATGGCCGCTTCCGCTACGGAAACTTGCCCATAGGGAATTCAGGCCGTTTCAAAAACGCTGCCACAGCTTTGCCGCAGAGGCTCTGGCTTTGGCCATGACTTCTTGCTCGTCAATCGCGAGAAGTTTTCGATCTTCCATCACCACACGCCCGCCGATGATCGTGGTATCGACAGCGCGCCCGGAGACACCGAAGAGAATGTGACTGGCGATATTCGAGGCGCGCAAGGGCGTCGGCGGATCGTAGTCCACGATAATCAGATCGGCGTGCGCGCCGGCAATCAGTTTGCCCACCGGGCGCCCGAAACACTCACTGGCAATGGCGGCATTCTCACGGAACAGCATCGCAGGAACCTCCGCCCATCCGGCACCCGGCTGGCGTGTCTGATGTTTATGCAGGGTGTTCGCGGCCTTCAGCGATTCGAACATGTCGCAGGTGTAACCATCGGAACCAAGGCCAACCCGCACGCCGCGGCGGAGCATCTCGAGCACTGGAGCGCAGCCTACCGCATTCGCCATGTTGGATTCAGGGTTGTGAACTACGTTTGTCTTGCTGCCCTTCAACAGATCAATCTCGGCGTCACTTGCGTGGACGCAATGGGCGGCGATGGTCTTGCTGCCCAGGATGCCGCGCTCATGCAACCGCTCCACGACTCCCCTTCCATATTCGCGCCGGCATTGGGCTAAATCCGCCTCCGCTTCCGCAGCGTGCACATGGAAGCCGGCATCAAGTTCCTCCGCAAGCCGAGTGCAGCGCGCCAGCGTCTTGTCGCTCAAGGTAAAGGAAGCATGCAGCCCGAAGAGTCCTCTGAGCCGGCTGCTTTCGGATTGCTTGCAGTCTTTGAGGAACGCCCGATTTTCCTCGATACTCTGATCTGTAACTTCCGCGCCTTCGCGATCCGTGACCTCGTAGCAGAGGCAACTGCGCACACCGGTCCGGCGCGCGGCCTCCGCGATACGGAAGAGACTGCCGCTCACCGCTGCGGGACTGGAATGGTGATCGAAGATAGTGGTCGTGCCGTTCTTGATGCAGTCGATCAGCGCCACCATGGCGCTCAAATACACGTCTTCGAGAGTTAAGACCCTGTCCAGCCGCCACCAGAGACGCTCCAGAATCTCAAGAAAGTTGCTCGGGGCTTCGTCCTTCAGAGCCATTCCGCGGGCGAACGTGCTGTAGAGGTGCATGTGGGTGTTGATCAATCCCGGCATGATTATCCGGCCGCGCGCATTCACGAACTGAGCAGCGGGATGCCTTCGCTGCAAATCAGCCGTTCCGCCAACCTCTGCAATCAGGCCATCCTGAATGGCAACACACCCATCCTCAATCAGGGGCACACCATCATCCTGAGTAATCAGACGTCCATTCCCGACCAACAACATAGAAGATGCCTCCATTGCGCTAGGATTCAAGCGAGGAGATTCCCGTCTGCTTTGTGATCCCTATCACGGCTTGGCGACTAAGAACAGGACAATTATCATTTCAGCCTGAGCTGGATGTTGGCAAGCCTCATCCAACTGGTCTGGCAAGGGTGGAACTACACCGGAATTGCGGCAGACAGCGTTCTTGCATTGGCGTAAGATACCCAGTTCAATCGTCCCGTAACTGGTTTGATACTTTGGATTTTTTCTTTGGAATGAACTCCGCGCGAATTGGACAGTACTCGCGCTACTGTCCAATGTCTGGTGTGCTATTCTTGGTAACTCCTATTGAGCGGAGGGTGGAATGGCAAGATTAGGCGTACATATCTGCGGGCTCGACTTCGTGAACCCGATCCTGCCCGCCGCTGGTCCGCCGTCAAGGGATGGGGCCATGCTTCAAGCCGCCGCTCAAGGCGGCGCCGGCGGATTAGTCACTAAGACGATCTCCGTAAATCCGGCTGTGGTGCCGCATCCTTGCATGGCGGAGATCCGCGGCGGATTTCTGAATACAGAACTCTGGTCCGAGTTACCAAAAGAGCAATGGATCGAGACGGAATACAAGTTGGCTAAAGCCACCGGATTGCCGGTGGTTGTCGGCTTGGGATATACGGCCGATCAAATCCGGGAACTGGCTCCTTTGGTGAAGCCTTACGCCGATGCTCTTGAGCTTTCCACGCACTATGTTGGCAACGATATTTCTCCCATCGTTGATGCGCTCCGGGCAGCCAAGGCCGCGGTCGATGTGCCGGTGTTCATGAAACTGAGCCCGCATCCGAATATTCAGCAGATTGCAGTGGCGCTGGAGCAGGCGGGCGCCGATGCGCTGGTCATGATCAATTCTTTTGGCCCTTGCCTGAGCATCAACCTGGAGACGGGCCTTCCGCTGATGGGGAGCAAGGAGGGATTTGGCTGGCTCTCCGGCGCGGCCATCAAGCCGTTGGCTTTGCGCTGCGTGTATGACGCCGCGCGCGTGGTTAAGATCCCCATCTTCGGTGTCGGCGGCGTCTCCAACGGCCGCGATGCAGCGGAGATGTTGATGGCTGGCGCTTCCGCCGTGCAGGTTTGCACGGAAGCTATCCTGCGCGGCCCGTCGGTCTACGGAAGAATTGCCAAGGAACTCGACGCTTTTCTCGACAAGCATGGTTACCAATCGGTCGATGAGATCAAGGGCCTCACCATTCGCAAAATGGCGGAGCGCGGCGCGCCCCAAGCCGCAAGACCGCCCGATGTTGATATGACGCGGTGTAATCTCTGCGGATTGTGTGAAATCAGTTGCCCATACGGCGCCATCTCCAGGGATGAAGTCCTGCATATCGACAAGGAGAAGTGCTTCATCTGCGGGCTGTGCGTCAGCCGGTGCAAGCTGCGGGCACTCAGCATGGAGCGGTAGCGCGCCGCGGGAGTTATGGAATTTTTGCGGGTTGGGAAGACGATGACCTATTTCACTGGGCTTCGATGCGTTCATTGCGGACGCGAATACAACACGAATGAAGTGGATTACTTCTGCCCGGCATGCGGCTATCATGACGGCATTCTGGACGTACTCTACGACTATGACTCGATGCGCAAGGAACTCAATCCCACGGCGCTTGCCGCAAATGGCAATCGATCGATATGGCGCTATCTGCCCTTGCTGCCAGTGGCCAACCCAACGCTGATTCCACATCTGCAGGTGGGCTGGACCCCGCTGTATAACGCCCCCAGAGTGGCCAATGAGTTGGGCGTCGCGCGCTGCTGGGTGAAAGACGAAGGCCGCAATCCTACCGCATCGTTCAAGGACCGCGCCAGCGCGATGGGCGTGGTAAAGGCATTGGAGAAGAAGGCTTCGCGAATCACCTGTGCATCCACAGGCAACGCCGCTTCTTCCTTGGCCGGCTTCTCCGCCGCCGCGGGAATTCGAGCGACCATCTTCGTTCCGGCGCGCGCGCCTGAAGCCAAGGTAGCCCAGTTGCTCATCTACGGCGCGCAGGTATTCTCCGTTCATGGAACCTACGATGAAGCATGGGAATTATGCATGGCAGCCAGCGCGGAGTTTGGCTGGTATAACCGTAACTGCGCCATCAATCCATACTTGATTGAAGGCAAGAAGACGGTCTCGCTGGAGTTAGCGGAGCAGTTCATGGAACTTACGCCGGGCAGCTTTCCTGACTGGGTTGTGGTCTCAGTCGGCGACGGCTGCACGATTGGCGGAGTGTGGAAGGGGATGAAGGAGATGCATACACTCGGCTTCATTCCCCGCCTGCCCCGGATGCTGGGGGTGCAGGCCGATGGCTGCAAACCGTTCCTTACGGCATGGCAGGAAGGCGGCAGCCTGACTCCATGCGACGCCAATACTCTGGCGGACTCCATCGCTGTCGGGCATCCGCGAAACTTCAGCAAGGGAATGAACGCGGTCACCGAGTCGGGTGGAGCATTCGTTTCCGTCTCCGACGAAGAGATTCTTCGCGCCATCCTCATGCTGGCGCGCAAGGCCGGTGTCTTTGGCGAGCCAGCCGGTGTTGCCGGTGCGGCGGGAGTCAAGCGTGCGGTGGAAATGGGCCTCATCGATCCCTCTGAAAGTGTCGCGATCATCATGACCGGCAATGGACTGAAAGATATTCAAAGCGCAATTCGCGCGGCGGGACGCACGATTGCCGTGCGGCCCGATATGGAAGAAGTTCGCAACGCGGTAAGAGTCGCGGCTACGGCTTGACGCCGCGGATCGCCGCAACGAGATGGAAGTGAGAAAGGTTCAAGATGGCAAAGATTCCGTTCGGCCCCAATTACGATGAGATGCTCGATCCGAGTCTGATCGGCAAGGATCTTCGCGCCAAAGCCTTAGCTGCATTGAAAGAGAATGAGCTCGACCCCATCAATCTGTTTAACATTACCTGGAAGGACGCGACCAACCAGGTTCGCAAGATCGTGTTGCCGCCGGCGCTGACCGGGATCAACGCAAACATTGTGGTGATGCTGGGTTGCGGATTCCCTTCCGGATCGCACAAGGTAGGTCCAGCATACAGCACACTGATTGAAGGGCTGGTGGACGGGGAGATTGTTCCCGGCGAACACACCATTCTAGGACCCTCGACGGGTAACTTCGGCATTGGAACGGCCTATGTCTCCAAGCTGCTCGGCTTTCGCGCCATTATCATCATGCCGGACAACATGAGCAAGGAGCGGTATGAACGCATCAAGAGGTACGGCGGCGAACTGGAGCTGACGCCGGGTTCTGAATCGGACGTGATCCTTACTCTGGAAAAGACCCGTGAGTTGATGAAGAATCCGAAGAACAAGGCCCTGGCTCAGTTCGAACTTTTCCCCAACTATCGCTTCCATCGCCATGTTACTGGAAACAGCGCCATTGAAGCGGTGAAGGGTGTGGGCAATGGCCGGATCGCTGGCTTCACTTCTGCTCCGGGTTCGGCAGGCACACTGGCAGCGGGCGATCAGATCAAGGTGGTCTTCCCTGAAGCCAAGGTCGCCGCACTGGAGCCCTACGAGTGTTCGACTCTGGCCAATGGAGGCCGCGGCCAGCATCGCATTGAGGGAATCGGCGACAAGATGTGCACGTTGATTCACAACGTCCTGAACACTGATTTCGTCATCCTCATCAAGGATGAAGAAACGGTGCAAGGAGTGAAGATCTTCCATGATGGCGTGGATGCCCTGGTGAACATGGGCGTGGACCGGAGTTTTGCCTTGAGCTTGCGCGATTTGTTTGGCCCCTCCGGCATCTGCAATGTGCTGGGCGCGATCAAATTGGCGAAGTTCCTAAGGCTGGGACCGGGAGACAATGTGGTGACCATCGCAACCGACGGCTTCGATCGCTATAACTCGGTGCTGGAGGAATTGAACACTCGCTATCTTGAGTTAGCTCCGCAGGTATTGGATCGCTGGGCGCGCGACATTTTTCTGGGCGCGGATGAAGGACATGTCATTGATTTCCGCAAGCCCGCGGCGAAGGAACAGCTCTTCAAGCAAAAGGAGAACGACTGGTTGAAGTTCGGTTACTCCAAAGTGTTTCTCGACTCCATGCGCAGTCAGACGTTCTGGGACGCAGAGTATGCGAAGGTGCGTGAATACAACAGGAAAATCCTCGCCTCGCGGTAGTTTGAATGGAAGGAGCGCCAGCTATGTTCAAGTTCACTCTGAACCACAATGATGTTACCGTGGCAGCGGACAAGAACCTGCTGGAATATCTGCGTGAAGACGCTTGCTTGACTTCAGTAAAAAACGGCTGCGACGAGGGAGTCTGCGGCTCCTGCTCCGTGCTGGTCGATGGGAAGGCGCGGCGGGCCTGCATGCTGACCGTAGCCAAAGTACAGGACAAGGTGGTTACCACCCTCGAAGGCCTCTCGACTCGTGAAAGGGAGGTATATTCCTGGGCCTTCGGCGAGGTTGGAGCGGTGCAGTGCGGCTTCTGCATGCCGGGCATGGTGATCAGCGCGAAATCGCTGCTGGACCAGAATCCCGCTCCCACCTCCGCGGAGGTCAGGAGCGCCATCCGGTATAACTTATGCCGTTGCACAGGCTACTTGAAGATCGAACGGGCAATTCATCTCGCCGCGAAGGCATTGCGCGATGGAGAGACTCTCGGCGCGGAGGCCAGCACAGCCAAAGTGGGCGAGCGGACCGTTCGGGTGGACTCTGAAGAGAAGCTGCTGGGCACGGGCGAATTTGTTGACGATATGAAGGTTCCTGGGATGCTTTATGGCGCTGTGCTCAGAGCCAAGTATCCACGAGCCCTGGTGAAGAAGATCGACATTGCAACCGCGCAGGCATGTCCCGGCGTTGCGGTCGTGCTGACGGCCAAGGACATTCCTGGTGAACGCCTGCTGGGGCATATCGTTCACGATTGGCCGGTGATGATTGCCGAAGGCGAAGAAACTCGCTACGTTGGAGACGCGCTGGTTATCCTGGCCGCCACGACGAAGGTGACAGCCCGAAAGGCCCTGAAGTTGATTCGCGTCGAGTATGAGGAGCTGACACCGTTATTGTCACCCGAGGCGGCTATGGCGGAAGACGCGCCACGAATCCATCCCAAGGGGAACCTGCTGTCGGAGACCATTATGAAACGCGGCGATGTCGATAAGGCCATCGCCGACGCGAGGTACGTGGTCACCGAGCGGTATTCAACGCCGCGCCAGGAGCACGCTTTTATGGAACCGGAAAGCGCACTCGCCGTCCCAATGCAAGACGGCGCGCTGACGGTCTATACCGCCGGGCAAGGTGTTTACGACGATCATCGAGGCATTGTGGCGATGCTCGGCGTATCGGGTGAAAAAGTTCGCGTGATCAGCAAACTCGTTGGCGGAGGATTCGGCGGCAAAGAGGATCTCTCCGTGCAGCATCACGCCGCTCTATTGGCCTGGCAGTGCGGACGGCCTGTGAAGCTGACTTTAAGCCGCGAGGAGAGCTTTCGCGTTCACCCCAAGCGTCACCCCATGGAAATGGAGTTTACGACGGCGTGTGATGACCAAGGTAAAATTACGGCGGTGCGAGCGCGCATCGTGGCGGACACGGGCGCTTACGCCTCGTTGGGTGGCCCGGTTTTGCAGCGGGCCTGCACGCACGCCGCCGGGCCTTACCAGATCGACAATGTCGATATCGAGGGGCGCGCCGTTTATACCAACAACATTCCCTCCGGCGCATTCCGCGGCTTTGGAGTGACTCAGACCTGCTTCGCCGGGGAGTGCAACCTGAATCTGCTGGCGGCGAAGCTCGGAATTTCGCCGTGGGAAATTCGCTTCCGCAATGCGATTGAACCCGGCGGAGTGCTTTCCAACGGACAGATTGCCGACGCCGGAACAGCTTTGAAGGAGACGCTGCTTGCGTTGAAGGATGTGATTGACGCCCATCCTGACGCAGGCGTTGCTTGCTCATTCAAGAACACGGGCCTGGGCGTCGGCGTGCGCGATGTCGGACGGGTGAAGTTGAAGGTTGAGAACGGCGTTGTCGTCATCTGCACCAGCGCGGCCTGCATGGGCCAGGGATTGGCCACCGTTATGTTGCAGATCGTGGCCGAAACCACGGGACTCGCCAAGTCCGCGATCAGCGTGCATGCGCCGGACACGATGGTGACTCCCGACAGCGGAACCAGCACGGCATCCCGGCAAACGCTCGTCACCGGCGAGGCCGCGCGCAGAGCCGCGGATGCATTGAAGCAGGAGTTGGCTAACCATTCCCTCGCCGAACTGGAAGGCCGCGAGTTCTACCGCGAGTACGATTGCGCCACCGACCCAATGACCAGCGACAAACCGAACCGGGTCAGTCACGTTGCCTATGGGTACGCGACCCATGCAGTCATTCTGGATGGCGATGGAAGAGTCAAGAAGGTTGTCGCCGCTCATGATGTGGGCAAGGCGATCAATCCGAACAACGTCGAGGGGCAGATCGAAGGCGGCGTCGTGATGGGATTGGGATTTGCGCTGACAGAGAAGTTTCCGCTCCGCAATGGCGCGCCGACCGTCTCCCTGGGCACTCTTGGACTGCTGCGCTCGACGCAGGTCCCGGAGATCGAGTGCATCCTTATTGAGAAAAATTCCGCGACGCTGGCCTACGGGGCAAAGGGCGTGGGAGAAATTGTAATGCTCACGACCGCGCCCGCGGTGGCTTGCGCATACTTCAATCGCGACGGAAAACCGCACAACAGCCTCCCGCTCAAAGACACTCCTTACAGCCGCTGAGACCGCGGGCAAGCAAGAAGACGAAGGAGCACCTTGATGATGACAGCAGAACGCAACCAACAGCTCATCGCCTTGTGTCAGGCGCTTATTCAAAGCCAGAGTTATTCGGGGCATGAAGACGGCGTCGTCAACCGGATGAAGCAGGCGTTCGATGAATTGGGATTTGACGAGATGATCGTCGACTCCTACGGCAGCGTTCTGGGACGTATCAAAGGCAATCGCCCGGGCAAAGTGATGCTGCTCGATGGACACATTGACACCGTTCCGGTCCCGGATGAAACCAAGTGGACACACAAACCCTTCGACGGCGAGTTGGCGGACGGGAAGATTTACGGCCGCGGCACGTCTGACATGAAAGGCGCGGTCAGCGCCATGATCGCCGCTTCCGCTTTCTTCGCGGCGGATACGCGCCGGGAGTTCGCGGGAGAGATTTATGTCTCCGGAGTTGTTCATGAGGAATGTTTTGAGGGCGTCGCCGCCCGGAAGATCAGCGAGCGCATCCGGCCCGACTACGTTCTGATTGGAGAATCTTCCGAGTTGAACCTGAAACGGGGCCAGCGCGGCCGGGCGGAGGTGGTGGTGGAAACCTTCGGCAAACCGGCGCACTCCGCTAATCCGAGTGCGGGCATCAACGCGGTCTATAAGATGGCTGAACTCATTCGCGAGATTGGCAGGCTCGAAGCACCGGTGCATCCCACAATGGGCCAGGGAATTTTGGAACTTACCGACATCAAGTCTTCGCCTTATCCGGGCGCGTCCGTCGTGCCGGACTACTGCCGCGCCACTTACGACCGCCGTCTGCTGGTGGGAGAAACCAGGGAGTCGGTCCTGAAGCCGCTGCTTGCATTGATGCGCGAGATGAAGAGCAAAGACCCGCAGTTCGAGGCGAAGGCGCATTTCGCCACCGACACGCAAACCTGCTACACCGGAAACGAAATCAGCGGCGAGAGGTTCTTCCCAGGATGGTTTCTGGAGCAAGAGGATGAGTTTGTTCAGTCGGCTCTGCGCGGGTTGCGAAGCGCTGGATTGAATCCGCAAGTTACGCAGTACTCTTTCTGCACGAACGGCAGCCACTACGCAGGTGAAGCTGGAATCAAGACCGTCGGCTTTGGACCATCCAGAGAAGATCTTGCGCACACCATCGATGAATATATTGAGGTCGATCAATTGTTGAAAGCCGCTGAGGGTTACGGCGGAATCTTGCGGGCTGTCTTGCAGAAAGGTTGAGAGAATGAGGATTCTCGTCAAGAATGGCCAGATCATCGACGGCTCAGGCCAGCCCCGGTACACAGCCAGTCTGGTGGTCGAAGATGAGTTGATCGCCGCGATCGGCAACGTGCCTGACTCCGGCGGATTCGATCGGGGCATCGATGCCCAGGGCCTCATCGTGGCTCCAGGCTTCATCGATACTCACAGCCACTCCGATCTGGCGGTGCTGGTCAACCCCTACGTGGAAGCCAAGATTCGCCAGGGCGTGACGACTGAATTGCTGGGGCAGGACGGAATCTCGATGGCGCCCCTGCCCCGGCGATACATCTCGCCATGGCGAAAGAATCTTGCTGGACTCGATGGGGAGAGCGACGAGCTGGATTGGGATTACGAAACGACCGATGGCTATTTGCGGGCGATGCAAGCGCACGGCGTCGGCCTGAATGAAAGCTATCTGGTTCCGCATGGGAATATCCGCATGGAGGCGATGGGGCTGGATAATCGCAAACCCTCGCCGGAGGAACTCTCGCGGATGCGAGAGATTACCAGGCGAGAGATGGAGGCTGGCGCCTTCGGCCTCTCCACGGGGCTGATCTATATGCCCTGCGCCTACGCGGATACCGCGGAGTTGATCGAGTTATGCAAGGTTGTCGCGGAGTTCGATGGCGTTTTCGTTGTGCATCAACGCAGCGAAGCGGACACCATCCTGACTTCGATGAAGGAAGTACTCGATATCGGACTAAAGTCTGGCGTGAAGGTCCACTTCTCGCATTTCAAACTCTGCGGCCGCAAGAACTGGGGCCTTATCGACCAAGTCGTCGATCTGCTGGACAGCGCCACCGCGCAAGGCATCCGGACCTCTTTCGACCAGTATCCTTATGTCGCCGGAAGCACCATGCTGGGCGCGATTCTGCCGCCCTGGGCGCACGATGGAGGAACCGACAAATTATTGGAACGCTTAGCAAGTCCACAGCTTCGGCAACGCATGATTCACGACATCGAACAAGGAATTCTGGGGTGGGATAATTTCGTGGACTTCGCCGGGCTCGATCAGATTTTTGTCACCAGCGTAAAGACGGACGCCAATCAGGATCTGATCGGCAAGAGCCTGCTGGAGATCGGCAACCTTCGCGGCAAGAATCCTTATGATGCCGCGTTCGACCTGCTCCTTGCCGAGGAAAATGCGGTGGGCATGGTCGATTTCTATGGCAAGGAAGAGCACGTCATTCGATTCCTGACGCGGCCGGAACAGAATGTCTGCACCGATGGCCTTCTGGGCGGCAAGCCGCATCCGCGCGTCTTCGGATCGTTTCCACGCGTCCTGGGAAAGTACGTCCGCGAGGAGAAAGCGCTCACGCTTGAGGATGCGATCCGCAAGATGACCTCCAAGGCCGCCGAAGTCTTCGGTTTCAAGCGGCGGGGCTTGTTAAAGCCGGGCAACTTTGCGGACGTGGTCATTTTCAATCCCTACACGGTCATCGACAAGGGAACCTTCGCCGATCCGATCCAATTCCCGGAAGGCATTGAAGATGTTCTGATCAACGGACGCGTCGTGCTGCACTCTGGCAGTTACAGCCCCGAGCTAGCGGGAAAGGTGCTTCGAAAGACCCTTATGCAATGAGCAGTGTGTCCGCCAAGGCTATAACGAAACCAGAGTAGCTATAGGTTGGAGTTGCTTTGCTCCTGGCCCGATCGGGCCAGGAGCAAAAGCACGGATGCCTTACCCTTCCACCAAAGCATCCGCAATGCCAAGATGTTCATCAAGCGCAGCGATGCCGAGGTCCAGCTCTTCCTTTGTCACGATCAACGGCGGCGCAATGACGAAGTGACTCAACCAGCTCTGGATCGAAACTCCCTGGGCCATCATTTTGGCAGCGATCTGATCGACCAGCAACGGTTTGCCTTCTACTTTGTCGCGCATGGTGTTGAAGGGCTGCTTGGTGGCGCGGTTCTTCACAATCTCAACGGCGAAGAAGAGTCCGAGGCCGCGCACGTCGGCTACCGATGGATGGCGGGCTTTGAGAGCTTCCAGCTTTTCGCGCAGATAGGGTTCGAGGGCTGCCGCGCGCTCGACCAGCTTCAGCCGCTGCATCTCCTCGATGGTGGCGACGGCCGGGCCGAGCGTCATGGGATGCGCTTCATAGGTGTGCCCATGGGCGAAGTAGTGATCCTCGAAGTAGTCCGCGATTTTGGTGGTGGTGGCGCAAAGGCCCAACGGCACATAAGCCGAGGTGATGCCCTTGGCGGTAACCAGGATGTCGGGCGTGACGCCCCAGTGCTGCTCGGCGAACCATTTCCCGGTGCGGCCCCAGCCGGTCATCACCTCGTCGCCGATCAGCAGGACGCCGTGCTGGTCGCAAATCTGGCGAATGCGAGGAAAGTATTCGGGCGGCGGAACGAGGACGCCGTTAGTGCCGACGACGGGTTCGAGAATGATGGCGGCAACGTCGCTCTCGTTGCGGATCATGTGCTCGATGTACTCGGCGCAGGCGATGTTGCAGCCGGGATACGTGTGCTTGATGGGGCAGTTGAAACAGTTCGTCTCCGGGGCAAAGACAAAGTCCGAACCTTTGCCGCCCGGCTCCATGGCCCAGCGGCGCGGGTCGCCCGTAGCCGCAATGGCGGCGGTGGTGGAACCATGATAGGAGCGGTAGCGGGAGATGATCTTGTTCTTGCCTGTGACCATCCGCGCAATCTTGAAGGCTGCTTCATTGGCCTCGGCTCCGCCGGTGGCAAAGAAGAATTTATTGATGCCCTCGGGCAGGACTTCCAGCAATTTGAGGCTGAGGCGGGCGCGGGCGCGGGTGGCATAGGCGGGAGCGGCATAAGCCAGTTCGCGGGCCTGCTCGGCGATTGACTCGATCACGCGAGGGTTCTTGTGGCCCAGGTTGACGCACATCAACTGCGAGCTGAAGTCGAGATAGCGCTTGCCCGCGCCATCCGTAAACCAGCAGCCTTCGGCGTCAACAATGTGCAGCGGCTTCCAACCTTTCTGGAAACGCCAGGTGCCGTAGTTGGTTTGCCGCGTGATGGCGGTGATTTCTTCCGACGTGAGTGTATTCAATTTGGAAAGATCGCTCATGGCTATGCTCTCCGGTAAGAAAGTTATGTCTCGTATCGCCAGGATTCCAAGCCTGTACTGGACATTCCGCTGTGCATTTTGATCAAGCTCTGGCGCGGCTTGAATTGTATGTTTGATAGCCGCGCCTGAAAGTGACTCTTCACTGGGCGCGAATCCAGTCCATGGTCTTCGATGCCAGCCGGTCAAACGCGGTGATGGCCAGCTTCAAGTGATCTTCGCGCGTATCCTCAATCTTGTTGTGGCTGATTCCCTTGAGCGACTGCACAAAAAGCATGGCGGTTGGAATGCCGGATCTGGAGACCTCAGCCGCGTCGTGCAGCGGACCGGAGGGCATACGGTGCGAGCGCCCGACGGTTTCGCGAATCGCCTCTTCACAAAGTTCAATCAGCTTGGGATGAAAGGGCTCAGGTGCAATGTTCCAGATGCGCGACCACTCCACCGTGCATCCTTCTTCCCTGGCGAATTGCGCGCTTTTCTCCTGAGCCTCGCGATACATCGTGGCCAGCACCCGGGCATCCAGATCGCGCTGATCGAGCGTTGCCTCGCAGCGGCCGACGACGGCGGTCACAATGCCGGGAAAAGTCTTGACGCTGCCCATGGTGCATACGGCGTCAGGATGCCGCATTGCGATGGGGCGGATTTCAAGCGCCAGTTTCGCGGCGGCGGCCAGGGCATCGCGCCGCGCTTTCATGGGTGTGGAGCCAGAGTGCGCCTCCTGCCCTTGAAAGATGATCGTATGGCGCTCTACGCCCTTGGTGCCGAGCACGGCACCAAGCGGAAGCCCCATTTCCTCCAGTACCGGCCCCTGCTCGATGTGCAGTTCAAGATAGGCCGCAGCATTCTTCCGCTCCCGTCCGGCGTCGCCGATTGAATCAACAGAGACGCCACATTCGGCCAGCGCATCTTCAAGCCGCTTGCCGCCGGCATCCGTGCGCCCGCGATCCTGATCGATGGTTTGCGTTCCGGCAAAGGCCGAGGATCCGAAGAGGCTGCGTCCAAAGCGCGCGCCCTCCTCATCCGCCCAATCGACCAGCCGCACGGTGATAGGCGGCTTGCCGTGATACTCCTCGGCAATGCGGCGCAGTACGGCGAACGCGCCGATCACGCCCAGGCAGCCGTCGAGCCAGCCTCCATTGGGCACTGAATCGATATGGCTGCCGAGAATCAGAGTCGCATCGGAGGTCCCGGCGAGCGTGCTCCAATTGTTGCCGGCGGCGTCATAGTGATGCTCTACGGGCAGTTCGCGCAGTTTGGACTCAAACCAACTGCGAGCCTTGAGCCACACGGGACTCCATGCCAGGCGCTGTGCACCATGCTCATCGGCGGTAAGTGCGCGTAACTCCTTGAGCAGATCGATCGCGGCCTGTGTGTCAACCGGCATAAGTCACCCCTTTCGAGTTATAGTGCGGTTCGCGACGAACCATGCGTCCGCGCCCCTGTTCTCCTATAAAGACTCCATCGCGCACCTGCACTTTTCCGCGCACGGTAACCACGGAGGGCCGGCCTTCGAGGGCGAAGCCTTCAAATCCGTTGTAGTCGTTGATGCCGTGTTGCGTAGCCGCGGAGATTGTGCCGCGATAATCCGTGTCATAAATGACTAGATCGGCGTCCGATCCAACGGCAATGGTTCCCTTGCGGGGGAAAAGGCCAAAGAGCTTGGCGGCGCGGGTGCTGAGCGCATCGACGAAGCGGTGAAGATCGAGTCTGCCGCGCTTCACGCCGTAGGTGTACATCAGGTTCACGCGGTCTTCAATGCCCGGAATGCCGTTGGGAATCTGTGTGAAAGCCTTCGCGCCCATACGTTTCTGTTCCGTGTCGAATGGACAATGGTCCGTGCCCACGGTGTCGATCAATCCGGTCTTAAGCGCATTCCACAGCACGGGCTGGTTGCGCCGGTCGCGCAAGGGCGGCGACATAATGTATTTCATGCCCTCTACGCCGTCGCGCTCTGCATAACTCTTGTCGAGCAGAAAGTGAGGCAGCACCGATTCGATGTGCAGCCGGACGCCGCGCATCTTGGCTTCAACGGCCACGCGCAGCGCTGGCGCGCAGGACAGATGCACCACGTAGCCAGTGGCGCCGGTTTCCTCCACAAACGTCGCAAAGCGGGTGGTGCCTTCAGCTTCAACGGCTTCCGGCCTGCTGGGCTCATGCCACTCCGGTCCCGTCTTGCCCTCCGCCAGCAGCAGTTGCTGCAACTGGCCTATCAACTCTGCGTTCTCGCAATGCGCGGTGGTGATGACGCCCAGCTTGGCTGCCAGCTTGAGCGTATGGAAGAGCTCCTCGTCGTCAACACCGAAGAAGTTCTTGTAGGCGAGAAAAACTTTGAAGGATGTGGTTCCGTCCCGGACAATCTCAGTGAGTTGCGCTTCCGTTTTCGCGTCGTACCGCGCCACGCCCATGTGAAAGGCATAGTCGCAGGCGCTGTTGCCTTCCGCCTTTTGCTTCCAGGTGTGGTATCCCTCCAGCGTATCTTCGTTGCGGTTCGGGTTGCACATCTCGATGAAGGCGGTGGTCCCGCCAATCAGCGCGGCCACGCTCGCCGCGGCGTGCGTCTCCTTGGCAAATGTGCCCATGAAGGGCAGGTGGATGTGAACATGCGAGTCGATGAAGCCGGGGAAGACGAGCTTGCCCGCGGCATCGATCACCTCTGTTCCCGGCGGAACGGAAAGGCCAGGCCCGATGGCGCTAATGGTTTCATCCTCGATGAAGATATCGCCGCGCAGGCGAGTCTCCGCGGTCACGATCTCTCCGCCCTTGATCAGCAGTCCCATTTGAACGCTCTCCCTTCATCTGCCTGCCATGGCTCTAAAGATGCGTTAGTGAATGTGAATTCCAACCCGCTCGCGATAAGCCTTCATCGCTTCCCAGTCCTCGGTAACCGGGGTTTGCTGCTGTGATAGCTCTCCCCATGTAACTCGGCTTCGCTGGGGAGCAAGCTCGACCATCTCGATGCACTTGTCCACCGGGCACACGTTGTAGCAAAGCCGGCAGCCCACGCAATCCTCTTCGCGCACCACCGGCCGGGGGCGCGTTTCCACGGCCTCGCGCTTGCCGTTCGAGCGCACATCGTAGGCGCCCGGCGCCACCACCGCGCCATGAGGCGAAACCAAGTCAATACATTGATGCGCGGTATCGTTGCAGGCGATGTAACAAAGGTTGCACTTGATACACCTTTCCGCGTCGATGCGTGCCGCCGCGCGGAAAGAGAGGTCGAGGTTCTTGAACTCCGAAACGCGATTCAGGCTGCGGCCGGTTACATCGGCGATGGTCTTGAAGCTCTTCTCGTCCATCCAGTTCGAGAGTCCGTCGCAAAGGTCTTCAATCACCCGGTAGCCGTAATGCATCACTGTCGTGCAGACCTGGAGGCTGGATGCACCGAGGAGCAGGAACTGCGCCGCGTCAGCCCAGGTAGCGATGCCGCCCATGCCAGAGATGGGAACGCCGGACCTGGAAACGATCTCGTCGGTTCCCAAAGCGGCCAGCATATTCAACGCGATGGGCTTGATGGCCGGCCCGGCATAGCCGCCGTGGCCGCCTTTGCCGCCGATGCTCGGCGTCAACTCCAGCGTATCCAGGTCCACGCCGACGATGGAGTTGATGGTGTTGATCAGCGAGAGCCCCTTGGCGCCGGCAGCCACCGCGGCGCGCGCCGGCAACACAATGTTGGTGATGTTGGGCGTCAGCTTCACAATGACCGGAATGGTTGCGACGGCCATCACCCAGTGGGTGATCCGTTCGCAATACTCCGGCACTTGCCCGACGGCGGCGCCCATGCCGCGCTCGCTCATGCCATGCGGGCAACCGTAGTTCAACTCGATGCCGTCAGCGCCTGTATCTTCGATGCGCCGGACGATATCCTGCCACGCTTCAGGCTTGGACTC
Organism: uncultured Occallatibacter sp.; assembly: GCA_964420185.1. Classification (GTDB taxonomy): domain Bacteria; phylum Acidobacteriota; class Terriglobia; order Terriglobales; family Acidobacteriaceae; genus Telmatobacter. The sequence goes on along the minus strand of CAYQSI010000004.1, from coordinate 82,361 downwards.
GACCATGGCGGAAACGATGACCGCGCGATCAGGCCAGGCGCGCTTGATCTCGGCAATTTCGCGCAGGTTGACTTCAATGGGCCGATCGGAGATCAACTCGACATTGTTGATGGCCAGCATGCGCTGCCGGCCGGAATGCCAGGCTCCATATCGGTTCGACACATTCAGCACCGGCGGGCCGACGGTCTTCCATACAGCGCCGCCCCAGCCCGCTTCGAATGCCTTCTGGATCTGCGCGCCGGAGTTGGTCGGAGGCGCCGAGGCCAGCCAGAATGGATTGGGCGACTTAATACCAGCGAAGTTGATGCGAAGGTCTGCCATGTTTAATTTACCTCGACCGGCGCGAAGCGCGGACAAGCTGTTGGTGGATCGCCGCGGCGGCTAGCTTGCCATCCTCAACAGCCATGACGGCGGAAGCAGAGCCGCAAGAGCGGATGCAGTCGCCGATTGCATAGATGCCCGCAATGCTCGTCTGGAAGTTCGAGTCCACGGCGATAAAGCCCTTCTTCGTTTCCAGGCCCAGCAGCACGGCCTGCGCAGGCTTGTCTTGACCGACAGCCTTGACGATCTGATCCGCCGCAATCACAAACTCCGAGCCTGTGACAGGCGTTGGCGCCGGGCGGCCGGAGGCGTCGGGCGCGCCCAGCTCGACGCGCAAACACTCGAGTCCAACCGGAAGGCCTTCGTTCAGCACCACCCGCGAAGGCTGGCTGAGAAAGCGAAACTCGATGCCCTCCTTGCGGGCAAAGTCGTACTCGTGCTCATAGCAGCTCATCTCGCGATCCGTGCGGCGATAGACCAGCGTCACCCGTTCGGCGCCGAGCCGCTTGGCAATCGTGGCGCAATCCACCGCCGTGTTGCCGGCTCCGATCACGATGACATTGCGGCCCACGCTCAATTTCGCTGGGGCGGCTTTGCTGGCTTCGATAAATTCAAGGCCATCGACAATGGCCTCTTCGCCCGCAATGCACAGGCCGGGCGTCCTGCCCAATCCCACGCTCAGCGCAATCGCATCGAACTTTTTCTGTAGCATAGCCAAAGAAATATCTTTGCCGAACTCAAGCCCGGTTCTGATCTTGACGCCAAACCCCTGGATCATGCGCGCCTCATCCAGGGCAATCTCCACCGGTTCGCGCAGCGCGATGATGCCATAAGTGGAGAGGCCGCCGGGCATCTCGCGCTTCTCAATGATTGTTACCGCGTGGCCAAGCATCGCTAACTCGCCGGCGCAGGAAAGGCCCGCAGGCCCCGAACCGATGACGGCGATCGATCTGCCGGTCGGCGCGGCCTTTACCGTCGGATAGCTGCCGTGCTCCCGGGCATAGTCCATGGCATAGCGCTGCAGCCGTCCGATTGCAATGGGCTTGTGATCGATGCCCAGCACGCATGCCCCTTCGCACAACTCCTGCACCGGGCATACCCGAGCGCAGGTGGCGCCAAGAAGGTTTGAGGCAAAGATTGTTGCCGCCGAGCCGCGCAGATTGCGCGTGGCGATTTTCTTGATGAAGCGGGGAATATTGATATGGGTTGGGCAGGCGTGTGTGCAAGGCGCATCGTAACAGAACAGGCAACGGTCCGCCTCAACGGCCGCCGCATTCGGGGTGAGAGGAGGCAGTTGCTCGGCAAGCGCCTTCCCGGCATCTCTAACTGCCAATCCCATCTTTTGGCTCCTTACTAAAACTCCTGGTTGTTACCCCCATTGGTCATGTTTTTAACAACAAGTTCAACTTATCAAAATCCTCCAGGAGACCAAGCCGGCCTTCGGCGAGGTACACATTCTAGCTCACACCCCGCCCAAAGCGTCAAGCATGTTTTTATGTAGTTTGAATGTATTTTCGGCCTCCGGTTCAAAGAGATAGTCAACTGCGCTGGGAGTGTAGCCCAAAGCGCAACAGCAAGGATCGTTGCATTGCTTGTGCAGCTCTGTCGTATGTATCCTAGGAAATGATCTTCACTTGGCCGTCAACTTATAGGGAGAAGGCGTGAGGGCGCTACAACAAGCAGAAAGAATTGGATCGGCGCTTTGCTTCTGCGCGGCGCTGCTTGTGCTTGCGGCTTCAATGGGCGCTTGCCATGCTCCGCGGCGCACCACATTGACACTCTCTGTTGCGGCAAGCCTCAAGAACGCCATTTTGGAAGCTGAGACCGCGTATCGGCGCGATCACGCCAATATGGACTTTCGCAATGACTTTGGCTCCTCGGGAACCCTGGCGCTGGAAATCGAGGAGGGCGCGCCTGTAGATGCATTTCTCTCCGCCGCGCCCAAGCCCATGGACGACCTGGAAGCGAAGGGATTGGTTGCGCCCGGGACGCGGCGCAACCTGCTGCGCAACTCGCTGGTGCTGATTGCGCCGCGCGATTCACGGCTTCGAGATTTCCAGGGACTCATGGATAGCTCCGTCCGGCTGATCGCCCTGGGCGATCCTGCCAGCGTCCCGGCAGGTCAATACGGGCGCCAAACGTTAACGGCGCTGCATTTGTTCGACAAGCTCGACTCGAAACTTGTGCTGGGAAGGGATGTCCGCCAAGTGCTGACTTATGTCGAGACGGGCAACGCCGATGCGGGCATCGTCTACGCAACTGACGCTCAGGCCTCAGGCCGGGTGCGGATTGTTGCTGTCGCGCCTGATTCCTCGCACGATGCAATCGTCTATCCTGCGGCGGCCATCAAGACGAGCCTCAACGAAGAGGCCGCGCGCAGCTTTGTGGAGTATCTTGGCAGCCCAGCGGCTCAAGCTATCTTCGTAAAGCATGGATTTACAATAGCCTCACCGTGATGTTTCCCACCGACTTATCACCGCTGTATATCTCGCTGGCTACGACCTGTGCCGCCACTGTAGCCACCTTTTTCCTGGGAATGCTTGCGGCCAGGCTGATGGTTGAGATGCATGGCAGCCTGCGCGCCTGGATTGACGGGGTACTGACGCTCCCTCTGGTCCTTCCGCCAACGGTGGTCGGCTTCTTTCTGTTGCTGATCCTCGGTCGGCAGAGCTTTATCGGCCACGCGCTGGAACGACTCGGTATCACGATTGTGTTTTCCTGGCCTGCCACGGTGATCGCGGCAACTGTGGTGGCGTTTCCGCTGATGTATCGCACCACGCTGGGCGCATTTGACCAGGTAAATCCCACCTTTCTGGATGCGGCGCGAACGCTGGGGGCCTCGGAATGGGCGGTCTTCCGCCGGGTATTGCTGCCCCTGGCTGCGCCAGGCGTCATTGCGGGAACGGTTCTGGCCTTTGCGCGCGCCCTTGGAGAGTTCGGGGCCACCCTCATGCTGGCCGGCAATATACCCGGCCGCACACAGACCATGCCGATCGCCATCTTCTCAGCCGCGGAGAACGGCGACATGCGCGGCGCGCTTCTGTGGGTACTGCTGATCGTCGTGCTGTCGCTGGCCATCATTCGGCTGCTGAATCGCCAAAGCGCGACGCACAAGCGAGCGCGCAGACGGATGGCGCCATCCGAGGAGCCGGTTCCCGTGGCGCCCCCGATTCGGCCACGCGAGATGGACACTGCCACGTCTTCAGCGAGGCTTGAGATCCAGGTCGAGAAAACGATTGAGAACTTCAACTTGCAGGTGGACCTTTGCGCCGGCACGGGCGCGATTGGGTTGCTGGGAGCCTCCGGTGCGGGCAAATCCATGACCCTGCGCATGATCGCCGGCGTGGTTGCGCCGGATCGTGGGCGCATCGTGCTGAACGGCCGTGTTCTGTACGACAGCGCGGCGGGGCGGAATGTCCCTTCCGCGAGGCGAAGAATCGGCGTCGTCTTTCAGGACTATGCGCTCTTTCCGCATAAGACGGTGGCGGAGAATGTGGGCTTTGGGTTGAGTGCATTGCCTGAGCAGGAGCGGCTGCGGCGCGTGGACCGGCAACTCAACCTGATGCACATTGCCGAACTAGCCAACCTGTATCCGAAAGAGATTTCAGGAGGGCAGCGCCAGCGCGTGGCCATTGCGCGCTGCATGGCCATCGAGCCGGATGCGCTGCTGCTGGATGAACCTTTTGCCGCGCTGGACCCTTATCTGCGGCGGCAGATGGAAGAGCAGCTTCGCGAGACGCTGACCACCTATAACGGCGTGGTGATCTTTGTAACGCATGATATGGAAGAAGCATTCCGATTCTGCAGCGATCTGCTGGTACTCGACAGCGGCCGCGTGATTGCCTGCGGGCCGAAGCACGAACTCTTCGAGCGGCCTCGCACGGTGGTTGCCGCGCGGCTGACCGGTTGCATGAATATCGTTCCCGCTCGCCGCGCCGCCGCCGATCGAATTGCCGTGGATGCGTGGAATTGCCAGTTAAAGTCGGCGAGCCCGGTTTCAGAGGCACTCACCCACGTTGGCCTCCGTTCGCACCAGATCGAATTCCAGCAAGCTGCGGAGGTCGAAAACACCTTTCCCTGCTGGCTGGTCAACACCAGCGAAGCGCCGCATGAGATGACGCTCTATTTGCGCTTGCACGCTGCACCCCGGGCCGGAGAACCGCCTCATCTACAGGCCGACGTGCCCAAGGATCTTTGGCGTGCGCTGAGCGCGCAGCCTCAGCCGTGGCGGGTGAAGCTCGATCCCGCGCGGTTGCTATTGCTGGAGGGATGAAGGATCGGCGGCTTGCTCCTTGCGAATGCGATTGCGCGAGTGAGTCAGCGCAACGCCGCAATGACGCCGGATGGCGATCAGTTCGGCCACGATGGAAATGGCGATCTCCTCCGGCGTGGCGGCGCTGATCTCCAGGCCGATGGGAGCGAAGACGCGCTTGAAGCTATCCCGCGGAACGCCTTCCGCTTCCAGTTGCTCAAAGACGGTGAGCACCTTGCGGCCCGAGCCGATCATGCCGATGTAATGGGCGGGCGTGTCGAGAGCCCAACGAAGTACCCGCGAATCGTAACGGTGGCCGCGCGTAACGATGACGATATAGGAGGCATCGCTGGGCGTCAGCTCGGAGAAGATCGTATCGAGATCGCCGGCATGAATCTCACGGGCATCGGGAAACCGCTCACGGTTGGCGTAGAGCTCGCGATCATCGACGACGACGACCTCAAAGCCAGCCAGCATGGCGACCTTGTAAACGTTCAGCCCCACATGGCCGCCGCCGAAGATATAGAGTACCGGCGCGGGAATCAGCGGCTCTACGAATACCTGGAACGAGCCGCCGCAGACCGAGCCGGTATCGTCGTCGGGCCTCTGATCCAGATTGAAGGTGAAGGTTTTCGGCTTCTCGTCTTGCATCACTTCCATCGCCCCCTTGCGCACATCGGATTCCACGCGGCCACCACCTACCGTTCCCAAGATCGAGCCGTCTTCGCGCACCAGCATCTTGGCGGCCACCACCGAAGGAATGGAGCCGCTAACATTGACGATGGTAGCCAGCGCCGCGCGTTTTCCCTCGCGCTTCAATTTGCAGATTTCTTCGTAGATATCCATGCAATTCCCTCTTGCTTCAGAGCGGCAATCGCAGCCTGCAGTGGCTCTGCGATGCGCGCAATAAAACCCTCATCCGTTCGCCGTGCCCGGCGCGGCAAAAACAGCGACGTTTCGCAAAAATCACGCCGAATTCAAGATCGCCGCTGGTGCAAGCATGGCAAATCAGAGGAAGAGTGCGCAAGGCGTCTGGGCACACGGGAGATACGCTCTCCGTGCTGCCCAGCGTCTTGCCACCTTCGATCTTCACCTTCACAGCTTTCCAGACTCAGTTACGATGCTGGCAAGAGGCGCTCCCAGCCGTGTCTCCACGGCGAGAGCGACGGCCTTTGCTGTGGCCATGCGGATTTGAACGGCACGGAGCGCGAGCGGGTTATCGCTGAACCGGGTGAGAGCGGGCTGAAAGCACTGGCTGATTGTAAGCAACCTTTCGCCGCGAACCAATTTGTCCGCGAGATAGACGATCGCGCTTTCATCGAGGCGGTCACCGGTGAAGTCCAGATCGGTGTGTGCGCCGACAACCGTTGCGACTCGTGGGAAATCCATAGAGCGCAGGATGGCCGCGCCAACTTCGGCGTGGTTCGGCTGGCCCTTGGCAAGATCGTGAAGCAGCGCCCCGGCCCGAACCAGCTCCAGGTTCAGCGATACGCCGCTGCGCACCAGCGCAAGAGCAATGCGCTGCGCCACATCGGCCACCATCCGCACATGGCGGATAATTGTCGGCTCAACGGACTGGCCGGCGAGGATTGCTTCACACTCGGCGCCGGTGGGGATCTCGCGGCAGGCGGCCAGGGCGCGCAACTCGTCATAGCCGGCGCGCGTGTCCATGTCCATGTGAATGCACTGGTCCCAAACCTGAACCTCGATGGCTTCGCCTTCGTGCCGCGCAAGCAGATCGGGAAGCGGCCCCAATTCGCCGTCCCTAGCCGCCTCAAGCAGAATGTTGCGCGCGATCAGAGGAGGATGTCCGCGACGCCCCTCGAAGACCGGATACGCGATACTGGCCAGCCGCGTGGCGAAGGCGGCCGCCAATTGACGCACGGTGTTGGGCCGCACCAGCGGAATGTCGGCCGGGAGCACAAAGGCGGCCTCAACCCCGCCGGGCAGTGCGCGGCTGCCTGCGGCGACTGAGGAGAACATTCCTTGATCGAAGTGCGGATTGCGGACGCATCGCGCGCCTGCGCGCTCAGCCAACGGCTGCAACTCCTCGGCGCGGTGGCCCAGAACTGCAATCACCTCGGCGATGCCCACCGCGCGGAGCAGGCCGATGGACCGCTCCAATGCCGTGCTGCCCGCTAGCGGAAGCAAGGGCTTGAAATCCGCCATGCGCGAGGAGTAGCCCGCGGCCAGAACGATGGCAGCCAAACGGCTCTTGCCGGCCTCAGTCGGAATGGGTTGGTTTGCTGAACTCATAGTTGTTCTCCGCCAGGATCTCCTTCAACTTGTCCATGCTCCCCATCACGATAGTAGGACAACGCGCCTGCCGGTTCCGCATATCGTCCTCAATGATCTCTGAGCAACAGAATCACTTGGTTGGAGTGATTTGGTTGTGGATTTGTGCAGTTCATCCGCCGGAGCCGCTTTTTTGACGGCTCGGGAATCTGAAGCCTGAAAACGCGTTATGTTTCCGCAAAGTGGTTCCTTTTGTACAGTTTTCCAGCGGCCCGGAAGAACAGTCTGTAGAGGAAGTAGTGCGCCGCTTCGAGCTCGACCGCGCCGGTTTCCAATGCGCAGGAACCCGCCGCCGGAACCCCTGTGTGGCGATTCATGCCCGCCAGCGCCCTTCTTCCCAAGAGGTGGCCTATGAACGCCCTGTTGATCTACCCGGAATTCCCCGATACCTTTTGGAGCTTCAAACATGCGCTCAAGTTCCTGGGCAAGCGGGCAGCACAGCCTCCGCTGGGGTTGATGACGGTGGCCGCGCTGTTGCCGAAGACCTGGAAAAAGCGGCTGGTGGACACCAACGTCGAGCGGCTGCGCGACCGGGACCTGGCCTGGGCGGACGTGGTGATGCTGGGCGCCATGCACATCCAGCGCGATTCGCTGGCCGCCATCGTCGAGCGGTGCCGCGCGCGCGGTTTGCGGACGGTGGTGGGCGGACCCATTGCCAGCAGCTTGTCGCCGGCCGAGCTGAAAACGGACCACGTGGTCATCGGCGAAGCCGAGAGCCTGATTGCCGATCTGGCGCGGGACCTGGAGCAAGGGAAAGCCAAGCCCCTCTATCAGGCCGCTGAAAGGCCAGAGATGGAGACCAGCCCATTGCCCGACCTGAGCCTCATCAAGATGAATCGATACTCGACTATGGCCGTGCAATACTCACGCGGCTGTCCCTTCAATTGCGAGTTCTGCGACATCATTGAAATCTACGGCCGGCGGCCGCGCACCAAGGCTGTGGCGCAGGTGTTGGCCGAGCTGGACCAACTGCGTGCAGCCGGCTGGCGCGAAGCGGTATTTATCGTTGACGATAACTTCATCGGCAACAAGGCGCGCGCCAAGGAGTTATGCGTGGCGCTGGCCGAGTGGCGCAACCAGTACAAAATCAGCTTCGACTTCAATACCGAGGCTTCGCTGAACCTGGCCGACGATCCTGAGTTGATGCAACTGATGAAGGATGCCGGCTTTGTCTCCGTCTTTCTGGGCATCGAGACCCCCGATGAATCGGGCCTGATCGCCTGTAACAAGCTGCAAAACACGAGGCGCAGCCTTCTGGACAGCGTGGCCCTCATCCAGAGTTATGGCATGCAGGTGATGGGCGGCTTCATCCTGGGCTTTGACACCGACCGCGACGACATCTTCGACCGCATGGTCGACTTTATCCAGAAGAGCGGCATTCCCATCGCCATGGTCGGCCTGCTGCAAGCCATGCCCGGAACCCAGTTGTTCCAGCGGTTGCGGAAGGAAGGCCGGATTCTGGATGCGGGCCACGGCGACAATACGGATGACAAGCTGAACTTTCTTCCGAGCATGGACGCGAAGCGGCTGGTGGAGGGCTATCGCTCGGTGCTGAAGCGGATCTACTCCTGTGAAGCTTACTATGACCGCGTCAGGCTCTACCTGAGCCGCACCTACCCGCGAAACAGCAAGCAGAAGACCCGGCAGCAGTGGCTGACCGTGAGCAACGCGCGCGCTTTTGTTACCTCGCTTGTTCGCCAGGGAGTCTTCGGCCGGCAGCGCTGGAGTTACTGGAAGTTCTTGCTGACCGTGGCCACGCGTTATCGCCATTGCGTCGGCGCGGCCATGACCCTGGCGGTGATGGGTTATCACTTCCAGGTGATGACCAGAAGATTGTCCGATCACGCCGGCGAGCCTGTCGCATCGCAAGCAATGTAAAAGTGCCTGCCAGCCAAGACAGGCGGACAGGCTAAGAACTTGTTGAAAGACCCTTGTATTGTGTCAGGGCACGACTTCAGTCGTGCCGAAAATGCCGCAAAATCAGCGAGGGCTTTAGCCCCTGAGGACTGATTTTCTGGCCCGAGTTAGATTTTCAACAGGTTCCTGGATCATGGGTCTCGTGTGGTAGATTCTCCGTGTGGCGTTAGCGGAGGGTCCATGCGAGCGTTATGGGTTGGCGCGCTGCTTGTTAGTTTGGGTACGAACTTTTCTGGTGGGCAGCAGAGCAGTTCAGCGCCGTATCTGTTGCCGGATGCGCAGCAGGACAACGTAAAGGTCTATGCCGTTGGCCCCGGAGTGACGGCCCCGGAGCTTCTTCCGCCTGATCCGCTCCCAAATCCTGCCGAAAAATGCAAGAAGAAGGTGGACGGCAAGGTCGTGCTATCTGTCCTTGTGGATGCGACAGGCAGACCGCGCAACCTCATGTTTCTTTACCCGCAGGGTAATGACCTGGACAAGTTTGCCCTCCAGATTGTCGCTGCTGATCTGTTCAAGCCTGGAACCTACGATGGCGCACCTGTCGTTGTCGCGCAGTCCGTAGAGGTAGACTTGCAATCCTGCGTTGTTGAGAAAAAGGACGATGCCGGCAAGAAGGCTGATTGGCTGAGGCTGAGATCCCAACCGGTGCAAAAGTTGGGAACCCTCCCGCAATCGCCCGAAGATGCCATTCTAACCGCGATCGGTTTGTCCCTGGATGATGCCTACAAAGCCGCTGCTCCCTTCTATCGCGTTGGTGGAGGAGTCAGCGCCCCCGTCCTTTTAAATTTTCCTCAGGCACAGTTTTCAGATGAGGCGAGGCGCGCGAAATACCAGGGGGTTTGCATACTCTCGCTGGTTGTCGATGCAAAGGGCTTGCCACAGAATGTGCGTGTGGAACGGCCACTGGGTTATGGATTGAGCGAGAAGGCCGCTGAGGCGGTAAGCAGATACCGATTCAAACCCGCCATGAAGAACGGAGTTCCCGTCCCAGTCAAGATCTCCGTCGAAATAGAATTCCATATCTTTTAGCCGACGGTTCTCGCCAGCGTTGCACTGCGAAGAGAAACACAAACGGGAAATGCGCGATAGCCAATCTCAGGTCACTCGCGCTCCGAAAAGCCGGGTCACGATAAACTGCAAATGAGGAAGCAATTTTGAGTGATACGGATCCAGTTGAGCAGGCGGACACGGCCGAGGCTATCAGCGAGGCGCAACTGGGCGTGACCTCCGGCGTCTCTCATGCGTGGAGGGCGCTGCGCCATCGCAACTTCCGGCTTTTCTTCGGCGGGCAGAGCATCTCGCTGATCGGCACCTGGATGACGCGCGTGGCCACCGGCTGGCTGGTTTACCGGCTGACCGGCTCGGCGCTGCTGCTGGGAACGGTCAGCTTTGCGGGGCAGATTCCCACCTTTTTCCTGGCGCCCTTTGCCGGCGTGTGGGTTGACCGGCTCGACCGCCGGCAGGTGCTGATATGGACCCAGGCCCTGTCCATGGTGCAGTCGCTGGCGCTGGCCGCCTTGACGCTCACCGGCCACATTACAATCCCCCGACTGCTGGCACTGAGCGTAATGCAGGGCTGCATCAACGCCTTCGACATGCCGGGCCGCCAGTCCTTCATGGTGAAGATGGTGGACGACCGGCGCGACCTGCAAAACGCCATCGCCATCAACTCGTCAATGGTGAACATGGCGAGGCTGGTCGGCCCGTCGCTGGCCGGCATGTTGATTGCGGTCTCCAGCGAGGGGTGGTGCTTTCTGATCGACGGCATCAGCTACATCGCTGTGATTGCGTCGCTGCTGGCGATGCGTTTGCATGCGCCCGTGGTGAAGCGCCAAGCCACCTCGACGTTCACCGAGTTGAAGGCCGGCTGGACCTATGTCTCGGAATTCCTGCCCATCCGCACGATCCTGCTGCTCTTTGCCGTGGTGAGCCTGATGGGCATGCCCTTCGTGGTGCTGATGCCGATCTTCGCCAAGACGGTGCTGCACGGCGGCCCGCATACCCTTGGATTCCTGATGGGTTCGATGGGACTGGGCGCACTGGTTTCGGCCCTATCGCTGGTGGCGCGCAAGAACGTGCGGGGGCTGGTGAGGATGATTCCCATCGCCGGGGCCGTATTCGGCCTGGGGCTTATCGGCTTCGGCTTGTCGCGGGTCTTCTGGCTCTCGATGGTCATGGTGCTCATTGCGGGCATGGGCATGCTGCAAGGCATGGCGGCCAGCAACACCGTGATTCAAACCATCGTAAGCGAAGACAAGCGCGGGCGCGTGATGAGCTACTATACGATGGCCTTCATGGGCATGGCGCCCTTTGGCAGTCTGCTGGCGGGGTCGATGGCGCACGCTATGGGCGCGCCCTGGACGGTGGTTGTAAGCGGCTCGGTGGTTCTGGCGAGCGCGGCGTGGTTCACAACGCGGTTGCCGGCGGTGCGGCGCCAGATTCGGCCCATCTACCGCGAGATGGGCATTCTGCCGACGATGAAGGAAATCCGGCAATAAGCGACGAAAAACTCAATGCGCGGCGCACAGCCATCGTAGTCATCAATCTGCAAAAAGGCATTGTGCGCAGGCCAGGCGCGTCCGCCCCCAAGCGGCAAAGCTTTGCTGTTGCATCCTGGCTTAATCCCCTATAAGATGCGTCAGTTGATACCTATGCCTCGATCCGGCTCCAGTTCGCCTCTTTCCGTGCCCGCGCCGCCCATCCCACGGCTGCGCGTGGGCAAATTGTGCGTGGCCATTCAGGCCGGCTCCCCGGCGGAGTTGATCGAGCGGGCCGAAACTGCTCTTGCAGATTCCAGGTTTCTTGAGTTCCGCCTGGATTCGTTGCCCAAGCCAGCGCTAGCGCTGCCCAAGGTGAAGGCGTTCATTACCGGCCATCGCGAGGTGACGGTCATCGCCACCTGCCGGCGCAAGCACTTTGGCGGCAACTTCGCGGGGTCCTTGACCGCGGAGTTGGAGGTACTTTTGAAGGCGGCTGAGGCTGGCTGCCAGATTGCCGATCTTGAGGTCGAGTCGGCCGAAGAGGCCACGGCGGCGCAGTTGGTCAAGTTCCGGGCCGGGCTGCGGGCCGCGGGCACGGCACTGCTGGTCAGCTTTCACGACTTCTCGCGCACCAAAAACCTGGAACAAGCAACGCAACGCATCGAGGCCTTCCAGCCGGATTTCGTCAAAGTAGTCTGCACGGCCCACACGCTGGCCGACAACCTGGCCGTCTTGAAATTGATAGCGAATCGCTCCCGCTCGGCTGAAGTGGTGGGCATAGCCATGGGCGAGGAGGGGCTGGTAAGCCGCGTGCTGGGCCTCAGAGCCGGCGCGGCGTTCACCTTCGCCTCGTTCTCTGACGGCGGCGAAACCGGCCCTGGAATCCAAACAGCGCCGGGCCAGTTGACCGCCCGCACCCTGCGCGACCTCTATCGCGTCGAGCAGCTTGACTATGCCACGCGCGTCTTTGGCGTGGCCGGCAACCCCATCGCCCACTCGCTTTCGCCGCTGATGCAGAACACCGCCTTCCGCCGCGAGGGCGTCAATGCGGTGCTGGTGCCGCTCAAAACCAGTTCACTGGCTGACCTGCTCACCCTGGCGCGCGAACTGCCGCTGGCCGGCGCGGCCGTGACCATGCCCCTGAAGCAGGAAGTCCTGCCCCACCTGGCCAACTCCGACCCCATCACCGCACGCATCGGCGCCTGCAACACCCTCCGCACCGGCGCAGACGGCAAGCTCTACGGCTTCAACACCGACGTGGCCGGGGTCGTCCGGCCGCTGGAAAAACGCCTCAAGCTGAAGGATGCGCGCATCGCCGTCCTCGGCGCGGGAGGCGCGGCGCGGGCCGCCGTCTTTGGCCTCGTGGAGCAGGGCGCGGAGGTCTTCATCGTCAACCGCACGCACGAAAACGCCGTGAAACTCGCCAAAGAGTCCAAGGCCAAGGCGCTCAAGCACGATCAGCTCGGCAAGAGCCGCTTCGACGTGCTCATCAACTCCACCCCCTGCGGCATGACTGGCAACAAGCAGCCGCTGCCCATCGCAGAGAATGAACTGAACGCCGGGCTGGTCTTCGACATGGTCTACAACCCGCTGGAAACGCCGCTCCTCAAACTGGCCAAAGAGCGCGGCATTCCAGTGATCAGCGGAGTAGAGATGTTCGTCCAGCAGGGCGCGCGCCAGTTCGAAATCTGGACCGGCAAACCCGCTCCCGAAGCGGAGATGCTGCGCGTGGTGGAGTTGGAGCTGCGGCGACGGGGGTAGATCCTCAGTTTCACGGGATCAGTGGTTTTTGTGTTCCCGTGAAACCTGTCCGTGAAACTTATTGATTCTGCATTGGTTAGGTTGGTCTCCACAGGTTCACTTTAATAATAGTTTTTGCGTTCCGGTGAAGTCTGTCAACGGAAATTATTGATTCTGCTATGGTTAAGTCCTGCTCCACAGTTTCACTGGCAAAAATTGAAGTTTTTCCCTTCGGGGGGGCTGGAGGGAGTCCGGGCTGGAAACTGTGAATGCGGGCGCGGGTTGAACCATATTTTTCATGAGTTTACAATCCGGCGGCGCGGCTTCACTATTCCAGTAGCTTCATCACCCCAGCGACAAAGACTCGTCGCTGAGGACCTCAATTTTTCACCGCTCTTCCTCTCTCTATTTCAATTGTGCGCTGGGGAAGGGTAATTCTCCGCGAAGAACGAGGGGAACGGTTTGCTGTTTCCCGCGCGGATGAAACGCTCAGGCTCTTGCTGGCCGGATACACCGCTTAACGCTGATTTTCCAGGTCTGAAAAAGCGAGACCTGGTGCATCCGGCGTCTCGAATCTAGACCTGCGATTCGGCGGGGTCGTTCGCGTTGCGGAGCTTCAGCGCGGCGCTCAACCCGGCATCAGCTTTGCAATCGTCCGCATAGGCAAAACCAGACGCATCGACTCGGGCAGCAGAATGAACCCATGCGCCTGATAGAACCTAGCCGCGCGCTCGTCGATTGCATCCACGACAACCATCGAGGAGCCAACCACAGCGGCATTCTCATAGGCCTTGGCCAGCGCCCGCGCCAAAAGAATCGAACCGATGCCGCGCCCCTGAAGTTCCACACTCACGGCAAGTCGCCCGATCAGAGTCGCACTCACCACCGGGTAGCGGGGAATGTGCGCCCGCGCCGCCTCGGGAATCGAATCAAAAATCGATTTGGGAGAGACTCCATAGGCGCACAGCGTGAAGAAGCCCACTACCTTTCCCGCAGCTTCCTCTGAAACCAGGACGAAGACCGCGTTGGCTTTGCGGCGCATATCCTGTGAGGCTTGCGTCTTCAGGTAGGCATCGATACTCGCAACCCCGCAACTAAATTCGTCCCGGTCATGTTGCCTGGCCAACGGCTCCAACCGATAGAGAAGCTCCTCCTTCCGCACCATCAGGAGACGACCCGCTCCTCTGCCGAGCGAAAGGCACGTTTGAGCAGCGCGTTCGGTTCGGGAGCATGAACCAGAACGTCGAAGAAGACTTCGCGGTCCCGTTCTGAAAGCACCAGACTCTCGTGCCGGGTAATCGTCTCTCGCGTGGCTTGCGTCAGCGCCGTCAGACAAAAATCGGTAAGGCTCCGCCGCTCCAGAGCCGCGGCGCGCTCCACCAGCCTCTTGGTCTCCGCATCCACGCGAAAACCAAGCCGCGTCGAGCGCGTACGCCGTTCTTCCGGGTTCATAAGGGCTGGGGTTTGAGGCATGGGAATCTCTCCAGTGAAGCGCTTTCACTCAAGTGTACGTCCGATGGACGTACAAATCAAGTCGGCGGCGCTGGGTGAGCGAATCGCTGGCTATTTGGCTTTCTTCTTCCCTGATTTGGCGGAGTTGGGCTTGTCGCCTTCCAGGTGGCCGACGGGGATCGGCCACTGGTCAGTGCCGATGCGCCGGGCGCGCGTGCCGTCCATCTCAAACGTAATGGTGCGCGACGAGGCAGGGCGGGTGATGCCGGTGTTGGGGTCGGTGGTGACATTTTCGCCGTTGGCAATTTGGAAGCTGAAGACGGGCGCGCTGTTGCCTGAGGCTGGCGTGACCCGCAGCGGCAGATAGCCCTGGATGGGGTGCACCCGGAAGGCCGTCTCATAGCGATGATGCCGGATATTCCAGGTGTAAACGCGCACCTGATCGAAGTCGAAGGAGAGGCCGGATTTGGGCGGCGCGAGCACGGTCACATACTGCGGAACTTCGTGGTTGGGTGTTGCGGCATCGGGGTCCACGACCTTGTTGAAGATGGAGATGCTCACGTAACGCTGGCCCTCGGCAAAAGCGGCAATCTCGTCGGGCACATCCACATCCATGCGTCCGGCGAGCAGCCAACCGGCGTGGCCCTGGCCATCGCGCACCAGCCACCAGTCCTCCATCGGCTGCGGCTCGGCAGCGGGCAAGCTGGGAACCTGGGCGGCTGGCGGGACTGCCGGCTTGGCGGCTGATTTGGAAGCGGGGGCGGGAGTTTTTGCCGGCGGAGGCGGTGCTGGCGGGGCAGGCTTCACCGTGGGCGGCTTGGTAGCCTGCCCCATGCCTGGCTCAACCCTGGGAACAGAGGCGCGGGCCAGAAGCTGAACCTTGGCGTTCGCAGCCAGCAGATAAAACTTCTCCGTGTCCCGGCCGGGCACCAGGTGCAGATAAATGTCGTCGCGAAGAACGCCGGTAGCCACCACCGGATCATCCTTGTGCTGGCTGACAAGCTGGTCAAAGGCCTGGAAGGTCTTGTCGTCAATCACCGCCCGCTCTTCAATCCAGCCGATCTCGTTCTTCTCGGTCTTCACTTTGAGGAAGCGGCGGCCGTGTTCGAGCACTTGCAGCGGCTGGCCATTCGTCACCTCGGCCACGCGGTTGGAGACGGCGGCGACGCGGTCATGCAGGTAGATCTGCCGCGCGGAGACGTACACCGTCTCGTGCAGATGATGGCGGAAGCGGCTGCACCCGGAAGAAAGCACAAGAAAAGACGCGAGAAGCAGCCAAAGGACGGGAGTCCGAGAGCGCCGCGCGAATGAGACAAATGAGATGGAAGGTAGCGTGAGCACAGCCTATTGCGATCCCTTTGAGGATAGCAGATCAGTGAACAGCGGACAGCTAACAGCCAGCAGCTGTCAACTGTTCGCTGCTTTTACGGCGCGGCGACGATGGCGATGGAGCCGGTCGAGGTTGTGGAAACAATTTGGGAGTCCAGCGTGCCGGTGGTGGTGGTGTCGAAGGTGTAGGCGTCGAAGTAAGGGCTGCCGAGCGAACCCACGGCAAAGACGAAGGCGCTGGATGAGTCCTCGGCCAAGCCGAGCGGTTGAACGCCCGCTGCAACGGTACTGCCCGCCGTCAACGAATAGGTGGTACCGCTGGCTGTAACCGCAAATCCGGCGATGTTGCCCGCCGAGGTGTTGCCCGCCCCGTTAGCTACATAGACATAACTGGGAGAGGAAATGGGCAGGATGAAATTGGGCGCCAGTCCACCGGTGGCGATGGGGGAGCCGGTGGCCTGAACCAGCGTGGAAGTGCTCAAAGATGCGTAAGTAAAGGCGCGGAGCCCGCCAGAGTTACTGGCGGAGTTGGCCAGGGTTTCGCCGATATAGAAGAGCCGGCTGTCAGGGTCAACAGCCACCGAAAGGGCGGAGCCGCCGGAATTCAACACGGGAATCGTGGAAGCGCTGATTCCCGTCGGGAAGGGAGCGCTCGCGCTAAATGGCACGACGATGACACCGCCGGCGCCAAGGGCTATAAAAATGTTGCTGTTGTCCGGCGAAATGGCCATTCGGTTCGGCTGCACGGCAGCGTTCGCGACTGAAAAAGCCGCCGTCCGCACAGTGCTGGGGCTGACGTACGTGCCGGTGGAGGAATTGATGGGGATGGCGTTCAGTTGCACTCCGCCAGTGCCTTGGATGGCCTCGATCAGCCACGAATTGGTCGCGTCCACCTGAATGGCATAGGCCTGATCCGTGGAAACGGAGACGCCAGTCCCCAACGCGCCGCTGGTGATGGGGTAGGCGAAGACGCCGGAGGTTGTGCTGACAACCAGAAACTTGCCATTGGGAGCGATGGCCATGGAATAGGGTGCGCTGGGAATTGTCCAGGGGCTTCCCGAGATCTTGGTCAGAGTGCCGGAGACGATGGACTCGCCGACAATCTCGGGGGTCGTCCCGGCGTTCAGAATATAGAAGTTGCCGCTGGTCGCGGTTGTGCAGTTCGTGGTGCAGGTGCCGCTGCTGGTGGTGGTCGTGCTGGGCGCCTGCCAGAAATCTCCGCAACCTGCCAGAAGCGGCGCCACCGCAAGCAACAACCGTGCCCACTTTCCCATCTTCATCGCCACTCCTCTGCACCGTTTTCAGGCTGCGCCGTTTTCAGGAACCTGCTCACAGGGTACCGCCTGGACGCGCACCGTGTCTTGCTGCCGTTCCGCACATCCGCTGCCCGATATTGTGTTAGACGCATGCCGGCGGGAATTCGCTTGACGCAACTGCGGCTCGCCCCCTTTGACTCTGCTCGAGACAGGCTTCGGCGCGGCTCATCGTGCCCGGGCTGATAGATTCTAAGGAAGGTTGAGTTGATCTCGACCGTCGGCGAGCCTCGCACCGCGATGCGCACCGCAAGGAAACGAGCCATGTTCCACACTACAGAAGACCTCCGCATCAAATGGACTAAAGTTGTTCTTCCCCCTGTATTTCTTGAGGAAGAACGCCCCGTCAGCGAAGCCGCCTCGGAGACGATTTTTAAAACCCGCCAGGAAATTTCCGCAATTCTGAACCAGCAAGACACTCGGCTGCTGGTTCTCGCCGGCCCCTGCTCCATCCACGACACCAAGGCCGCACGCGAGTATGCGGGCCTGCTCAAAGCCGCGATTCAAGAGTTCTCCGCCGACCTGCGCATCGTCATGCGCATGTATTTCGAGAAGCCCCGCACCATCGTCGGATGGAAGGGACTCATCAACGATCCCTATCTCGATCAATCCTTCAAGATCAACGACGGCCTGCGCCTGGCGCGTCACCTGCTGCTGGACTTGGCAGAGATGGGCGTACCTACCGGAACCGAATTCTTGGACATGATTTCGCCCCAGTACATCGCCGGGCTGGTTAGCTGGGGGTCCATCGGAGCGCGCACCACCGAGAGCCAGGTTCACCGCCAACTAGTCTCTGGCGTCTCCTGCCCTGTGGGCTTCAAGAACGGCACCTCCGGCGACGTGCAGATCGCTATCGACGCCATCCTCTCCGCCGCCCACTCGCACACTTTCCTGGGACACACAAAACATGGGCAATCGGCCATCTTTGTTACCACCGGCAATCCCGACTGCCACATCATCCTGCGCGGCGGCAGAAACATGGTGAATTACACCGCAGAGAGCGTTGAGCAAGCCGCGGCAAAGATGAAGAAGGCCGGCCTCCAGCCGCGCATCATGATCGACTTCTCGCACGCCAATAGCAACAAGGACTACCGCCGCCAGGCAGTCGTCTGCCACGATGTCGCCGGGCAGATCGCGGCAGGCGACAAGCGCATTATGGGCGTGATGATCGAGAGCAATCTGGTGGCCGGCGCGCAGCGGCTTGTTGCAGGACAGCCGCTCATCTACGGCCAGAGCATCACCGATGGCTGCATCGACTGGGCGGAGACCCACACGTTGCTCAGCGAACTGGCGGCAGCCGTTCGGGCCCGGCGCAGCACTTTACAAGTAGCCCAGCAGTAGAACGGCCGGGGCTCCAGTTCGTCAAGCGCCTGTGGAGGAACCCGTTATGATGGTCAGCAGCGCAGAACGAGGCGGCGCGAACCGATTCATGCCCCAGAGCATCTTCATCTCGGCAGGCGAGGCCAGCGGCGAACACTATGGAGCGCTGCTGGCCGACGCGCTCCAACTGCGGCTGACAGCAGCGGGCCAGACAGCCAGCTTCTTCGGCATGGGCGGGCAACGCATGGCCGAGGCAGGGGTGGAGTGTGTCGTCCGCTCAGAGGATATGGCCGTGATGGGGCTGACCGAAATCGTCCGCCATCTGCCCCGTATCTACCGCGAGTACCGCCGGCTGAAACAGGCCATCCGCGAGAGGCGGCCCAGCATAGCCGTGCTCATCGACTTTCCTGAGATTCACTTCCGGCTGGCTAAGGAGCTGCACCGGCTGGGCATTCCGGTTCTCTACTTCGTCAGCCCGCAGTTGTGGGCCTGGAAGAAGAAGCGCATCCGGCTGGTGCGGAAGTATATCAACCGGATGCTGGTGATCTTTCCCTTCGAGGAACCGTTCTATCGGGAGCGGGGCGTTCCGGCCGAATTTGTGGGTCATCCGCTGGCGGAACTGCCAATGCCCACCGTCAGCCGCGCGCAGTTTGCAGCGGAGAATGGCCTGGACCCGGCGAAGACGTGGATCGGATTGCTGCCCGGAAGCCGTCCCAAGGAGATTCGCGACCATCTGCCGGAGATGCTGGAAGCGGCGCGGGGGATGACGGATTCGGCTGAGCAGGCGACCACCGGCTTCGAGTTCATCGTGCCCCTGGCGCCAACGCTGAATGCGGCGCAGCGGGAAGAAGTGCGGCGGCTCGTGGAAGCGCACGGCAGCGGCTTGGCTCTCCGGCTGGTGGACGATGCGCGCGCCACGCTCTTTCACGCCCGCGCTTCGGTGGTGGCCAGCGGCACGGCCACGGTGGAGGCGGCGCTGATCGGCAATCCTTTTGTTGTCGTTTACCACGTCTCGCCTCTGACCTTCGCTATCGCGAAACGGGTGGTGACGGTGCCTCACGTGGCCATGGCCAACCTGATTGCCGGGAAGCAGATTGTGCCGGAGCTGATTCAGAGCGAGTTCACGGCGGAAAATATCGTCCGCGAAGTCAAACGGCTGCTCCCCGACGGCCCGCAGCGCCAGTCGATGATGGACGAGCTGGCGCGAATGCGCGGCTTGCTGAAGATACAGCGGGTGGGCGGCGCGGGCAGTGCGATTGACCGGGTTGCGGAAGTGGCGCTGGAGATGCTGGCCCGCTGATTCCCGCTTTGAGACGCGTTCCTGATTCTGGACGCACATTCCTGCAACGCCCCGTCATTTCTTCTCTTCGAGCTACAACCCACAGCGCGCTCTGCCGATAATGCGAGCATGAATCTGCTTCGTTCCACCGCCCGGATCATGTTCTTTGCCGCATTGAACCTCGCCGTCGCAACCGCGTGGGCCGCGCCGCGCAATCCCGCTGAATCGGGCGCGAGATCAGAGGCCGCGCCGCGGGTTCAAGGCTCCGTGGATGAGGCCGCGCGCGTGGTTCTACAGGGCAACACGCACCCGCTGATTAAAGCTGGAGTGGGGCAAGCCGGAACTGACCAGGGTGCGGTCGAAGACTCTTTGCCCGCCGGCCGGATGCTGCTTCTGTTGCAACGCTCCCCGGAGCAGGAGGCGGCGCTCAAGGATTTCATCCAGGCCGCGCACACGCCGGGCAGCGCCTCCTTTCACCAGTGGCTCAAGCCGGAGGAGTTTGGCCGGCTTTACGGTCCGGCCGACTCGGATGTGGCCGCAGCCGCCGCTTGGCTGGAGTCGCACGGCCTCACCATCAACAAGATTCACGCCGGGCGCTTGGCGATTGAGTTCAGTGGAACAGCGGGCCAGGTGAGCGAGGCATTTCAGACGCAGATTCACCGCTACCAGGTGAACGGCGCGACGCATCTGGCCAATACAGCCGATCCGTCGGTTCCTACCGCCCTTGCCCCGATTATTGCCGGCCTGGCGATGAACGACTTCCATCCCCAATCGCATCTGAAGGTGCTGGGGCAAGCCCAGTTCAACCCCAAGACCCACCAGGCCACGCCCCAATGGACCTATCCGCAGGGCGGCGGAATCAGCTTCGTGATGGCGCCGGGGGATTTTGCCACGCAGTATGACATCAATTCTGTCTACAAGGCCGGCATCACCGGAGCGGGGCAGTCAATCGCCATCGTCAGCGCGTCGAACGTGGACCTGAGCCTGGTTCAGGCCTACCAGAGCCTCTTCGGATTGGCCGCCAACCTGCCCCAGGTGGTGGTGGACGGCGAAGACCCCGGCCAGAACAGCGCGGCCACCGAGGCTTACCTGGACATTGAGATTGCGGGCTCGGTTGCGCCCGGCGCCACGGTGATTCTGTACACCTCAGGCGGAACGGCCCTGACCGACGGCCTGGCCCTGGCGGCGATGCGCGCTGTGGAAGACGATCAGGCCGGGATCATCAGCGCCAGCTACGGCGAGTGCGAGCTGGAACTGGGCCAGAGCGGCAACGCCTTCTGGAGCGCCCTCTGGCAGCAGGCCGCCGCACAGGGGCAGACGGTCTTCGTCTCCACCGGCGACGGCGGCTCGGCCGGCTGCGACAACTTCGACTCGCAGCAGGCCGCTTACAGCGGGCTTCAGGTCAACGGTCTCGCCTCCACACCCTACAACGTCGCCGTCGGCGGCACGGACTTCTACTATAGCCAGTATGCGGGTTCGTCCTCGGCCATCAGCACGCAGTTGGGCAACTACTGGTCCACAACTTCCACCACCGCGCCCACCGTCTCCCTGAAGCAGACCGTCCCCGAGCAGGCCTGGAACGACTTTTTCGGCTTCAACCTGTACGACGGCGGCAATCCCGCGAATCAGTCCAGCGAAACCATTGTCGCCGGCGGCGGAGGAGCCAGCAGCGCGGCGGTCTATCCCAGCGGGAGCGCGGCCGGCTACCCCAAGCCGGCCTGGCAAACGGGAACCGGCGTCCCCGCCGACAAGGTGCGCGACCTTCCCGATCTTTCCCTGTTTGCCGCCAATGGCTACAACTACAGCTTCTATCCGATCTGCGCCAACCCCGGAGACTGCTCCAGCGCAAACCTGACCTCGACCGGGGCAGTGGTAATCACCGGCGTGGGCGGCACCTCCGCCAGTTCCCCGGCGATGGCCGCCATCCAGTCCCTGGTCAACCAGAGCACTGGCGCCTGGACCGGACAAGCCGACTTCATCTACTATCCGCTGGCCGCCAGACAGACGACAGCCTTCCACGATGTGACCGTGGGCGGCAACCGCGTGCTCTGCTACCCGAGCACGGCCAACTGCGTCTCCGGTTCCACGGCGACGAACTCCAGCGGCTATTCCGTGGAAAACGGCTACGCCGCCGGCACGGGCTACGACTTGGCCACCGGCCTGGGCTCGGTAGACGTCGCCAACCTGATCAAGTACTGGAACACGGTTACGTTCACGCCCACCAGCACCACTCTCAGCGTGAGTCCGGCAAGCCTTGTCCACGGCAAGACGGCCACGGTTACCGGCACGGTGGCGTCTACCAGCGGAGCCGGCACGCCCACCGGAGCGGTGAGCCTGACCGGCAACGACGGCATGACCCACTACACGGCCATTGACGACCTGGCCCTGAGCGCGGGCAGCATCTACGCCTCAGTGGACAACCTGCCCGGCGGGACCTATCAGCTCACCGCCGTCTACGGAGGCGACGGAAGCTTCGGCCCAAGCAAATCCGCGCCCGTCACCGTCACCGTCACTCCGGAAAACGATACGCTGGCCGCCACTGGCTGGGCATGGAACCCCTACGACCTGAATCTCTACGCGCTTTCCTCCGGCATTACCCTGCCCTACGGAGCGCAAATCTTTCTGGATGCGCAGCCGGTGAGCGCCAACGCCACCATCGCCACCGAACCTACCCCGGCCACCGGGACCGTCACCTTCACCGACAAGCTGGGATCGGCGACGATCACCTCGACGCAACCGCTCAACGCCGCCGGCCTGGCGGAGTGGTCAACCGGGGTCTTCGCGCCCGGCAGCCACACGGTCAGCGAGTCCTACTCCGGCGACCCAAGCTATAACCCCTCCGCTGCCCCTGCCGCGGCCTCCTTCACGGTGATTCCGGGCAGCACAAGTCTCACCGTCAAGCCGCTGGTCACCACGGTCAGCGCCGGAGCCAGCGTGACCGTCGATGTGACCCTGACCACCGGCTACCTTTCCCTCTACGGAGCTTTGCCTACCGGCAACGTGACCGTAACCCTGGCCGGGCAATCGGCCACCGTCCCCTGGCAGCCCTTCGGCACAACCGGCAACGCCAGCCTCGAAGCGGTGGTGACCTTCAACAACGTCCCGGCGGGCATTCTGCCGCTCATCGCCTACTACACCGGCGACAGCAACTGGCTGGGCAGCGCGGCCAACGGGGGAACCGTCATCGCGCTGGCCAGCAAACTAACCCCCACCGTGGCGCTCACTTCCAGCTCCGCCAACCCCGCGCCCGGCCAAAGCTTTACCCTCACGGTCTCCGCCGCCGGTCCCGTGGGCAAGCCAACCCCCACCGGCACAGTCGCCTTCCTCTCCGACGGCCAGAGCTTCGACACCTTTGCAACCCTGAACAAAGGCACGGCCACCCTGACCATTCCCGGCTACTCGGCCGCCAATGGAACCAACATCTTTACCGCCGTTTACCAGGGAGACTCCAATTACAGCTCCGCCGCTTCCAATGCAGTGAACGTCACCATCGCTCAATCGGACTTCTCCCTCACCACCCAAAATGCCGAGATTCCGATCTCCCCTTCCGGGTCGGGAACCGCGACCCTGTCGCTGGCGCCGATCAACGGCTTTAGCGGAACCGTTATGCTGACCGCCAGCGCGCCCGCCTCCATGACGGCCACTCCGGCCACGGCCTCCCTGGTCCTCAGCGGGCCCGCCACGGACGTGCTGAACCTCAAAGTCGCCGCCTCCACAGCTCCCGGAATCTATCCGCTCACCATCACCGCTAGCGGCGGCGGGCACGTCCACACCGCGCAGATCCTGGTCAAGGTCCTGGTGGTCGCGGCGCCCATCTTCTCTCCCGCGGCGGGCAGCTACACCAGCTCACAGCAGGTCACTCTCACCGACTCCACGGCAGGCACAACCCTCTACTACACCACCAACGGCGCCATTCCGACCGCTTCCTCGACCAAGTACACCGGCGCCATCCCTGTTTCGACGACAGAGACCATCCAGGCCGTCGCCGTTGCCAGCGGTTCCGCGCCTTCCTCCGTGGCCTCGGCTACCTACACCATCGTGTCCGCCGCGACCAACGGATGCCCGGCAGGGAGCGGTAGCTGCGTCGATCAATTCACGGGCTCTTCAGGTACACCGCTTCCCACTTATAACTCCCAGTGGGTGCTAGCGGGAGGAACGGGCACAATCTACACCACGGGCTCCGACAGCGCGGAGATTGCCGGAACTTCTACTGCCGTGTACTACTACTCGGGTTCCTCTTCAGAGACCGCGCAGATTACCGCTGCTCCATCCAATACAACCATCGGTTATGAAAAGCTGGCGTGCGTAAGAGTATCGGCCGGCACGCCGGGATATTGCGTGGGTTTTAGCGCCGTCTCCAGCGGAAATTACACCACATGTTATGTAATGAAGGATTTCAAGTACCTGGGCGGAGGGAACTGCGGAACGGTTTCCGCAACCGTCAGTCATACGCTCGGACTGACCGCATCGGGAACTTCCACAGTCACACTCTCCGTCTATCTCGATGGGGTTCTCAAGGGAACCGTTACCGATAGCTCCAGCCCTCATACCGTGCCTGGGTCAGGATTTGGATTGCAGGGGGATGGAACGCCAGCCGACAGCGCCGTGAACGAATGGCAGGATCACAGCGGAACGCCACCCGCCAACGGATGCCCGACAGGGAGCGGTAGCTGCGTTGATGACTTCACAGGCGCTTCAGGTACGCCGCTCCCCACTTATAACTCCCAGTGGGTGCTGGCGGGAGGAACTGGCACAATCTACACTACGGGTTCCAATAGCGCGGAGATTGCCGGCACGGCCACCGCCGTGTACTACTACACCGGCTCCTCCTCAGAGACCGCGCAGATTACCGCTGCTCCATCCAATACAACCATCGGTTATGAAAAGCTGGCGTGCGTAAGAGTATCGGCAGGCACGCCGGGATATTGCGTGGGTTTCAGCGCGGTTTCCAGCGGAAATTACACCGCATGTTATGTGATGAAGGATTTCAAGTACCTGGGCGGAGGAAACTGCGGAACGGTTTCCGCGACCGCCAGTCATACGCTCGGACTGACCGCATCGGGAACTTCCACAGTCACATTGTCGGTCTATGTCGATGGGGTTCTCAAAGGAACGGTCACTGATAGCTCCAGCCCTCATACCGTGGCTGGGTCGGGATTTGGATTGCAGGGGGATGGAACGCCAACCGATAGCGCCGTGAACGAATGGCAGGATTACAGCGGAACGCCCGGAACGGTCACGACCACCTCGCGCCCGGCGCAAGCCGTAACGATGAGCCCCAAGATCCCGTCTGCGAGGGTTGACTGAAACCCTGATGGGACCTTGCCGCCAAAGTGCAACGGCCAGCCCTCGGGCTGGCCGTTGCTGTTTTTGATCGCTTCCGATTGCTTATTTGTCGTGGCGAGGCTTGCCCAGGGAGAGGACTTGCAATTCAACCGGCGCAAGCCCAGGCTTGGTCATCGCCAGCTTCTGGGCGGCGCCATACGATAGATCGAGAATTCGCCCTTCGTAAAGGTAGCCGCGGTCGGTGATGCGCACCACGACTGAGCGCCGGTTATTGAGGTTCACCACCCGGACCAGCGAGCCGAAGGGCAGGGTTGGATGGCAGGCGGTCATCGCGTACATGTCGAACCGTTCTCCGCTGGCCGTATGGCGCCCATTGAAGACGCCGCCATACCAAGAGGCAATGCCATGGAGCATATTGGCTGTCGTTACCGCAGGTTTCTCCGGCGCAAGCGAGGCAGGCGTCGCACTCGCTGCCGGAACTGTGGGAGGCGCGGTGGAGGCTGGCCGGGAAAGCCGAACATCCGCCTGCACCGTCCGCGTGGACACTGCTACCACACCCGCGGCCAGTGCAACTGAGGAAGCCCCCGCCACCAGCCAAATCCGTAGCGATGATTTCGAGCTCAGGTTGCTTGGTTTTCGTCGTTTGACCATCTGCCCATTTTACTAAGTTGCCACTAGTTCGCTCAACCAGTATCTAGAAATACACGAGGATATTGTGCCCAAATTCGCAATGATCCTGATGAATTCTGCGTTAACTCGTTTATTATAAATAACTTGCAGTTTGCACCAAAAATGGTGCAAAACCGCGCTTTTTTGCTCCTGCGCAAACAACATATCCCGCGCCGCCAGGTCGTCTTGAACGAGCGTATCTTTCTCATCAGGAGGAATTTCCGTTGAACCGCATCGGTTTTGGATTCCGTTTTGCCGCCTGCGCCGCCCTTCTTTCGGCGGTTTCCGTCCTCGCCCAGCAATCGCTCACGGCTCCGGCAGGCCCCGTACCACCAGCCATCCTCGCAGCCAAGAAAATATTCATCGCCAATCCCGGAGCCTCCTCCGCGCTATTCAGCGGCGGTCAGAATCGCGCTTACAACCAGTTTTATGCGGCTCTCCAGACAGCAGGCTTCTTCGAGATGGTTGGAGATCCGTCCGATGCCGACCTGGTTCTGGAACTCCAGATCACCGACCTGGGCCCCGGGGCTCCCGCCTTCAAGCTTGTCATCTATGACCGCAAGACCCACTTCATGCTGTGGACGCTGTTCGAATCGATCAAAGCTTGCACCCGGCAAAAGAGCTGCGACAGCAACTTTGACGATGCTCTGCCGGCCCTGCTTCTGAATTTCGAGAAGCTCGCCGGCAAAGGCCCCGCCACGGCCCAGTGATCTGCGGCCTTGTCCTTTTCGGAACGCATGGAAAGGGCAGGCCTCTGGTTGTGGAGCTGGTTTGGCAGATTATTTCTCTCCTCCTGCTAGCGTGAAATTAACGTTATCTCGAAGAAAAGCAGGAGGAATCGATGGAATTCAGCGCCACGGGAATGGAGCTACTGAAGAAGTCAGAGGGGTTTCGCAATCGCGTATATATGGATGTGGCCGGGTTCCCGACCATCGGCTATGGGCACAGGCTGCTGCATCCCGAGTCGTTTTCCAACGGCATTGACGAGCCGCAGGCCTCCAATCTGCTGGCCTTGGACGTGCGCGACGCGGAGCAGGCCGTCCAGCGCCTGGTCAAGGTTGCGCTCTCGCAGGGCCAGTTCGATGCGCTGGTGGACTTCTGTTTCAACCTGGGCGCGGGGCGGCTGGCCGGTTCCACTCTCCTGAAATGCCTGAACGCGGGGAGGTATGACGATGCCGCCGAACAATTGCTGCTCTGGGACCACGCTGGCGGGCAGGAAAACGCCGGACTCAAGGCGCGGCGCGAGGCCGAGGCCGAACTTTGGGGCAAGGCTCAGGCGCGGCAACAAGCAGCATAGCCTCGGGGAGGGTTACGATTCTGCCCCGCGGATCTCCGCCACCTGAAGCCGCTCGCCGGGCTTCAGGTAGCCCTTGCGGCGAAACCAGTCTTCCATAGCCGGCTGAAGGCGCGCGAGAGGCACGCACGCCCCGGCTTCCAGCACTCCGTCAGCCACGGGCAGCGTGTCGTCGAAGACCGGATCGTTGGTGAAGTTGCGCATGGCAAAGTTGTCGATCCAGCGAATCGGGCATGGGTGCCGGAGGCCGTTCAAATCAATGCGCTCGATGGAGAGCCTGCGCGCGAACATGCTTCCACTGTAATGGATTCGGGCTGATATCCGCTTTGCGCTTCCGCTGGAACAAGAGATGCATGGCGGCTCTTCCTCTGTGAAGCTCGCTTGCTGGATTCCAGTCAAGATCGTGCCCTTGCCGGGATATACTATGCGCCAAGTAGCTGGCGGAAATTCAAGCGGGGTGAATCGTATGAGCCTGTCGCGGCACGCGTGCCTGGCGCTTTTTGTTTGCTTGCCGGCCCTGGCATGGCCGCAGCAGAGTCCGGCCCCGGCGGCAGCCGCGGAACAGCCCAAAGCCACATCGTCCTCCGCGCCTCGGGCTCCAGCACTCGTAGTTCGTCCCGCGCCCGCACCCAGGACCCCGGGGGGCCGAATTCACCTCGATGTGGTGGTGACCGACAAGTCGGGAAAGCCGGTATCCGGCCTGGAACTCAAGGATTTCACGCTGCTGGACGACAACCAGCCTGGCAAGATTCTCTCCTTTCAAGCCTTCGGGGGAGGCGTTCAACAGACCAACCCTCCGGTCGAAGTGATTCTGGTCCTCGATACGGTCAACCTGCCGTTCCTGACAGTTTCCGTGGCGCGCGGGCAGATCGCGAACTTTCTGCTCCAGAACGGCGGCCATCTTGCAGAACCGGTATCGCTCTTTGTATTGACCGAGAAGGGCGTGGATGCCCAACGCCGGCCTTCTCTCGATGGGAATGCGCTGGCCGTTGAGGTCAATAAGGTCGACAACCAGTTGCGCACCATCGGCCGGTCGGCAGGCTTCTGGGGCGCAACAGAGCGCTTTCAGGCCTCGCTTGAGATGTTCAGCGCCATTGCCGAGAATGAGGCGAAGAAGCCGGACAGAAAGTTGCTGATCTGGGCCGGCTCTGGCTGGCCGCTCTTCGATAGCCTGAGAATTGAAACCACATTCAAGCAGCGGCAACAATACTTCGATGCGCTCGTTCGGCTTTCCACTGAACTGCGCGAGGCGCGCATCTCCATTTACAGCGTCTCGCTGGGGCAGCCCGGCTTGAACTCGTTTCTCTACGAGAATTTCCTTAAGGGGGTCACGACGGCCGCGAAGATGAATCTCCCCAACCTGGGTCTAAAGGTCTTTGCCGTCCGTAGCGGCGGAGCCGTCCTCGGTCCGGATAACGACATGACGGCCCAGATCGACCGCTGCATCCAGGACGCAGGCGCCTTTTATACGATCTCGTTCGATCCGCCACAGGCTGATCGCGCCAATGAGTATCACGATTTGAAGGTACTCGTCGACAGGCCGGAGCTGAAGGCCCGCACGAACACCGGCTATTACAACCAGCCGTAGCATGGGCGCCGTCTCTTGCGCGCGTATTGACAGCACAATCGCCTCTCCCTAGAATTAAAGAGGAAGAATTTGCGATTTTTCTGGCCTAAACGCTAGAAAAATCAGGTGTTGAGTGGTTGAATCCGGGACGTATACGGCTGCGGACTTCAACCATGGACGAGTCCAGGACGGAGAGCGAGGAAGATGCCTGATGCACGCGTCAGTCCGCGGGAGCGGCTGGTGCTCACGGCCATCATCGAGCAGTACATCGCTACCGGCGAACCGGTGGCCTCGCAGGCGGTTGCGCGCTTTTTCGCCGACCGGGAGGGCTTGAGCTCGGCCACCATCCGCAACGTGATGGCGACGCTGGGCGAAGCCGGCCTGCTGGAGCAGCCGCACACCTCGGCCGGCCGGGTGCCCACCGCCGCGGCCTTTCGCTACTACGTCGAACAGATCACGCAACCTGAAGCCCAAATGAGCCGTATGGCCGTGGGCGCATCGTGCGACAGCCTGGGCGCAATGCCAAAGGGCGCGTCTCAACTGGGCGCCAATCCGCTGGCTTCTTCCCCGCTGGGGCCGTCGCCCCTGAGCGAAGCGCGCCGCGAGCAGATTGAGGAAAGCTTCTCCGGCGTTACCAGCACCAACGACTACCTGGAGCGCACCTCGCACGTGCTGGCGCTGCTTTCCAGCGGCCTGGGCGTCGCGCTGGCCAGCTCCACCGCTGGCCAGGTGCTGGAGCATATTCACTTTTCGAGGCTTTCTACAGGCCGGGTACTTGCTGTACTGGTTACCCAGGCCGGAGCCGTGCAGGATCGCGTGCTGGCGCTGGACCACGAACTAACCCACATCGAGTTGGAGACGGCCGCCAGTTACCTGAACGAGAACTTCCGCGGCTGGCCCATCGAGCGCATCCGAGCCGAGGTGGCCCGGCGCGTTGAGCTGGAGCAGGCCGCTTACCACCAGATGCTGGCTTCGGTCGAGGAGCTTTGCCGCAAGGGTGCTTTGGCCGGCGGCGAGGCTGGCCCAGCCATTTTTGTGGACGGAATGGCCAACCTGATCGCCGCCGAGGCGGACCGCGAGCGGCTGCGCCAGATGCTGCTGGCTCTGGAAGCCAAACAGCGGCTGGTGGAACTGCTCACCGCTTATGTGGATGGCCGCCAGCAGGAGGTGCGCGTGGTGGTGGGCCTCGGCCTGGAGGGCCTGGATGAGGCCTCGCAAGCCATGCAGGATATGGTGCTCATCGGCGCCCCGGCCCGGCTGGGAGGCGC
This sequence comes from uncultured Occallatibacter sp., assembly GCA_964420185.1. GTDB lineage: Bacteria > Acidobacteriota > Terriglobia > Terriglobales > Acidobacteriaceae > Telmatobacter. The sequence goes on along the minus strand of CAYQSI010000004.1, from coordinate 52,579 downwards.
CAACCTGGGCACCGTCGCCGTCATCGCGCCCACGCGCATCCAGTACCAGGAGATGATTCAGGCTGTGAGCTACATCGCCCGGCTCTCCGAGCGCCTGCTGGAAGTTCCCACAGACTATAGTGGTTCTCCGGTTGCCGGAGAGGGAGGCCATTACCGCTGAGCGGCTTTTCTCTTTTCCGGAGAGGGATTTGCGCTCGCCGGGGTGAAAGTTGAAGCCAGCTCGTATGGCGCTGGAAACGCCACAGTTAACTGAAGAATCGTTCCAGGGTCCGGGAGCGCTGACAAGCCTTCATCGGAAGTTGCGCCGCTCCCGATCAGTAAGAGAGAAGTCGGCGCTTGCCGTGGAATTTATCATTGAAACAGAAGAGAGAGTTTTTTCGGAGATTGCGTAGGAAGATGCCAGAACAGGAAACAGAGTTGACCTTGTCGGAGGAGGCGGCCGCAGCGGCTGCCGAAAGCTCCGTAATCGAAATGCCAACACAAGAGGCGGAGCCGGAAACGAGTGATGAAGCGCCCGTCGCTCGCGCGGAGTTCGACCAGCTCAAGACCGAGCGCGACCAATTGCTCGACCGGCTGGCCCGGCTACAGGCGGAGTTTGAGAACGCCCGCAAGCGGTCAGAGCGCGCGCGGAGCACGGATCGCGACTACGCCGTTGCCGACGTAGTGGAGAAGTTCCTGCCGGTGCTGGACCATTTTGAGCTGGCACTGAAGGCCTCCGGCACGGCTGAGCAGTTGCGTTCCGGCGTCGAGTTGATCGTGAAGCAGATGGAAGATGTTCTGCGCCAGTTGCATGTGACGGAGATTCCCGCGCTGGGAGTGGAGTTCGACCCCCACTGCCATGAAGCGCTCGGCACGGTCGAGCGCGACGACCTGCCCGATCAGCATGTGGCCGAAGAAATCCGCCGCGGCTATAAGCTGCACGGGCGGCTATTGCGGCCGGCGCTGGTGCGCGTGGCCTCCAATCCAAAACAAACAAGTGAGTGAGTTCATACAAGAGTGAGCAAATCTGATTATTACGAGGTCCTGGGCGTATCGCGCGAAGCGAGCGACCAGGAATTGAAGAGCGCGTACCGCAAGCAGGCGCTCAAGTACCATCCTGACCGCAACCCCGGCAACCATGCCGCCGAGGAACGCTTCAAGCAGGCCAGCGAGGCCTATCAAGTGTTGAGCGACGCCGATAAGCGCGCCGCCTACGACCGCTACGGCCCTGAAGGCGTCAGGGCGGCTGGCCAGGGCTTTGGCGGGCCGTTCGCCGGCGGCGTGGACATCGGCGACATCTTCGGCGACCTTTTCGGCGAGATGTTCTCAGCGGGCGGCGGCCAACCCCGCGCCACCCGCCAGCAGCGCGGCGACGACCTGCGCTTCGACCTGACCATCGACTTCGAGCACGCCATCTTCGGCTACGAAACCGAGGTGAAGATCCGCCGCCTGGAGAGCTGCGAGGCCTGCCATGGCCGCGGAAGCGCCTCCGGCCGCGGACCCTCGACCTGTTTCCAGTGCCAGGGCCGGGGACAGGTTCGCTACCAGCAGGGCTTTTTCACCGTGGCGCGCACCTGCGCCGCCTGCCGCGGCACAGGCCAGGTCATCGGCGACCCCTGCACGGCTTGCCGCGGCGAAACTCGCGTCACCAAAGAACTCAAGCTCAACGTCAAGGTGCCGCCCGGCGTCGAGGAGGGAACCCGCATCCGTTACGCCGGCGAAGGCGATGCCGGCCGCTCCGGCGCGCCCTCGGGCGACCTCTATGTGGTGCTCTCCATCCGGGAGCACGAATTCTTCCAGCGCGATGGCCACAACCTGCGCTGTGTCATCCCCATCAGCTTTCCCCAGGCTGCTCTCGGCGCGGAGATCGAGATTCCAGGCCTCGGCGGCCCGGTCAAGCTGAAGATTCCCGAGGGCACGCAGAGCGGCAAGGAGCTGCGCGTGCGCGGCCAGGGCGTTCCTTTCCTCAACGACAGGGGCGTCGGCGACCTGATTGTGAAGGTGATGGTGGAGATTCCGCGCAAGCTCTCCCGCGCCCAGCGCGATCTGGTCGGCCAACTCGCCGAGTCCTTGGCCGTGGAAAACAAGCCCACATCCCACGGCCTGATCGAGAAGATGAAGGACCTGTTCAACTAGGAAATTGAGAAACAAGATTCCGGTAGTTCTGCAAGTTGAACAATCTGGATGAAAGATTTGCGGAGGATGTTCTGTTCAATGCAGCGAGTCAGCCCCGTTGCGCGGGATTGGCGAATTAGCGAGTTAGCCGAGGGCGGAGATCAACGCAAGTTTCATCCTTCCGCGGCCGGCAGAGCTGGTGAGTTGCGTCAGAGGTGGAGAGAATGAACGGCAGAAGCGATTCGGATCCACGGGAGGGAAGCAGATACCGCGCGCTGCTGGGCGTCTCGACGGCGATTGCCTCCCAGCCGGATGTTCCCGCGGTCCTGCACAGCATATCGGCTCTGCTGTCCAGGATTGTTCCGTTCGATTCGATTGCCCTGCTGCTGCTGAACCAACATGCGGAGACCGCGAAACTATATGCCGTGGAGTTGGGCAGTTATGATCCCGGCATCGCGGTCGGCACGGAAGTGCCTATTGGAAACACGGCGATCGTACAGGTATTGGAGAAGCAAGAGCCGTTCCTTATCAATGCGCGGCAGGAGTTGCAAAAGATTCCGCAGTTCGCAGAGACAATTAGCCTCAAAGGCATCCTGGATGCTTATATTTTCCCTGTCTCCAGCTCCAGAAGAAAACTGGGTGTTTTGATTTTTGGGACCGTTGACGGCAAACACTTCAGCGCGGCAGATATTGAGCTGATGGGCTCAGTTGCCGCGCATGTTTCGGTTGCGCTGGAAAGTGCTCTCGCGCTTGAGGCAGCGGAGGCATATCGACAGGAACTCGAACGTGAGCGCGACAGATTAAACCTCCTGCTGAAGATCAATAACCACATCATCACACACCTCGATGTGAATGAACTCTTTCGAGCAGCGTCGATATCGGTTCGCGAGTTCTTCAAAAATGCCTTCACGGGATTCTGGCTTTTTGAGGAAGGCTCGAATCAACTTCAATGCATCGCGCTCGATTTTCCCGGACGCCAAGGATTTCTCACTGATGTTCCCGTTCCCAATCTCGGGGAGATGGATCTGGAAAGCATCCGGACCAGGGTGCCGACCGTATTTGGCCGGAGAGAAATTGAGGCGTTACCAGAGTTGATATCACGCCCCCTGCTTGCCGAGTCGATTATCAGCATCGCCGGCGTTCCGCTTATGGGCTCGGCGAATCCCCTGGGGGTTATCGCGCTTGGAAGCCGGGAAAAGGATGCCTTCAGCCAGCTTGACCTCGATCTGCTCGCACAAGTAGGCAACCAGATTTCACTTGCCTTGGAAAACGCCCTGGCATACGGGCGCCTGAACATCTCGCGCAACCGGCTGGAAGACGAGCGACTCTATCTGGAGTCGGAAATCCAGTCGGAGTACAACTTTGAAGATATCGTCGGGAGGAGTCCCGCTCTGCGCAAGGTGCTGGAACAAGTGTCCATCGTTGCGCCCACGGATTCCACAGTATTGCTGATGGGCGAGACAGGCACCGGGAAGGAACTGATCGCGCGCGCCATCCACAATCTAAGCTCGCGGCGGGACCGGACATTTGTGAGATTGAACTGTGCCTCAATTCCGTCGGGATTGATGGAAAGCGAACTCTTCGGACACGAGAGAGGCGCTTTCACCGGCGCTCTAACGCAGAAGCGGGGGCGAATCGAACTCGCTCATCAAGGCAGCCTGTTTCTGGACGAGGTTGGAGACATCGATCCCGATCTTCAACCAAAGCTCCTGCGTGTACTGCAGGAAAGGGAGTTTGAAAGGCTGGGCAGCAACAGAACCATCAAAGTGGACGTGCGGCTGATTGCGGCAACTCACCGCGACTTACCCGCCATGGTCAGCAAAGGAGAGTTCCGCGAGGACCTGTACTACCGGCTCAACGTCTTTCCCATTCAGATTCCGCCGCTGCGGGAGAGGCGAGAAGATATCCCGCTTCTGGTTCATTACTTTGTCTCACTGCTTTCGCGCAGGATGCGAAAATCCATTCGTATCCTTCCGCGTGAAGCAATGGAGGCCATGATGGATTGGTCCTGGCCGGGTAATGTGCGTGAGCTTCAGAACTTCATTGAACGCTCCGTAATCCTTACACGGGATGAAACGCTGGCCGCGCCCATTTCAGAACTGAGACGAAGCCTGCTGCCCAATCACTCACCAAGTACAACATTGCAGTCAACCGAGCGCGAGGCAATCGTGCAGGCGTTGCGTGCAGCCCAGGGGAAACTCTCTGGGAGTGGCGGCGCGGCAGAACGGCTGGGCCTGAAACGAACCACACTCCAAAGCAAGATGCAGCGGCTTGAAATATTGAAGACGGAATACTCCTGACGCGACGGAGTTGTCTCGATTGCGTGCCCCTTTCAGCCTCTCGGGGAAAATCAAACTCATCCTTCGTTGCAGACGCGCTGCTGTGAATCCCCCTCTCTTATCTTGAATCCTGCCGTAACTTCGCTGCCGCTCTGTCGGCAACTGCCGATATGCCGGCAGTCAGATGCGCTCTCGCCCGATCAGTCCAAGACGCCTATCTCTATTTGATTCAACGAGTAAAGAATTTCGCGGCAAATGGTCACCCACGTGCCGATAGACAGGCGTGCTGCGAATTACAATGCCAACCCGCGAAGACGATCCGTTGTTCATTCTGGAAGGGCGTCTGGCGGGAGAGTGGGTGGAAGAACTGATTCGTGTTATCCACCGGATTCGCCCTGGGAAAAAGTGTGTTTTCGATATTGAAAATGTCTTCTATGTGGATTCGCTCGGGGAAGAGGCGCTGTTTTGGATGAACCGGCTGGGAGCGAGATTCATTACAGAAAATGCTTACGGCAGAGACCTCTGCCGACGCCTGCACCTGTGCCGTACAACCGCCGCTAAGGTGGACGCACCGATTTCGCCTGGCAACAAGAGCGAGAAAGCGCGGCAAGATGCTCTTCCTCCATTGTCCAAGCCGCGAGGTTCTCCCTCGTGAGAAGTAAGGATTCAGTTAGAAACAATTCTCATGTACAGGAAGCAATTGTTCTCCCGAAAAGACTTCGGGGCGATGTGATCGCTTCATCCCAATCGGATGATTTGCAAAAAGCAATAGGAAGGTTATCTTGATGAATTGTCGCAATAACTCGACTACCGTGGGAGATCTGGTTCCGGCCTCCCTGCTGAGTATTCACGCCCCAGGGATGGGCCAAAGCTGGCGTCGCACGTCTGGAAGTATGGCGGCATTTTGCGTCACGGGTATGGCTCTTTCCTTGATAGGGCTTTCAGGCTGTGAGCGGAAGCCGCCAGCCGTGGCGCCCCCTCCCATGTCCGTGCAGGTGGTCAAAGCGATGCAGCAGGACGTACCTGTGTATGGAGATTGGATTGCCACGCTCGACGGTTCTGTGAATGCGCAGATTCAGCCTGAAGTAGCTGGTTATCTTATCAAGCAGCTTTACCGCGAAGGTTCTTACGTCCATAAAGACCAGGTGCTCTTCCAGATCGATCCGCAAACATTCCAAGCCAATCTGGATCAGGCCAAAGCGCAACTGGCGCAGGCCGAGGCAAGGCTGGCGCTCACAGAAATCAATGTGAAGCGTGACACTCCCCTCACGCAGCAACGCGCCATTGCACAGAGTCAGCTTGACGCAGAGATTGCGGATGAGCGGCAATCCAAAGCCGCTGTGCAGGCAGCGGAAGCAGCGGTGGAGCAGGCGCAGATCAGCCTGAACTTTACTCATGTCCGCTCGCTCACCGATGGCATTGCCGGTATCGCCACCACGCAGGTGGGAAACCTGGTTGCGCCGGGCACACCGCTGACCGCCGTTTCAAAAGTGGACCCCATCAAGGTTTATTTCGCCATCAGCGAGCAGGAGTATATGCGCTTCAGCAGCGGGTCAAAACAGCAGGCCGGAGAGAGCGCCCCGAGCCGCACCAAAGCGATGGACTTGCAGTTGGAGCTTTCCGACGGCACGAAATATCCGCATAGGGGCAAAGTGATTTTTGCAGACCGGCAAGTCGACCCACAAACAGGCACCATCCGGCTGGTCGCCACATTCCCAAATCCGGGAAATATCCTTCGCCCCGGTCAGTTTGGCCGGGTCCACGCGGCCACTTCCATTAACCGCTCCGCCATTCTCGTTCCTCAACGCTGCGTTACCGAGTTACAGGGGACTTATCAAGTGGCCGTTGTGGACGGAAGCAACAAAGTCTCCATCCGCAAGGTAAAAGCCGGGGAGCGCGCGGGCACTCTGTGGATCATCGAGTCTGGTCTGAATGCCGGAGAGCAAGTGATTTCAGAGGGCAACGCCAAGGTGCGGGATGGAATGACCGTCACTCCAACAATCGCGAAAACACAGCCTGAAGGTGACGAATGATCTCAAAATTTTTCATCAACCATCCGACGATCGCGATTGTTATTTCCATTCTGATGGTCCTTGTCGGGACCGTCGCGATGGTCAGCCTGCCGGTTGCACAATACCCGGAGATCGTACCTCCCGAGATTTTTGTGCAAGCCATCTTCCCAGGAGCCGACGCAAAAACGCTGGAGCAGTCGGTCGCGACGCCAATCGAGAGCCAGATCAACGGCGTGGACAACATGAGTTACATGTACTCCACTAATTCGAACAACGGCGCGACACTTCTGTTTGCAGATTTCGATGTGAAGACGGACCCGAATACCGATCAGATTCTCACGCAACTTCGCGTTTCCCAGGCTACTCCTCAATTGCCGCCCGAGGTCAATGCGAGCGGAGTGCAAGTACTGAAGTCCCTGACTTCGCCCTTGATGGTAATCGCACTTGACTCGCCACAAGGCACCTATGACCAGAACTTCCTTATCAACTACGGCAACATCAACCTGAAAGATGAACTGGCGCGCGTTCCCGGCGTGGGCCGCGTGCAAACATTTGGCGGAGACTACGCCATGCGCGTCTGGGTGCAACCGGAGAAACTGGCCAAGCTGGCGGTGACGGTTCCAGAGATCGTCCAGGCGATGCAAAGTCAGAACACCGTCAATCCTGCCGGGCAGATCGGCGGAGAGCCTGTACCCAGGGGCCAGGACTACACCTATACCGTTCTCTCGCAAGGCAGGCTGGAATCTCCGGAGCAGTTCGGCAATATTGTGATTCGCGCCAATCCGGATGGATCAATCCTTCGCCTCAAGGATGTTGCGCGTATCGAATTAGGTTCCCAGAACTACAGCATTAAAGGCATGTACAACGGCAGCCCCGCGGGGGTTTTTGCCCTCTACCAGTTGCCAGGATCGAACGCCGTGGAAGCGGCGGCGAGAGTGCGTGCAAGACTCAACGAACTTTCCAAGCGCTTTCCAAAAGACCTTCAGTACCACGTTCTGGTGGATACCACCGACGCGGTCACGGCCGGTTTGCACGAGACCATTCTCACCTTATTTGAGTCTTTGGCCCTGGTCATTCTTGTGGTGTATATCTTTCTGCAAGGATGGCGGCCGGCTCTCATCCCCCTGGCAGCAGTGCCGGTTTCGTTGATCGGCACATTCATTGTTTTTCCGATGCTGGGTTTTTCCATTAATACGCTGTCCTTGTTTGGACTGATTCTGGCCATCGGCCTGGTGGTCGACGATGCAATCATCGTCGTGGAAGCGACGGAGCGCCACATCGAGGAGGGGCTTTCGCCGCGGGACGCCGCGCTGAAAGCCATGAAGGAGGTGTCGGGCCCGGTTATTGCCATCGCCCTGATTCTATCTGCCGTATTCATTCCGACGGCTTTCATTCCGGGCATTACGGGAAGGTTATACCAGCAGTTCGCGGTGACCATCGCCGTCTCCGTAATCTTCTCCGCGTTCAATGCTCTTACGTTGAGTCCGGCGCTCTGCGCCATTCTCCTGAAGCCAGGAAAGGTACATGGTCCATTCGCCCGCTTCTTTGAATGGTTCAACAAGACCTTCGCGCGAGCGCAAAACGGCTACGTCAAATACTCTGCGCTGATGATCCGCAGAAGCGCGTTCAGCATGCTCTTCCTCGTCCTGGTGGCTGCCGCCGCGTGGCTCATCAACGGCCGGCTGCCAACCTCCTTCGTGCCAGATGAAGACCAGGGATATGTCCTGGTCCGCCTGCAACTGCCGCAATCGGCCTCATTGCAACGCACCTCCGAAGCTGCCGACAAAGTAGCGGATATCCTTCGTCACACGCCGGGCGTGGAAGCCGTGGGCGGCGGCAGCGGTATTGACGTCATCAGCTCTACCGAAAACACCTACACCGCCATCCTTTTCGCCAAGCTGACCAACTGGAACACTCGCCACGCAGCGAATCTGCAGGTAAAAGCAATTCAGGATCATTTGAACCAGAGTCTATCAACGGTTCAGGATGGCACTGCTTTTGTGATTGCTCCACCCGCCATCCCCGGAGTTGGCATGTCTGGCGGCGTGAGTTTCGTTCTGGAAGACCGCTCCGGAAAAGGCGGCGATTTCCTTGCGGAAAATACAGATGCGTTTCTTGCCGCGGCGCGCAAGCGTCCGGAACTGGCATCCGTTTTCACAACATTTGTTCCTCATGTTCCGCAGCTCTACGTGGACGTCGATAAGGAAAAGGTCATGCGGCAACACGTTAGCATCAGTGATGTGCATACGACCATGCAGACCTTCATGGGCGGCTACCTGGTGAACTACTTCAACCGCTTCGGCCGTCAGTGGCAGGTCTATGTGGAAGCGGAGGGCAGTTCCCGGACAGACCCCAAAAACATCGGGCAATTCTACGTGACGAATCCGAGCGGAAACATGGTTCCCCTGGATGCCGTATCAACCATCAAGCCGATCGCGGGGCCTGAGTTCACCATGCGCTTCAACGAATACCCATCCGCTCAGATCATGGCCGCCGCCGCTCCAGGCTACAGTTCCGGGCAGGCCATGAGAGCGCTGGAGGATGTGTTCGCCCAAACCATGCCTTCGGAGATGGGATTTGATTACATGGGCATGAGTTATCAGGAACAGAAGGCGGCGAAGGGTGCATCTTCCACACAAATCTTTGGCCTGTCGCTGCTATTTGTCTTTCTAATCCTCACGGCGCTTTATGAAAGCTGGAGCTTGCCCTTCAGCGTGCTTCTGAGTACGCCGATTGCGATGTTCGGCGGCTATTTAGCTCTCTGGTCGCGCCACATGGAGAACAACGTTTATGCACAGATTGGATTGGTGATGCTGATTGGGCTGGCCGCAAAAAATGCCATCCTGATCGTGGAGTTCGCCAAACTGGAGCATGACCGCGGAAAAAATGTGACGGACGCGGCACTAGCTGGCGCGAGGCTGCGGTTGCGCCCCATCATCATGACATCCTTCGCGTTCCTTCTGGCCTGCGTGCCATTGTGGATTGCCCAGGGCGCGGGCGCGCAGGGACGCCGCATGTTAGGAACAACAGTCATCGGAGGAATGCTGGCGGCAACCTGCATTGCCATCTTCCTGGTTCCTGTAACATTCACTCTCTTCGAGCGGCTCTCACTGCGCTTCACTCATCAACAGAAAGCGCTCCCAACAGAGACGGAGCAGAAGGGAAAGAACCTCTGATGCGAGCCTCAAAACTCTCACTCGGTCTGCTGTTGATGCTGGCGCTTACGGGGTGCAAGCTCGGGCCGAAATATGCGCGCCCCGCCGTGGATCTCCCCGGCGGTTTTCGTGGGGAGGCCCCCGCGCTGGATACTCCCGCACCGGATAAAATCGGGTCTCCCACAGAAAGCCTGGGCGATGCGAAATGGGCCGAAGTTTTCAGAGACCCAACATTGCAGCAATTGATTCGTGAAGCTCTGGCAAATAATTCCGACGTCAAGATCGCGGCACAGCGCGTACTGGAAGAACAAGATGCAGTCGGAATTACACGCTCCCAGCAATTTCCGACTGTAGGCGGCGGCGGTTCATATACAGCCCTGGGAATTCCCAACAGCCTGTTGAGCGGCCTGAACTCCGGAAGCAGTAGCAATGGCAGCAGCGGCGGCGAATCGCGCTATTACGCGGGTGGAATTACGCTCTCAGCGGCATGGAACCTGGATTTCTGGGGCCAGTACCGGCGGCAAACCGAGGCCGCGCGCGCGCAGTTGCTGGCCACGGAGTGGGGGCGCCGGATGATTCTCAGCACTGTGGTTGAGAACGTAGCCACAGCGTATTTTCAGTTACGGACACTGGACACAGAACTGGAGATCACGAAGCAAACGCTCGAGGCGCGCAAGGAGTCGCTGCAGTTGACAGAGGCGTTGGAGCAAGGAGGATCGGCCACCCTGGCGGATGTTCGCCAAGCTGAAGAGTTGCGGTACGCAGCGGCCGCCGCAATCCCCAATCTGGAACGGCAAATCGAGCAGGAAGAGAACAGCATCAGTATTCTGCTGGGGCGCAATCCAGGCCCTATCGCCCGCGATACAACGGTGATGAATTGGCCTCAACCCGAACCAATCCCAGCGGGAATCCCTTCGCAGTTACTGGAGCGCAGGCCTGATATTCAGCAGGCCGAAGCGAAATTGGTGGCGGCGAATGCCAACGTCGGCGCGGCCAAGGCTCAGTTGTTTCCGCAACTTTCTCTCTCGGCGGAAGGCGGCACTTATAGCAACCAGCTTAAGGCCTTGGTCGATAGTAAGAGCATGTTATGGATGGCAAGCGGAAACCTAACGCAGATCATTTTCGACGCGGGCAGGCTTCACAATAACCTGAGGCTTTCCGAAGCACAGAAGCAGGAGCAAGTAATTACCTATCAGCGCACGATACGGCAAGCTTTCCAAAACGTATCGGATGCGTTGATCGGACTCCAGAAGTACCGGGAATACCGCGAGCAGGAAGCAAAAGTAACCGCGGCTGCCGAGGATGCGGCAAGGTTGGCGAAACTTCGCTACAACGCCGGTTCGACGAGTTATCTGGAAGTACTCACCAACGACAGCAACTACTACTCCGCCCAGCTCAACCTGGCCGTTGCCCAGGAACAGGAAGCGCTCTCGATTGTGCAACTGTATAGCGCGCTGGGAGGCGGCTGGCAATGACACGCCTGCGATTTTATTCAAACTGGCCGAGGATTGGGGACTTGTGAGGAGGTCCCTAATGCTACAGTTGTATTCCCTCCAAGTGAGCTACGACCGCACGTCCAAGGACTACAAGGCTGAATTCACCCGGCGCTACCCTGTCCGGATGCGCAGTGAGGCAACGGGGAAAAACCAGAACCAGTCTCATCAACATCTGAGAGGCTGAAATGGCGCAAACTGGAGGTGCTCTGTGGATCTGCCCCGCGACCGGTGCAGCCCGGCGGAGTCGGCGAAGGACTGCGGGAAAAGTGTACCCGCCAACCTGGAGCACGCGGAGTTGTCCGTGGACCGGCTCGTGCCGTCAAATGGAGTGGTGACCAGAGCGGCACTGGCAGTTCATGTGCGAAGATAAAGAAAATAGAGCAGATTAGTATGTAGTGCGTAGTGATTGATTTGGACGAAGCGCGAAAGTGGCGGAATTGGCAGACGCACCAGACTTAGGATCTGGCGGAGCAATCCATGGGGGTTCGAGTCCCCCCTTTCGCACCATCCTCGCACCTGTTTTGCCCGGCCGGAGTAATCTGGAGTAACCATGAGTCCATCCGCGCAGCAGCCGCAAATGAACCTCGTCCAGACCCCCGACTACCGCGAGTCCTACGCCAACAGCGTCCAGATCCGCGTCAGCGTCTGGGACTTCCAACTGGTCTTCGGTCTGGCCTCGAGCGACGCCCCCGACCAGATCACCATCCGCAATCAGAATGCAATTTTTCTCAGCCCGCAGCAGGCCAAGGCCCTGTGGAACATGCTGGGGCAGAACCTGGCTCAGTACGAGGCGGCCTTCGGCACGCTCAATCTGGAACCGCAAAGCCACAACTTCCCGCAGGGGCCCATCAACTAGAGGAGCAATCTTTTGCGCTGGAAAAGATTATTCTGGCCGCGGCTGGACGCGCCGGCTCCCGTCTGGATGATCTTCCCGGTCATCCTGGCGGCGCTCTATGCCTCCCACTTCACCCTGCTCGGCTTGCCCTACTACTGGGACGAGGCCGGCTACTACATCCCCGCTGCCTGGGACTTCTTCCGCACTGGCTCTCTGATTCCCATCACCACGCTGACCAACGCCCATCCGCCGCTGCCCAGCATTTATCTGGCGCTGTGGTGGAAGGCCTTCGGCTTTAGCCCCATCGTCACGCGCCTGGCAGTGCTGATGATGGCGTCGCTTGGCCTGACGGCGGTTTGGCGGCTGGCCATGCGCCTGGTGGGTGTGTCCGCAGTCGCCTTCTGGACCGTGGCTCTCACCGCGCTGTACCCCATCTGGTTCGCGCAAAGCACACTGGCCCACGCCGATATCTTCGCCGCCGCCTGCACGCTTTGGGGGCTGGTCTACGCCTTGCCTGTTCTGAACCGGGAACTGCCCCGCAAGCCCTGGGCCGCCGCGGCATGGTTTGCCCTGGCCGCGCTCTCCAAGGAAACGGCCATCATCATTCCGCTCACGCTGGCCGCCATCAACCTCTTTGAAAGCTACCGCGCCCCTGGAATGGCCCGCATCCGGCTTTGGCGCGAGGCCGCATGGCTCGCCGGTTGCGCGCTGCCGCTGGCTGCGTGGTACGCCTTTCACTACTCGAAGACCGGCTTTCTTTTCGGCAATCCTGAGTTCCTGCGCTACAACGCCCAGGCCAACCTGACGCCGCTGCGCATCATGGGCGCCTTCTTGCACCGCGTCCTCCATCTGACCGCGCACATGAATCTCTTTGTGCCGGTGGGGATGGCCTTCGCCGCCCTGCTCTTCGAGCCTCGTCCCGACAGCGATCAGGAATCAGGGATCAGAGATCAGTTTTCAGCCGAGGAATCCGGCGCTGACAACGAGGCCCGACCCGACTCAGATCGCCTCGGCATCGCGCCTCTTGCGCTGCGCCGCATTTTTCTTCTTTTGCTGGCGAATGCCGTCCTCTTCAGCGTTCTGGGAGGCGCGCTGCTGACCCGCTACCTGCTGCCGATGTACCCATTGTTACTGCTGGTGGCCGTCACCACCTTTTACCGCCGCGTTCGTTACTGGCAGGCGCTGGCCGTCATCTCCGCGGTGGCCTTCATCCTGGGGCTGTTCATCAATCCCCCTTACGGCTTTGCCCCGGAAGACAACCTCACCTATGCCCACGTCATTCGTCTTCATCAGGCCGGCATCCGGCAGCTCAGCGCCCGCTATCCCGGCTCGAGCGTGCTCTCCGCATGGCCTGTGACCGATGAACTCGTCCGCCCCGAGCTGGGCTACCTCAGCCGGCCCTTCGCCGTCTGTCCTGTCGGAGACTTCACCGCCAGCGAGGTTGCCCGCGCCGCCCAGGAGCCGGAAAAATACTCTGCAGCTCTGGTCTTCAGCACCAAGGACAACCCGTCTTCGCCGCTTTTCACTCTGGGGCCAAAGAGCAGGGCAATGGATGAGCGCTACTTCGGCCTCCACTACGACCTGCTGCCCGAAGAGATCGCCCGCGAACTCCACGGGGACCTGGTCTGGAAGCAGGAAGACAACGGTCAGTGGATCGCGCTGATCCGCTTCCATCGCCAACTCGACGCGCGGGCGGAGAATGCGTGGCCAAACACTAAAACAGGGATGCCCCAGCACCTGCCCTGAGGCAGGCGCCTACGATGGACAAACGCGGACTCCGGTCAGCGAAGGTCTTTGGACTTGAGGCGTAACTCGGCAAGAACCGCTTCGTTGGGAATGCCTTTGTTTTTCTTCAGCCATTCCTTGGAGGATGCGGCTGCAAGGGCTTGTTTCTCGCTGATCTCAGTGCCCACGCCAGGCGCGTTCGCCTGGCTCCGAGCCACGGGATCGAGCATGGTTTCGAGCAGCCCGACAAGGGCACAGACCTGTCCAGGAGCTAGACGGTCAATCAAATTGTGCGCCTGTTGCCTGGGGTCGATTGCGGCGGAAGCCATAGCGAAACACCTCCTATTTTTTACCCATTCTGAGCCGCTCCCTGAAAATAATCAACAATTAAGCGCCTCCTGCTTCCAGACCCCCTGTCGCGGTTAATATGCGATACTCGAAAAGGTATGTATAAACGGATTGTACTGAAGCTTTCGGGTGAGGCACTGGCTGGTTCACGCGGGTTTGGCCTGGACACCGACAAGGTCGCCGAGATTACCGGCGAGATCGTCGATGTGCATGCTCTGGGCGTGGAGATTGGCATCGTCGTGGGCGGAGGCAACTTCTTCCGCGGCGTGGCCGAGCAGGCCAAAGAGATGGACCGGGTGAGCGCCGACAACATGGGCATGCTCGCCACCATCATCAACGCCATCGCCTTGCAGGACGCAATTGAAAAGCGCGGCGTGCAGTGCCGCGTGATGAGCGCCATGTTCATGAACCAGGTGGCTGAGCCGTACATTCGCCGCCGGGCCGTGCGCCACCTGGAAAAGGGCCGCGTGGTGGTTTTCGCCGCGGGCATCGGCAATCCCTTCTTCTCCACGGATACAGCGGCCAGCTTGCGTGCGATGGAGATCAAGGCCGACGTGCTGCTGAAGGCCACCAAGGTCGAGGGCATCTACAGCGCCGACCCGGTGCTGGTGAAGGATGCGGTCAAGTACGACGAGATTACCTACATGGAGATTTTGCGCCAGGGGCTGAAGGTGATGGACCTGACCGCCGTAAGCCTGTGCAAGGACAACAACCTGCCCTTGATCGTCTTCAACATGAACCAGCCGGGGAATATCCGGCGGGTGGTGCTGGGCGAAAAGGTTGGATCGCTGGTGACGGCGTAACACGGCCGACAGTTCAATACCGGCAACTTCCCCTTGCCGGTGCTTCTTTTTCGCTGTCAACTGGATGCCGTCCGCTGTCAGCTATCTTTCGCACGGAGGCGTCTAACAGCCAGTGGATACCCCTAAGCCAGCGCGGCTGAATGCACTGACGGGCCTGCGCTGTTTTGCGGCCGTAAACATCGTCCTCTTCCATTTTTCCAATCCACAGTGGTTTGGCTGGCTGGCGCCGGTGGTCAACGCCGGCTACGTCTCGGTGAGCTACTTCATTCTGCTCTCGGGCTTCGTGCTCGGCTATAACTACAACGCGCGGGCGCGGGCCGGGGAGCTGGACCTGGTTCGCTTTTGGAAGGCGCGGTTCACGCGCATCTATCCCATCTACTTGCTCAGCCTGCTGTTGAGCTGGGGAACGCTGGGCAAGGAATACGGCAGCCACACGCATGGAATGTTCTGGACGGGCATGGTGCTCACGCCGCTGCTGCTGCAGGGCTGGATTCCGGCCATCGCCACCTTCCTGAATACGCCGGCCTGGACGATGTCGGCCGAGTCGTTCTACTACGTGATTTTTCCCTGGCTGGCCCGCTGGAAGCGGCCCGAGCGCGTTGTGCCGCACCTTTGGAAGATGGCCGGGATATGGGTGCTGGGCCTGATTCCCGGCGCGCTCTACATGGTCTTCAATCCGGACGGAATTGCGCATCCGGACCGCTTCAGTTACGGACACTGGCTGTGGGCGCTCAAATATACTCCCTATGCGCACGTAGCCAGCTTTATCTTTGGCGTGATGCTGGCCGAACTGGACGAGTTGATCCCGCGCGCTAGCCATCTGCGCCTCTGGCTAGGGCTGGGCGGCTTTGCCAGCATCTATGGCCTGCTGACGCTGGGGCCGCTGGTTCCTTACGCCATCATGCACGATGGCCTGCTGATGCCGCTCTTCGGCTGCATCGTGCTGGGCCTGGCCGGGCAGAACCCGCTAGCCACTGCGCTGGGCTGGCGCCCGCTGGTCTTTGTGGGCGAGGCCAGCTACTGCCTCTATCTGCTCCACTTCAACCTTTGGAACCTGATTCACCACACGCATATGCTGGACCGGCTGGGCCTGAGCCGCTTCGACCCGTGGATCAGCTACGTGGTGCTCATTGCGCTGGCTGTGGCGGCGCTGCACCTGGTGGAGAAGCCGGCACAGCGGCAACTGCGCAAGTGGATGGCGGCGTAAAGCAGGACAGGGGCTCAAGACAGAAAATGAGTTCTCCGCAGCCTTTCATGCCCTGCCCCGCAAGCCCGCGAACCCCGACCTGGCTGTCCGGACCGGAGCCTGGCGCAGCAAAAAAGCCCAGCCGACAGGGCTGGGCTTTCTGCTGACAAAGGTTGGCGGCTAGCCATCCCAGAACTACGGGGTAACCGACTGCGTGGAATAGTTGCCGTGGGGAATGGAGACCACCGCGGTGGGTTTTGCCCCGGTGGGGTACGGCGTGGCCTGGGTGGCCGTCAGCGCGCCCGAAGTCGGGTCGAGGCGGAAGCCGGAGAGGGAGTTGCCGAGGTAGTTGGCGGTATAGGCAAACCGGCCCAGCGCCGCGTCGATCACGATGGCGACAGGCTGGGTGTCCGTCGAGCTGCTGCCGACGCCGGAGGCACTTACCGCGCCTGTGGGAGTTCCCGTGGCCAAGTCGATGGCATAGGGCGAGACCGAGGAATCCAGCGAGTTAGTGACATAAATGAACTTGCCGCGCTGGTCGATGGTCAAGGCGGTCGGTTCGTTCCCTGTCCTGAACGGGCCATTGGAGAGAGGACTGAGGGTATCGCCACCCATAATCGCATAGCCGATCAGCTGGTTGGAGGCGTAATCGGTCACGTAGGCATAACGGTTCGTGGGATCTGCGGCTATGGCCGCAGGCTTGATACCGGCTTGATAGGGGTTGGCTCCCGCAGTCAATACTCCGCCTGTGCCAACGGTGAAACCAAAGACCCAGCCGGGGTTGGCACCACTGGGGGTGCAAGCCGGCGTGGGCGTGCAGCCCGGATTGTAGGCCGACTGATCATAAGCCGTGACGTAAACAGCCGAACTATTGGCCAGCACGGTCAGGCCGGTGGGAACAATGACATCGCCGGAGTAGGCAGCGTAGTTGCCGTAGAGCCTGAGGGTTTGCGGAGAACCCGCAGAGCCGATCGTGCCACTGGTGAGGGCATAGGCCGTGAGCACGGAGGGGCTGGGTCCGGAGATAACATACAGGTACGTATTCGCGGTGTTAACGGCCAGGGCAACGGGCGTACCGCTTGTGGTGATCGTGTCCTTCGGCGTCAGAACGCCGTTAAGGCCGATGGCGAAATGGACGATAGTGCTGTTTCCCGCGTTGGCGACGTAAAGATTCGCATAGTCGGAGGTGACGGCCATGGAAACCGGGTTCACTCCGCCCGAAGAAACGGCGGGGTCTCCCGTGCGCAGTGCACCGGACTGGGAGTCTACCGCGTAAGTCTCGATCTGCCCGTCGCTCGAGGTTCCCGAGCCGGCGGAACAGGCCACGAAAACATAATCGATGGTTGTGATCGCGCAGGCAGTGAAAACGGTGGCCACTAATAGGCCGATGGAAGAGACCAGAATGAGCTGGCTCAATTTGCTGAACTTCATGCGCTTCCTTCGTCGTGGGCGATCAAGTACGAGCCCAAAGAAAACTCGTTAGGTTGCCCCGTATGCATTGTAAAAGCCCAGTACGGGGTATTGCTAGAGTGCCCGGCAGCAAGCCGTTGCCCAAGATCACTTCTGCGTGCTGCCGTGCGGAATAGCGGCCACGGCCGTCGGCTGGGCGTTGGAGGTGTAAGGAGAGCGTTGCGTGTTGACGAGCGTGCCGGCGGTGGCACTCAACTCAAAGTCGGAGACGGTGTTGCTAAGAAAATTAGCGGTGAAAAGAAAGTGGCTGGTCGATGGATCGATGCCGATGGCCACCGGCTGCGTGTCTGTGGCGTAGGTGACAGGGGTAGCGGAGCCGCCCAGGAAACTGAGCACGCCGTTTGAGATCGAGTAGGCCTCGACGTTGCCATCCAGCGCATTGGCGACGTAAGCATACGGGTACTCGGGATCGACGACGATCGCGGAAGGTTGATTGCCGGCCCGAAACGGACTGCCGCTCAACGAGTTCAGAAAGCCCAGGCTAGATGTCGCAGTACTCACCGAATAGCCGCGAACATTGCCGCTTGTGGCATCGGTCACATAAACGTAAGCGCTGCTGGAATCGCTGGCGATCGCCGAGGGATGGACGCCCGCGGCAAAGGGCACACCGCCGTTGAGGGGTGTGAGCGCTCCGCTGGAGGCAATAGCAAAACCAAAGACATAACCGACGTTGGGCGTTACCGAGGCGTCGTAGGCCGTAACGTAAAGTTCCGCGCCCGATTTCAGGACGTTGACTGCGGTCGGTACGATTACGTGGCTGGGCGCAGCAAGCAGGGTCAGCGGCCAATAGTTCGCGCCGATGCTCGCATTGGTGAGCGGCGTTCCCGGTGCGCCGCTGAGCGTCGCGCTGGAGCCGGTGCCGGAAGCCGGCAGGAGGGGAAAAACGCCCACAGACCCCGAACATGGGTCAGCATTCGAGCAGGTGGACAGCGGCTGGTAGGTGTCCACGACAAACAGATTCGTCCCGCTCACGGCAACGGCGAGCGGGTAGATCCCGGGCGTATTCACGGTGTTCTGTGGATACAGCTTGCCGTCGTTGCCGATCATGAACTGAACAATGGTGTTGTCGTCCTGATTGACCACGTAAAGATTCGCGTAGTCGGCAGAGACGGCTTCTGCCACCGGATTGCGTCCGCCCGAGGGGAAGGGCGAACTGGGAATCTGGCGCATCACGCCGGAGACCGAGTTGATCTCGAAGACGTCGATCTCGCCATAGTTGTTGGCTCCCGCGGCCTTGGAGCTGGCCACGTAAACGAAATCCGTGGTGAGCGTACCGCAGGCGGTCAGCAGTCCAGCCACCAGGAGGCTAACCGCGGAGACCATCAGCAACTGGCTCGATTTATTAAACTTCATGCGCATCTTTCGTCAGTGGGCCAGAAGTTCCGGCCCCCAAAAATCAGGTTTGGAATCGAACCCCAGGGCGCCCCATAAAAAACATCGCGTCCGGCATTCGGCTGCGTTCTTGAAGACTGCGGATCAATCGTTGCCTGGAGCAGGGGCCAGCCTCCGCCCCAGGCACATCTGCATCAAGCGGCGGTTTAGTTGGTGCGTCCATCCACCAGGCACCAGGTGGGCGGCCCGGTTAACGTGTACTCTGAGGGCGCCTTCGTCGACTGAGAAAGTGGCCTGAGAGTACCGGCGTTCTCGTCGATCGACTGACCGGTTACGCTTGAATCGTTGAAGTTGGCCGTATAGAAGAACTGATCCGAGGGATCCTCGACCAGGCACTGCGGGCCGGCTCCGGTGCCGAAACCAATGGGCGTTCCTGCCATTTCAGTGGGCTGGAACGGGCTGTTCTGCACGTAGCCTGCAAGCCCGCTCTGGGCTGTTCCCGTGCCGGTCGCATTATTCCCCTCGTTGGCCACATAGAACCACTTGCCTTTGTTCTCCACCACCAGGTAGATGGGGTTGGATTGATTCGGGTCATCAGGAATGGGGCCGCTGGTGGCCGCCAACAGTGCGCCGCTGCTGCCGACGGTGTAAGGCAGAATCTGGCTGACCGCGCTTGTGGGGTTGGGGTTGGGCGCTTCGTTGTCAAGTACGAAGATGTAACTGCCACCGCCCACGATGGCGGTTCCCTTAGCGATATTCAGCGTCTGGGCGCTGTTCTGGCTCACCGTCAACTGCCCGTTGGTGCCGTTGTAGTTGTACGGGAACACGGTTGCGCCGCCGGTGTATGGATAAGAGGTGGAAGCCGTGGCGGAAGTCCCGTTCAGGGTGAGGACGTATCCGCTGGCCATAATAAAGTCGATGGGATTGGCTGGAACCGGGAAGTAGGGCAGTGCCGCGCCGCCGCCAGCCGCCGTCACCTGGGCATTGATGACCAGAGCCAGCCTGCCGGTGGTCGAGTCGACCTTGAAAGCGGTAATGTCGCCGCAGGTCGTGGCGCCGGTCAGGGCAGCCGCGCAGTTCGGGTTTTGATTCGCCGGGCTGGACGCGGCGCCGTTATAAAGCGAATCGTGATCCAGCACGTAAATGAAGCTTCCCGAGCTGTCGGCGACGATGCGGAACGGGTTCAGGCCCTGAGTGTAGAAGGTCTCCTGCGGCGTGAGGATGCCGTTGGCGCCGATCGCGAACTGGGTAATGTTGGAGTTCTGGCAAGGGTCCGCGGTGGTGCAGTTGGAGCCGCCGGAGGCGGTCACGCCCCGGTTGAGAACATAAAGAAAGCGGCTGCCGGTGAGCAGGACGGCCCGAACCGGGTTGGCGCCGCCGGAGGAGACTGGCAGTCCGTTAATGGGGGTCAGCTTGCCGGTGTTGTGATCGATCTTGAAGCCGGAGATGATGCCGTTCCCGGAGGTCTGGGCCGTCACCGTCCCTGTCACATACAAATAACCGACCGAATAATCCTGGATGCAAGACGTAACGCCGAGGATAACGCCAGCAGAGAGGGCGCCCATCAGAAGTGCCTTGCCAAATTTCCTGAACTTCATGCGATTCCTTCATCCTGGTCGGGCGTGTGCCGCCAGGTTTGCTAGATCCACAGCAGAGCTGGGTTGGGACGGGTCCCTGTTGCATTGTAAAAGCCGAGGGCAGGTTATGCCTAGTTTCGGCTGGAGACGGAGCAAAACAACGCATTTTTGGGCCGTCCCGCCCCGAACGTGGCGAAAACTCCTCGCCTTTCAGGCAGACTAGCCCTGATTCATTGCTCCGCGGCTGCGGTTTGGACGCCCGAGCAACGGGGAATGTCAACGCGTATGCGCCGAGAAAGAGACCGCCCCGGCCGGCCAGCCCGATCCTGGCGCCCTCCGGCCCCTGATCCGAAGCCGTGACTTAGACACGCCACGGCTCCAAACCAAGGATAAAGGCCCGAACCTGGTCTACCAGACCCGGCAGGAGCTCGCCGGGAACATGGGCTGGCCCTTGGTGCAGCCAAAGGCCTTGCCGAACTGATCGAAGTTCTGCACAGAGCCGTTGACGCGCCAGCGGCCGGGCGAGTGGGGGTCCACCAGCGCTGACTGGCGAGCCGACTGCTCCGTTTGGTTCTGGCACCACACCTGGGCAAAGCCCAGGAAGTAGCGCTGCTCCTCCGTGTAGCCGTCGATCTTGTCGTTGATGGTTTTGCCCTGCGCCGCAAGCGTGTCCAGCAAGGCCATGTAGGCGATGCGCAGGCCGCCGTTGTCGGCCGTGTTCTCGCCCAGGGTGAGCCTGCCATTCAGCTTCTGCGCGGAAACGCCGTCATGCGCCGGGGCCGCTTCAAAGCCGCTGTACTCGTTGGCTACGCAGTCGGTCCGCTCGGTGAAGGCTTTGCGGTCCTCAGCCGTCTGCCACTCGCGCAGGTTGCCCAGCCCGTCGTACTTCGAGCCCTCGTCGTCGAAGCCGTGGGTCATCTCGTGGCCAATCACCACGCCGATGCCGCCGAAGTTCACCGCCGGGTCGGTGGTGAAGTCGAAGAACGGCGGCTGGAGAATGCCCGCCGGGAAGTTGATGTCGTTGAACGAGGGGTTGTAATAAGCGTTGACCGTGGGCGGCGTCATGCCCCACTCCTTCTCGTCCACCGGCTTGCCCAGATGGTTCAGCTCCCAGTTGCGCTCGAAGACCGTGTTCCGGTGCAGGTTGCCGATCAGGTCGTCGCGCTCAACCTTCAGCGCCCGATAGTCCCGCCACTTCTCCGGGTAACCGATCTTGTTGCGGATCATGCCCAGCTTCTCTTCAGCCGCCTTCTTGGTGACGTCGGTCATCCAGGGCAGGGTCTTGATGTCGTCGCCCAGGGACTTCTCCAGGGCGGCCACCAACTGGTCCATGCTGGCCTTGGCCGCGGGCGGGAAGTTCTTCTTCACCCAGTCCTGGCCCACCGCCTCGCCCAGCGCGCGGTCGGTCATGCTGCTGCACTGCTTCCAGCGCGGCGTGGGTTCCTTCTGTCCGGCCAGTGTTTTTCCGAAAAAGGCAAAGTTCTCGTCGAAAAAGGCCTTCGGCAGGTTGCTGGCCGCGCCGTGCAATGCGTGCCAGCGGAAGTACGACTTCCAGGCCTCGACTGGTTCTTTCGCGATCAGCTCGTTCAGCCCCTTGAAGAAGTCTGGCGTAGCCACGTTCAGCGTGTCGAAGGGGCGCACCTTCACGGCCTTGTAATAGATCGAGTAATCGAAATCCGGGGTCAGCTTCTGGAAGTCGGCCACGGTGTAAATGTGGTAGCGGTTCGCCGGGTCGCGCAGGTCGGTGCGGCTCGTTGAGGCCTTGGCCAGCGCGGTTTCAATCTCCAGAACGTCAGCGGCTTCCTTGGCTGCCTTCTCAGGGGTGTCGCCGGCGAGGACGAACATCTTTGTTACGTGCTCGACGTACTGCTGGCGGATCTCCGCGAAATGCTTGTTGTCCACAATGTAGTAGTCGCGGTCGGGTAGCGAAAGCCCGCCCTGAAAGATGCCGGCAATCTGCTTGGAGGAGTCCTTTTCGTCCTGCTCGACGCCAAAATTGAACAAGGACATCGTGCTGCCCTCAGCCTCCAATTTGCTGGCCATGGCGGCCAACTCGTGGACGTTTTTGAGGGCGGCAATCTGCTTGAATGCAGGCTCCAGTGGGGTCAGGCCCTTCTGCTCCACCAGATCGGTGTTCATACAGGCGGCAAAATAGTTGCCATACTGCTTTTCCAGCGCGCTCTTGGGACTGGCGGCCGCGGCATCCAGCTCCTGCCACAGCAGATAGCGGTTGCGCTCAAAGAGCAGCGAGAAGGACCGCGCCCAGCGCGTCTGGTCGCTCGGAATGGGATTGCTCTTGACCCAGTTGCCGCAGGCGTACTGATAAAAATCGGTGCAGGGATCGGCGGTCTTGTCGATGGCCGTCAGATCGAAGCTCTTGATGATCGCTGGCGGCGCGGGCTTCGCGGCATCAGCGGTTGGAGTGGTCTGAGCCAGGGCGGTTCCCGCCATCAGAATCAGGATCGGTGCGAAGCGAAAGCAATTCATCGGATGTCCTCTTTATGACACGGTCAACCAGCCAGGTCCATCGGTGCGAAAAACGCAAGTGGACGGAAGCCAGGACCGAATTCGGAGCAGCCAAATAGTGTAGGCTGCGTCGCATAGCAGCCTATCACGCCCGGCTGAGGGTAACGAAGACCGCCGCTTCTCCGCGTTCCGGAATGCCGGCCCCAAGGCCAGCAATTCTTGCTACACTCCGCTTGCAGTTCTTTTTGGAGGGTTACGAATGTTCAAGCGGCAAAATCTTTTCCTGGCGTTGTTGCTCGCTATCGGCGCGATCATCGTCTCTGCCCAGCCGGCCCCGAAGCCTGCGGCCCAACGCACTCTGGTGCGCGCCGGCCATCTGCTCGACGTGAAAACCGGCAAACTGCTCGATGCCCAGACCCTGGTTGTGGTGGGCGATACCATTCAATCCATCGCGCCCAGCGCTTCAGTCCCCGCGCAGCCCGGCGATACAGTGATCGATCTGAGCGGCCTTACGGTGCTGCCCGGCCTGATCGACGTGCATACCCACCTGACGATGGACACCAACTTCGATCCCTACCACGAAGTGACCGAAACCGACGCCAAAGAGGCCATCAACGGGGTGGTGAACGCCCGCACCACGCTGCTGGCCGGCTTCACCTCGGTGCGTAACGTGGGCGCCGGCGGCTACACCGATGTGGACCTGCGCGACGCCATCAATGCCGGCCAGATTGCCGGGCCGCACATGCTGGTCAGCGGACCGCTGATGGGCATTACGGGCGGCCATTGCGACAACGACCTGCTGCCCTTCCGCTATCACGCGGTGGGCGACGGCGTAGCTGACGGCATCGCCGAGGTGCAGCACATGGTCCGGCAGAACATCAAGTACGGCGCTGACCTGATCAAGATTTGCGCCACCGGCGGCGTACTCTCCAGGGGCGACGACCCGCAAGCCTCGCAGTACACGCTCGAAGAGTTGCGCGCCATCGTGGCTGACGCCCACCGCCTGGGCCGCAAAGTGGCCGCGCACGCCCATGGGGCGCAGGGAATCCTTTGGGCCTCGCAGGCCGGCGTGGATTCAGTCGAGCACGGCACCTACATCAACGACGAAGGCATCGCCGAGATGAAGAAGCACGGAACTTATCTGGTTCCCACGCTTTATCTGGAAGATTGGATGGTGGAGAACGGCAATCTTCCGCCCTACTCGCATAAAAAGATGCTGGAGATCAGCGGCGTGGCCAAGACAAACATCAAACATGCGATCGCGTCCGGCGTGAAGATTGCCATGGGCACCGATGCCGCCGTCTATCCGCACGGGCTGAACGCGCATGAGCTGGATGTGTACGTCAACCAGCTCGGCATGGCCCCGCTGGCCGCGCTGCAAACCGCAACGGTAAACGCCGCCGACCTGATGGGCTGGAGCGCCAGAACCGGCTCGCTCGAAGCCGGAAAATGGGCCGACATCATCGCCGTCGAGAAGAATCCGCTCGACGATGTGCGCGTCTTGCAGAATGTAAAGTTCGTGATGAAGGCCGGGGTGGTCTACAAAAACGAGAGCAAGTAGGCTGACAGGGTAGAACTCTAAGCGGGGTGGAAAAATTGACAAACGTACAGGAAAACTGTACGTTTGTCTCTGGAGGACTACGGCATGGCTGTCGAAACCACATACACCGCCCTGCGCGGAAAGCTGGCCGGATTTCTCGACCGGGTGACCGACGACCGCGAGGTCTTACTGGTCCGTCGCCGCGGCGCGCGGGACGTGGCCATCGTTCCAGCCGATGAGCTCGCGAGCCTGATAGAGACGGCGCACCTGTTGCGCTCGCCGAAGAATGCGCAGAGGTTGACTGAGTCTCTACGCGAACTGGAGCGTGGCGAGGGAGAAGTGGTGACCCTGGAAGAGCTTCGACGTTCATTTGATTTGGAAAAAGCAAGCTGACTGAAACCATGAGCAAGCCAACGAATCGCTTCGCGGTGATTTCAAGCAATTTTCGAGACGATTTGCGGTACTGGATCGAGACGGACCGCAAGACCGCACTCCGTGTCCTTGACTTGATGGCCGCTATCCTCGCTGATCCCTTCTCTGGAATCGGCAAGCCGGAGCCGCTGAGGTTTCTGCTCGCCGGTTCCTGGAGCCGCCGCATCACCCAGGAGCATCGGCTGGTTTACCGAGTCACGCCCGACCGCATCGAATTCCTTCAGGCGCGGTATCACTATGAGTAGGATTGGGACTCGTTTGCCAGGCCGCGCTCTCTTTTGACCTGCAATTCGGCTTGCAAACGGGCGATGCGCCCTGCCACACTTGAACCGTGAACACCCAGACGATCGTCATCCTCGATTTTGGCTCGCAGTATACGCAACTGATCGCGCGGCGCATTCGCGAACAGAATGTCTTCTCCGTTGTGCTGCCCTGCACGGCGCCTCTGGCCGAAATCAAGGCGCTCCATCCGCTGGGGATCGTCCTCTCCGGCGGACCCTCCTCGGTTTACGACGCGGACGCTCCGGCTGCCGACCCCGGACTGCTCGAACTGGGCGTTCCGGTGCTGGGCATCTGCTATGGCTTGCAGTTCATCGTGCACCACCTGGGCGGGAAGATCCGCTCGGCGGAGAAGCGCGAGTACGGCCACGCTGAAGTCACCATCGAGGACGACTCGACAGCGTTGTTTGCCGGCCTGCCGCCGACGCTGGCCGTCTGGATGAGTCACGGCGACGAGGCGCTGGAGCTGCCCGCCGGTTTCCATCGCACGGCGGTTACCGCCAACGCCCTGGCCGGCATCGCCAACGAGGAGCGCCGCATCTGGGCCGTGCAATTCCACCCTGAGGTGCATCACACGCCGCTGGGTCCGCAGATTATCAAGAACTTTGTCTTTGCCATCTGCGGCGCGCGCGGCGACTGGACCCCGGCGCGCTTCATCGAGAGCACGGTGGCCGCGATCCGCGAGAAGGTGGGCAAGGGCCACGTGATTTGCGGCCTCTCCGGCGGTGTGGACTCGTCGGTGGCCGCGGTGCTGGTGCATCGGGCCATCGGCAGCCAACTCACCTGCATCTTCGTCAACAACGGCGTCCTGCGCAAGAACGAGTTTGCCAGCGTGCAGAAGAATATGCGCGACAATCTGGGCCTGAAGGTTGTCGCGGTTGACGCCAGTGATCGCTTCCTCACAAAACTGGCCGGCGTAACCGAGCCCGAGAAAAAGAGAAAAATCATCGGCGCGGAGTTTATCTCCGTCTTCGATGACGAAGCGACGCGCATTGCCAAGGAGACCGGCGGTGTGGAGTGGCTGGTGCAGGGCACGCTCTATCCCGACGTGATCGAATCCAGCAGCGTGAAGGGCCCCAGCCAGACCATCAAGAGCCACCACAACGTGGGCGGCCTGCCACTGGGAATGAAGCTCAAGCTGATCGAGCCCTTGCGCGACCTCTTCAAGGATGAAGTCCGGCGCATCGGCCGCGACCTGGGAATGCCGGAAGAGATTCTGGGCCGCCAGCCGTTTCCGGGGCCCGGCCTGGCTGTGCGCATCCTGGGCGAGGTAACGCCGGAGCGCGTGGCGCTGCTCCAGGAAGCTGACGAGATCGTGGTTGCCGAGATCAAGGCTGCCGGACTTTATTCGTCGATCTGGCAAAGCTTTGCCGTGCTTCTGCCGGTGATGAGCGTGGGTGTAATGGGAGACCAGCGGACCTATGCCTACACCGCGGCGGTGCGGGCCGTCCATTCTGAAGACGGCATGACCGCCGACTGGACCCCGCTTCCCTACGAGGTGCTCAAGCGCATCTCCAGCCGCATCGTCAACGAGGTGCGCGGCATCAACCGCGTGGTCTACGACATCACCAGCAAGCCCCCCGGCACCATCGAGTGGGAGTAGTAGCGCTCGCCGTCCTTGAAAATCATTCTCCTGCCGGCTGTACGCGCAGGTTGGCGACTTCACGGCTGAGTGCATCGAGACGGTCCAGCAGTTCAGTGTGGCGCTTGTCGGCGGCCGAGGGGTCGAAGGCCTCTACATAGAAGGTGCCGTTGGGCTCCAGCTCGCATTTGCGCACCTGGTGAACATCCTCGAAGCCCTGGCGGTGAATGACCTCGAGCAGTTCCTCGCGGCTGAGCGATTCGCGCTCCAGGGCCCGCTGATCGATCTGGCCGTTGTGGACCAGGATGGTGGCCCGGCCCTCGAAGGCGCGTGTCAGCCGCCGGGAGCGAAAGAGCACACGCACCACCAGCCAGTTGATGGCCAGCAGGCTAAACGCGCCAATGATGCCGCCGGTCACCGAGTTGTCATCGCCGATGATGGCGTTCTGCACGGTATTCGAGAGCGAGAGCAGCACCACCAAGTCGAAGGGGTTGAGCTGGGCCAGCTCCCGCTTGCCGAAGAGGCGTAACAGCAGCACGAGAACTAG
Organism: uncultured Occallatibacter sp.; assembly: GCA_964420185.1. Lineage (GTDB taxonomy): Bacteria > Acidobacteriota > Terriglobia > Terriglobales > Acidobacteriaceae > Telmatobacter. The sequence continues at coordinate 25,421 of CAYQSI010000004.1, read as the reverse complement.
ATAGACAATCACCGGGCGAAGCAGCTTCTCCACGATCGGAAGCGGCAACTGAAACATATGGTCGAAGATCAGCGAATGGAGCATGGAAACGAGGATAGCTTGCTCTAGTACCGCTTTTCCAGCCGCACCACCACATCGACCGTATGGGTATCGTCATTCAAGGTCAGCACGTATTTGAGATCGGCGGGAGCAAAGGCAAGAATCGAACCTTGGTTGAAGACCGCGCCGGCAGGCATCTTCCAGGCAGCCAGCATCGCGGCGCGAAGATCTTCGGCGGTGTTTCCAATGGTCAGCTTGCCCATGGTATAAACCGGGCCGGGCTCCGCTGTGACGGTATAACTGACCGTGCCCTGAGCGCGATCGAAGCTGGCAGTGGGATGAACGACAGCTTTCATAAAGCCCTTGTTGTGGTACTGGCGTTCGATGAACTGCCCGTTTTCGCGCACGTACTGCGAGGTGGCCACGACACCGGGGTGTATGTGAGATTGTTTGTCGAAATCCGCCTGCGTGACCAGCAGGCCGGGCGCGAGTTGGACACTCGCCAGCCGGTACAAAGCTCCTGGCGAAACGGAAACCTGAAACGGAACCTGAACGGCTTCCTGCCCAATGATCGGATTGTTCCGCGGGGTGGCATGAACAACGGCTTCCAGGTAGCCCTTGTCGCGGTAATAGTTGCCTAAGCTGGTTTCTATCTGGCTTGGGCTTCCTTCCATGTCATAGGCTGAGCCGGTCAGTTTGGCCATGATCTCCATGGCTTTGGGATCAAGCGCCTCCGACGCGCCATCCACGCGAATCTCGCCCACCCGCACCGGCGGCGCGGTGATGGCAAAGCTCATGGCCGTCACCTCATGCAGCTTGAAGTCGGTGTAGGGCATGGCCTCCACGGTAGCTTTGATCCCCCTCGCCGCCAGCATCTCTTCCAGAGCGCCGCGCACGCTTTCGAGCAGCCCGTTCTCCGCTGGAACCTTCCCGTGATAGAGCGGGAAACGGTCATGCAGCGCTGCGTCCAGTTCCCTGCCCGGCGTGAGCGGCAAGTTCTCCAGACGCACCGGATAGAGCGTGGTGGAGGGAACCAGGGTATAGACGAGGTCCACGCCGTCGAACTTGAAGCTGAGAGTGTCGAATACGCCGGTGTCCATCAGCTTTTGGGAGTGGTCCTTCATATCGGCAAAGGCCAGGACCGTGCCCGTTTTCAGCCCCGCTGCGGCCAGTAGTTCCTGGTCGGAGTACTCCGGGGCTCCTTTGAACTGGATGGTTTTAGGCTGAAACTCCTGCGCGGCGGCGGGCAGACTGGCAATGAGAAGGACAATGGCGGTAAAGAACAGGAAGAACGTGCGCTTCATGGTAGGCAAAGAGTAGCAAAGCGGCGGCTTGGGCGGAAAGAAAATTAGAGCATTTTAGCTTTTGCTATAGACTTCCGTGCCCCATCCATTCCGCGTTTTTCTGCGGAATGGGTGGGATACCGCCAAAATTCCGGTCTAAACAATTTCCGAAAAAGCGCTAGCGTTCATAGCTCTGGCCCTGACCAATGCATCGTGGTTTCCAACCTTTTTCGCAAAGAACGCGAAAAGGATGGAACACGGGGTTTATGAGCCTGGATAGGAGAAGAATTGAGTCGAGCGCAGCCGAAAAGGACAACCTATGCCATAACTGCCACTTTGCTCTTGAAGAACTCCAGCGACTTCCGCAGGCCTTCCTTGAGAGTGATGCGCGGCTCCCAGCCAAGCAGGGCGCGGGCCTTGGAGATATCGGGGCAGCGGCGGGAGGGATCGTCAACGGGCAGTGCTCTCAAGCACATCTTGCTCGATGAGCCAGTCACCTCCAGGATTGCCTGCGCCGCTTCGAGGATGGTGAACTCAACGGGGTTGCCAATGTTGACCGGCAGGTGCTCATCGGAGCGCGAGAGGCGCAGGATGCCTTCGATCAGGTCGTCCACGTAGCAGAAGCTGCGCGTCTGGCTGCCGTCGCCGTAGATGGTCAGCTGCTCGCCGCGCAGGGCCTGCATCATGAAGTTCGAGACCACCCGGCCGTCGCCGGGGCGCAGGCGTGGGCCGTAGGTGTTGAAGATGCGGACCAGGTGGGTGTTGACGCCGCGCGCGCGGTGGTAGGCCATGACCATCGCCTCGGCAAAGCGCTTGGACTCGTCGTAGACCGAGCGCGGGCCAACCGGATTCACGTTGCCCCAGTAACTCTCCCGTTGTGGATGCTCCAGCGGGTCGCCGTAACACTCTGAAGTGGAGGCTTGCAGATAGCCGGCGTTGTAGCGGGCGGCGATTTCCAGAGTGTTTTCGACGCCCGTGGAACCCACGCGCAGGGTTTCGATGGCCAGGCGCAGATACTCCGGCGGGCTGGCTGGAGAGGCAAAATTGAAGACGTAGTCCACCGGGCCTAAGTCGAAAGGCTGGCAGATATCCCGTTCCTCAAACTGAAAGCGCGGCTCGTGACCCAGGTGAGCGAGGTTTTCCCGGTCGCCGGTGCACAGGTTATCGACACCGATAACGGTGTGGCCGTCGCCGAGCAAGCGGTCAGTGAGGTGAGAACCAAGAAATCCGGCGGCGCCGGTCACAAGCACGCGCATGGTCAAGAGTCTACGCTCCGAAATTCAGGGAAAGATGCTTTCTTGCGGCAAAGGGACCGACAAAGGAAACCCCGACCAGGTCCCCGTGGCAATGCCAACATTCCAGCAGCATATAAAAGACGAGTTGGAACCCATCCATACCAGCCCGCGTTGATTGTACTGGAATAATGTGCGGGCTAGAAACCGTATCTTGAAAAAACACTGGCGCGCCGGAGGTCCCCGGCTTGCCAGTTCCTACACGATCAGTTTACGTGGCTTGCCCTGCTGCGCCTGGTAACTTGCCGGCCGGCCCATGCTCACATAAGTGAAACCATGATCAATCATCCGCTGCGGCTTGTAGAGGTTGCGGCCGTCAATCACGATGGGGAAGCGGACCGCCTGGTTGAGGCGCGTCAGGTCGATCTCGGCAAACTCCTTCCAGTCGGTCAGAATCAACACCGCGTCGGCGTCCTTGGCCGCTTCATAGATGTTCGCCGCATAGCTGAGTTCCTCACTGGGCGGCAACACCCCCTTGGCGCGCTCCATGGCTGCCGGATCATAGGCCGTGATCAGGGCACCGGCTTCCAGCAGTTTATTGATGACTTCGATGGCTGGAGACTCGCGAATGTCGTCGGTATCGCCCTTGAAGGCCAGGCCCAGAGCTGCCAGCCGCTTGCCGCGCAGAGTCCACAGTGCTGCGCGCACTTTGTTGAAGAAGATATCCCTCTGGGTTTCGTTGACCTTGCGGATCTCCTGGAGCAGTTGGAAGTCCACGCCCTGCTGCTGCGACACCCAGTGGAAAGCGGCCACGTCCTTGGGAAAACAGGAGCCGCCATAGCCCAGCCCGGCGTTGAGGAACCTGGGGCCGATGCGGCTGTCCATGCCCATGCCGGCGGCGATGTCTTCGATGTCCGCGTCCACGGTCTCGGCCAGGTTGGCCACGGCGTTGATAAAGGAAATCTTCAAGGCCAGGAAGGCGTTGGAAGCGTGCTTGATGATCTCCGCGCTCTGCGCCGAAGTGATCAGCAATTTGGCCGGCGCTGAGGCGCTGCAATTGCCCTGCAATGCACCGGGCTGTGCGTAATAACTGCCCTCGGTGAGCGGCGCGTAGATGCGCTTGAGCATTTCGGCGGAGCGCTCCGTGTTGGCGCCCACCACGATCCGGTCGGGGTGCAGAAAGTCCATAACGGCCGTGCCTTCGCGCAGAAATTCGGGGTTCGAGACCACATCGAAGCTCTGCGGGGCCACGCCGTAGCGGTTCATCACGCGCCGTATCCACTCGTTGGTGTAGACCGGCACCGTGCTCTTTTCCACGATGACCTTGTAGCCATCGATGGAGCGGGCAATCTCTGAGACCACGGCCTCGACATAGGAAAGGTCGGCGGCGCCGGTATCGCCCTGCGGCGTGCCCACGGCGATGAAAACGGCTTCGCTTTGCTCGACAGCCGCGCCCAGATCGGCGGTGAAGGTCACGCCGCGCCCCCTGTGTTTGGCCAGAAGCTCGGGCAAATGGCGCTCGAAGATGGGCACGCTGCCTGCCTGGAGGGTCTTCACCCTGGCTTCGTCATTGTCCACGCAGGTGACTTGATGCCCGATTTCCGCAAAACAAACGGCTGCAACAAGTCCTACGTAACCGGACCCGATCACACAGATTGAAACTGGCTTCGACATGCGCTGTTGTGGTCTCCTTGACGGCTTCCCGCTCGGTGGTGGCAGAAAGGCTTTTCACGAAGGACGGCCCTGTGCTTGGCCTGCAAGAAGGGAAACAACTCGCGCCCTATCGGTCAGAACTCTGGCATCCCTAGGTTATTCGCTCCACAGAGGATGGGCAAGCTGCTCCACGATCCAGGGCGCATTCATCAGCACCAAAGTCACGGGGGCAGGGATTCACTCTCTGGTAGAGTGGGATTGCAGCCGGAGGCCCGGCGCAGAGCAGGTTTGGCGTTGCCCTGCGGTGGACCTGCGACAGGCTTGTTTTTCTGGAAAAGCGAGTGATTTCCCATGACAGTTCCCCTGCAATCCGCCTCTTCCGCCTGGGCTCCCTTTCGTATCGCGCCGTGGTTTTCAGAGCGCGTGTGGGGCTACCGGGATCTTCGTCCCTGGTATGACCGGGTCGCCGTGGGTGGTGAACCGATCGGCGAGGCCTGGCTCACCGGGGACCAGTGCGTTGTGGCGACAGGCGTACACGCCGGACAAACGCTGGGCGCGCTCTTCGCCGAGGCGCCGGAAAGCCTGCTGGGCCAGGCTGCCGCGCCCAATACTTCGCCGCTGCTGATCAAGGTCATCTTTGCCAGGGAAAAGTTGAGCGTGCAGGTGCATCCGGACGACAGCATGGCGCAGAAGTACGGTGATCCGCGCGGCAAGACGGAGTGCTGGTATGTACTCAAGGCCGAGCCGGGCGCGCAGGTGGCGTGCGGACTCACGCCGGGCGTCACGCTGGACAAGGTCAAGGCCGGGATCGAGGCGGACACGCTGGAAAGTAGCCTGAACCTGCTCGACGTAGCCCCCGGCGAGATGGTCTTTGTGGATGCGGGGACGGTTCACGCCATCTGGCCTGGATCGATTCTGTTGGAAACCCAGCAGAACTGCGACCTGACCTACCGGATGTACGACTACGGCCGGGGGCGCGAGCTGCACATCGAAAAAGCCTTGGAGGCCACGCGGCTTGTAACCCGCGCCGGAAAGATTCCGCCCAAGGTGCTGGCTGGCCGGACCCTTCTGATTGAGAGCGAGTACTTTCGCGTGGAGCGCATTGCGGTGGACGGAATCAGAACAAGCGCCAGCCTGCCCGGCGAGGGCGAATCTGCGCGTGGGCTCCAGTACCTGTTTGCGGCCGGAGGGTCGGCGAAAATTGCCGGAGCGGGCTTCGAGGCCGTGGAGTTGCCCATGGGAGGCATGGTGGCCATTCCCGCAGCTTCGCCGGAGTTCGTGGTGGAAGATTCAGGTGGCTTGGAACTGATGCGCATTACGCCCCGCTGGCCGGAAGCGAACCGATGACAGAGGCTGCTTGAAGGAGGCCGTTTCCTGTGCCAGGGAACAAGAGTCCCAACCTGGGATGGTACGCCAGCAGCCGAGAACACGTGCAGAATCTTGGCTTTGCATTTTCATATTGCGGATGTACACTCGACCGAAAAGGAACGCTTCTGGAAAAAGTGTCCGGCAACCTTGAAGGAGACGCAGAGTGGGTTTGAAGGCCTACCTTGGGGTGACCCTCGCCGTGTTTTCTGTTTGCGAGGCATATTCCGCTTGTGCACAAACCGCACCGGCAGCTACAGCTTTGAAGGCGTATTCAACTTTGGCCATCGGCGCTGGCCTTTCCGGCTACAACCCTGATTGGGGGCACGGCCACATGCTCGGCGGCACGCTGTGGATCGACTATACCCCGAAGCGGGTGCCGCTCCTGCTGCGCGGAATCGGCATAGAAGCCGAGGCGCGCGACCTCAATTACGGCCGCTCGCCGTCGCAACCAGCGAATCTGCGGGAGGATACGGCCGAGGGCGGGGTGATTTACTCCTGGCGCCGCTTCCGCAACTTCACTCCGTACGGAAAGTTCCTGATGGGATTCGGCAACACAGACTACGGTTCGACAAACGGGGGGCGTTACCATGACTCCCGCACCATCGCCGGCTTTGGCGGCGGCGTTGAATTCCGGGCCTTTCGGAGTATTTGGGCGCGGGCCGATTATGAATACCAGACCTGGCCCGATTTCTTCAAGGCCACCACGCCCGCCGGACTGCTCAACCCTCAAGGCGTTACCGTCGGCGTGTTGTATCACTTCAACCGCTCCCATTCCCATTGAGAGCCGGGGCGAATGTCGCCCTGAAGGCGCATTGGCGTCAGGCGGAATCTTGTCCTGGGGGCGCACGCAATTTTCCTGAGGAGTATCAGACCGTGACCACGACCGCCGAGCTTCAGAGTCCCTTCATCACCCGGCCTATTCTCGGGGTCAATATTGCCGTCAGCAACTACGATGAAATGATTCAAAAAAGTCTCCTCTGGGCCCAGGAGCGGCAATCCCGCGCACTCTTCTTCGCCGCTGTTCACATGGTCATGGAGGCCGTTGATAATCCGGTGTTCCGTGGCCGCTTGAATGACGCCGACGTGGTCTTCCCGGACGGAGTGCCGCTCGTTTGGGCGCTGCGCGCGCTGGGGGAGAGACGCGCCCAGCGGGTCTGCGGCCCTGATGCCACGGAACTCGTGCTGGCCGCGGCCGAAAGAGCCGGGGTCTCGGTCGGCTTCTATGGCGGGAGCCAGGCCACCCTTGATTCTCTCGTTGCCGCGGTGCGCTTGCGGCACCCTGATCTCGACATCGTCTTTCATGAGAGCCCGCCCTTCCGCGCTCTCACGCCCGAAGAAGACCTGGCCGTCGTGGATCGAATCGCCTCCTCCGGGGTGCGCATGCTCTTTGTCGGGCTCGGCTGCCCGAAGCAGGAAAACTGGGTCATGGAACACATGGGCAGGGTTCACGCTGTGATGTTCTCCGTCGGGGCCGCCTTCGACTTCATCGCCGGCAGCCAGCACCGCGCTCCCCGATGGATGCAACGCTGCGGGCTTGAATGGGTATTTCGCTTCGCCTCGGAACCCCGGCGTCTGGCTTGGCGCTACCTCAAACACAACCCCCGCTTCGTCATCAAGTTCCTTTGGCAACTCCTTTCCGGGCCTGCCTGAGAATTCCTTTGCGGCCACGTAGATGATGGCGCATGGGCATTTTCCGCGCAGTGAGTTTCTGCTGCTCGCCGAGATGAAACATTATGTCAGCGCGTTGTGGCCATAGCGGTCAGGGCAATTGCATGAAAGACATCTGTTGCTGGAGATGGTTCGGTCAGCCGCCGGTCCCGACAAGCGAAGTCCTCCTTCCCGGAGGGAAGACGCGAAAATAGCCCAGGCTGGAGCGCAGCGGAAGCCTGGGAAAGCATCCCCGTCATCCCGCCGCGCCCCGGAGGGCCGCGTCGAAGCACTGCACGGCGCTGAACCTCGTTCGTGCAATTGCCCTGCCAGAGCGGTTATATTGCCGGGCTGGCCGTGGCGCCTTCGCAGCGTATACTCCTTTTTACGCATTTTTCCTGAACACTCCACACTTCAACCATCGAGGGAGATACTTCCGTTGCACATCCGTGATGCGCATATTCTGGTTTGCGGGGCCGGAGGCTTTATTGGCGGCCACCTGGTCAACAAGCTTTTCGCCGAGGGCGCGGCCAGTGTCCGCGCGGTAGACATCAAGCCATTCGACGAGTGGCACCAGAAGAATCCCGCGGCCGATAACCGGATACTGGACCTGCAACTGCGCGACTCCTGCCTGGAGGCAGCCAAGGGCATCGACGGGGTTTTCCAGCTAGCGGCCGACATGGGCGGCATGGGCTTTATCGAGAACAACAAGGCCCTGTGCATGCTGACCGTGCTGATCAGCACCCATATGCTGGTGGCTGCGCGCGATTGCGGGGTGAAGCGCTTCTTCTACTCTTCTTCGGCCTGCGTTTACAACGGCGACAAGCAGAAGGACTATGAAGTGGTTCCGTTGAAGGAGGAGGATGCCTACCCTGCCATGCCGGAGGACGGCTATGGATGGGAGAAGCTCTTCACCGAGCGGATGTGCCGCCACTTCCGCGAGGATTTCGGCCTGGAATCCCGTATCGCGCGCTTTCACAATGTTTATGGCCCGCTGGGCACATGGATGGGCGGACGCGAAAAAGCGCCTGCCGCCATCAGCCGCAAGGTGCTGGAGGCCAAGCACTCCGGCAAGCACGAGATCGAAATCTGGGGCGACGGCCATCAAACCCGCAGTTTCATGTACATCGACGACTGCACCAAGGGCATTGTCGATCTCTTTGAGAGCGACACCCTGGAGCCCATCAACATCGGTTCGAGCGAGTTGGTGACCATCAACCAACTGGTGGACATGGCCGAGGAGATTGCCGGCGTCAAGCTGAAGCGGAAGTACAATCTGAGCGCTCCCAAGGGCGTCAACGGCCGCAACAGCGACAATACGCTGATCCGGAAGCGGCTCGGCTGGGAGCCCTCCATCCGCCTGCGCGACGGGATGGAAAAGACCATGGCATGGATCGAGGAGCAGATGCTTTCCGGAGCGACCTCGAAGTAACTTGGCCGGTTCCTCCATGAACGCCTCGGCGCTTTCCTAGCTCCGGGGTGTTTTCCCCCGCAATAAGGGCCAAAAATACAAATTTATTGGTGCGGGCATCTGTTTAATAAAATCGCATATTTCCTAAATCCCTTCTTTGATGCACAATCAAGGACAATATGAGTTTCCGATTCGCACTTCCCTACGAACTTCGCGGCGCTGTAAACCAAGCCGCCGCCGATTGGTCTGCCAACGACAAGGTTGCCCGCTTCTGGCAGAAGGACCCCGGCCTGTGGACCCGCGACGGCGAGGAGAACTGGCTGGGCTGGATCGACATCGTCGAGCGGCAACAGCGGGATCTGGCCGCCTTTGCCGCGCTGGCCGCGGACGTGAAAGCCAGTGGATTCACCTCTGTTGTGCTCCTGGGCATGGGCGGCTCCAGCCTCTGTCCCGAGGTGCTGGCAGTCACCTTTGGCCGTCAGGCGGGCTTTCCCGCGCTGCACATCGTGGACTCGACCGACCCGGTGCAGGTAAAGGCCGCCCGCGACAAGGTCAACCTGGCCGAAACGCTGGTGGTGGTAGCCAGCAAATCCGGTTCGACGCTGGAACCCAATGTCCTCAAGCAGTATTTTTTCGAAGAGATGCAGAAGGCCGTAGGCGCGGGGCTGGCTGGCAGCCATTTCCTGGCCATCACCGACCCCGGCTCGAAGATGGAGCAGGTGGCCAAAGCCGACGGCTTCCGGCAGATCTTCTACGGCGACCCCAGGATCGGCGGGCGCTTCTCGGCGCTGTCGAACTTTGGCGTGGTAGCCGCAACCGTGGCGGGCCTCAACACGGAGAAGTTGCTGGTCAGGGCGGCCAGGGCCGCGGCTGTGGCCAAGCTGGCCCCGGCGCAGAATCCTGCCGTTCAACTGGGCCTGACGCTGGGCACGGCGGCCAACGCTGGACGCGACAAACTCACCCTCTTCACCTCGCCGGAGATCTACGACCTGGGCGCGTGGCTTGAGCAGTTGATCGCCGAATCCACCGGCAAACTGGGCAAGGGCATTACGCCGGTGGACCGCGAGGCCATCGCCGCGCCGGAGTTCTACGGCAACGACCGCATCTTCGCATTCATCCGCTACGCGGGCACGGCCGACAGCACCCTGGACGCCAAAGTGGCGGCGATTGAAGCGGCCGGTCATCCGGTCATCCACATTGAAATTGCAGACCTCTACGAAATCTTCGCGCAGTTCTTCACCTGGGAGGTGGCCACCTCGGTGGCCGGTTCCGTGATGGGCATCAACCCCTTCAACCAGCCGGACGTGGAGTCGGCCAAGATCGAGACGCGCGCCCTGACCGCGGCCTACGAGCAGACCGGCAAACTGGCGCTGCGTACGCCCGCCCTGGTGGACAAGGGCATCGAGTTCTACGCCACTGAGGCCTACGCGGCCAAGCTCAAGGCCGCCGCTCAGGCTGGGCCGTTGGGCGAAACCCTGGCTGGCTACCTGCGCGCGCATCTTGACCAGATTTGCCCCGGCGACTACTTTGCCGCTTTGGCTTACCTGCCCATGTTCCCCGAGTACGAGGCCGCGATTCAGGGCCTGCGCCACAAGGTGCGCGACCAGAAGCGCGTGGCCACCTGCCTGGGCTTCGGCCCGCGCTTCCTGCACTCCACCGGCCAGGATTACAAGGGCGGCCCCAACACCGGCGTCTTTTTGGAGATCACCGCCAGCCACGCCCTCGATCTTGCGATTCCGGGGCAGAAACTGAGCTTTGGCGTAGTGATTGACGCCCAGGCCGCCGGAGATCTGGCGGTGCTGGAGTCGCGTGGCCGCCGGGCTGTACGGGTTCACCTGGGAGCAGATATAGCCGCCGGGTTGAAGACGCTGGCCGCGGCTGTGGATGCGGCGCTGGCGTAGAAAACAGGGAACAGGGAATTGGTCTGCCAGCGCCTTGAAAGCCCTCTCTTTTTCTTGAAACTACCCTGTTCGCCGCGGAACTTTTTCCCGGCGGCGGGGTTATCACCGATGACGGCTCCCTCTATTCCCCGTCTAATCAGGGTGTATCGGGAGCAGGACTTCAGGCGCAGGAGAAAGATTACGATGAAATGGCCAATGTTCAAGAGAGTTTTCCCCCAGGTCCTGGCGTGGGCCGGGTTGGTGGCCCTGTGCAGCGTGATTGCGCTCGCCCAAGGCACAGCCGCAGCCCCATCCCCGGCGGCCGCGGTACGCACCGACGGCCAGATCGAGATGGACGTGGTGCATGCCCTGGACGCCGTTAAGGAGCTGAAGGACGAGCTGATCACCGCGGCTACCATTCAGTGTGAGGTCACACTCTCCGGAACGGTTTCAAGCGAAGCCTTCCGTGAACTGGCGGAGGCGATTGCCAGCCATGTGCCGGGCGTAACCAAGGTAAACAACAACCTCAAGGTCGGCAATCCGCAAAATGCCCAGGCTGAGCAGGATGCGGCCAACGCCGGCGATCAGCGGCCCGACGAAAGCCAGCAGTCCGATGCCCAGATCCTGTTGCGAGCTCAGATTCGCGCTGAGGTTCAAGCCCAAATCCAGGCTCAAAGACAGGCTCAGGGGCAGAACTCCCCTTCGCCGTCCCAGTATTCGCCGGTGCCGCCTCCGCCGCCAGCTTATCAAGCGCCCAGCGGTCCGGTGACCATCCCCCCGGGAACCCTCTTGCAGTTGCGGACCAGTGAACCGGTAGGCAGCAAGCGAGCCAAGGACGGCCAGCCGCTTCAATTCATGGTGATTCACGATGTGGTCATCGGCGGCGTGCTGGCGATTCCGCGCGGCGCCACCGTTCATGGAGTAGTAACCGAGGCCAAGAAGGCCGGCGACCTGGCTGGCAGTTCGGAGCTGGCGCTCAAGCTCACCTCTCTGGACCTCGGCGGGCAGAGCTACACGCTCGATACCGACCAGTTCAAGGTCAAGGGGCCGAATAAGGCCGGCCGCACGGTGAGCAACGCAGTTGGCGGCGCAATTATGGGCGCCCTCATCGGTGGCGCGGCAGATCGTGGCTTTGGCGCGGCTGTTGGCGCTGGAGCAGGCGCTGCAGCGGGCACGGCGGCTTCTGCGGCTTCTCCCGGACCGAATGTCTGGATTCCCTCCGAGGCGCGGGTGGACTTCCACCTGATGACCCCGTTGACGGTTACGCCGGTAAGCGCGCAAGAGGCATCTCGGCTGGCACAGGGGCTTTATCCCGGCGGCCCGAACCTCTACCGGCGCGGCTATGGCCAGCCGTACCCCTACTATCCGCCGGTCTACTTTCGCCCCTACTACGTCGTCGGCGGGTACTACTACTGGCGATAAGTGCGGCTATCCACCCGGAAAATCGCGGGCATCCCGGAAGATGGGGTGCCCGTTGTGTTTTTGCGTATAGGCCCGCGCCCGGTTCCCGCTCGTCTATAATTGCAGTGAATCGCGTCGAGCGACAATTGCGCATCCAGTCCGATGCCCGCCCTTGAGCCGCCATGCTGCGCAAGGGGGTTCGGCTTATTTGCGCATAGAGAGTTGAAGGTCCGAGTCCATCCATGATCCGTTTTCTACAGAGAGACAATCGCCTGACCAAGGCATTTTTCGTTGTCATCATCGCCGCCGCCTCGGTGGGCATGGTGGTCTACCTGATCCCCGGCCTGACCGGCATGGGAGCCTCAACCGCCGATACTTACGCTGTGATCTACCCCCACTGGTACAGCCGCATCTTTTCTTCGGGCATCACGGTAAGCCAGGAAAAGGTGAGCCAGCTTGCACGCCAGCAGTTGCAGCGGCGGGACCCGCAATACGCCGATAACCCGATGATCCTGCACATCTTCGAGCAGCAGGTTGGCCAGCAATTGGTGCAGCAGCAGATTCTGCTCGCTGAGGCCGGGAAGCTGGGCATCCACGCCGGAGATAACGATGTAATCCAGTTCCTGCACCAGGGCCAGTTTGGCGAGTACCTCTTTCCCAACGGGCAGTTCATCGGCTCAGACCGCTACGCCGGCTTCGTCTCCTCGCAGTTCAATCTGTCGGTCGCGGAGTTTGAGCAAGAGGTCCAGCAGCAAATTCTTATCCGCAGGCTTCAGGCGTTGATTACCGCCGGAGTTTCGGTGGGCAGCCAGGAAGTCCGCGATGCTTATCGCAAGGCAAACATCAAGATCAAGTTCGAGTACGCGGTGATCTCCTCGGACGATCTGCGCAAGACGATCAACCCCTCGGACGGCGAGCTGGAATCTTTCTTCAAGAAGAATGCCGCGCGCTATGCCTCCGCGGTGCCAGAGCAGCGCAAGATTACCTACTTTGCGGTAGGCCCCGACCAACTGCCCGGCGGGGCGCCGCAGCCCAGCCAGCAGGAGATCAAGCAATATTTTGACGCGCACCAGTCCGAATATTCGGTTCCGGAGCAGGCCCGTTCGCGTCACATTCTCGTCAAGGTGACCCCGGGCGCAGACGCCAAGACCGATGCCGCCGCCAAAACCAAGGCCGAAGGGCTGGTCAAACAGATTCAGGGCGGCGCAAACTTTGCCGATCTGGCCAAGAAGAACTCCGACGATCCCGGCAGCAAGGACAAGGGCGGCGAACTGGGCTTTATCAACCGCAATGCCCCGATGGTTCCGGAGTTTCTGAATGCCATCTTCACTCAGAAGGTCGGCGACACAAAAATCGTGAAGAGCCAGTACGGCTATCACATCATCCAGGTCGAAGAGCGGCAGACGGCGCACACCGAGTCCATCAATGAAGTCCGGCCCACGATCGTGGCCACGCTGGTCCGCCAGAAGGCGGCCACGGCCGAAGAGAACTACGCCCGGACGCTCACCTCGGAGGCCATCAAGAACGGCCTGCAAAAGACCGCAGCGGCCCACCATCTGGAATTGGCGACCACACCGATGATCGGCGCGCAGGGCGTGATCTCCGCGTTGCCCGACTCCTCTCAGATTATCGGGAGGGCCTTCGAGTCCAAGCAGGGCGACCCGGCGCAGTACGCACCCACCGGCGAAGGCTTCGCCATCTTCCAGGTTACCGGGATCGCCGCGGCCCACGCGCCCGACTTTGCCGACTGGAAGAGCCACGTTGCCGACGACTACCGCAACGAGCAACTCCCTGCCCTGCTCACCCAGAAGACCCGGGAGCTGGCAGACAAAGCCAAGAGCATGAATGATCTGGCCAAGGCCGCCAAGGCAGTAGGCGCAACCGTGAAGACCAGCGACCAGGTGGGCCAGGCCGGTCAGGTGCCCGATTTCGGCCAGGTTGGCCAGGTGGCTCCGCAACTCTTCGACATGAAGGTCGGCGACCTGAGCGGACCCATCAATACGGGGAGAACTGGCGTGGTGGCCAAGCTCGTGGATAAGCAAGAGCCCACCGCCGACGAGATCAACCAGAACTTCGACCAGGCCAAGGATCAAATGCTCGATCAGCGCCGCGGAGAGGCCTTCAACGTCTTCCTGAGCACCATCATGGACGACTACAAGAAGCACAACCGCATCCAGATTCCCAAAGCTAAAGGCGCGGCGGTTCCGGCCACTTAGGCAGCGACTTACCGGAAAAAGCACAAAGGCCCGCATCCGTTTAGGACGCGGGCCTTTTTCATGCGTGTGGACGGGGTTTGCCTGACAGGGCATCGCGCACGGCGCCGTTTGCGTCGATACAGCAGTTCTCCAATTGCTGTAAATCGAAGCCACAACCGCCGAGCGGCTTTTTCCTGAAGAAATAGTAACCTAGCACGGCCTTGGAAGGAGCAAATGAAGTGGAGAACTGCTCTAATCAGGGCATGGAATTTCAGCGGTCCTCCGGAATTCTTCTGCACATCACTTCCCTGCCTTCGTATGGCGGCATCGGCGACCTGGGGCCTGCCGCCCATGAGTTTGTCGCCTTCCTCGCCCGCGCCCGGCAGCACCTCTGGCAAGTTCTCCCCCTCGGACCCACCGGCTACGGCAACTCGCCCTATGCGGCTACCTCGGCCTTTGCGGGCAATCCGCTTCTGATCAGCCTCGAATTTCTCTCCGACTGGGGATGGATTGACGGCGAGCGCATCGCCGGCCTCGCCAGCCGTGGTGGGCCTGTGGAATTCGACAAGGTGGTGGAGCGCAAGCTCCCGCTGCTCTTCGAGGCGGCGGAAAATTTCCTTGACCGCGGCCCGCGCGATCCAAAGCTCTCTGAACAGTGGAAGCAGTACCAGGAGTTTTGCCGGACTGAGGCGCTCTGGCTCACCGATTACGCCCTTTATGCCGTTCTATGCCGCCAGTTCTCGACCGGCGCGTGGACAGCCTGGCCTGAGCCGCTGCGCCGCCGCCAGCCGCAAGCCCTAGCTCAGGCAGCCGCACAGCACAGTCGCGCAATCGCCCAGGAACAGGCGCTCCAGTTTGCCTTTTCCCTCCAGTGGAATCAACTCCGAGCGGCTGCCGCGCGCAGCGGAATACGGATTCTGGGCGATGTGGCCATCTTCGTCAACATGGATTCGGCCGACGTGTGGGTTCACCCCGAACTCTTCGAGCTGGATAAAGACCTCAAGCCCATCCGCATCGCCGGTGTGCCGCCCGACTACTTTTCAGCCACCGGCCAGCGTTGGGGCAACCCGCTCTATCGCTGGGACGTGCTCGCTGAGCGGGGCTTCGACTGGTGGATTGACCGCATTCGCCGCGCAGTCCAACTTTATGACATTGTCCGCCTGGACCACTTCCGGGGCTTCGAGGCCTACTGGGCGATTCCCGCCGCGGAGAAGACGGCGGTCAACGGCAAGTGGGTAAAGGCGCCGGGGCTGGCTCTCTTCCGCGCCTTGGAGGCGGTGCTGGGGCCGCTGCCGCTGGTAGCCGAGGACCTGGGGCTCATTACCCCCGAGGTGGACGCCCTGAGGCTAACCCTGGGGCTGCCGGGGATGAAGGTGCTGCAATTCGGCTTTGGCAGCAAGGGAGCGCACATCCACCTGCCGCACCGCTTCACTCCCGCCACCGTGGCCTACACCGGCACGCACGACAACGCCACCACGCTGGGCTGGTGGCAGGCGGCCAGCAAGGCTGAGCACGCCGCTGTCGAGGCTTATGTGGGATCAGTGGGCAATCCTCCCGTGTGGCCGCTGATACGGGCCTTGGAGGCCAGCGTGGCGCAGTTGGCGGTGGTTCCAGCGCAGGATCTGCTTGAGTTTGGTTCCGAGGCTCGCATGAATACGCCGGCTGTGGCCACGGGCAACTGGAGCTGGCGCGCCCCGGAGGCAAGCTGGACGCCGGAACTGGCTGCGCGGCTGGCCACACTGGCTGAAGTAACCGACCGCGACAACGATCCGCTGGGCCGAAAGACAGGGAATAGGGAATAGAAAAGTGCCGGCCCGGACGGAAGGACGAAAGCTAGCCAATGAAAGCTAAACTCCGATGATTACAATCAGTTCCCTGACCCCTGTTCCCTGATCCCTGTTCCCTGCTCTTAGAACGGAATGTCGTCGTCGGAGATTTGGGCTTGCTGGGAGTATTCGTCCTGGCCGCCGGCTGCAGCCGGGGTCCGCTGGTCAAAGCTGGCCGCCGAACTAGAGGAATTGGCCGCCTTGTTGTAGCCGCCCGCTCCCTCTTCGCGGCTGGAGAGCAACACCAGCTCATTGACGATGATCTCGGTGCGATACTTCTTTACGCCGGTCTCCTTGTCGTCCCAACTGCGGGTCTGGAGCTTGCCCTCGACGTACAGCTTGGAGCCCTTCTTCACGTAATCGCGGACGATCTCGGCGGTGCGGTTGAAGACCACCAGGCTGTGCCACTCGGTGTGCTCCTGCCAGTTGCCCTGCGCGTCCTTCTGGTTGCTGCTGGTGGCCAACGTGAGGTTGGCGACCATGACGCCGCTGCCGGTGGAACGAATCTCGGGGTCCTTGCCTACATTGCCCAAAAGGGTGACTTTGTTTACGCTTCTTGCCATTTTCTTGCACTCCTGTAATGAAAAAGAATAGCAGAGAATCAATGTTTGCGGGCAAGTGCGCGGTTGCGCAGCGCCTTGGCCAGGCCAAGCGCCGTCAGCAAGCCGCCGAAAGGAATGCACATCAGGGCGACGATCAGCGCAAACCAGCCGGCGTTGGTGCTGGCCCCGGTGGGCGAGAAACCGCCCAGCAGGGTTTCCAGCAGCACCGCAGCCAAAAGCCCCGCGCCCAGGATCGAAGCGCCCCATTGCAACAGTTGGCGGGCGCCGTCGCCGGCCGGGATTTCGCCGGGGCTGGGCAATTTCGGATTCTGGCGGCTCGTGCTCATGGGTCCTTCTATCCTTGCGCCAGGCGCAGCATCGCATAGGTAATGACGCCGGTGATTGAGACGTAGAGCCACAGCGGAAATGTCCAGCGGGCAACTTTGCGGTGCTGGGAAATCCGCCCGGTCAGCGAGAAGAAGAAAGTAACCAGAATCAGCGGCAGCGCCACGATGGCCAGCAGGATGTGGCTGGCCAGCAGCGGCAGGTAGATCGAGCGCAGAGCCGCGTGGGCCGGGTAGCGCACGTCGCCGTGCAACGCATGATGAAAGATGTAGCTGACCAGAAAGAGCGTCGAAAAGCCAAAAGCCGTCATCATCGCCGCGCGATGCGCCGCAATGCGCCGAGCCCGGATGAACGTATAGCCAATCAGCAGCGCGACGGCGCTCAGGCCGTTGAGCAGGGCGTTGAGCGCGGGCAAAAAGGCAAAGCGTGCGCCGCCCTGATCCGCGGCGGGATGAACGTAGATCAACCAGAAGAGAAAGGCCGTGGCAGCGGCGCTGACGGCGAGAATAGCGGCGATGGCGGAGCGCGTATTGGATTGCGGGGCTGCGGTCGTCATACGTTCCTCACGGTTTCGCAGTGGCGCAGAGCATGAGCGTGGTGAACAACAGGGGCAAATAAAGCACGCTGACCTTCAGCAAATCACGAGCCAACCTGCGGCTTTCGTCCTCGGTTGGGTTGCGCAGGATGCGGGAGAAGCGAATCGTGTAGCCCAGGTAAACCAGGCCCAGCGCGACGGCCAGCACGGCATAGGTCAGGCTGGCCAAACCCAGCCGCCAGGGCGCCAGGCTGACGGGAATCATCGCCACGGCAAAAAACAGCGCCTCGCCCACGGTGGACCAGCCGTCTGGCTGCACGACCGGCAGCATGCGGATTCCGGCGCGGGCGTAGTCGTCGCGATACAGCCATGCAATCGCCATGAAGTGCGGAAACTGCCAGACAAAGAGGATGGCAAACAACGCCACCGCCGGCCACTCCATGCGGCCGCGAGCGGCGGTCCAGCCCAGCAGCGGTCCCATGGCGCCGGGAAACGCGCCGATGAAGGTGGCCAGGGCGGTAACGCGCTTGAGCGGGGTGTAAATGGCCACGTAGGTGAAGGCAGTAAGCAGCGCCAGGGCCACGGTGAGCAGGTTGGTGGTGAGCGCCAGCCAGAGTGCGCCCAGCGCCAGCGCGGCAAGCCCGGCCAGCACTCCCTGGGCCAGCGAAAAGCGCCCGGCGGCCATCGGCCTGTCGGCAGTGCGCTTCATGCGCGCGTCGGTCTTGCGTTCCAGGGCCTCGTTCAGCGCGCCGGCTCCGGCTGAAACCAAGCCGATGCCGAGCAGCGTGTCGAGAAGGCCGCGTTGTACGGTAGAGATGCCGGACTGCATCGAGCCGAGGTAAAATCCGCCCCAGCCGGTCACGAGCACCAGGCCCACGACCTTGACCTTGAACAGCTCGCGAAGGTCGTGGACGAGCGTGGCCGTGGCACCGGCCTCAAGCGCCTGGATGTGCGCCTGACCCAACCTGGAATCAGGCTGGAGAGTCTCCGCCGAGGACGCGGCGTGCTTTACCGAAACAGCGGCCTGGGTGGCTGGAGTCATCGGGATGCGTGAAAACCTCAGCGGTTACGCCCGAAGTGCGTACATGGCCTAAACAGCCTGCGGAAAAACTCGTGAAATATGTTCCAAAAGACGCTTTGTGTCAGGGCACGACTTCAGTCGTGCCGCAAGTCCCGCAAAATCAACGGGCCTTTAGGCCCTGAGGGATGTTTTTCGTGCGTCTTGCTCGAAATTCATCCTTTTCCCGCAGCCTGTAAAGACGACTGACAACTGTTAGCTGTTAGCTGTCAACTGCCGTTTTACTGCTTGCCGAAGCGAATGACAATGCCGGTGGTGAAACCGAGGCTTTCCTGCTGGGTCGAGCCGAAGCCGGTGACGTAGTACTCCGGGGCGACGCGCAGACCAACATTCGGCGTCAGGTTGTACTCCACAGGAATGCTGGCGCTGGCTGCGAAGACATTTGCATCCGGCCAGAGTCCCAGTTCGGTCGAGAGGGTCGTGCTGTGGTTTGTGTCGCCAGAAAAGTTCCCGTGCGTAAACCCGCCCATCACGCGGCCTGAGATCGAATACTTGGGCTGTAGGTAAAAGCGATACGTCGGTCCCGCCAGAGCGGCATATTGGCTGATGGCCGGGTTGGTGATGGCGCTCTGGGTCACACTGTTGTTGTACACGTAGGCGGTGCCGTAGTAGCCGCGGCCATCGACGGTCAGGCCCAGCCGCTCGTCGAAGTAGCGGGTGACGCCGACGTTCCAGGCGTACTCGTGCGCGCGCTCCAGCGTGGAGCCGGGGGTAAAGCGCAGGTAGCCCATGCCGGTGTACGCCTCATAGCGGTGGGCATAAGCCTCGTGAATAGCGGCGGCGCGGCGCTGTGCGCGGCGGGCTCTGATGCGAGCCTGGACGCTCATCTGGCCCTGGGACTCGGCAGCGGACTGTCCGGCCTGGGCCTGATCAGGGGCCGCGGGGTTGCTGCTCGAAGATGAGCTTTGGGCCAGAGCGGTGGTCAGGGCGGCGAAAGCCAGCGCCAGCAGAAGGGCAAGACGGCGAGATGAAGACATCGGTATTGGGTTTCCTCCACGGGAGTACGAAAGCAAGCCTGCACAGTGCTCCCCCATTAGGTATTAAACCACCTCGGGGGAGCCTTGGGGGCGAACCCGCGTTGGATTCACCCCCAGGCGAGGGAATTCGGAGCCGGATGGTTACTTGATCGCCTTCAGATCGGCCTGCAACTGGGCCTGGTCGAAGCCGTCAGGAGAGCCTTTGGCGGTGAGCCAGTCCTGGCCGAAAAGGGTGTGGGCCTCGTCGCAATACTTCTTCCAGAAGGCCAACGTCATGGTCTTCAACTGCCCCCAGGTGATGCAGGTAAAGCCATTTTGGTCGTAGCCGGGGACGAAAACGCAGTGTCCGCCCCAACTGCCTTTCATGGCCTTGGCGCCGCCGTTGGGAACCACGTCCCACACGTCCTGCGTCTGGGCGGTGAGAGGCAGCGCAAGGCCGATGTAGACCCCGCCAAACAAGGCAATGGACTGATGAATCTCGACCAGGTTGGCGGGTTTGGGGTCTGCGAAGGCCAAAAGGCCGTGGCCGGCGAAGCCCTGCTGGCGCCAGTCATTGAGCACGTCCAGTTCGACTCCGCCAGAGTCGGTGTTGGGATTGCCGGGCACATAGCCGTCCCATTTTTCGTAGAAGCTCTCGATGGTGGGGTCAGGGACGGTGGTGATTGAACCGGCGTTGGCGGTCCACACCTGGACGGCGTGGCCCACACCGGCGATGGTGCAGTCGCCCAGGGTGTCGTTGAGCATCATGCCCCAGGAGGTGATGCCCTTGGTCCAGTTGGCGGCTGGCGGCGGTGGCGGCAGCGACGGGGTTAGGTAGTCGCCTAACGCCAGGGTGCGTGTGTCGGTCTTGATGGCCTTGCGGCCTAGTTTCATCTGTGAATGGTCTGCCATGGGGGTGGCTCCTTTTTTGTCAGTTTGAGATGACCGCATCCGGCCCTTGCCGCAAGCGGCGTGGCCAAACTGTGCCAAATCCATCAGGCGTTGTCCAGAGAATTCTTTCTGTTTCTCCTTATGACGAAATGCAGCCTGATTCTCTGCATAAACAGGCCGATAATCCTCTACGATGAAGGGCAACGGAGGCGGCAAAGCGTATGGGTCGAGTTTTTCTGGGAATCCTGCTGGGCATCGTGCTGGTGCCGGTTTGTGTGCTGGGGTGGTTGTGGCTTGGCCGCCCGCCGGTCGCGGTGGCCGATCCGCCGTTGCCGCATGAGCGGCTGCTGACCGGAATGCCGCTTCATGCGCGCATTGACCGCGAGTTGGTAAAAACTCCGCCCATCCAGGCCGATGAGAACAACCTTGTAGCGGGCGCGCAAATCTACCGTGACCAGTGCGCTTCCTGTCACGGCTTTCACGGCAAGCCCTCGCGGTTTGGCGCGCAGATGTTTCCTGATGCGCCGCCGCTTTGGGAAAAGCACCCCCACAGCAATGTGGTGGGGGTCAGCGACGATGCGCCTGGAGAGTCGTACTGGAAGGTGGCCAACGGCATCCGGCTGACAGGAATGCCGAGCTACAAGGGCATACTCACCGAGACGCAGATCTGGCAGGTGAGCCTGCTCGTGGCCAACGCCGACAAGCCGCTGCCCCCGGCGGCAATCGAGATTCTGCGCGGCGAGCCGCCCCCGCCGGCGCCGGTCGCGGCGGGACCGAAACCGAAGAACCGCCAGCCTTGAATTGTTAGAATCGAGAGTATGCCGCTAAGTCGCCAACAGGCTCTTGATTATTTCCACTCCCCCGACCTGATCGGGCTGGGGTTTGAGGCCGACGCCGTGCGCCGCCGCCTGCACCCCGAGGGCGTGGTCACTTACATCATCGACCGCAACATCAACTACACCAACTTCTGCACCGAGTACTGCACCTTCTGCGCCTTTTACCGGCCGCTCAAGGGACCGCGCTCAGAAGAAGGCTACATCCTCGACTTCGATGTGATCTACGACAAGATCGCCGAAACAATCGAGATGGGCGGCACCGGCGTGCTGATGCAGGGCGGCATCCATCCCGACCTCAAGATCGACTGGTTCGAGCGGCTTTTCAGCGGCATCAAGCAGCGCTTCCCGCAAATCTGGCTGCATTGCCTGACGGCCTCCGAGATCCTGGCCATCGCAAAATATTCTGACCTGACCCTGCGCGACACCATCATCCGGCTGCGCGACGCGGGCCTGGATTCCATCCCCGGCGGCGGCGCGGAGATTCTTGACGACGACGTGCGCCAGCGCATTGCCCGCATCAAGTGCAGCACCGGGGATTGGGTCAGCGTCCATCGCCTGGCGCACCAGTTGGGCATGCGCACCACGGCCACCATGATGTTCGGCGTGGGCGAAACCTTCGAGCAGCGCATCAATCATTTTGAAGTTGTGCGCCGCTTGCAGGAGGAGACGGGCGGATTCACGGCCTTCATCCCCTGGAGCTTCCAGCCCCACAACACCGCCCTCGGCGGCCGCGGCTGGGAAGAAGCAACCAGCGTCGAGTACCTGAAGGTACTGGCAATCTCGCGCCTCTATCTCGATAACATCGAAAACGTGCAGGCAAGCTGGGTCACGCAGGGATTAAAAGTCCTGGAGTTAGGTCTTCACTTCGGCGGCAACGACGTAGGCTCGGTGATGCTGGAAGAAAATGTAGTGAAGGCCGCGGGAACGTCCAACTGCACCACGGAAGAAGAGCTGCGCCGCATCATTCGCGACGCCGGCTTCAAGCCCGTCCAGCGCGACACCCTCTACCGAACGATGTTTTTGAGTTGAGGTGTTCTTGCTGATTCTGGAGGCTGTCAGATGATCTATCTGATTGGAGTGAATCACGACCAAGCAGCACGAAGTATATGCGGTCAAGTCCTAACGAATTGCCAGATACAATTCCAATCCGTGGTCGAATCAGCCATTGAATCGGTTCATCCAGACTTGCTCGTGGAAGAAGATCATCCAGACTGGCTTCTAAAAGCAAAATCGGTATCGATTCTTTTGGCAATTGCCAATAAAAATCAACCACGTATAGGACATATTTTTGTGGATCCGAATGACTGCGGAAGAAAAGCAATCGGCTATAAAAAGTGGGAACAGATTATCCGCCTTAACGAAATCAACAGCCTTCTGATACCAAACAACAATGAGTCAGAACTCGAAAATCTTGCGCGTGCGCATGAAATTGCTCATCAGTTTCCTATCCGTGAACAATTCTGGCTAGCAGAACTCAGGAAGAAGACAGCGAGTAATATTCTATTTGTCTGCGGCGATATCCATCTCTACACATTCACAAGGCTACTCGCAACTAAGAGAATCGCTTTCAGCGTCTTCGCCAAGGGAATTGGCGTTAACGATACTAATAAAATTGAATACAAGGCACTGAAGTACGCGCAAGACAATAATATGTTTTACGAAACTGATTGTTTCTGTCAAAAGGCATAACGATAGATTTGTAGCTTTTATGCTACACTTATCCTCGTGATCGAACTCGTCCACTACCAGCAAGAGAACGGACGACACCCGTTCAGAGAGTGGATCGCTACACTTCGCGACTCCATGGCAAAGGTTCGCATCGCTGCCAGACTCCGCCAGATTGAATCGGGCAATCTGGGCGATTCAAAACCGGTGGGAGAAGGCGTAACGGAGTTGCGCATCGATGTTGGTGCTGGGTACCGGGTTTATTGTGGACGGCACGGCCAGCACTGGGTGATTCTTCTTTGCGGTGGAGACAAGAGCAGCCAAGTGAAAGATATAGCCCGCGCCAAAGAATTCTGGGCAGATTGGAAGCGGAGGCAACGATGAAAAAGCTCGTCGGCGTCAGTTCTCACCACGAATGGGAAGTTGAGGAGTTGCGCAAGGATCGGGAGTTTGCTGTTGAGTATTTGATTGCAGCCATGGAAGCTCTTGATAACCCCGAGGAGCGCGCCGGCGGACTGATCATGCTGCGCGCTGTGGCGGAGGCTTACGGCGGTGTAGGCGTAGTGGCGGCACAGGCGGGCATCAGCCGGGAGTCGCTTTATCGCGCGCTCTCGCCGAAAGGCAACCCGACGCTGAAGACGCTGATTGCCGTTCTGAAGACTGTTGGGTTGCGGCTCTCGGTCACGCCTGAGCCGCACCTGCGCGCCTCGCGGGCAAAAGCTCGCGGCGAGGGTGCCGCGGCTTAGTGCGATTCCAGAGTCAGCGCATCCTTGCCGAGGGGCCCGAGTTTGTGGCACACTTGCAACCATGGGAAGCAAAGACAAAGGTAGAAAAGAAGTCAAGAAGGCGCCCAAGCCGAAGCCTAAACCGGAACCCAGCCACAGGCGCGAAACATTCACGCCAGCCCCGCCGAAGTAGGATCGACTCCCGCCCGCCTCACCGGAGTGCCGCGCAATCGACGCGGAAGGGATAGTTGTGCCCGGAAGGCCTTCTTGCGCCATCGGCCCAATTTGGGCAACCCGGCTGCCACAATAGCTTTTCAACAGCCTTGCCGAGCACCCATCACGGTAAATCCCCGTCAAACGCGTTAGCTTGAAGACAGGTCCTTCACCAGGGGGTTTACCCGTGCGCTGGAAATCTGCCGCAACGCTGTTTGCCGCTGCTCTGCTTGTAACAGCAGCCGTAGCGCAGGAGCCGGCAATTCTCGTCCCTGCTTCGGCCGCTACCACCGTGCCTGCCGTGCAGCCGCCGGGCCGTCCGGCCATCGGTGTCGCGCTGGAGGGCGGTGGCGCCTTGGGCTTGGCGCACATCGGCGTTCTGCAATGGCTTGAGGATCATCACATCCCCGTCGACCGCATCTCCGGCACCAGCATGGGTTCGCTGGTCGGCGCCCTCTATGCCACGGGCAGCACACCGGCCCAGATGCGCGCGCTGGCCGTCAGCGATGCCTTCACCCACGTCTTCTCCCTGCAATCTCCCTATGCCGACGCCAGCTTCCGCCGGCGCCAGGATCGCCACGAGCTTCCCGAGGCATTTACAGTCGGCCTCCGCCATCATCTGATCCTGCGCAACGCCCTGCTCTCCGATCGCGGCGTCAACGAATTCCTCGCCAGCAATATGCCCGACTACAACCGTCAGGAGCTGGACTATGACCGGTTCCCCATCCCTTTTCGCTGCGTAGCAACTGACCTGAACACCCTCCAATCGGTCACTTTTTCCTCTGGGCCGTTGCCCCAGGCCGTTCGCGCCTCCATCTCCATTCCCGGCGTCTTTCCTCCGGTTCAGGACCGCAACGGCCACTTCCTGGTCGATGGCGGCATCCTCGACAACCTGCCCACCGACGTTCTCAAGCACGACCTGCACGCCGATGCCATCATCGCCATTCGCCTTGAGGATGCGCCCCTGGCCAACGCCGACACCCTGTCCATCGTTGGCGTACTCGACCGCGCTTTTGATGCCGGCATCCAGCGCAATGCCGCACAGGCCGCGCGGCTCGCCGATGTGGTGATCAATGTGCCGACGGGCAGCTTCTCCGCCACCGACTATACCCGCGCCGCCCAACTGATCGACGCCGGCTACAAGGCCGCCGAGCAGAGCCGCACAGCCCTCTTGCGTTACGCTCTCGACGACAGCGGCTGGAAGACCTACTTGGCCGCGCGCGAAAGCCGCCGCCGTCCGTCGCCCGGCTTGCTGCGCCAACTCCGCGTTGAAGGTGGAGAGCCGGGAGCCGTCCGCCAGGTTCTTGCCGACATGAAGCCCCTTGAGGGCCAGCCCATCGCGCCCGCCACCACCATCGACGCCCTCAAACGCATCCAGTCCAACGGCGGAATCTCCGCTACTTGGGAGACCTTTGCCCCTCAGCCCGCGCCGTCTGCCTCCGGCGCCCCCAACTCAGGCTCTCCAGCCCCCGACTCGGGCATTCTGGTCCACCTCAGCAAAGACCGCACCGGCCCGCCCTATCTGCTGATCAGCCCCGAGCTGGCCTCTTCCACGTCGAACATCAGCCGCGCCGAAATGACCCTGCGGCTGGTCGATCAAAACCTCGGCGGCTTCGGCTCCGAGCTGCGCGCCAACGCCCGCATTGGCTACATGACCGATCTCTCCGCCGAGTACTACCGCCTGCTCACTCCCGGCGGCT
>CAYQSI010000003.1:0-130781 GCA_964420185.1 uncultured Occallatibacter sp. | reverse complement strand
CAGCCTGGATTTCAGCCAGCCACTCCGCCACCGCCTTGCGCCTCACCTTGCCGGTTGAGGTGCGCGGCAGGTCCGGTTCTGGCCACAGCACCCAGCGCCGCAACCGCTGAAACTCCGCCAGCCTCCGGTTGGCGCTCTCGATGGCCTCCGCCGCCTGATCTCCGCCGCCGTGCATCGCCAGCACCGCGCAGGGCTCTGGGCCAGCCGCTGTCTCCATCGCCACGACCGCGCAAGCCGCCACATTCGGCTCCTGCTCGATGGCTGCCTCCAGATCCTCGGGGTGCAGGTTCACGCCCGCCGCGGTCACAATGACTTCGCTCTTGCGCCCCACAAAGCGCAACTCCCCGCCCGCTTGCGTTTCGGCCAGGTCGCCGGTGGCCAGCCACTCGCTCTGCCGGGGCTGCAGCGCGCCATCGGACCAGCTCGCCCCGGAGATCATCGCGCCCCGCACCAGCACTTCGCCGTCCGGCCCCAGCTTTACCTCGCGCCCTGGAAGCGGCTTGCCGATGCTTCCCCGGGCCACGTGGAAGGGGTGGTTCAGCGTAATCAGCGCGCTGGTTTCGGTCATTCCGTAGCCTTGCACCACCACAAATCCCAGCGCGTTCCAGAACTGCTCCAGCGGCCCGCCCAGCGCCCCGCCGCCAGAGATCAGCGCCCAAAACTTCAGGCCAAACTCCTGATGAATATCGCGAAACCGCCACCAGCGTTTCCATGCCCGAATCCCCGCGGAGGCGTCAATCCGCTCCTTGAGATCCGGGTGGCTATTCTCCAAATGTGTCTTGAGCAGCGCCGTCACGCGCGGCACGGCGGCCAGCACGCTGATGCGCTCCCGGCGAATCGCTTCAATCAGCCGCGGCGCCACCAGGCGGTTCTCGAAGTGCACCTCGGCGGCAAAGATCGGTGGAACCCATAGCCCCATCATCTGCCCGAAGACGTGGCTCAAGGGCAGCGTCTCCAGAAAACGCAGCGGATGAAAGGGCTTCTCGTAGCGCATGTACGGCTGCGCTCCCTGCTCGATCGGCTCCACGCTGGCCAGCACATTTCCATGGGTCAGCATCACGCCCTTGGGATCGCCGGTGGTGCCGGAGGTGAACAGAATCTGCAACGGCGTATCGCGCCCCAGCCCCGCCACAGCCCCGGCCTCTTCGGCGGGCAGCGCGCCGGGCCAGTCCTCGAAAATCAGCTTCGGCCACTCGCCCGGCAACTGCCGCAGCAACAGCGCATCGCCCACCACCAGCTTCGGCCGCACATCAGCCGCCACGCGCGCCGCAAACTCCGCTGTCCCGTAGGCGTCCAGCGGCACTGCCAGCACTCCGCGCAGGATGCAGCCATGAATGGCCGCAATCCACTCTGCGCTGTTTTCCCCCCACAGCACGACCCGGTCGCCCTGCTCAATGCCCCGCTGGGCCAGCAATGCGGCAAAGCGTCCCGCCAACCGGGCAATCTCCCCATAGCTGGTCGCCCGCCGCCGGTTGCCCTGATGGCGAACCACGGCGATCTGGCGGTCGTAGCGGCGAAAATCGTCGAGCAGTGTACCCAGATGGTCTCGCATGATAGCTCCGGAAAGGACCATGGTAAGTCATGGCACATGCCGACAGCAGTTGCGCACGGATCTTCATGCCATCAGGCCGCGGAATCAGCGCGAGATTCAGCCCCGAAGGTACACTTCATCGAAGCGAGCCGTTACGATGCCAAACCAAGTTGAGCGATTGTTTCTCTCATGATGGTGGCGGATTTTACCAGGGCGTTGTGCTCGTCGGGTGGCAAATTAACCTCCAGAATTCGCTCCACGCCATTCTGCGAGACGATGCAGGGAACTCCCAAACTCACTCCGTGGAGGCCGAATTCCCCTTCCAGAACGGATGAAACCGTCAGCACCCCATGCTGATTGCGCAAGATGGCCGCGGCAATTTGCGTCAAAGCCAGGCCGACGCCGAACCATGTGGCTCCCTTGTATTCAATGATGTGATAGGCGGAATGTTTCACATCGTCCGCGAGTTTCTTGCGGGCTTCCTGCCAGTCATCACATTTCGAACAGAGGTGGCAATATTGATCGATGGACAGGCCGGCAAGGTTCGTCATGGACCAGGCCGCAAACTCACTGTCCCCATGTTCACCCAGAATGTAGGCATGGACATTATGCACATCCACTCCGCAGTGCTGGCTCAATAAAGAACGGAAGCGCGCGCTGTCCAGAACGGTGCCAGACCCGATGATGCGCCCGCGCGGCCAGCCGGAACGCTTGTAGGCTGCATACGTCAGAATGTCCACCGGATTGCTCACGATCAAAACAACGGCTGCGGACTTCTGGGCTACGATCTCGTCCATGATTTCATAAATGATTTTGACGTTTCGTTGCAGCAGATCCAGGCGCGATTCCCCCGGCCGCTGTTTGGACCCGGCCGTAATCACAATCAAGTGCGCGTCGGCAAAATCTGTCGTCTCGGCTTCATGGATCTGGACAGAAGGGAAGAAGGCCTGGCCATGAGCCAAATCGAGAACCTGGCCCATGGCCAGATCATGATTGTGATCCCGTAAGAGGATCTCATCGGCTAAACCGCTCTGTGCCAGCGTATAGGCGAAGGTCGAACCTACCGCTCCGGCGCCAACGATCACCACTTTCCGGGGTTTCCATGGGGCATTATTCATTGATCCTCCTCGTGTTCATACACTTTAGATGATGACAGAAACTGTCAGGTCCAGTTTTCTTGCGGTTGCGCGCCACAAGCCACAAGGGACGCGCTTCTCTCGCGCAAAGTAAAATGGGATCATGGGATTTAAAAGCGTGAAGAAAATCGCCGAAGCGGATTTTCCCACCCGCTGGGGAGCTTTCCGCATTTTGGGCTTCGAGGGCCGGTTAACGGCGGTCCGCCCCTGCGAAGAAGGCCCGGCTGACGGTGCGGACAAGGGCGCGGTCGAGGGCTTGGTGGCCTTGGTCATGGGCGATATTCACTCCTCGCCCCCGGTCGTGCGGATCCACTCGCAGTGCCTTACAGGCGATGTCTTCGGCTCGCTGCGCTGCGACTGCCGTCTGCAACTGGAACTGGCACTCGGCCGCATCGCCGAGGAAGGCGCGGGCATTCTGCTTTACGAGCAGCAGGAGGGCCGCGGCATCGGTCTGATGGCCAAACTGCGCGCCTACGAATTGCAGGACCAGGGGCTGGACACCGTCGAGGCCAACGTCGAGCTGGGCTACGCCGCCGATTGCCGCGAATATGAACTGCCCGCCGAGGTGCTCAAGCAGTTGAACGTCTCCCAGGTCCGCCTGATCACCAACAATCCGGAAAAGGTCGCCGCTCTCGAATCCGCTGGAATCCAGGTTACCGAGCGCATCTCCGCCGAGGTCGAGCCGCTGGAGAGCTTCGCTGGCTACCTTCGCACCAAGCACGAGAAGATGGGCCACATCGTCGACGCTATGGAGACGCAGCCGTAGGCAAACGCTCCGGAGCCTTCCACTATTTCGGATTCACGACCAGAACAAATGCGAAGAAGGCCATCAGAAGACAGAAGACGATACTCGCAACCAGTTGAGCCACTTCTTTTCCGGGTGGTTCACCCAATAGCAGAGCAGCGCCGAGAGCAGCAGCGCCTGCGTCCCAATCTCCAGCCACCCGCGCAATTGCATCCAAACCGGAGTCGTTGTGTAGATCAAGCCTTCCATCGAACCGGGGGGCGCGGCAAAGGTCCCCAGGATTCCCAGAGCGATCAACATCCATCCCATCAGCAGCCAGCCATGTGCATGGCCAAAAAGCCGCTCCCGGAATGGGTAGAAGACCAGCGCAAAGAGCACACCGCGCAACGGCTGGAAGAGCAACCCCGCACGCACCAGGGGGTCGCTCATCGGACGCATTCCGGAGCAGGGGCGGGCAATCAACTCTGCATAATTGAAGAAGTGATAGGCAAGCGCACCCATGAGGAAATAGGTAAGGGTATGGCAGGCGGCGGCTTTGGCGGCCAGCGGTAGAAAGCGGGGTTGAGTGTCTGTCACGGTTAACCTCACGGTTTTCAGGTCACCAAAGATTGTAGTGCGATCTCCGTGTCAGGCTAGAACTCCGGATGATCCCGCTCACCCCGCGCTCTTCACGCGCACCACGGTAATCTTCGCGAATCCCTCTTCAAAGACCGGCGGTTTGAGCTTTTCAGCCATCTTGCGCATCACGTCCGCGCTCACTGAGCGGTCGCGCTTGCTGTTGCGCTCCAGGCAAACCTCCAGCGGCACGTCGAAGAAGACCGCCTGCACCTCGTAGCCGAAGCTCTGAGACATCTTGATCCACTGGCGGCGCTCATGGATGGAGAGATTCGTCGCGTCCACGTAGTTCCACGGCATGCGGGCGATCAGCCTTGCCCGCAACAGCGACCGCAGGGTGGAAAAGACCAGCCCCTGGTAGCGCTGCTCCTCTACATCGTCGAAGAGAATGTTGCGCAGCAGGTCGCTGGAGAGCGGTGTGACGCCACGGCGACGGAACCATGTGGTTTTACCCGAGCCGGGCAAACCGATGGCCAGCACCACGTAGCCCTTGGGGGCCTGCGGCGAGCGCTCGGCCGCTTCAGGCTCCGATGGAGGCGCGGAGGGCGTATCCGGCTGGTCCTCGAGTTCGAAGCGCCCTGAACCGGCTGCTTCGTTCCACTCCTGCCGTGCGGGCCGCTCCTGTTTCGCTGGCGATTCGGGCTTTGGAGACCGTTCCGGCCTGGCGAGGCGCGGTTCTGCCGCTCCCGGCTCTGCCGGCCGTTGCACGGCGGGCCGCCGCGCAGGTTCCTGGAACCGCGGCACACGCGGCTGCGCGGCCGTCTCCGGAACCTCATCCGGATACAGCGGCACCAGCGGAGCCGGTTGATTCGATGGGAGTTCCTGACCGATCTTGCCGGTCGATTCGGAAGTATTGGGAGTGCGTCTGGAACGTTTTCTCATGCCGCCTTCAAACAGGTACGTACTGTTACCGGGATACCATACTTACCAAGGGCGCTGCAAATAGTGTGCACCCCGTCACATACATTCCTGCGTCGGGAAGGGCACACTATGGCAACGGGAGGCTTTGCGCAGACCGAGATGAAACGCGTTGCGCTTTCGTCTCCATGGGCTCAAATGTTACGATCATGAGTTTGGTGGAATTGCCTGATGGGTTGTTTTCAGGCGCCGAACCAGAGCAGGCTCGAACAAGCTCAAACCTCAGCCTCATCGACTACGAAGGAGAACACACACATGGCAGTTAAGGTTGGTATCAACGGCTTCGGACGCATCGGCCGCAACGTTTTACGCGCCGCGCTTGGCAATAAGGAAATTGATTTTGTTGCCGTCAACGACTTGACCAGCCCGGCCACGCTGGCCCACCTGCTCAAGTACGACTCGATCCTGGGCAACCTGAAGAACGAGGTCACCGCAGGCGAAGACTTCATCGCTGTCGATGGCAAGAAAATCAAGGTCTTCTCCGAGAAGGATCCCGCCAAGCTGGACTGGGCTTCCGTCGGCGCGCAGGTCGTGGTTGAGTCCACCGGCCGCTTTACCGACGCCACGGTTGCCAAGGCGCACCTGGGCACGACCGTGAAGAAGGTCATCATCTCCGCTCCCGCCAAGAATGAGGACCTGACCATCGTTCTGGGCGTCAACCAGAACAAGTACGATCCGGCCAAGCACAACATCCTCTCCAACGCCAGTTGCACCACCAACTGCCTGGCGCCGGTCGTCAAGGTGATCCTGGAAACATGCGGCATCGTCTCCGGCATCATGACCACCATCCACAGCTACACCGGCGATCAGGTCATCCTGGACTTCCCGCACAAGGATCTGCGCCGCGCCCGCGCCGCAGCACTCAGCATGATTCCCACCTCGACCGGTGCCGCCAAGGCCCTCAAGCTGGTCATCCCGGAGAGCTCGGGCAAGCTGGACGGCTTCGCCATCCGCGTCCCCACGCCCAACGTCTCGATCGTCGACTTGACCTTCATTGCTGAGAAGCCCATCACCGCCGAAGCTCTGAACGCTGCCTTCAAGAAGGCCGCCGAAGGCGAACTGAAGGGCATCCTGGGCTACGACACCAACCTGCTGGTCAGCTCCGACTACAAGGGCAACCCGCTTTCCTCCATCGTTGACGGCCCGCTGACCAAGGTGGTCGGCAACAGCGTCAAGGTGCTTAGCTGGTACGACAACGAGTGGGGCTACTCCAGCCGCGTCGTTGACCTGATCGGCTTCCTGACCAAGAAGGGTCTGTAAACCACCCTGAATAGCGCGCCGGAGCTTTCTGCTCCGGCGCGCAACCCCATACCGGCCATGCGCAAAAACGTCAGCGGCGCCTCTCCCTACGAACCCATCATCGGTTTCTCCCGCGCCGTGCGCGTCGGCCAGACCGTTCATCTCTCTGGAACCGGCCCTGTGGGCGCCGAAGACCGGGACGCTGCCGGCCAGACGCGCCGCATCTTCGAGATTGCCGCCGAGGCGCTTGCCCAGGCCGGCGCCGCATTCGACCATGTTGTCAGCACCCGCATGTACCTGACCCACGTCGAAGACTGGGAAGCTGTGGGCCGCGTCCATGGGGAGTTCTTCTCCCAAATTCGTCCCGCAGCCACCATGGTCATTGTCGCCGCGCTGCTCAATCCAGCGTGGCGCATTGAGATCGAGATGGAAGCCGTGATTCCCAGTGAGGAATGCGGCGCCCGGAAAGCCCTGTAACCAACTTCAAGGAAGGCGCACTCCCATGCCCAAGCTCACCATTCGCGACATCAATTTGGCCAACAAGCGGGTCTTCATCCGCGTCGATTTCAATGTGCCGCTCACTGAGGACGGCTCGACCATCACCGACGACACCCGCATTGTGGCCACGCTTCCCACTATCAAGTACGCCCTGCAGCGCAAGGCCAAGGTCATCCTCGCCTCGCATCTCGGCCGTCCCAAGGGCAAACCCAATCCAAAGTACTCGCTGCGCCCGGTCGTAGCCCGTCTGCGCACCTTGTTGGCCAAGGAACTGGGCGAGGCCGTCAACGTGGCCTTTGCGCCGGACTGCATCGGTGAAATAGCCACTGAAATGGCCCGCCAGCTTGAGTCCGGCCAAGTGCTGCTCCTGGAGAACCTGCGCTTCCACGCCGAGGAAGAGGCCAACGATCCGGCCTTCTCCAAGGCTCTGGCCTCGCTGGCCGAGATTTACGTCAACGACGCCTTCGGCTCCGCCCACCGTGCTCATGCCTCCACCGAGGGCATCACCCACTTCCTCACACCCGCCGTTGCCGGCCTGCTGATGGAAAAGGAGATCACCTACCTCGGCAAGGCCCTGGAATCGCCCGCAAAACCTTTCGTGGCCATCATCGGCGGCTCCAAAATCTCCGGCAAGATCGACGTAATCAGCAATCTGCTCGATAAGGTCGACACTCTGGTTATCGTCGGCGGCATGGCTTACACCTTTGAGCGTGCCCTGGGCGTCACCACCGGTAAGTCGCTCGTCGAAGAGGACAAGATCGACATGGCCAAGGCGGCCCTCGACAAGGCCAAGGAAAAGGGCGTCCGGCTTCTGCTGCCCGTCGATAACATCCTGGCTGACAAGTTCGCCGCCGATGCCAAAACCCAGGTGTGGGATTGCTCGGTCAACTTCCCCGCCGACTGGCAGGGCCTGGACATCGGCCCCAAATCCATCGCGGCGATTGAAGAAGTGGTCTCAACCGCGAAGACCATCGTCTGGAATGGCCCGGCCGGCGTCTTCGAGTTTCCCCGCTTCGCTGTAGGCACTAACGCTATCGCCCGGGCCATCGCGGCCAATCGCGTGGCAACGTCCATCATCGGCGGCGGCGACTCAGTCTCCGCCATCAACCAGGCCGGCGTAGCCGACCAGATCACCCATATCTCCACCGGCGGCGGCGCAAGCCTCGAATTCCTCGAAGGCAAGAAGCTGCCCGGCGTGGAAGCGCTGACGGATAAATAGAACCGGAGAATGGGGAGTTTGACGTTTAAATACATATGGCCCAAGTCTCAAAATCGAGACTTGGGCCATATGTATTTTGGAGCTTTACAGCGAGTAGCCGCTCTTACGCTGCCTTTGCGACGTCTGCCGAGCGCACGCGGAAGTGCTTCGTCTGGATCGACAATGCGCGCTCAATCTTGCGCAGGTCGTTGCGTTCTGCCGGGCCGGCAAAAGTGGAGGCTATGCCGTGCGCCGAGGCGCGGCCGGTGCGGCCTACGCGGTGGACAAAGTCCTCGGCCATCTTGGGCATATCAAAGTTGACCACCTGCGCTACGTTGGCTACATCGATGCCGCGGGCGGCTACGTCGGTGGCCACCAGTACGCGGTGAC
Source organism: uncultured Occallatibacter sp. (assembly GCA_964420185.1). Classification (GTDB taxonomy): domain Bacteria; phylum Acidobacteriota; class Terriglobia; order Terriglobales; family Acidobacteriaceae; genus Telmatobacter. The sequence goes on along the minus strand of CAYQSI010000003.1, from coordinate 122,511 downwards.
GCCCCTCGGAGAAGCTGCGTAGCGCGGAGTTGCGCTGCGCTTGCGTGCGGTCGCCGTGAATCTGCGTCGCTGACCAGCCTGAACGGGTTAGGCGGCGCGCCACGCGGTCGGCCCCATGCTTGGTGCGCACAAAGACCAGGAAGCTGCCCTCTTCGGAGCCCAGCAGGTGCTCGAGCAATTCCTGCTTCTTGTCCGGCTCCACTTCAAATGTGCGTAGCTCAACGTTCTCGGAGGGCTTGAGCACTGAGCCAATCTCAACCCGGACGGGGTCGTTCAAGTACTTGCGCGCCACCTCTTTCACAGACCCTTCGAGCGTGGCCGAGTAGCACAAGGTTTGCCGCACGGCAGGCAGCGTGGCCGCAATCCGCGCAATAGCTGGCTGAAAGCCCATATCGAGCATCCGGTCCACTTCGTCCAGCACCAGGATCTTCACTCCGTCCAGCCGGACCATCTTGCGCTTGAGAAAGTCTTCCAGACGTCCAGGCGTGGCGACAATCAGGCGCGCGCCGCGGCGAATGGCCTCCAGTTGCGAGCGCTCGGCCAGCCCGCCGACCACCAGGGCCACGGTCTGCAACGAGTTGGAACGAACGGAGCGGAAAGCCTGCTCCACTTGCATGGCCAGCTCGCGCGTTGGCAGCACGATCAGCGCCTGCGCGCCTTTGCCTTCGGCTTTCTGCATCATCTCGACGATCGGGATCAGATAGCCGAGTGTCTTGCCGGTTCCGGTCTGCGCGGTGGCCAGCACGTCGCGGCCTTCCAGGGCCGGGGGAATGCAGCCGATCTGCACCGGAGTGGGAATTTCAAATTTGTTGGCGTCAAGCCGCGCCATGAGGGCGGGCGAAAGGGAAAACTGCGAAAACTGTGTACTCAAAATTAAGTCGTTTCCTATGGGTCCCGGAGCCGCCAGAGTTGCTCGCGGCCTGCAATCGGAACCGGACATGGAGGCGCGCACACCCATTCCTGGGTACGAGCCTGCTTGCTCAATATGCGTAAGGGAGAACCGAAAGTCGTTCAAAAGACTGGCCGAATAGCATTCAAGGGGAGAACGCTTGAGGCCCGGAGCTGACCCACGCTACAGAAGCATCTCCAGAAATGTTCAAGGCCTGAACCAATGATTTATAGCCGGCGCAACCTGAAAGAAGCGACAGCCCTGAACATCGATAAGAAGGACCACAATCTCTGAAAATGCCGTTGTACGCCAGACGGCTCATTGCCGGCCGGCTCCACGCTCCCACGCTTTCTGCGTTCCCTGGTTCGCTTGCGCCGCATCCTCCTTGAAGGAGACAGACGCATAGTTTGCTGCCGGGCCTGGTTTAACCCATGGCAGAGGCCCCCAGGATGGGAGACTTATGTGGATACGCTGTAGGGGCTTGGGGAAATCTGTGCCAGGCAAACTTGCCTTGGTAGGGGCAAACCGCCGCTCACGGCCAAATCACTGAGCGCAAATTCAGTATAGCATGGTTTCGCCTTTCCCTCGCCTGCACTCCGAAGGCTCTCTGCTCAACCACCGAATTTCGCTCATCTTCGCTCGGCCCTGCTCGACCACACCGACCGCTGGCTCATCGATGCGAAGCGAGGGCGGCACGTAAAATGTCCCTTAGGGAGAAGGAATGTCCGAGACGCGCCCCATGATCGACCCGGCCAGGAAGGCCGGTATTACCCCTCCAGCAACATCGAATGAAACCCTCGATCCCACGGATTGGAGCGATTTTCGCGCCCAGGCCCACCGCATGTTGGACGATATGCTCGGCTACATTGAGAACATCCGCGAGCAGCCCGTGTGGCAACCCATTCCGGAGCAGGCGCGCACGCCGTTTCGCTCTCCTGCGCCGCGGCTCGGCCAGGACCTGTCCCAGGTTCATGCGGAGTTCATGCGCGAGGTCTTGCCGTATGCCCTGGGTAATGTTCATCCGGGCTTCATGGGTTGGGTACAAGGCGGCGGCACGCCGGTGGGCATGGTAGCGGAGATGCTGGCCGGCGGGCTGAACGCAAATCTCGGCGGCCGCGATCAGATTCCGATCGAAGTCGAACGGCAAGTGACCGCATGGGTGCGGGAGATCTTTGGGTTCCCCCAGAACGCGAGCGGATTGTTCGTTACCGGAACGTCGATGGCGAATCTGATCGCCGTGCTCATTGCCCGGGATTCCGCGCTCGGCATCGAGGTGCGCGGCCGCGGAGTGGCCGCCGAACCCAGGCGGCTGACCGCGTATGCATCGACCGCAGTGCATAGCTGCGTGCCCAAGGCCATGGACATCGCCGGAATCGGCAGCGACGCGCTGCGGCTCATCCCCACTGATGGTCGCTACCGCATCGACCTGGCGGCGCTCGCCGAGGCAATCCAGCGGGATCACGAGGCAGGCTTCACGCCGTTTCTGGTGGTGGGAACCGCGGGAACAGTGAATACGGGAGCCATCGACGACTTGGCCGCCATTGCCGACCTGAGCCAACGCGAAAAGCTCTGGTTCCACGTCGATGGAGCCTTTGGCGCTCTAGCCAAGCTGGCGCCGGATCTTGCCCCGCGGCTCAATGGCATCGAACGCGCCGATTCGCTGGCCTTCGACTTTCACAAGTGGGGACAGGCGCCCTACGATGCTGGTTTCATCCTGGTGCGGGACTCGGAGACGCACCAGCAGGCCTTCGTCTCCCCGGCGGCATACCTCGCACGGGCCGAGCGAGGACTGGCTGCCGGCTCGCCCTGGCCTTGCGACTTCGGGCCGGACCTCTCGCGCGGCTTTCGCGCCTTGAAGGTCTGGTTCACGCTGAAGGTTCTGGGCACGGAGCGGTTGGGAGCGGCCATCTCGCGCAGTTGCGCGCAGGCCCGCTATCTCGAAGCCCGCATCAACGCGACTCCAGAGCTGGAATTGATGGCCCCGGTCGAGCTGAATATCGTTTGCTTCCGTTATCGCGCAGAAGACTCTGACCGGGCCAACAAGGAGATTGTGATTCGGCTCCAGGAGTCGGGCATTGTGGCTCCGTCCACGACGATGATCGGAGGCCGCACGGTCATTCGCGCAGCCATCGTGAACCATCGCACCAGCCGCACGGAGATTGATGCCCTGGTGGACGGCGCGCTGGCTCAGGGACGCGCTCTTTAATTCAGTCCCGCTCTTCCATTCGCGCGGCCACTTGCTCGACCAGACGCTCCATTTCAGCAGCATTCTTCCCTGCTGGCTTGTTGGCTTGTTCGGGTGAGTGTGCGAAGCGGGCGTCGGGAAGACCCATCCGCCGCTTCAGCGCCAGAATCTCCTGAATCTTGCTGTCGGGAATGAAATGGAGCGGCTGGCCGATCTGTTTGGCAATCAGGTAGGTCTTGCAAAAGGTGTCCATGATCTCCACCAGCCACTCGGCGTGGGTGACAGTGTCAGACCAGCAGACGATGCCGTGGTTGGTAAGCAGAATGGTGTTGTGGTCCTGCACAAAGGGCAGCACTGTCTCGGCAAAGGCCTGGGTGCCGGGAGTCTCGTAGGGCGCCACCGCTGCCGGACCAATGAAGATCTCGTACTCCGAAATCAGCCCGTTGGGAGGCGTGGTACCAGTGATGGAAAAGGCTGTGGCGTGGGGCGGGTGGCAGTGCACCACAGCACGGGCCCGCGGGTTGGCTTTGTAAATCTCCAGATGCAGCAGCAGTTCGCTGGTGCGCAAACGTTCCCCGGCCAGGATGTTGCCATCAAGGTCAGAGAAGCAGATATCGGCCGGTTCCAGGTCGGCCTTGCTCAGCATGGTAGGTGTACAGAGCACGTAGCGCGAGCCGAGGCGAACGCTGATGTTGCCACCGTTGCCGTCCACATAATGCCGATCCCACAGCTTGCGCCCCACGCGGATGATCTCCGCGCGCAGGGCCTGAGCCTCAGAGGAGCTGGCTGACGCCAGGGGCGAGTTTTCTTCGGGCTTCGGCTCGCGCAGGACCTCCGACGCGGCCTGCGCCACTTCCCTCACCTGCTCTGAAACTGGAACCGCCGTCTGCTCCATGACTGACCTCACACCTGTGCTGAATGGCCGGTCTACGGCACACGCCAGCATTTCTTTCAGATTATATAGACGCCGACCCGGGATATGTCCGGTGACATGGGTCACGTAGGCTCTGGTCAGGTGAGGGCGCAATCGCTCACTCTTCAGCAACTCCGCAAGCCCCTACTTAGCGGGCACCAGCCTGCGCTGCAACTGTTCGAGCGTCTGCCCCTTGGTCTCGGGGTAAACGAACAACACCACCAGAAATTGGACCACGGTCATGATGGCGAAGAAGGTAAACGGAGCGCTGCGGCCGATGTGCGCCACCAGTACGGGAAACTCCAGAGCAATGAGGGTATTCATGATCCAGTGGCTGGCATTGCCCACGCCCTGGCCCTTGGAGCGGACGGCGTTGGGAAAGACTTCGCCGATGTAGACCCAGATGACCGCTCCCTGCGAGAGCGCAAAGAAGGCGATGTAGGTAATCAACAGCCAGACCAGCGCTCCGGGATGGGAGTTTGTCGCAAACAACCACGACACCGCTGCCAGGCAACTGGCCGTGCCCGCCGCGCCGATGAGTAGCAGTGTTTTGCGGCCCAGCTTGTCGATCAAGCTCATGCCCACGATGGTGAAGACAAGATTCGTGAAGCCGATGGCGATGGCCTGCTGGTCGCCTGAAACCTGACTAAAACCAGCCGCGGAAAAAATACTGTTCAGGTAATAGAGAATGGCGTTGATGCCGGCCAGTTGGTTGAATGCGCCGATAGAAATGGCCAGAAAGAGCGGATAGAGGTATTTCTTCTGAAAGACCGGCTCATGGGCTGTGACGTGCTCCTCGGCCAGTGCGGATTGAATGTCGGCCAGCTCGGCCTCGGGCTCCGGTTCGCCCATCAGCTTGAGCACGGCCAGGGCCTCGTCATTGCGATTCTTTGAGGCGGACCAGCGAGGGCTGCGGGGAATGCCGAAGAGCAGCGCCAGGAAGCCGAAGGCCGGCAGCGCAGCCACGCCCACCTGCCAGCGCCACTCCGCCGCGCCGAGGTGCAGTGTGCGGATGAGGTAGTTGGAGGTGTAGGCCACCAGGATGCCGAAAACCACGTTGAATTGAAACGCGCCGACCAGCCGGCCGCGCCACTTGGCCGGGGCAAGCTCCGCAATATAAACCGGCCCCAGCACCGAGGAAGCGCCGATGCCCAATCCACCGACAAAGCGGAAGACCATCAGCACGGGCCAGTTCCAGGCCAGCGCACTGCCGATCGCCGAGATCACATAGAGCACGGCAGTGATGCGCAGCGTCTCGCGCCCGCCCAGCTTTTGTCCCACGTGCCCTGCGCCCAGCGCTCCCACCACGGTGCCGATCAGCGCGATGGCCACCGTCCAGCCCTTGCCCTGCGGGCTCAGATTGTAGAGCCGCACCAGCGCATCGATGGCGCCAGAGATGACGACTGTGTCGAAGCCGAAAAGCAGCCCGCCCAGGGCGCCGGTCAGTGTTGCCTTCATCAGGTTGAGGTTCGGTCGCATGGCCTGTGGGTTCCTTGATTTCCAAACCATCCTACAGACTGACCCCGATCCGGGCAAACCCCGCCGGCGCCGATCAATAGAAAAGCTGGTCAGCCTTCCGCGCGCGGTCCGGCCGGCGTCACCGCCAGAACCCGGCAGCGATGCTTGCCCACCGCGCTCCAGGCCAGCGCCATCTCGCTTTCCATGTAGGCGCAATCGCCGGCATCGAGCGCTTCGTGCAACCCGCCCGCATCCAGTTGCAACTTCCCTTCCAGCACGTACACCAGGCCGCTGGCCTCGTAGCAGGCATCCGCGGTGCAGGTGGCTCCGCCGAAGGGAAACTCGATCATCTGCGCCACCAGACGAGTCCCATCCGCCACAGCGTTCAGCGGTGTGGTCTTCACCGACTCCAGCCCGCGGCTGTTGCCCTGCAAGTGGGCCTTGCGAGTGATCGAGAGTGTGTGTTTGGCGGGCTCGGAGAAAAAGTAGCTCATGCCTACCCCGTAGACCCGGCTGATGGTGGCCAGCGTCGGCAGCGTGGGAATCATCCGGTCTGTCTCCAGCTTGGAGAGCAGCGCCGTTGAAAGCCCGGTCTCGGCCGCCAGACGCGAGAGCGTGAGCCGCTTCTGAGTGCGCAGCGAGCGCAGCTTCATCCCGATGCAATAAGGTTCAAGAGACCACTGAGCGTAGGAAACGGTCTTGGACATGGCAAACTCCCTCCCGTTAGTTTGCCAGCCGCCGGCCATGCATCTTCTGACAAATCCCTGAAGTTTTTCTGAAGTCTGCCCGGCATTTTCCTCCCATTCGGAAGCGATCTCACTTGAGAAGCACATCCTGAACTGGAAATAGTGAGACAGATGCACCCGTGGGCAAAGATCGACTTTTGCTTCCTGGGTAACCCGCCTCGGGTTACTTCGAGCAGAGAGAACCAAGGCACACCCTTCCCGCCGAGTGAAAAAGCGGATAATCTAGGGGTCACAGAAAATACTGGGCTCATCAAGGTACAGAAGTTTGTCGGGACAACTGCTCACTTTTCCTCTCTGGGTTGTTTACTCTGGGTTTTGCCCCACGTAGATTCCCGCGGCCACTGTAGGTAGTTGTCTTTCTCCATGCCCGGATGGGCCAGAGATCGACAACCGTGTCGCCCAGAACTCGAGGAAGCGCGGTGGTTGCGACGATAGAGCCCCTCTCAGTTTTACTCAATGCTCCAGATCAAGGGTCCCCGGCTACAGGTCTTGGTCGCCCGGGTGAAGCGTCGGCTTGTTCCTTTGCGGGATTCCGGCTGGAAGCCGATGGTACGCTCTGGCGCGGCGAAGCGGTGGTTCACTTGCCTCCCAAGGAGCTGGCTGCGCTGCGGCTGCTGCTGGCGCACGCCGGCCAGGTTGTCTCGCCCGTGCAACTGAAACATGCGCTGTGGGGCGACGTGCACGTGACAGCCGACAGCGTTCCCAAGTGCGTGTCCAGCTTGCGCTCGCGGCTTGAGCCGGATGTGTGCATCCAGACCGTTTACAAGCGCGGCTACCGCTTCACAGCCGAGATCAGGCGGGAAGGCGCCGCGCCGGCCGGTACGCTTTTGCGGCTGGCCATCATGCCCTTCGCCACTGGCTACTCCGTTCCCGAGCATCTCGGGCCGGCCATGGCCGAAGAGACCACCGCCAGCCTCTCCAGCGGGCGTCACTTTGCCGTTGCGGTGCTGGCCAGGGATTCGGTCTTCAACCTGGCTCAACGCGGGTTCACGGCCCAGCAGATTGGTCAGGAACTCAAAGCCGACCTGGTTCTGACCGGAACCTTGCAGGCATTCTCTTCGCATTACCGGCTGCGGGCGGAGATGATTCGTGTTGAGGACGGCACGCAAATCTGGGTTGAAGATCTGCTGGCGCCGCGCAGCCGGACAGGTGTACTGGAATCGGAGCTGATGCATCGGCTGGCCTATCGCCTTGGCGCTTGGGTCCCCAGCGACAGGTCTTCGTCGCTGGCATGGGAGATCGAGATCCCCGGAGATGCGGCTTTCTCGCCGGAGTTAAACCAGACCGGCCTCGAAATCTCCGCCGCGGCAGCCAACAAAATCGAAGACGAGCACATCGTCCCGCAAATCGAGGCCTATGATGTTTTCCTGCGCGGGCATTATGAGTGGCAGACGCTTCATCGCCATCGGATGCAGGATGGGCTGCAACATCTGTTGCGGGCCGTCGAACTTGATCCCTCGCTGATCTCCGCCAAAATCGATCTGGCGCACCTGTGTGTCACCCAGGCCTTTTACGGCTTCATGTCTCCAACCGTTTCAGCGGATCTTGTGCACCATGTGGCGGAATCGATTCCCGATCTTCCCCGTCAGGCTGAAGCCCTGCTGCCCGCGCTGGGCTGGGTCAACTTTCACTTCGACCGCAACTTGACCGCGGCCCTGCTGGCTTTCTCCCTAAGCACGCATCTGCCCCACGATCCCTGGACCACGCGCGAACGCGCGATGTTCGCCGTCAGCCGCCATCGCTTTGCCGAGGCCATCGAGTTGCTGCGCGCGGCCATTCGTGTCGATCCCTTTTCGCCTTGGCTGCAGAGCCGCTTGGCCTGGACCTTTCACCTGGATGGGCAGCGGACCGAAAGCCTGGAGCAGATCCGGAAGAGTATCGCCCAGTTTCCCGGCCATGAAGGAACATGTCTCTATGGGTCGGTGATTCTTGCGTATAACGGAGAGGCGGAAGAAGGGACCGAGCTTGCGCAAGGCCTCGCGCAGCGCTCGCCGCACTTTGATCTTGCCAGCGCCGTGCATGCGTATGCGCTGGCCTGCGCCGGTCACGGAGATGAGGCCCGTGCCGTCCTAGAACGGCTGCAATGGCTTGGCCGGGAACGCTACATCGTGCGAGGGTTCACGCCCGCGGCCTATGTTGCACTGGGAGAACACAAAGCCGCTCTGGCCGAACTGCGCGCCGTGGATGAGGCCCGCTGCCCCTTGTTTTTCCAGATGCTGGCCGATCCACGGCTGAAACCACTGCACGGCGACCCTGAGTTTGAGCGAATGCGGGCGATCCTCCCCGGCATGGAGGCCAAGGCAGAGCGGAACCTGGAAATGGAAGACTGAACCGAAGCCGCCAACTTGCCAACCCGCTCTCCTCGCGAAGCGAGAGCGAAGTTGCTGCCGTGATCGATAGATTTTACGAATTGGTCCCATCTCGTCCTTTGCTGGAAGCATCGCGGCTAAGCATGAAGTCATCGCGCACGAAACCTGAATTGAAGCCGCGCGGCCTGCGCTTAATCAATGAAGATCGGAGCATCCGCGATGCTCGCACAGCGCAAAAATTCATGCTTTTCCTGAATTTCCGGAAATCAGCTATTGCCCCCCAGTGACTCGCATCACATCCCCTTTCACGGTTGGTGAATCATTCTGGATAATGGCATTTAGTTAGCCTGCGCCTTGGTGTGCAATTCGTTGATGCATCTGATTTCCCAACCGCGCGGATGCGGATCGTTGATAGCCTTGGCCGAATTGGAGACTTTTCTTCATGTATAAAATTTTGGAAACCCGCAATGTGGGCCTCAATATCAAGCAGTTTATGATTGAGGCGCCGCGCATTGCGCGCAAGCATAAGCCGGGGCAATTCATCATTCTCCGCCTTCATAACAAGGGCGAGCGCATTCCGCTCACCATCAAGTGTTCTGACCCCGTGGCTGGCACCATCACCATCGTGGTGCAGGCCATCGGCAAGACAACCTCGCTGCTCAACTGTCTGGAAGCGGGCGACGCCATTCTGGACATCGTCGGCCCCCTGGGCCATCCCTCGGAGATAGAAAACTACGGCACGGCGGTCATTCTTGCCGGCAGCGTGGGCACGGCCATGGCGCTTCCCACGGCCAACGCGCTCAAGCAGGCGGGCAATCACGTGGTCTTTATTGAAGGCGCGCGCTCCACCGAGATGGTGGTCTTTGAAGACGAAGTGCGCCAGGCCAGCAATGAGACCTACATCATGACCGACGACGGCAGCTATGGCGAACATGGCCTGGTCACAAAGAAGCTCGACGAGCTGATCGCTGCCGGGCGCAAGATCGACTTTATTCTCGCCGTTGGCCCGGTGCCGATGATGCGCGCGGTAGCGCGGATCACTGCGCCGCTGGGCATCAAGACCATGGTCAGTCTGAACTCCATCATGGTGGACGGCACAGGAATGTGCGGCGGCTGCCGTGTTCTGCTGGGCGACAAGAGCAAGTTTGCCTGCGTGGATGGGCCGGAGTTCGACGCCTCCAAAGTCAACTTCGAGGTTCTCATGCAGCGTAACGCCATGTATCGCGAGAAGGAATGCGAGTCGCTCAAGCGCTTCCAGGAAAACAAGGATGAGGAAGTAGCGCAGCTTCGCGAAGATCTGACAGCGGAGGAGGTTCATTATGTCTGAGAAAAACAATCTTCCGCTCTCCGGAGGGAATACTCTTCCACTCAAGGATCGGATGAAGATCTTGCGCACGCCTATGCCGGAGGCGGACCCCACGGTGCGCAGCCGCAACTTTGAGGAAGTGAACCAGGGCCTGCAAACGGCCGACGCCCTCACCGAAGCCTCACGCTGCATCGCCTGCGCCAAGCCCGGCTGCATCGTCGATTGCCCGGTAGGCGTCAAGATCAAGGAAGTGGTGGCCCTGATTTGTGCGGGCGAGTTTCTTGCCGCGGCGTCCAAGCTGCGCGAGGACAACTCGCTGCCGGCCATCACCGGCCGCGTTTGCCCGCAAGAGAACCAGTGCGAGGGCGGCTGCATCCTGGGCAAAAAAGGCGCGCCTGTCGCCATCGGCAACCTGGAGCGGTTTGTGGCCGATTACGAGCGCACCAGCGGGAAGCTCGGACTGCCCGCCAACGCCCCCTCGACCGGCAAGAGCGTGGCCATCGTAGGCAGTGGTCCTGCCGGGCTTTCAGCCGCCGGAGACCTTATCCAGAAGGGTCATCGCGTGCGCGTTTTTGAAGCCTTGCACGAATTGGGCGGCGTACTCATCTATGGCATCCCGGAGTTTCGCTTGCCCAAATCCATCGTCAAAGGCGAGGTGGACAACCTGCGCCGGATGGGCGTTGAGTTCGAGACCAACGTGGTGGTCGGCAAGAGCGTCACCATCGACGAACTGATGCACGACGAGAGCTACGACGCGGTTTTTGTGGCCACCGGAGCAGGATTGCCGCAGTTCCTCGGCGTCCCCGGCGAGCACCTTAACGGCGTCTACTCGGCCAACGAATTCCTTACCCGCGTGAACCTGATGCGCGCTTACCAGTTTCCCGAGTTCGACGAGCCAATCTACGACTGCCGGGATCGGGATGTGATCGTGGTGGGCGGGGGCAACACCGCCATGGACGCGGTGCGCACTTCACGCCGTCTGGGCGCAAAGTCGTCAACCCTGGTTTATCGCCGCTCGGCGGCTGAGATGCCGGCCCGCGCCGAAGAGGTAAAGCACGCCAAGCAGGAGGGCATCGAGTTCCACCTGCTGACCAACCCGGTCGAGTTCATAGGCGACGAAAAGGGTTGGTTGACCGGCGCGCGCTGCGTGCGCATGGAACTGAGCGAGCCGGATGAAAGTGGCCGCCGCCGTCCGGTGCCAATCAAGGGAAGCGAGTTCGTTCTGCCCGCGAATGTGGCCATCATCGGCGTCGGCACCACCGCCAATCCACTCGTCCAGAGCACCACTCCGGACCTGAAGACCACCCCCCGCAACTACATCGTTGCCGATCCGGAGACTCTCCGCACCTCCAAGCGCGGCGTCTTTGCCGGTGGCGACATTGTTACCGGCGGCGCCACGGTGATTCTGGCCATGGGCGCGGGACGCACGGCCGCCGCCTCCATCCACGAGTACCTGACGACGGGCGTGTGGGAAACCACGGCAAACAACTAGGTCTCTGACAAGGGAAAGAAGTTCCATCGAGTTCGTGGATCCCCGGTCTCAAAATCGAGACCGGGGGCACCCAATGGTGGTACAACTTCAAGCTGTCGGAGACATAGCGGCTGAAAACTGTTCGCTGTCAACTGTTCACTGTAAAAAAATGGGCGGCAAGGGTGATTCCCTTGCCGCCGCCCGTCCCTGGGTTGTCTTGAAGTTACTGCAATCGTTCGGTAATAGCTGACTCGGAGTTACTGCAAAAGCTTGGTCACTTCCTGCTGCACGCTGTTGGCCTGCGCCAGGGCGGCGATGCCGGTCTGACTAAGAATCTCATACTTGGACATATTCGATGTCGCGGAGGCATAGTCGGTTGCCTGCACCGCGTTCTGCGCTGAAACCACGTTCTCCTGCTGCGTGCTCATCACCTGGCTGATCGAGTTCAGAGTGTTGATCTGCGCGCCGATGTAGCCGTCCTGCGCCGCCACGTAAGTGATGGCCGCATTCAGCACCGACACCGCATTTTGCGCATCACCCTGCGTGCTCAGACCGGTGTTCGACAGGTCCGCCGTCGTGTCACCGCCGGTCGCGGTCACATAGCTGATGGTTGTGGTTGCGGACGTGGAGTTGTAATTCGAGGTGGTGGCGCTGGTGGAAGTGTCAGTCACGTTGGCGTTGGCTGCGGTGATGGTGACGTTCCCGTTCGTCTTCGTCAGCAGGATGCCCGTGTCGCCGCCTGCTACAGTGTCGTCGCCTACCGCGGCCGCGGTGGTAAAGCTGGCCGTCACGCCGGGAATCCCATCCTCATTGATCTCGGAAATCAGCCCCCCCACCGTCGTCGCCGTTGTGGTCAGCGTGCTGGTCGTGCCGTCGCCATTCTTTATCGTGAAGACGATTCCGGTGCCGCTCAGTGCATTGGCCTGCGTTGCGGCATCGCTCAATACCGGACCGGCTGCGTCTTTTGACAGATCGATAAACAGCCCTTCGTTGCTCTGCTGCACCGAGCCGCCCGCATCGCCCACGCTGGCCGAAGTCAGCTTGGCAAAATACAAGCTGTCAATCGAAGCTCCTGTTGACGACGAGTCGCCCGTATAGATGGATACGCCCGCCTGCACCCCGCTGAAAACCTGATTCTGGTTATACGTGGTCGTCGATCCGATGTTGTTGATCTCCGACAAGATCGATTGGTATTCCTGGTTGGCGGCCGCGTCTTGAGAACTGTTGAGGGTGCCGTTCGAGGCTTCGGTAGCCAGCGTAACGGCTCGGTCCAGCAGGCTCGTCACTTGCGACAGGGCGCCATCGGCCACCTGCAACAGCCCCACGCCTTCCGTGGCGTTGGTCGCCGACTGAGTCAGGGCTGACTGGTTGGCCTCCAGGCCGTTCACCAGCGAAAGGCCCGCGGCATCATCGGCTCCGGAGTTGATCCTCGAGCCCGACGACAACTGCTGCAAGACCGTCTGCAAGCTGCTGTTGGTGTTGTTCAGATTGTTTTCTGCGTAGATCGCTGACAGATTGTTCAAAACACCGAGGGCCATGGAAGATACTCCTTTTTGATGCCTTGAATCGCGCCCTTCCTGACGGTGCATCTTTCGTTCCGCCAGGCTCTCGACTCCTGCCGAGTGAGCGCCATTGCATCCACCCCTTTCATCGGTCCGGCTGGAAATAACTTTAGTCACAAAATTAAGAACCGCTTTTGCTCTCGACTGTCGCGCTCCGAATCAAGCTGTCCAGCTTTCGTTCAATCCCTGTCCGAAAGCGATTCACATGCTGTACTGTTGCGCTCCACCTGTCTGTCTCGATTCGCGACACGAGCAGGGCCTTCCGCGCGCCCTTGAGATCCCCCGGCGCCCGCACTCCTCCGGTACCTGACAGCCCTTCGCGAAAAAAACGGCGGCAAGAGGATCGCCTCTTGCCGCCACCGGTCTCGACTGCAACCGTATGTGCTCTCTGCCTGAAACTTGCTCTATTCAATCCCCTTCTACTGTCCAGCTCCCGGTTGAGGAGCCGCAGGCGCTGCCGGTTCGGCAGTTGGCGGAGCCGGCTGCGACGGAGGCGCCTGGCGGTTGTACTGGCCACCCTGTCTCCACCCGCCCGGTCCCTGGCCGCCACGTCCCTGCCCGCGGCCTTCAAACCCACGGTTGGCGCGGTAAGCCTGCACGAGCTTCCACTGTTCCGGTGTCAGCTTGGCGCGGATGGCCAGCAGAAAACCAGCATTCGCTTTTTCGAGCTCGGCACGCGCTTGCGCAACCTTGTCAATTTGAGAAAGGATCCTGGCCTCGTTGGGCTGATCGTCGCGCATCAGCGGCTCCAGCGCCAGTTCGGCCTTCTGCAGGCTGGCCCGCAGGTCGATCAGCTTCTCCCGGTGTTGCAGCAGAATGCCGTCAAACGCCTTCCGCTGCTCATCGGTCAGCTTCAGTTGCTCCACGACCTTGGGATTGTTCCACCAGCGTCCCTGGCCGCCCTGGAGCCCAAAGGCCTTCTCCATGGGAGGCCTATGCTCTCCAAATCCCTGCCCCGCTCCAGCTCCGGGCGACTGCGCCATCGCCGTTCCCGCCAGCAAAACTCCCGCAATCGCCAATCCCAACCGCACCGGCCCAAATGCCTTCATCGTCGCTCCTCCCCCTCCATCTCCCGAGGGTTTGCTTTCGTTTCGCTATCGAACTCTTACCGGGTTTCGTCCTCGGCCATCAGTTGAGCCAGCGGCTCCATGGCCCTCGGGACTTCCCGCGATACGTCGCTGTCCACTTTGGCCAGCAGGTCCTCATCCTCTTGCCGGACCTGTTGATTCCGCCGTTGTTGCGCAGCCAGCCGCTCTTGCTCAGCCACGCGGGCCGCGGCACTCCTCATCTCCCGCTGATGATGCTCCCAGACCCCCGTGGAAGCGCCACCGGCAACCAGAACGCAGCCCAGCGCCCATCCAACCGCCAGCCGCCAAATCCGTCGCTGCCCGCGCTCAACCGCTGCCCGCGGCCGAACATAGGCCGCCTCGCTCCAGGCTTGAACGCTCGAGCGGAAGTTCCTGAGCGCCTCGTCCAGCTCCGGGTCCTGCTCCGCGTTCAACTCCGGATTCAACCCGTCACCAGCCGCCAGCGTCCGCCGCCGGGCCCGTTCCGCGATTTTGTCCTTGAAACTCATCGTCTTCCCCCCAGTTCCGCGCGCACTCTTGCCACTGCCCGCGAAAGGTGCGCCTTCACTGTGCCCTCATTAAGCCCCGTGGCCCGCGCAATCTCGCTCAACTCCATCTCTTCCACGTAGCGCAGCAGAAACACCGTTCGCTGCCGCTCGCTCAACCCTTCGACCGCCTTACCCACCTGCCCAACCCGCTCCCGCGCCAGCAACTGCTGTTCCACTGAGCGTTCCCCGCTCGGCAGCCACTCGCTGGCCTCGCTCAGGTCCACCGAATGGGTCTGCGTCTTTCGCCAGAACTGCATCCGCCGGTTGCGCCAGTGGTCTTTCTGCAGATTGATGGCGATGCGCATCAGCCAGGTCATCGCGCTGGACTCGCCGCGAAAGCTCGACCAGTTCCGGTGCGCCTTCAGAAAACAGTCCTGAGTCAGCATCTCGGCAAGGTCCACGTCACGCGTCGACGAGAGAAGAAACCGGAAGATCTGCTGACGGTGCTTTGCGACAACAGCAGAAAACTCCTGCGCCGCAATCTCTTGCGCGGTAGCCATGGTCATCGGTTCCAATACTGTGCAGGCTGCCATCACTTAGGTAGACGCCCGCACCGGCTGCAAGTTTACAGCCCTGCGCCTATTCTCATCTATACCAATTGATATCGATTGCTTGTGGGGCAGACAGCGCCGCCGCACTTACTGCTTTACTGCGACGCAATGTGCCTTGCGTGCTCATTCCGGCCGCTGAGCGGACACCGGCTATAGCGAAACCTGAGTAGCTGTTCCTTGGTGGTAACCCGCCAAGTGACTTTTCCATTAAGAAAAAGCCACCCTTGGCAATGGCATATTGGCTCTGGTTTCGCTCTACGGAGCCGGCGCCACCGGCACTTCCTTGCCGTGTTCTGGATCGTACTGGTACTTGACCATCCATTCCTTGAACTTCGCGGCTGGCACTTCAATCAGCGAACCATCCTTGGTCCTGCGAAAGGCAATGCCTTCCTTCATCTCCACCTTCAGATCGCAGGTCCCGGCCATCGCCGGCAGCAGCATTTCCAGCTCCTTGCCCGGCTTCTTCCACCGCGCCCGGAAAGTCTCATTACCCGCCGAGTTCATCATCCGGCTCCCGCAGTTGTACCTGAAGTCAAAACCCTGCGGCTCGCCATTCTCAAAGAGATTTGCCCGGCCCTCCCCGTCCACTCCATTCAGAGACCGCACACCAGATGGGCCATAGTAGTGCGAATAGGAACTGTGATGAAAGATGTTGATCCGCAAAGGATAATCGGCGGGATTATGCCCGCCGGCAAGCACCGCTGTTGAAAGCAGCGCGCAAACCGCTAACCCGCTCAAACTGCACAACAAGAACCGGCGCATCGAAAATACCTCCTCTGAACCTGATTCCAATTCCACACCAGAATACGCGAAGAAAATGGTTTTTTGCACCATTCCACCATAAAGAGCTTCGAAGCTGCTAAAGCGTTCGCTTCTTCCCTCTTTTATCGCCGTTCATAGAGGTTATGGTGCGGGACGACCATCCACCGATGAGCAGCTTTGGCGGTCAAGAAACTCAAATCGAGTGGAATTCCAGTTACTACAGATTTCAGTAGGCTAATCCCTTTTCCAGTAGACGACTTGCAGTTTATTGTATTTTCTCGAGCGTTTCTTCTAAATCTGGTTGACATTTTCAGGAACCAAACGTCCCTATCTCGCGTATTCTCAATCGATTGTCCTTCCGTTTATTGCGTTCGACGCATTTTTCAGCCGTGGCAACCGACGTGCAATAGAGCAGAATGGTGTAGGGTGCTCCTCTGATGGAGACAAGTCTCTTCAACCGTTTGCAGGCGACACTGCTGGCCGTGGTCACGGCTGGTCTGGTGCTGTTGGCGGTTTTGAATTTTATCGAGGAGCGGCACTCCCAGCAACCCGATGACGGCGTCTGGTGGCGCGAGGCGGCCAATGGCAGCGGTCTGGTGGCCGACAGGGTGTTGCCGGACAGTCCAGGACAGCGCGCGGGCATCCGGGCGGGCGACCAGCTGACAGGAGTAAATATCCTGCCGGTCGGACCGGTCGGAGCGGGCCTGCACACCGGTATCCGGCCGCATGAGCCGCTGGCGGGCGTGAAGGAACTTCCTGACGAAGCTGACCAGCACACCGACAACGAGCCGCTTTCCCTCTCCGCCGAGGTCAAGTTCACCCCCATTGCCAGATCGGCGGACCTGGAGCGCGCCCTTTACCGGACCGGCAGCTACTTCCAGATTTACTACCAGATCCGCCGCAACGGCGTCTCGCCGGCGGAAGTGATCGTCGAGGTGATCCCGGAACCGCTGGACCGGAGTCTGGCTCTAGGGCAGCGTCTGATTGGTCTCGTTTATTTGGCCATCGGGATCTACGTGCTGTTTCGCCGCTGGACGGCTCCGCGCGCCACCCACTTCTACCTCTTCTGCCTGGTCTCATTCGCCCTCTATGCGCTCAAGTACACCGGCACGTTCGACGCGCTGGACTGGGCCGTCTTCTGGTCGAATGTGCTGGCTGAATCCCTGCAACCGGCGCTGTTTCTGCACTTTGCCCTCAGTTTTCCCGAGGAGCGGCTCAAGAAGTTGGGCCGCCGCTGGCTCTTGCCGCTCATCTATGCTCCCGGCGCCGGATTGCTTGGCCTGTGGCTCTATGCCATCACCTATTGGCAGGCCACGGCGCTGCTCAAGCACCGTCTGGAACAAGTTGGAACAGCCTACGACGCCGTTTTCTACGTGCTGGCTGCCGCTCTCTTCCTGCGCAGCTACAGCCGCGCCAACACGCCGCTGCTACGCCAGCAACTGAAGTGGCTCACCCGCGGCGCGCTGCTGGCAGTCGTTCCTTTCACGCTGTTTTACGCCATTCCCTTCCTCTTTGACCTGCGCCTGCCCAGCCTGTTCACCAATATAGCGGGCTTCTCGATCATCTTTCTCCCGCTCACCTTCAGTTGGGCCATCGTGCGCTACCGGCTGATGGACACTGACCTGATCTTCAAGCGCGGCGTGGCCTATACACTGGCCACCGGCCTGATTCTGGCGGGCTACTTCGGGCTCATCGCCGCAGCCGCGGGGCTGGCCCATCATCGGCTGCCCGAGCCAGTCCGGGACTGGGGAGAGGGCATCGCCATCGTGTTGGTGGCCGCCTCTTTTGAGCCTCTCAAGCGGCATATCCAGAATTGGGTAGACCGGGTCTTCGACCGCCATCGCTACGACTACCGCAAGGCGCTGGTCGAGTTCGGCCGCGGCCTCAGTTCGGAGACTGATCTCCAGGCTCTGCTCAAATCGATCGTCGAACGGCTGCCGCGCACCTTGCTGGTGGCGCGCGTTGCTGTTTTCCTGGCCCAAAACTCCGACGATTCCAACCGCCTGCGGCTGGCAGCCTCCCACGGGCTGCCCGCTGAGGCCCTGGCAGCGCAGGACAGCATGGCGCTGGGCTTCCTGGACTTCGACTTCGCCCAGGACCACTCGCACATCTTCCTGGAAAACGCCCAACAGGCCATGCATCTGCCCGCTGAGCAGCAACGCACTGCCGCCCTGCTCGACCTGAACTACTATCTGCCCTGTCGCGTTCAAGACGGGACGGCTACGCGCACCATCGCCGTCATCGGCCTGGGCCGCACCATCGGCGGCGACTTCCTTTCCAGCGAAGACATCGAACTGCTCGAATCCCTGGCCAGCTACATCGGCATCGCCCTCCAGAACGCCAGCCTCTACGCCCGCCTTGAAACCAAAATCGGCGAGTTCGAGCGACTCAAAGAGTTCAACGAAAACATCGTCGAGTCGATCAACGTCGGCATCCTGGCTCTCGATCTCAACGACCGCATCGAGAGCTGGAACGCGCAGATGGAGGCCATGTACGCCCTCAGCCGCTCCGAGGCCATCGGCCAGCCGCTTCGCGCGGTCTTCCCCTTGGAGTTTATTGAGGCGCTCGACGGCTTCCGTTACGAGCAAGGCGTCCATCACCTCTACAAGTTCCGCCTCACCACTCGCGCCGGCGAGCAGCGCACCGCCAACATCGCCGTTGCGCCGCTGCTCTCACGTGATTTCGTTTCGGTGGGCCGCATCATTCTGGTCGACGACATCACCGAGAGGGTCTCGCTGGAAACCCAACTGGCGCAGGCCGACAAGCTCAGCTCCATCGGTCTGCTGGCCGCTGGCGTGGCCCATGAGATCAACACGCCGCTGGCCGTCATCTCCTCCTATGCGCAGATGCTCTCCAAGCAACTGAAGGGCGACGCCCGCCTTGGCCCGGTCCTCGACAAGATTACCCAGCAGAGCTTCCGCGCCGCGGAGATCGCCAATGGCCTCTTGAATTTCTCGCGGACCTCGACCACCGAGTTCCGCGAAACCAACCTGAATCAGGTCATCCGCGACACGCTCTCCCTGCTTGAACACCAGTTCAAGACCGCGCAGATCATCGTTGATCTCGATCTGGCCGAGGAGTTGCCCCCCATCCACGGCAACCCCGGCAAGCTGCAACAGGTCTTTCTGAATCTGCTGCTGAACGCCAAGGAAGCCATGCCCGGCGGTGGGCGCCTGCGCGTTGCCACCCAAATCGATACTCCCGACGGGCCCGACAGCCATGTCGCCGCGCTGGTCGCTGACTCGGGCGCGGGCATTGCTCCCGAGCACCTGAAGCGCATCTACGACCCCTTCTTTACCACCAAGACAACCCCCACGCCGGGCAACCGCCGCGGCACCGGCCTGGGTCTTTCCGTTTCCTACGGCATCATCCAGGAACATGCCGGCAAGATTCATGTCGAAAGCGTGATCGGCGCCGGCACTACCTTTCATCTTGAGTTTCCCCTGTTGAGGAATTCCGTCCATGCCTGAGGTCGAACTGCCCTTGAACCCGTCCACCACTGCAACAGCCGCCGCTGGCGACTCTAACCTCACCCGTAGCTTAGCTAGCATTCTGGTCATCGACGACGAGGCCGCCATCCGTGAGTCGCTCGAAGTACTGCTCACACTCGAGGGATACGCGGTTAAAATGGCCCCCGATGGCGCGGAGGGACTAAGAATCCTGGAGCAGGAGAGCTTCGACCTGGTGCTGCTGGACCTGGCCCTGCCCGGCCAGAGCGGCCTCGAACTGCTGCCCCTGATCAAGGAGCGCCTGCCTGAGCTGCCGATCATCATGATCACCGCCTACGGCACCGTGGATAACGTCGTCAACGCCATCCACGCCGGCGCGGAAAACTTCGTTCAGAAGCCCTGGGACAACGAGAAGCTGCTGGCCGACATCCGCTCCGCCGTGGCTCTTCACAAGGCCGAAGAAGAGAATGTGCAGCTCAAGCGCACTCTCAAGCAGCGCTACAACTTCTCCAACATCGTGGGCAAGAGCGAGATCATGCTGAAGGTCTTCGACCTCGTCGCCCAGGTGGCGCCCAGCCGCTCCACGGTGCTGATTCAGGGCGAGAGCGGCACCGGCAAGGAATTGATCGCCAAGGCCATCCACGCCAACTCGCCCCGCAAAGACAAGCCCTTCGTCCCCATCAACACCGGCGCCATGCCCTCCGAGTTGCTGGAATCCACGCTCTTTGGCCATGTCAAGGGCGCATTCACTTCCGCCATCGCCTCCAAGAAAGGCCTCTTCGAAGTCGCCAACGGCGGCACGCTCTTCATGGACGAAATCGCCACCATGGGCATGGACACCCAGGCCAAGATTCTGCGCGTTCTGCAGGACCGCCGCTTCATGCACCTGGGCGGCATCCAGGAGATCCAGGTGGACGTGCGCATCATCGCCGCCACCAACATCGACCTGCGCAAGGAGGTGCGTGAGGGCCGCTTCCGCGAAGACCTCTTCTACCGCCTCAACGTCATCACCGTTGACCTGCCGCCGCTGCGCGCCCGCCGCGAAGACATTCCCCTTCTCACGCAGCACTTTCTCGACTTCTACGCCAACGAGAACGGCCTCTCTCCGCGCAAGCTCTCCGCCGACGCCCTGCGCGCACTCATGGATTACGAGTGGCCCGGCAATGTGCGCGAACTGGAAAACTCCATCGAACGCGGCGTCGTGCTCTCCAACGGGCCGATCATTGGCTCGGATCTGCTCCCCGGCCACATCACCGGCCGCAGCTTCCAGGACGCCCTGCTTGAGCACAACCCCAATGCCTCGCTCTTTGACATCCTCGAAGACATCGAGCGCCGCATCATCATCGAGAAGCTGGAACGCTCCAACTGGAACCAGACCGAGGCTGCCGAGCAGTTCCACATCCCCCTCTCCACCCTCAACCAGAAGATCAAGCGCCTCAACATCGAGATTCGCAAGAAGGGCAGAGAGTAGTTGAGGCGGCAGGGATCAGGGAATAGCAGGTGCTTCAGATTTCAATTTTGAGACCGGGGAAGTGCCGCTGGGCGCGCGGTCCTACTCGCTCTTGATCGACGTGGCGCGGTTCTTTACATAAGTTACCGTCCAGTGCTTGCCGTTCTGGTCGTAGGTCACCGTGCGGTTGCCTTCCTTGCTGCCGTCGGTCTGCGTCTTGTGCCCAATCGCCATGCGCGTCTCCACTTCGCTCATCCCCGGCTTTACCTGGTGCGCATCGACGGCTGCCCACACATCTTTGGGCCAGTGGTCGTAAATCGTGTGCGGATCGTCGTAGTAGAACAACAAATCGCAGAAATAGGCTTCCTCATTGCCCTGCATACTTCCGATGGGCGTGGCATAGAGCGCCGCGCCGCCGGGCAGCGCAAAGACCGCAAAGGCCTGCCTGCTGCCGTGTCCCATGCCGTCGTCCTCGGCGGCGGGCACGGCTTGTTTGACGATCTTCTTCACATCCAGTCTCTGCGCCGCGGCAATCAGCCCCACACGCCTGGCAAACTGCACATGGCCGCCCGTGTAGGGGTAATAGGGCATGATGTAGCCGTTCTTCATCCACACCGTTGTGCCTTCCAGGCGCAGCGTGTCTTCAAAATGCACCGGGAAGAACGCGCGCATCACCACCAGGTCGTCCTGGCTCAGCGTCTGACTAGCGTCCGTTTGCCCGATCACTCCGGGATTCTGCCGGTGCCGCCACACGGAAAACAGATAGATGCCACCAATGGTCAGCGTAATCAGCATCGAAATCAATATTTTTTGCCAAGTCTTCACGCGTCCTCCGGATCGGTCTGATGTGTCGCTGGAGGCGACTGCTCAAGATTCTACAAGGATTAATCCCCTGGGTGCGTCTTCCTGTTCCCTGTTCCTCTGACCCCTGCCCCCTGGAATGCGCTATCCTGACGAGGAGAGCGGCGCAGCCTTTCCGCCCGCAACCTGGCAAACGCAATGGCGATAGCATCAATCGAAAAAACCGCCAAGAATCTGGTCCTCACCGTGCAGGACTACTCCATTTTTGCCTTGCGCGCTTTCACAAATCTTTATCGCCCTCCCATTTACTGGCCTGAATTCCTCGTACAGTCCGACATCATCGGATTTGGCTCCTTGCCGATCGTTGTGCTCTCCGGAATCTCCACTGGCGGCGTGTTGGCGCTGCAATCGGCCGCTACGCTTTCCGCCTTCGGCGCCACCGCCGTCACCGGCCAGTTTGTGAGCCTGACCATGATCCGCGAGCTGGGCCCAGTGCTCACCGGAGTGATGGTCAGCGGCCGCAACGCCAGCTCGATGGCCAGCGAACTCGGGTCGATGGTGGTAACCGAGCAGATCGACGCCATGCGCGCCCTGGGCGTGGACCCCATCCGCAAGCTGGTTACCCCGCGCATCTTCGCCTCCATTTGTATGCTCTTCTTCCTCACCATCGTCGCCGATGCCTGCGGCATCGCCGGCGGCGGCGCCGTCACCGTTTTGATGAACCACCAGAATGGAACGCAGTACCTGAACATGGCATGGGAGCACCTTCGCTATCCCGACATCATCCAGGGACTGGTCAAGCCGCTCTTCTTCGGCTACATCCTCAGCTCCATCGGCTGCTTCTATGGCTTGAGAACCACGGGCGGGACCCAGGGCGTGGGCCGCTCCACCATTGAGGCCGTCGTATGGGCTTCGGTACTCATCATCTTTGTCGACTTCCTCCTCACCCAGGTGCTGCTCACCCTCTTCGCCTAATGAATGAGCCCTCCGCTTCCGCCCAACCCGTCCCCGTCCGCTCCGGTCAAGCCCCTGCTCCGGCCACCGATTCCCGCCCAGTGGTGGTCTTTCGCAACGTCTCCATCGCCTTCGACGGCCCGCCGGTGCTGGACAACGTCAGCTTCTCCGTTGCGCCTGGAGAAACCCGCATCCTGCTCGGCCCGGCTGGCGTAGGCAAGAGCGTCCTGCTCAAGCTCACCAACGGCTTGATGCGCCCCGACAAGGGCAGCATCCTGCTCTTCGGAGAAGAGATCGCACACATGCCCGAGGAGCAGCTTTTCCCCTTGCGCACTCGCACCGGCATGGTCTTCCAGGAGGGCGCGCTCTTCGATTCGCTCACCGTCCGCAACAACGTCGCTTACCAACTCATTCAGGAGCGGGTTCCCGACAGCGAGATCGACATCCGCGTCCGCGATGCCCTGCGCTTTGTCGAGTTGGAGGAGACCTTCGACCTTTACCCGGCCAGCCTCTCGGGCGGAATGCGCCGCCGCGTGGCCATAGCCCGCGCCTTCATCCGCCAGCCAGAGCTGCTGCTCTACGACTCGCCCACCGGCGGCCTCGATCCCGTCACTTCGACCACCATCATCGAGCTGATCGTCAAGGAGCGCGACGTCAGCCACACCCCCTCGCTGCTGGTCACGCATCGCCTCCAGGATGCCTTCATCCTTTGCAACCACCGCTTCGACCCCGAACAGGGACGCATGGTTCCCCTGCCCAAAGGCGAAACCGACCCTAACACCACCTTCCTCATGCTTGAAGAAGGCCGGCTCATTTTCGATGGCTCGCTGCACGAACTAATCAAGAGCGAGAACCCGTTTGTGCGCGAGTTTCTGCAGTAAAACAGGAATCAGGGATCAAGGTTTTCAGTGGGCGCTGAAAAGCCCCGTGACCCATCCTCAAAGGCGCCCACGGTGCCAATCTATTCTCTGTTCCCTGTTCCCGCCCCCATCTGCTAGAATCGCCTGTCTTAATTGATCGCCAAAAACGGCAGGTGCAATCATGGGCTTCAAATTCCAAGGCTTCGATTTTCTTCACCTTGACTCCAGCTTCAGCGAGGACGAACTGCTCGTCCGGAAGACCGCTCGCGAGTTTGTCGAGGACAACCTGATCCCCATCATCGAGGAGTGCTTCCGCACGGAGCGTTTCCCGAACGAGTTGGTCCCAATCATGGGTGAACTGGGCTTCTACGGCGCCAACCTTGAGGGCTATGGCTGCGCCGGAATGTCCAACGTCGAGTATGGCCTGGTGATGCAGGAGTTGGAACGCGGCGACTCCGGCGTTCGCAGCTTTGTTAGTGTCCAATCCGGGCTGGTGATGTACCCCATTTACACCTTCGGCTCCGAAGAGCAGAAGAGCACATGGCTACCTAAACTGGCCACGGGCGAAAAGCTGGGCTGCTTTGGCCTCACCGAGCCCGGCGCTGGCTCCAACCCCGGCGCCATGACCACCACAGCCCGCAAGGTGGGCGACGAGTACATCCTCAACGGCGAGAAGCTGTGGATCACCTCCGGAACCATCTCCGACGTGGCCATCGTCTTTGCCAAAGTCGATGATGAAGGCGGCCGGGTCCGCGGGTTCCTGGTCGAGACCGATCGCCCCGGCTTCTCCTCCTATGATGTCCATGGCAAGTGGAGCTTGCGCGCCTCTCATACCAGCGGACTGTCGCTCCAGGACGTGCATGTGCCCCTTTCGGCGATCATGCCCGGCGCCATCGGCATCAAGAGCGCGTTCATGTGCCTCAACCAGGCCCGTTACGGCATCAGTTGGGGAGCCATCGGCGCGGCCATGGATTGTTTTGACACCGCCCTTCAGTACGCCAAGTTCCGCAAGCAATTCCACGGGGCGCCCATCGCCAGCCATCAGATTGTCCAGGAGAAGCTGGTGTGGATGGCAAATGAAATCTGCAAGGCCCAGTTGCTCTCGCTCCAGGTCGGCCGCCTCAAGGACGCCGGCAAGGAACTCCACGAGCACATCTCTCTGGCCAAGCGCAACAACGTGTGGATGGCTCTGGAGTGCGCCCGCATCTCGCGCGACATCCTGGGCGCCAACGGCATCACCGATGACTACCCCATCATGCGCCACATGATGAACCTGGAATCGGTCATCACGTACGAGGGCACACACGACATCCACACCCTGATCGTGGGCCAGTCCCTCACCGGGATTCCAGCCTACTAAAGGCTCGCTTCCCTCAACTCTTGCGCTTTTTTTGACCAAAGAGCGCGCGAAAATACCAGCAGGCCGGTGTCAGCTTCAACGGAAGAAGCTGACACCGGCCTGTTTCTTTCTTGCAATCGAGTAATAAGAAAACATTGGGCCGGATGAGCTCGCCAGCACACAACTTCTCGACAAAACAGGGCCGGTGCGGCATATTCTTGAGCCATGCGGAATCTTTCTTTCTCTCGTCGTGGATTGCCCGGCTCCTCCTTGCTGCCTGCCCTCGCTCTTGCCCTCGCATTGGCCGGCCTAACTCAAGCGCAGCAGTCGGCCAGCGCGCCCATCGTGCTCCACGCGGCGCGGCTGCTCCAGGTAGACACCGGAACGCTGCTCCAACCGGGCGAGATTCTGGTCGAGGGCGAGCGCATCCGCGCCGTGGGCAAATCCGTCGAGCACCCGCAAGGGGCCAAGGTCATCGACCTGGGCGACGCCACGCTGCTTCCCGGCCTCATCGACGCCCACGTGCATCTCTTTCTGCACCCCGGCGCCGAAGACCTGCAAACGGTCGAGGAGTCGGTTCCCTGGCGCACGATTCTGGCTGAACAGGCCGCCAAAGCGGATCTGATGGCCGGCTTCACCGCCGAGCGCGATATGGGCACCGAGGGAGCTGGCTCGGCCGACACAGCGGTCCGTGACGCCATCAACGCGGGCCTCATCCCTGGGCCTCGAATGCGCATCAGCGGCAACGCCATCAGCATCCTGGGCGGCCATGAGGACGCCATCCACTACAACCCCGCTCAGCACGTGCTTTCCAACGCCGACTACGCCAACTCCATTGACCAGTTGGTCGAAGTCATCCGCGCACAGCACAAGGAGGGTTCGGACTTCGTCAAGATTTACCAGACGGGGCACGACACGGCGGCTGATGGCAACCTGCACACACCGTGGCAGTATACCGAGGCGCAATTGGCCGCCGCGGTTGAGGAAGCGCGCCGGTTGGGCACTGGCGTGGCCGTCCACGCCCAGGGCGAGCCGGGCACGCTCTACGCCGCCCAGGCCGGTGTGGTCTCCATCGAGCACGCCTCACAGCTCAGCGACGAAACCATGCGCCTGATGCGCGAGCGCCGGATTCCAGCCGTACCCACCTTCGCCATCTTCGACTACTTCGCCCGCCACGCCCCTTCACCTGCCGCTGCCGCGCGCGAGCAAGCTCTGCTCGACGTGAAGATTCGCGAATTCAAAAAGCAGATCGCTGCTGGAATTCCGTTTGCGGTGGGCTCTGACGTGGGTCCGTTCCCGCACGGCACGCAAGCCGTCGAGATGGAGTTGATGGTCCGCTATGGAATGAAGCCGCTGGCCGTTCTACAGGCTGACATGATCGAAGGCGCGAAGCTGCTCGACTGGGAAAGCGAGATCGGCCAACTCAAGCCCGGCTACTTCGCTGACATTGTCGCCGTTCCCGGCAACCCGCTCGACGACATCACCGCTGTTGAGCGCGTGAGCTTCGTGATGAAAGGCGGCGCCGTGGTGCGGCAGTAGATTTTGTCCGGAACCTCGTTTTGTGTGAGCCGAGACGGGTAGGCCGGGACCTGAGTCCCGGCATCAACCAGCACAATCAATGAGGATTTTCCCGTGAGGTACGCGATTCGGAAAACTCGCCCGCGATTCGTGCGTTTTCCGCAGCATGTAAAACGCTGATCGACCACTCTCTATCGAAAACCAGTTGTTGAATAACGGCTCACAGCGGTGGGGTCTGCGCTGCGGTCTTTGCCCGCTTTGCCAGGATCATGTCGAGCACTCGCGTGTACCGCTTCGGCTTAACTGCTTTGAGAGAATCCTTCACCGCCTTGCGGTAGGCGGTCAGGTAAAGGGAATACATGATCGCAAGCGAGCACCCGATTCCCCAGCAGAATCCCCACAAGAATCCCCAGATAGCAGCTTGTCCAAAAGCACCCATCGAGATCGCCCCCTTCCAACTTCAGCTTAAACTGCGACGACAAAACTGTCTTCGGTCCGCGTAACCGCGTGGTAAAGCGTGTCGCGCTCCACCGGAACTCGCCCGGCCTCGGTAATTAGACGGCAAAGCTCCTTGCGCGTCATCCCCTGCGGCGTCGTTGCCCCGGCGTCGTGGTAAATCTTCTCCTCGACGACCGTGCCATCCAGATCGTCAGCTCCAAAGCGTAGCGCGATCTGCGCGATCTTCGCGGTAAGCATCTGCCAGTATGCCTTGATATGGGGGAAGTTGTCGAGCAGCAATCGGCTGACCGCGACCTGGCGAATATCCATCAGTCCCGTGGTGACCGGCAGGTGGCTGAGCGCCGTGTGCTCAGGGTGAAAGGCGAGCGCAATGAACGCCTGAAAGCCGCCGGTCTCGTCCTGTACCGCGCGCAGTTTGAGCAGGTGGTCCACACGGTCTTCGTCGTTCTCAATATGGCCGTAGAGCATCGTCGCGTTGGACTTGAATCCCATCTTGTGAGCCAGCCGCGCTGTGCTGAGCCACTCTTCGCCGTCGATCTTGTGGTCGCAGATAATCGACCGCACCCGGGCCGCAAAGATCTCCGCGCCGCCGCCCGGCATTGAGTCCACACCGGCCTCGCGCATCTTCTTGAGTGTCTCTTCAATGGTGAGTTTGGCGCGCCGCGCAAAGAAGGCCACTTCCACCATCGTGAAGGCCTTCACATGAACCTTGGGAAAACGCTGTTTCAGTCCCTTGACCAGGTCGAGAAAATACTCCAGCGGCAGGTCCGGGTGCAGTCCGCCGACGATGTGAAACTCCGTCACCGCCTCTGTATAGCCCGTAGCCGCCGTCTCCCACGCCTCTTCCAGCGCCATGGTGTAGCCCGCCGGGTCGCCCTTCTTGCGTCCGAAGGCGCACAGACGGCAGTTGGCCACGCAGATGTTGGTGTGGTTGATATGCCGGTTGACGTTGAAGTACGTCACGTCGCCGTGCAGCCGCTCACGCACATGGTTGGCCAGCCAGCCCACAGCCAGCACGTCCGATGAACCGTAAAGCGTGAGGCCGTCGTTGAAGTCCAGCCGTTCGCCCGCCAGCACCTTGGCGGCGATTGGCTCAAGCCGTGAGTCATAGCTCCGAAAGGCTGCTGGTTGGCGGGATTCCGCTATCTCCGTCTGCATATTCTCATGATACAGAAACAAATTCTTTTCCCCGCCGCAAACTGTTCCCAGTTCTCTTCGGTCAAATCATTTCTGCTCCGCTTCCACTCCGGCCGCCTGCGGCTCAATCAGCACCCCATCATACAGCGAGGCCGCCAGCAGCCGCTCTCCGGCCGCGCGCACCAGCGCAATCCGGTAGCCGGTCTGAGCCCACTTCCAGTTCAGCGACTTGGGATCGATGGCGTAGACCTGGTCGCTCGACCGCGAGCTGACCAGAATCTTGTTCATGTGCTGGTCATAGAAAAGATCGTCCACGTCGCTCAACGGAAACCGGTTGACCCATAACCAGGTCCGGCCCAGGTCCCGCGTGAAGTACACGCCTTCGCGTGCGCCCACCCACAACGTCCCATCAGCGGAGAAAGCGGCGCAATGAATGCGCGTGAGCATCGCCGGAATACCGATGGGCATCCAGCTCTGGCCCGCATCCGTGGATAGAACCACGCCATCCTGGCGTGCGGCGACCAGTTGCGCACCGTGCGCCGCAACGGTAAGATACGCAACCGAGCCTATCACCGGCCCACCCTGCCAACTGGAGCCATGGTCCCCGCTGGTGAACAGCCCGCCGCTGGTCGAGGCCAGCCAGACGTCACCGGAGAGGTTCAGCGAGCGGACCCGGCCGTCCATCTCACGACGTGTATCCTTCACCTTCTTCACGACGTTCACGCGCTTTCCAGAGTGCGTCTCGGAAGCCACCTTTACCAGCGTGTTCTGAATCGTGTTTCGCGGGCTCCAACTGCCTCCCGGCGCATCGGCGGACTCTGTTTCCAGCGCGAAGATGCCGTGATTGGTCCCCGCCAGGATGGTTCCCTCCGGCGACTCGGCCAAGGCAAAGACATCGCGCCCATCGAGTCCCTTGTCGATCTGTTCCCAGTGCGCGCCGCCATTGGTAGAAACAAAAACGCCGCCATAGGACTTGTCATTGACCACGCCGGCAAACAGCCGCGCGGGATTGGCGCGATCCACCAGCAACGCTTCGACCTTGCGCTCGGAGAAGCCCTCATTCGCTGCCACAAAACTGGCCCCCGCGTCCTGGCTCAGCAGAACTCCGCCGCGGTCGGTGGCCACGAGCACATGATTCGAGTCCCGCGGATCGACAAAGACGTCGTTCACGATCACCTCCGGCGCGGTCATGCGCTGGAAGCTCTTGCCGCCGTTCACGCTCTTGTAGAGGCCCTCCGTGGTTCCGGCATACACAACCTCCCGATTTGCCGGGTCCTGCTTCAGCACCCGCGTCCTCCGCGCGTCGGAGGGAATGCCCTCGATCTTCTTGAACAGCTCAGCCGCGTTCTCGCTCTTGTAAATGCCACTGCACGCACTGGCGAAGACGATGCGCGGCTCGGCCGGATCGATGATGATGGAAAACACATCGGAATCGTCGATCACGCCTTTCTTGATGTTGTGCCAATTCTTGCCGCCATCGGTAGTCTTCCAGGGCAAATGCCACGTGCCTGCGTAGACCACATCGGGGTCCGTGGGATCGATGGCCAGCGACTCCACTTCGTGAATCTCCTGGCTGCCCGGCGGACTGATCAGCGTCCAGGTGGCGCCGGAATCCATGCTCCGGTAAACCCCTTCGAGGGTTCCTGCAAAGAGCATTGCGGGATTCGACGGCGCCTGCGCAAAGGCGCGAATCGACTGGCCGCGCAGCCCTTCGACCTCACCCCAGCTCCGGCCTCCGTCGTGGCTTACCCACAGCCCCCCGTCGGGATGATCCAGTTGCCACGCGGCTACATAGACGGTGTCGGGATGGACCGGGTCCACGACGATATGGTCCAGGATGAGGTCGTCGGAGTGATCCAGCTTCGAGAGCCGATGCCAGGATGCGCCCCCATCCACGGACTCGTAGAGCCAACTGTTGGTGGCGCCGAGATACAAATGATCAGGCTGGCCGGGGACAGCCGCAAAGGAGCGCGCGTCGCCACCCACGGGGCCGATGGCCCTCCACTGCGCCTGCGCAGCCAAATTGGGGACGGCGAACGAAAACAGGACCAAAAGTGCGGCTTGCGCGAATAGTCCGGATCGGAAGGGAAAATCAAAGCAGATTGGCGGACGATTCATGCAGGCAAAAAGCTCCCTAAGTTCATACCAAGAGTATACAAAGAATGTATGAAAGCTGGTTCCCATGCGCACCCTGGCTTGGCTCTCGGATGGAAGGCCCATCCGCCGTGCGGCGCTTGCCTGATTGTTGGCTACCGGGACCAAGCGCCCCGGGCGATTTCATCCACGGCGGCGTTTCCTTGCCCGGTTCAGGGAAATGATCCGTGCAGATGAAAGAAGCTGACCGGCATGCCGGTCAGCTTCGAGTGATTGCAGAAGAAATTGTGTTGTCTGCGTAACCCATCGCGGCAGACCAGAAGGCCTGCCGCGCCGGGAGTTAGCGAGCTACTTGGCGGCGGCTGGTTTCGCCGCGGCCTTCTTATGCGCGGCCTTGGTCAGGGCCTTGCGCGGCTGCGCCTTCACCGCGGTCTCGTCCACAGGAGTGGTTCCCTGCACGTCGGCCGCGAAGTTCGCGCCAGCGGGCACAAGGTAGTTTTCCACCTTCTGGTCGTCCGCCGTGCCTGTCGCTACGCTGATCCGGGAAGCGTCAATGCCCTTCTCCGTTACCAGATAGTCCTTGACGTTGACGGCGCGCTCGGCGGCAATATCCTCAACCTTGAGGTGCTTGTGCTTCAGAGCTGCCTTCTTCTCCTTGGCGGTCTTGGCCTGTTCCTTGGCATTCGCCTCGCCCACTACCACCAGCTTGGCATCCGGCTGCCTCTGCAGGTCGAGTGCGATTTCGTCCAGAATCGCCTTGGCTTCGTTGTCAGCACGCGCCGGACGCTTCTTGTCCTTGCCGTAGTTGATCGATGCCAGCGCCTGGGTGTGCGGAACCGGAGCCACATACGGGGCCATGATGGTCACCGTGTTGGCTGCGGAGATGGTTGTCGATGCACTCTGGCCCTTGTCGTCGGTTACGGTGCATGTAATGCTCACCGGACCGGTCGGCGCGCCAATCGAGGAGAAGGTCGCCGTGGCGCCGTTGCCCTGGATCGAGCCAGCCGAAGCTGCGTAGCTGTACGTCAACGGACGGTTCTGCGGGCTGACGCCAACTGCGGTAATGGTGCTCGACTCGCCCGGCTTGATGGTGCTGGGGCTGACCGAACAACTGATCGTAGGCGGCTCAAACTGCTTCACGGTAAAGCTGGCCGTGGCTTCAGCCGACTGACCCGGCTTCAGACCTTCCTTGCCCAGCTTGCCTTCCTTCACTTCCGCCTTTACCGTATAGCTGCCGGGCGCGAGTGTTGTCGTGGCTACCGTAGCTGTCGTTCCGGTACCCGTCACACCAGTTCCCGACCAGTTGTAAATCACGCTCGTCTTCTTCTTGGTGCTCAGCGCTCCGGGCGTAGCGGTCACTGTGACCGGCTCGCCAGCGAAGATGGCGGGAGGGCTGGCCAGGGCCGTCAGCGTCACCGGCGGTGCTTTCTTGCACCCCATCGGCACTAAGACTAAACACGCCGAAGCCAGAACCAGACAAACAGAATTCAAATTACGTGAGTACATGTGACTCTCCTCCACAATCAGGTTGAAAACATTGATGAAGTGGTTTGCTTATGCGCGCCATTTCCGAACTGGAACCTACTGAGCATCGCAAAACGACGATGCTACGAATCCAATACGGAACTATAGTACCATAGCGATCCCTTGGGAACAGCCCAATTGCAGACATGTTTTTGTTCGGCACATTCGCAATCGACTTATGCGAAACACAGGCTCCCAGAGCGAAAAATACAGGAAAAGAGACCAAAAAAGGAAGAGGTTGACCGGCGTGCCGGTCAACCTCTAATGATTGCGCGAGAAATCCCGCGTCTGGTTAGCGCCCGGCCCCCTTGTTGCACGTGTGGGGGCCGGATGATCGGCTCTACTGCCGAAAGAGGCCGATTGGCCTACTTCGCGGGCTGAGCGGACTTTTTGGCCGCCGCCTTGGCAGCCTTCTTGTGCGTATGCCTCCCAGCAAGCGGCTTGCGGACCTGCGGCTTCACCACAGTCTCGTCCACCAGGGTGGTCCCGGCCACGTCGGCCGTGAAACTGGCACCGGAGGGCACCAGATAGTCTTCCACCGTTTGGCCATCCGCCGTGCCGGTCGCCACGCTGATGCGCGAGGCGTCAATGCCCTTCTCCGTCACCAGGTACTCCTTGGTGTTGACGGCGCGCTCGGCAGCCGAGTCCACAACCTCGAGGTGCTTGTGCTTCTTAGCAGCCTCTTCTTCCTTCGCGGTCTTGGCCCGTTCCTTGGCGTTCGCCTCGCCCACCACAACAGCCTTGGCATCGGACTGCTTTTGCAGGTCAAGAGCTACCTCGTCCAGGCAAGCCTTGGCTTCATTGTCCACCCGCTCCGGACGCTTCTTGTCGGTAGTGAAGCTGATCGAGCACAGCGCCTGGGTGTGCGGCACAGGAGCCACATACGGGGCCGTGATCGTCACACTGGCGTTCGCGGTTGCCGCTTGTCCCTTGTCGTCGGTCACGTTGCAGGTGATGCCCACCGCGCCGGTCGGCGCGCCCGTCGAGGAGAAGGTCGCGGTCGTTCCGCTGCCTGTCACCGTGCCGGCTGTAGCCGAGTAGCTGTAAGTCAACGGACGGTTCTGCGGGCTGACGCCCGCTGCGGTAATGGTGCTCGTGTCGCCCGGCTTGATGGTGCTGGGGCTGGCCGAGCAACTGATCGTCGGCGGCTCGAAGGCCTTCACCGTGAAGCTGGCCGATGCCTCGGCGGATTCCCCGGGCTTGAGACCTTCCTTGCCGGGTTTGCCTTCCTTCACTCCACACATCACCGTAGATGTGCCAGGCGCAAGCGCTGCCGTGGCCACCGTGGCCGTCGTTCCGCTACCCGTCACGCCGTTGCCTGACCAGCTATAAACCGCGTTCAGCTTGGGATTCAACCCTCCGGCCGTCGCCGTCACTGTAACCGGGTCGCCGGGGAAGATCGAAGCTGGACTCGCCGCGCACGCCAGGGTCAGCGGCACAGGTACGCCCAGAGCGGGGTGGAAGACAACGCCGGCGCTCAGCCGCGCAGCATTGATGCCCACGACCTGGCTGGGATATGAATATCCCGCAGCAAAGTTGATGTGCATATATTCATAATCGGCCTGAACGAGGCGAATCGCTATACGACGACTCCACCAACCCGTTTCGTAGTCCAGGCCGCCGCCCAAGGTCACGGATGGGCCCCATGTGAAGAGATTGTGAGCCGAGCCGTCGACCATCGCCCCGCCGGCAAGCACATGGGCAAACGGCGTCAAGTTGGCCTTTGGATAGCGCAAAATCAAACCGCCGGACGCAATCGTGAAGCCGTCGTTGTTGCCCTGCGTCCCTGTCTCCCCGGGAGGATTCGAGTTCTGTACGCCAAACTCATGAATGCTCACTTCCCCCTGGGCGCCAACATACCGGTTGAAGAAATACGCGACGCTGAAAATCTCGCCAAAATTGACGTTATCGTAAGGGACAGACGTGGTCGAGGACGCGGACCCCAAATACGGCGCCCCGTTCGCGGTTGACTGCACCGAGCCGTGGGGGGAGAGATAGCTGTAACCCACGAAGATGTCCCACTTCGGCGCAACAGTAGCCGCGGGAGCTCCCTTCACCGGCGGTATGGTCTGAGCGGCCGCTGCCGCAGGTAACACTGCGATGACAGCCACAGCAAGCAACCAACGCGTTAACTTCGAAACACGAGAGAACATCTCTTCTTCCTCCACAATCAATCTGCGCGACAAATGGGCTAAGCTGCTTGCGAGCACCGACACGCGCTCAGGACTGGCTCGACTCTTCAAAACAGAAGAGTCCGTTGACATTCTTTCTACGTAATTAAACGTACCACCAGGAAGAGCTCTTCCGGAAGAGGTATTTCTTTCAGGAACTTGCGCTGGTACCTCTCCTAATACCCCATACCCTGCATCTGCTACATAACCCTGCATCTGCCACATAATTACTTTGGTAATTGGCTCTTCGAGAGATCGGCTTCCGCCCCCTGCTACCCCTGATTCAGGGTCTTCATCAGGCTGCGCGGTTCGCGCTGAATCTTCTCTTGCAGAAGCGTAATTGCGTACATGAGTTGCTCGGGGCGCGGCGGGCATCCGGGAACGTACACATCCACGGGGACCACCTGATTGACGCCCTGCACCACCGCATAGTTGTTGAAAACTCCGCCGGAGGTGGCGCACGCGCCCATCGAGATTACCCACTTCGGCTCCGGCATCTGGTCGTAGAGACGGCGCAGCACCGGGGCCATCTTCTGCGAAACCCGCCCGGCAACCACCATCAGGTCCGACTGCCGCGGAGAAGGCCGGAAGACCTCGGCGCCGAAGCGCGCAAGGTCGAAGCGCGCCGCGCCCGTCGACATCATCTCGATGGCGCAGCAGGCCAGGCCGAAGGTCATGGGCCAAATGGAGTTCTTCCGTATCCAGTTCACCGCGAAATCCATCGAAGTCAGCAGGACGCCCTCCGGCTCTTCATAGCCGTAGTCCACTTCCCTGAGCTTGATGCGGTTTTTCGCGCTGCTCTCCAGAGCCCCGAAAAGATAGTGATCGCGCTCTGCCATGGCCGTCATAGGACTAATATACCTTCCCTTCCCATCATAGCGAGATGCTGCTTTGCTCCCGGCAACGATTTTCAGTTCCTGGCCTTCGCTTGCCGGCTCCTGCATCGGCCGCTTCATCCCCCTGCGCCTCTGGATTGGAGGGGAATCCGCCGGCCTCTGACGCTCCCCAACACGGCGAGGATCACCCCGGCTTCAATGCGCAATCCTGCGATTTGCAGGCGCTCGATGAAAAATCCAGCGCGAGTAGCCGAACCAGCCCTCCCGCCTGTTACGCTGTCAAACGAGGCGTTTGCTCATGCTCAAAATCGAAGCGATTCTCCAGCCATCCAAGCTGGATGCGGTCAAGGATGCGCTGCTCGAGGCCGGAATCGAAGCCATGACCATTCTGGAGGCGCGCGGCCACGGCCGCCAGAAGGGCCACACCGAGTTCTATCGCGGCCGTGAATACACCGTTGACCTGCTGCCCAAGATCAAGATCGAGATAGTGGTCAGCGACGAGTTGAAGGACAAGGCCGTCGAGGCGATCCTCGGCGCGGCTCGCACCGGCCGCATCGGCGACGGAAAGATCTTCATCAGCCGCATTGAGGAAGCCATCCGCATCCGCAACGACGAACGCGGAGAAACGGCACTCTAAGCAGAGTTGGGCTCATCCGCGCCTGACAGATCGTCGTTTGTCTCAATGGATGGAGAAAACTCCGCCAGGGGGGATGACGAGTTGCGCCGCACTCGCAGATTATTCAGCGCATAGTCGATGAACCGCGGCTCGAAATGCGGGGCTTGATCCATGAACCGGCAGGTGGCCACCACCTGATCGACGATGAACTTCGGCTGATACGCTGCCAGTTCGAGCCCCTTTTCTTGCTTGAGCTTGTGCACAATGTCGTCGAATATTGCGCCGGGCAGCGTGAATCCCTGCCGCGCGCACTCCTTTTCAAAGATTTGCCGGTAAAGTTCCAGAGTGGGCGCGCCGATCTCGATCTTGTAGGGAAGGCGGCGCAGGAAGGCAGGGTCCATCAGGTCTTCCGGCTCCAGGTTGGTGGAAAAGATCACCAGTTCCTCAAAGGGGATGCTGAAGCTCTTTCCCGTATGCAGCTTCATATAGTCGACGCGGTTTTCCAGGGGCACAATCCAGCGGTTGAGCAGGCTTTTGGGGCTGACCAGTTGGCGGCCGAAGTCGTCGATGATGAAACAGCCTCCCAGCGCCTTCACGTGCAGGGGCGCCTCGTAGAAGTGGCCCGTGAGGTCATAGCGCAGGTCCAGCATATCCAGCGTCAGTTCGCCGCCGGTGGAGATAAACGGCCTTCGGCAGGGAACCCAGCGCGCGTCATACTCCTCGGCCCGGACGAACGACAGTTCGCCTTCGTCGCTCAAGGCGGTGGGATTCACCGCGACATGAACGCTGGGGTCATAGAAGCAGATGATCTGACCCTCGATGCTGATCGCGTGAGGAACGTAGATCACATCGCGGAAGACGCTGCCGAGAGAATGTGCGAACGAAGTCTTGCCATTGCCGGGAGGGCCATAAAGAAGCATGGCCCGGCCCGAGTTCAATGCCGGTCCGCTTTGTTCCAGGATGCTGTCATCGAAGGTCAGATCGCCGAGGGCCTCGCGGATGCGGTCGAAGGTGACCAACTCGTTGGTCAGCTTCTGCAAACTCACTTGGTAAGAGAACTCCTCGATGGTGACCGGCGCGGGTCCTGCATAGCGCAGTTGCTCCAGGGCATCGATTGTCCAGCGCTTGCCCTCTTCAGTGAACGCATAGCGCATATCGATCGGGCTGAAGGCGTCGCGCATCCCCAGCGAGCGCAGCAGTTGCCTGTCGACGGCCATGCTGACCAGCTCGGCCACGATATGGTAAGGCAGCTTGATGGCTTCGATGTACTCACGGCAGGTTCCCAGGCGGCCTGTATAGATCAGCTTCATCAACAGGCTCAGAAGATCCAAAGCGTCGATTCCAGTGGACGCAATATCTGCGGGCTCGGCTGGTATGCGCTTCAGAAAGGCCTCCAGCGCCCGCTGGTCGATGGCTCCGATAGCCACCAGGTTGTCGCCCATGCGGCCACCGTTACTGGCCTGACGCTCCAGCGCCTCGGCGACATCCTGGACAGTGACCAGATTCGCCTGAATCAGCAGATCGCCCAATCGCATTTGTACGCCGATGGTGTCCTCCTGGCGACAGCCTCAGATTGCCGCGTCCCTGGCGCACGATCAACCCTTGTTCCCCAGGAAGCGTTCATGGCAGCGGTGAGGCAAGTCGAGCTACTTAATCCGATATTCTACTCAAAAAAC
Source organism: uncultured Occallatibacter sp. (assembly GCA_964420185.1). Taxonomy (GTDB): domain Bacteria; phylum Acidobacteriota; class Terriglobia; order Terriglobales; family Acidobacteriaceae; genus Telmatobacter. The sequence continues at coordinate 85,860 of CAYQSI010000003.1, read as the reverse complement.
GCGGCGGATCGCTGCTTTTCCGGTCGACGCCTCGTGCCCCAGATCCAGATTTTGAGGTTTGAGAGGCCAAAAAACTCCAGCCCGCAGCCACAAATCGTCTGATTCGGGCCCAATTCGTTCCCCTCGCCCTTCCGTTTTTCTGGGCTCGGCAACCAAAAAACTCTCCGCCCCCGCCAATTTCGCTTATTCTGGTAAGAATTCTTCTTGCTGCGGCAAGCCACGCACAATCTCATGAACCCAGTCGCTTTGGCGGTTGACGATCTTCGGGAGCAGTATACGCGGGAGATGGCGCTCGTGCGCCAGACCTGCGAACGTACCGGCGACGGCACGGCGGCCATCCGACGCCGTTCGGCGGTGGTGGACCGTATCCTGATCGAGATGTGGCGCCGCACCTTCGCCGCGCAGCCGGCAAAGAACATCTCCTTGCTGGCCCTCGGCGGCTATGGCCGTAAAGATCTCTTCCCCTGCTCCGACATCGACGTGCTCTTCCTCTTTGCCGACGATAAGACCGAGACCCAGTCAAGGGATGCGGTCCGCACCTTCGTCCAGGGCATGTGGGATATCGGCCTGCGCGCCAGCCCCACCTCGCGCACCGTCAAGGAAGCTGGCCGCTTCGATCCCGGCAACCTCGAATTTACCCTGGCCACGATCGACCGCCGCTTCCTGGCCGGCCATTTCCCGCTCTATCAGCAGCTCCACCAGACCGTCCTGCCCGACCTGTTCCTGAGCGAGTGGAGCGCCATCACCCAGAAGCTGGGCGAGGCGGCCCGCGCCCGCCACGCCAAGTTCGGCAATACCATCTTCCACCTCGAGCCCAACCTCAAGGACTGCCCCGGAGGCCTGCGCGACTACAGCCTCGCCGTCTGGTTCGCCCTGCTCTTCCACCTGAAGGAGACCAAAGAGTGGCCCCGCCACCGTGGAAGCGTCTTCCAGAGCGCCCGTGGCGACGCCGAGGCCGCCTTCGACTTCCTCGCTGCCGCCCGATGTTTCCTCCACTTCCGCCACGGCCGCGATGACAACACCCTCGACTGGCAATCCCAGGACGAAGCCGCGGCCAACTCCATCGGCCTGGAGACGCGCGGCACAGCCGACCCGGCTTACTGGATGCGCACTTACTATCGCCACGCCCGCATCATCTACCGCCGCGCCGCCCTGCTCATGGAGCATCTTCCCGCTCCGGTCAGTTTCTACCACCAGTTCCGCCGCCATCGCAGCCCCATCGCCGGCACCGACTTCATCCTCGACCAGGGCCGCATCGACATCGCTCCCGGCGCACAGTTCAACGACACCGGCGCCATCCTGCGCATCTTCTCGCTGATGGCCACTTACGGCTATGCCCTCTCCCAGGCCGCCGAAGACCGCATCACCGACGCGCTGCCCGCCCTGGCCATCCATATCCCCGAAGGCCCTTACCTCTGGAACGCCCTGCGTGAAGTGCTGCTGGGCCCGCACGCCGCCCACTCCCTGCGCACCATGCACGCCCTTGGTGTTCTTGAAATGCTGATTCCCGAGTTTCACGGGATTGACGCCCTGGTGATCCGCGATTCCTATCACCGCTACACCGTAGACGAGCACACTTTCCTCACCATCGACAACGTCCACAGCCTCCGCCAGCCCGCCCACGATTACGAACAGCGCCTCGCCCAACTGCTCCCCGAGATCGACCGTCTCGACCTCTTCCTGCTCGCCTTGCTGCTCCACGACATCGGCAAGGCCCGCCGCACCGGCGACCACATTCCTCCCAGCATCGAACTGGCCGACGCCTTCCTCGCCCGCCTGGAATTCGACACCGAAGAACGCGAGGCCGTCCTCGAACTCATTCGTCTTCATCTGGAAATGTCCAACGCGCTGCGCCGCGACATCTTCGACCCGGAAAACGTGCGCGACTTCGCCGAGAAGATCGGCAGCCCCATGCTCCTGAAGGAGCTTGCCCTGCTAACCTTCTCTGACATCAAAGCCGTCAACCCCGATGCCCTTACGCCCTGGAAGGCGGAGAATCTCTGGCAGCTCTACATCTCCACCGCCAACTTCATGGACCGCTCGGTCGACGAGGTCCGCTACCACGCCAAACTTGATCCCACGCTCCTCAATCGCCTTCGCTCCATGGTGCCTCCCCGCCAGTACGGCGCCCTCCAGCAGTTCCTCGAAGGGCTGCCGCAGCGCTACTTGCAAACCCGCCTGCCAGAGCAAATCCGTGACCACTTCCAGTTAGCCGCCAGCCTCGGCGAGGACCCCGTCCAGATTGACCTGCGCCCCCACCGCCAGCTCTTCGACCTCACCGTCATCACCCGCGACCGCAGCCGCCTCTTTGCCGACGTGGCCGGCGCCCTGGCCGCCTGGGGCATGAACATCGTCAAGGCCGGCGCTTTCTCCAACGACGCCGGAGTGGTTGTCGATAGCTTCCACTTCAGCGACGTCTTCCGCACCATCGAGCTGAATCCCGGCGAGAGGGAGCGCTTCCTGACCTATCTCCACGATGTCGTCGCGCAAAAGGTTCCGGTCGAGCCCCTGCTGGAAGCCCGCCGCCACAGCGGCCACCCGGCCAACCCCAAAGTCGAGGTCGCCACCCGCCTTCTGTTCGATTCCGAGTCATCCTCCCACTCCACCATCCTCCAGGTGGTAGCTCAGGACCTGCCCGGCCTGCTCCGCCAGATCGCCCTCACCCTCAGCACTCACCAGTGCAACATCAAGATAGCCCTCATCGACACCGAGGGCGAAACCGCCATTGACGTCTTCTACCTCACCAGTCAGGGCGCCAAGTTAACTGAAGACTCCCAGCGCGCCTTGGCCAAAGACCTCACCGCCGCCCTGGATGGAATGCGCACCCCATCGGCCTGAATCTCGCCTTTCCAGCTAACACCGTCCCCAACAAAGCAGAAAGCCCCGTTTCAAGCGCATTTTCATCGCGCTTGAAACGGGGCTTCAGTTAGCCCTTTCAGGCAATTTTTCGGAATGGCCGGTGCTTTGTCGTTACGGTTCCACGTGCAGCGGCGTTGCTTTCGCCGTGGGCATGGAGACTTTCAAAATCTTCGCCACGGTAGGCGCAATCTGCCGCATATCGATCACCCCAAGATTGCGATGGTGCGCAATTCCAGCCCCCACGGCAAAGAACGACGCATGCATCTCGGGGTACTCCGGCGAAAATCCGTGCGAACCCCTCGTCGTGGGAATTGGAGTGACCAGGCTGCCGCTGGTTGCCGCGCCCAGATAGTAGCCGGGCTTGAGAACCACGAGGAAGGCCGCATCCGGGAAGGCTCCGCGCTTCTTCATCGCGTCGCGATCCATAATCTCGGCGATGCCGTTGGCCGGGTCCGCTGCCAGCTTATCCAGCATTGCTTTCACCTGCTGCTCGGTCTGCTTGTCGTTCGGGTCTTGCAGCATGATGGCGGCCATGCCGCCGGCCCCCCACGGCTCGGCCTTCCATGAGTTGATCACCGAAGTCTTGGTCTCCGGATTCACAGTCGCCTGCACCAGCCCGGCCTGCAAAAAGGGAATATAGAGGTTGACCAGGTGTGTGATGGTCATGAATCCATGGTCGGAGACGAGCACCACCACGGCGGAAGGATCCGCGGCAACAGCCGCCTTCACCAGCCGCGCCATCATTCCATCCAGCGCTTCCAGATCCGCATCCGCTTCCACGCTGAATGGGCCGTGCGCGTGCTGGGCGTCGTCCAGCGAACTCAGATGGAGGGTCATGAACGCGGGCTTCATCCTGCGCAGAATCTCCACCGTGTAGCGGGTCTTGATCTCATCGCCGCCAATGCTGGTGTCATTGCCCATCATGTACTCGCCCGCCGCCGGCTCCAGCTCTTTCAGCAGCGTGCCCGGACGCGAGAGTCCGGCAATCATGTACCGGTCCGCCGGATTCAAAGTGCCCGACCCGCCCGACGGATTGGCGCTCCGCCAGTATTCCGGAATCAGATAATCCACATCCGTCGCGCCGACGCTCACCGGCCAGCCGACACTGGCCGTGCGGAGAGCGGCCTGGTGCGCAACCTTCCACAGCGTGGGAGCCTTAATCTCGGGCGCGTACCAGTTCCATGCGCCGGAATAGTTTTGAAACGGGTCGAATCTGAGATTGTTGTAGATGCCATGCTCAACGGGCCAAACGCCGGTCACCAGCGTGGTATGGCTGGGATAGGTCACGGTGGGCCAAATCCCCACCACGCCCTCGGCATACGCTCCGTCGCGAAGCAGTGTGCGCAGATACGGCACCTTCATGCCGTGCGCATCCGCCTGCGTGATGTATTCAGGCTTCAATCCATCAATGGAAATCATCAGCACCGGCGCCGCGTGACCCAATGGGATCAGTGCGGAAACCAGCAGAATAGCCGGCAGCAACTGCATCAACAGACGGCGGGAAACTCGACTCATGAGGAACGCTCCTGTGCGGCAGAACGCGCCTCCTCAAGCTCCAGGATGAGCAGCGGCTCCCGCTGACAACATAATTTCTCCTCAACAAGTCTATAGCGTCTTGAAAGAGCGTAGCTTTCCGAGAAAACCGCGCGCAAAGTCCGCGGGAACGCAGGTTGACTGTTTGTGGGCTTTGGGAAAAATGGCGTGTGTAATCTATTGTTTTTGAACAATTTAAGAGGGGCTTCTCACTCTCGAAAGCATAATTATGAAATGATCTGCAAGGATTCGCGCACTGGTGAAAATAATTAGGGGGGGGTAGGGGGGGGGAGGCTTTGGTACGGACCGGGGACATACCTGACAGATTGGACGGTCGTCAGTGGACAGTGATCAGTAAAGCCCCGCTCCACTGATCAATTCGATTGTGAGCCGGAAGAGGGTAATTTTCTGCATCAGAGATCAGAAATCAGGGGTTAGGGGTTGGGAAGTCCGGCACATGTCGAGGCGTCGCCGGCTACAGCTTACAGACGGGGTGAAACCCTGGCCTACCAGACGCCTTGCTGTTTCCTGTTTTCTGTTCCCTGCCCGCTGACAACTGAGCGGCTTTATTTCAGATAAGCGCGCACCAGGTCGATCAGGTCTTCGGCCAGTTCAGGTGCGATCTGCTCCTTGGCTTCGTCGGCCAGATGGAAGCGGATGTGGGTCTCCAGCACCTCGCCCATCAGGCTGTTGACGCCGCCGCGCACCGCGGCCAGCAGCATCAGTTGCCCACCGCAATCCTCATCGGCCGTCAGCGACCGCTCGATCGCGTCCAGTTGCCCGCGCATTTTTCTCAATCTTTGCAACAGCTTGATCTTTTCCCGCTCATGGCTAGACATGGTGAACCTCCTCTTGACAATACCCACCCCCGGTATGGTATCTAGGGAGTGGGGGTATCCTTGCGTCTTCATTCTATCCCCGATTTCAACGGACACGCGCTACGATTGGAAAGCTTCCCCATGGTCCCGACCTGCCGCACACGCCCGATCCCCTTCCGCCCCCGGTACGCGCTCGTCTGCCTGCTGACCACCCTCGCGCTGGCCGCCGCAACCGCCCGCTCCCAAGTCTCCGAAGCATTGCCCACCGCCCCCGAGCCGCAGATTCAGCTTCCGGCGCAGTTCGCCGAGGCTGACCCCGCGCAGCCTCTCGCCGACGGGCAGCGTGGCAGCGTCGCACGGCCGTCCGGCAAGCCGAGCCCCGTCGTTCCCGAGACGCAGGAGGCGCCCGCCACCACGATGGCTCCGCACCACGGCAACGACCGCTGTTGGCTCTCCGGTCAGGCCAACATCATCTTCCAGGGCGATTTGCCCTTTCATTCCACGTATGAAGGCACGAACAGCTTTCGCAACGCGGCCGAGTACAAGACTTCCCTGCTAGGCACGCTCTACGGTGCGGTCAGGCCCACCCGCTCCATCCGCTACAACACCGACCTGATTCTGGACATGGAGAGCTCGGGCGGGCGCGGCCTGAGCCAAGCGCTGGGGCTGGCCGGTTTTACCAACCTGGATGTGGTGCGCAACCCCACACTGAGCACCAAGCCCTATCTGGCCCGCTACGGGATTCATCAAGTCATTGGCCTGACGCAGGAGACCGCCAGCCAGGAGCCGGGCTTCTTTGCCGTTGCGTCCAGCGTGCCCGTTCGCCGCGTCGAGTTCCGCGCCGGAAAAATGACGCTGCCGGATTTCTTCGACGTGAACGGACCCGGCTCCGACAGCCACTTGCAGTTCATGAACTGGACCGTGGATAACAACGGCGCGTGGGACTACGCCGCCGACACACGCGGCTACACGGTGGGCGGCTTGGCCGAGTACGACGACCGCGCGTGGAGCGTGCGCTACGGCCTCTTCGCCATGCCCGTGGTGGCCAACGGCATCGACATGGACTGGGCCTTCAGCCGCGCCCATGGCCAGAACGGCGAATTCGAGTTGCGGCACAGCTTTATTCCGAAGCGCAAAGGGACCGAGCGCCTTCTGTTCTACGCCAACCGCGCCCACATGGGCACTTATCGCGAGGCGGTCAATGCATTTCTCGCCGGAACCGACAAGACGCCCAACATTCTGCTCCACGAGCATTACAGCGCGCTCAAGTACGGCTTCGGTTACAACGCCGAGCAGGAGCTGAGGGAGAATCTGCGCGTCTTTGGGCGTTTCGGCTGGAACGAGGGCCAGCACGAGTCCTTCGCCTACACCGAGGTGGACCAGACGGTGGAGGCCGGCGCCGACTACGCCGGGAACCGTTGGCATCGTCCGGCAGATAAAATCGGCTTGGCCGTGGTTTCAAACGCCATCAAGGCCGATCACCAGAACTATCTGCGCCTAGGCGGCCTGGGCTTCCTGCTGGGCGACGGCAAGCTCAACTACGGCCGCGAAAATATCGTCGAGAGCTACTACAACTGGCACGCATGGCGGGGACTCTTCTACGCGGTCGATGTGCAGCACATCAACAACCCCGGCTACAACCACGACCGCGGCCCAGCCTGGGTGGGCTCGGTGCGCGCGCATATAGATTTTTGAAACAAGGGTCAGGGAACAGGGAACAGGGGTCAGGTTACTTGCTCGCCCCCGCCGGCTGCGCCTGCTTCTGCGGTTCCGGCGGCAGCGTGACAATCACCTCATTGGGCTTGGCGTAATGCAGTTTGTCGCGCGCCACCTGGCCGATAGCGTCGGGATTGGACTTGAGCTCCTCGATGCGGATGCGCAGGCGGCCATTCTCCTGTTCAAGGTCGTCGATCTCCTTGCGCAACTGGCGGTCCTCGGCGCGCTTCTGCTCCCACACCGACACCCCGTTCTTGCCATAGAACGCGTGCCAGCCCAGCAGCAGTGCCAGCGCCACCACCACCACGGTCGCCGCAGGACGCCAAGCCCGCCCCACAAACTCCAGTACCCGCCACAGCAAGGGCACGTGAACGGCCGCTTCTCCGTTCATCGCCGCTTTCTTCCCGGCTCGCGCCTTCTCGTCCGGCATTTCAACCTCAATCTGCTCTTACTGGAGCACAAACTGCTTGGCCGCGGCGCTCAACGCCTCCACGTCCTGTTCGTTGCGCGCTTCCGTGTATGCCCGCACCACCGGCTCGGTTCCGGAGAGGCGGTAGCAAACCCAGGAGCCGTCCTCCAAAATCAGCTTCAGCCCGTCGGTTCGCACGATCTGGGTCACCTTGCGTCCGCTCAGTTCCTCGGGATCGGCTTTCAACTTCTCAGTGAACGCGGCCATCCCCGCCGGGGTCAAGCGGAAGTTCTCCCGAACCGGATAGAAGGAACCAACCTTGGCAAACAGCTCTTTCAGTTGCACGCCCAGGCTCTTGCCGCGCACGGCCACCATCTCGGCCACCAGCAGCCCGGCCAGCACGCCATCCTTCTCCGGCACGTGGCCGCGGATGGTCAGCCCCGCCGACTCCTCGCCACCAATGGCGATCTTGTCGCCGTTAATCAGCTCGCCAATGTACTTGAAGCCCACCGGCGTCTCGTACAGCGGAACCTTGTGGTAGTCGGCCAGCGCGTTGATCAAATTCGTTGTGGCCACGCTTTTGGCCACGCCGTTCCGCCAGCCGCGCGTCTCCACCAGGTAGTCGAAGAGCAGCGCAATGACGTAGTTCGGCTGGATGAAGCTGCCATCCGCATCCACAATCCCGAAGCGGTCAGCGTCGCCATCGGTGGCAATGCCCAGATCCGCGCCCATCTCGCGCATCTTCGCCCTAGCGTCGCCCAGCAGCGCGTCAGCCGGCTCAGGCGCATGGCCGCCGAAGAGCACGTCGCGGAAATCGTGAACCGTCTCGACGGCCACGCCCGCATCGCGCAGCAGGTCGGAGCTGTATCCGCGCCCTGCGCCCCAGAATGGGTCGTAGACCACCTTGATTCCCGACTTGGCGATGGCCTTCAAATCCACCAGCTCAGCGAGGCGTTTGAGGAAAGCAGGCTTCACGTCGGTAGCCTCAAAACCCACTTCAGGAGGGTTGGCTTGCGGAATCGTCGCGTCCGGGGCAAGACCTGCCACCGCCGCTTCAATCTTTTGGGTCACCTGCGGCAGGGCAGGCGCGCCGTCGTGCGTCGAGAACTTGATGCCGTTGTACTCCGGCGGATTGTGCGAGGCGGTAAAGTTGATGGCTCCGGATGTCTTTAGTTCGCGCACGGCATAGGCAATCGCCGGCGTGGGCGCGGCTTCGGGAATCACAATCGGCGTAACTCCAGCCCCGGCCAGCACGCGCGCCGCCACATCCACAAAGCTCTCGCCCAGAAAGCGCGGGTCGCGGCCTACCAATACGCTGTGCGGCTCCGGCTGCGTCTTTACGAAGGCGGCAATCCCCGCCACCGCCAGCCGGATATTGGCCACTGTAAACTCGTCGGCCACAATTGCACGCCAACCTGAGGTACCAAACCTGATCCCGGTCGTCATCGTTCTTCTCCTCGCGCCGTGTCTACCAATTTTAACTTCATACTGCCCTACTCAGCCGCGTCGGAGCAAGCCGCCTCGGCCGGCAACAGGAAGTTTTGGAAAAGAGCCTTGCACTGGCAGATTTTCGGAATACATTGGTTTCAGAATTGTTTTCATTTTAGGACCGCAGATGCCCGAAACCACGTTGCCAGCCCGCATCGTCCTCACCACCACCGCCAACCCCGAGGAGGCTGCCGAACTGGGCCGCGCTCTGGTCGAGGAGCGGCTGGCCGCCTGCGCAACTTTAATTCCCGCCGCCCACTCCATCTACCGCTGGCAGGGCGAGGTTGAGTCTTCCGCCGAAACTCTGCTGCTCATCAAGACCGGAGCCGCGCAAATCCCCGCTCTGGAAGCCCGTCTCCGCGAGTTGCACAGCTACCAGACCCCCGAGTTCCTGGTTCTCAAGGTCGATGGCGCCAGCCAGTCCTACCTCGACTGGCTGCAAGAGAGCCTCCACCAGCCATGACGCCTGGCTTCAACTGATCGGCTCGTCTGGTATTCTGAGCCTGGTTCGCTACAATGCGTTGGTTACTGATTGCTCTGCTCGTCTCGCTCGCGGCGCTGCTGATTGCAGCCGCCGGTGGGGCGCGTCATATCTGGCTTCAGCGCGCTCAACTCCGCGCCAAGCCCGCGGCGGGCGCCAATTCGGCTCCCGATGCGGTTGAGCAAACCGACGTAGAAACAGAACCTTAGGGCTCTGGCCAGTCCTTTGGCCTTCTTCCAAGTTTTTTGTCGAAAGGAAATTCGTTCCCCATGAGTACCCCGAATTCAGCAGTCGCCAATCCCGCCGGGATCATCGACATCTCCATCGCGCACAGTCCCGACTCCGATGACGCCTTCATGTTCTATGGCCTTGCCACCAACAAGGTCCGCGTCCCCGGCTACCGGTTCTCTCACACCCTGTGCGATATCGAGACCCTCAATCGCCGCGCCCAGGACGAGGCCTTCTTCGACGTAACCGCCATCAGCTTCGCCGCCTATCCTTACCTGCAGAAGAGCTACACCCTGATGGGTTGCGGCGGCAGCGTGGGCGAGGGCTACGGCCCCATGATCGTCTCCAGCCGCAAGATTGCCCTCGAAGACCTGCACCGCATCAAGGTCGCCGTCCCCGGCGAGATGACCACCGCCTATCTGGCGCTCAAGATCTTCAATCCGGAGATCCAGACCGTTACCGTGCCCTTCGATCGCATCATCCCGGAGATTCTGGCCGGCAACTACGATGCCGGGCTCATCATCCACGAGGGCCAGCTTACCTACAGCTCGAGCGGCCTGGTGAAGGTTCTGGACCTGGGCGTCTGGTGGCGCGAGACCACTGGCCTGGTGCTGCCCCTGGGCGGTAACGCCGTTCGCCGCTCCCTGGGCGATGCATCCCTCAAGATCGTCACCAAAGCCGTGCGCGACAGCATCCAGTACGCTCTGGACCACCGTGAGCAGGCGCTGGAGTACGCCATGCAGTTTGCCCGCGACCTGGATGTACGGCTCGCCAGCCGCTTCGTGAGTATGTATGTCAACGAGCGCACGCTGGACTACGGGGCCGACGGCCGCCAAGCCATTCACAAACTGCTCGACTTGGGCTACGAACGCGGCATCATCCCCATCGCCCCCCTGGTGGATTTCGTCGATTAAGACCGGCCGCAAAAAACTCAACTCTGCTCCGAAAAAGGGCACGGTTTCTGCCGTGCCCTTTTTCGTACAAAAACCCTCTCAAGACGCTCGCCGCAGTACCTTAGGCACTCGTATTTCCGTCCAAAGGTTATTGAAAAAGCCCAAGAATCTTTGCCGGCTCTATAAATAATTTCTAACCCTCGCCGATGCATCCACTATTGAGGTTGTCAGGATGCTCGCAAATTCCACACCCGTCTTTCTTCTCGCATCGCCTGAACCCGCTCTGCTGTCTGTCCTTGAACCCGTGCTTGCCGCCGGCGGAGCGCGCGTGGAAATCTTCCTCTCCGCCGAGGCGGCTCTGCCCGCGCTTACCGCGGCGCAGGCGCCAACCTTGGCCTTGCTCGATGTGAACCTGCCGGGCATGGAGATGGGTCAGTTGTTGGCGGCCGCACGCGCTGGGACAGCCGACAAGCGCTTCCCAATTGTCCTGATTTCGGACACTGTCACCCAGGAGTGGATCGACCGCCTGACCGAGGAGGTCATTGACGATCTGCTGCCCCGCGCCTCCCAGCCCGCCTTCCTGCGGCTCCGGCTGGAGGCGGTGCTGCGCAACCACCGCAAGTCGCGCGAGCTGGAACTACTGCGCGAGGCCACTGCGCTCAACGCCCAGATGGACCGGCTCACCGGCATCTACAACCGCGAAACCATGCTCTCCATGCTCTTTCGCGAGACCGACCGCGTGCAGCGAATGAAGAATTCGCTCTGCGTCATCCTTTTCGACATTGACGACTTCGGCCATTGGAACCTGCGGCTGGGTTCGGAGACCTGCGATGAGTTGCTCTGCCAGGTGGCGGCCCGCACCACGCGCCTCTTGCGCAGCTATGATCTGCTGGGCCGCGCTGGCAACGACGAGTTCCTCATGGCTCTGCCCGGCTGCACCAGCGTCAACGCCGTCCTGATGGCCGAGCGCATTCGCATGGATGTCTTCTCCGCGCCCTTCCGCGTGAATGGCGACGCCATCCGCCTTTCGGCCTGCTTTGGCATCGCCAGCAGCCTGGGCCGCTCCCCGGTGGTGGTTCTGCGCGAGGCCGAACAGGCGCTACTGGTGGCCAAGACCATCGGACCGGAGTCCATCCAGTGCGCCGGCGACTTCCCCGAACCCTGCGCCGCCCCTGTAGCCTTCCTTTCACCCACCTCCGGCGACGAACTGCTGGCCTGGTAGCGCGGAAGCAGGAATGTGGGCGGGGGGCCCACCCTTGAATCCGCGCACCCGCAGTGTTGGTTTAGGAAAGTTCGCAAAACCTGAAGGAGTGGGCCACCTGCCCTACAGGCCGATGAAAGAGAGCGATTCAATAGGCCCATAGGCTGACTCATGAGCAAGATGGAGTTCAAAACGCGGGAATGTCGGGTTGCAGGCAGGCGGAAAAGGGGCAAATGACGGGTTATAACAGGACAAAAAATTGCAAATAGCCATGAAAATAAGCCGATTTAGCGCGTTTTTAGTGTGTTTTGGGCGGGTTTTCAAGACCGGGGTTGGGCGGATTGGGGCGATTTTGACCTGCCCCCGGAAAGCTCTACCCGTGCAGACTGGAGTTCCCTCGTAAGTTCTTGGGCGTTGGATCAATCCCAACACTCCGGCTTTCTAAAAAAACAATACGTACTATCGAGGTTCATGGCCTCCCATGTCTGAAAATCTAGACATGTCGCACCCAGTCATTTTCGGATGGTCATACCTGGGGCACCCGCCCGCGCGTCAGGATAGTGGAAAATGCAAAAATCATCCGGCCCTGATACGCTTATTTGCATGAGTCAAGTAGATACTGTAGCGCTCTGGGCTGGACTGATCGCAAGCATCGCAGGAATCACTCTCTCCATTGTTGCGACGGTGTTTGCATTATGGGTCAGCAAACAATCGGCAGAAGTGAACCAACAAATGATTAGATCGCTTCAAAAAATCGAGTCAACTGTTGAACACTTGTCTGCTGATACGAGGGAACTAATTACGGCAGGATGGAACAAGATGCTTACCGGACTCGGTGGTGAAAGTGAAGCCGAATCATCTACTTCAGAAGTTTCTGATCAGATTTCCGAAGGAGTCGCTAGTGAAGTTCGAAGTGAATTAGCAGATAGCGAAACAGAAACTGAATCACAAAAGATCGAGAGGTTGGAGAACGCTCTTCAAGATTTAAAAGAGACTGTTGCCATACAACTACGTCGAAGGTCTAACCGAAACACTGGTGGTACCTTGGATATGCTTGTAGAAGAAATTCGTGGACTCCCAGTAGAGTCTAAAGCTGTAATATCAGTTCTATCCCAAAGCTGGCATCTCACTCGAAAACAGTATAATTTAGCCAGAAATAATCCAGTTTTGAGAGGCCCAATCAAGCGGCTTCGTGCGGGAGGCTTCTTAGTTCCTTTGGTCGGCGAGAGTGATGACGGCGTGAATGAACCGGTTTACTATTTTCCGCCTAACACAACAGCGCAGATTAAATTGGCATCTCAAATTGCAGGCGATATACCAAGAGAAGTATACGATGGTATTTTGGTTGCTCTACGCACTATTGGGTACATACCGCGTCTAAAGCGGTAATATTGATTTTGAGCCAGAAATAGTTGTCGAGCAGAAATTTGCGATTTTTAATTATCCGTCTGCGGCATCAGGTTTCCCCTTCGCTTTCGCAATAAATTACTTTTCTTTTGCGGCAGGTGGCCCAGGCATCGATTCTGTCTCCTTCGATTGTTGCCAAGATAGATGTCTGTGCCCCGTTCATCGCGGCCCTATTGAGCCACGATGAAAGGGGCACGCTTCTGATGACTCATGATGATTCTTCGGGGTTGATGAGCGGGCCACCTGCCACCCAGTCATTTTAGGATGGTCAGACGTGGACCACCCGCCATCCTTACTTCGCCAGTCTCTGAGAAACCTTCACAACACCGGACTTTTTTGGTAAATCCTGAGAATTATCTTTGATAAGTTTAGTTAGTTCGGAGACAGCAATTGCCTCCCCTATCATCACCTGAGTTTTCTCGTAAAACTCGTTCAAAACCATGGCAGTGATTTGAGCCTCGCTCACTGGTTTTTGACTTCCATCTGCCTGCCTCAAACTACCAATCATGAATCCAGATTGATAGGACGAGAGACCGTCAATGATTTGTTTCACTTCCGGCGGGTAGAAATGATAGGTTGCAACCACTATTCCAATTACATCCGTTTGTTGCGACTCAAGTAAAGCCCCTCCGGAATTTCCATGGTTGAAAGCGCCGTTAATTACCAGATGCTTCACGTCTTTACCGTTCGTGGAAACCACGCGATACCCGGAGATATATCCGACACTCAGCAATGGTGAGATTCCGTTATAGTAAAACGGATAGCCCCAAGTCGAAACCTGAGTGCCCGGTGTTATGGAATCGCTGACCGCCAGACTGTACCCACCGCTCAGTGGCTTGCTCGGAACAAGCAACGCGAGATCAAGGTCTTGATCTTTAATCACCTTAGAGAAATGAATCTGTTCGCTAGCTGTGGACACTCCCAAGAGGTTTGTTTCGTTGCAGGTTGCCGTGACGTGAGCATTCGTGACGATGATTCCCCGGTTGATCAGAAAGCCTGTTCCGAGCTCGGCTCCTGTGCTCGTAGGGCATGCGATCAGATAGACATTTGCCAATGATCTCCTCTGCTCTGGTCCGGCAGCATCAAGCACAAGCTTCGCATTAACTGCAGTGGGTACCGAGGTCGGTGCTTCGATTTGGGCTAGCCCCGACGAGATGATACAGGGTGAAATCAGGACTAATGCGAACCAAAGACGCTTATTCATCTATTACTCCTTCTGAACTCAAAAGCCGGGTGCCCCAGGTCTCGATTTTGTGACCTGGGAAAACGCAACTTTCATGTAGCCTTGAGCCTGCCCAAGGCCTGGGCACCGACTCCCAATTTTGAGCCCTGGGAGAAAGCTAATCGTCGTCGCCGGCCTGCTTGGCCAGATAGCGCTCGTAGCCAATCTCCGCGATCTGGTGCAACTGGGTTTCGAGCCAGTCCGCGTGCTTCTCTTCATCCTTCAGCAGCTTGATGAAAAGATCGCGCGAGCCGTTGTCTTTTTCGTCCGTTGCGAGCCGGGCGGCCTCGTTGTACATCGCAATGGCTCCGAGTTCGAGTTTCAGGTCGGACTCGATCTGCACTTTGACATTTGCGCCAATCGACAGAGCCAGCGATTCCATGCTCGGCGTGCCGTCCAGGAAGAAGATGCGCTCCATCAGCGACTCGGCGTGCTTCATCTCGTCGATGGACTGCTTCTTGATGAACTTCGCAAGCCGCTCGTAGCCCCAGTTCTCGCACATTTCAGCGTGAACAAAGTACTGGTTGATGGCGGTGAGCTCCTCGCGGAGCGCACGATTCAGTTGCTCGATGACCTTCGGATTACCCTTCATACCGGCGATTCTACAAGAGGCCGGAGCGGCTTGTAACCAAAAAATTCCAGGCGCGAGAGGACTGCCAAAGGTGCCATCAAAGCCGGAATCGCAATCTGAAATCGCAGGCCACGGGCGCGGCTTTTCCTTTATTTTTGAAAATTTCCCTTTTTCTGACCCTTCGCCCTGCAATTTCGCCTGATTTTCCTTGAGAATGGATTTGTGACTCGGAAAACTCACATTCTGCTTCTTGCATTCCTTTTAGCGCCCTGCCTGTCGTTCGGCCAGTCGCTGGCCCAGTTGCTCACCGTGCATGCCCCCTTCGATCCCGGCACGTACAAGCCGCTGGACGGGCACGAACGCTGGCAGCGTTGGATCAGCGAAGACGGCCGCTCCGGCGCCATCCACGTCGAGTCCATCGGCACCGCTGCCTACCAGCAGACCTTCGACGTTCCCTCCGTTTGGACCAGGAGCGGGGGCGGCTTCGCCCGCCGCCTGGGTTCGAGTTACGGCGGCAACTTGATTCAGAACACCATGCATGAAAGCATGGCCGCAGCCGAGGGTACAGATCCCCGCTACTTCCCCTGCGCGTGCACCGGCCTCTTTCGCCGCGGCGGCCACGTCTTCAAGATGAGCTTCCTCACCTACAACCACAAGGGTGACCTGACGCTGGACGTTCCCCAGATCACCAGCATCTACGGCAGCTCAATGATCGAAGCGACGTGGTGGCCGCAACACTACACCGCGCGGGCGCAGGGCGTACAGGCCGGCCACATCGAAGCCGGCTTCATCGGCGTGGAACACCTGGTGCAGGAGTTCTCTCCGGAGCTGAAGCGCTTCTTCCATCTACGCTTTTTGACGCCCGCCACAACGCCCTGAAATCTCTTCGCGGTACAATGCTCTCAATCAAGGAGGCACTATGCGCCGCATTCTTCTCGCCGTTCTCGCCGTGGCCTTTGCCGCTTCGCTGGCCGTCCCGCTCATGGCCCAGGGCGCTCCGCCGCAGGGCAGCGCCGACCAGCCCTACACCGTGGAGTACTACTACAAGGCACAGTGGGGCCATCAGGCCGAGTTTCTCCAGCTCTTCCTGAAGAACCACTACCCGCTGCTCAAGAAGATCAAGGCCACCGGCCGCATTGTGGCGCTCAAGATCGAGTCGCCCGCCTACCACACCACCGAGGACGGCCGCTGGGACTATCGCGTAACCATTCGCTACAAGAACTCCACCGTAGCCACCACCGCCAACCCCGACGAAGAGGCCTTCATCAAGGAGCTGTGGCCCGACCAGGCGACCTACAAGAAAGAGGAACAGCGCCGGTTTGAGATTCTCGCTGGCCACTGGGACTTGCCGGTAACGGATATTACGCCTGCGAAATAGTTGGTTTTCAGGGGGTTGGGAACAGCGATTTCTTTTGCTGTTCCCTGCTCCCTAGACCTATCTCATCAATGCCATTCAGTTCGCGCAAAGCACCCCTCAGGGGTTAAAACCCCGGTTTTGATTGGACATTTTGCGGCACGACTGAAGTCGTGCCCTTTCAAAACGACGAGTTTTTCCGCAGCCTGTAAAGCCCGCGTTAATTTTTTACACTTATGGCACGACTGAAGTTGTACTCTTTCAAAACCGGTTTATGAGATCGCGCGTAATCCCGATCTTTCCCTATTCCCTGTTTCTCCATTGCCGCACCAGATCTTCGGCGGCTTCGGGCCATTCGGGAAACTGGAAGTCAAATCCGGCGTCGAGCAGGCGTCCGGGAACGGCGCGGCAGCTCTGCAACACCAATTCCGGTTCGGTCCGCAAAAAAATGGCGCCGATCAGAATGGCCAGCGTAGGCGCGGGCAAGCCGTTGGGCAAATCCCATGCCTCGCGCAACGCCGCCATGAACTCCCGATTGGGCAGCGGATTGGGCGCGGCGAGGTTGAACGGCCCGTTCAGATCCTCGCGAGCAATCAGAAACTCTACGGCGCGCGCATAGTCGGCCTCGTGAATCCAGGGAACGAACTGGCGTCCGTTGCCTTGCTTGCCACCCAGTCCCAGCCGCACCAGGTGAGACAGCACGGCAAAGGCGCTGCCCGGCGTGGGGCTGAGAACGACGCCGCTGCGCAGGACCACTTTGCGGGTGCGCGGCGTCTCCGCCTCGAAGAACGCGGCCTCCCAATCCTGGGCCACGCGGCTGGCAAAGTCCCGCCGCCTGGACCATCGTGCGGCAAACGGCTCCATTCTGGCTGGAGGCACAGCGCTTTCCACCACGCCTGTCGCTTCATCCCGCGGCAGATCGATTCCGGTTTCATCCAGGGCGCGCCGGTAAATCGTGGCCGCTGAGGCGTTCATCCACACCCGTGGCGGCGCGGCGAGTCCCGCGATCACGCGGCCCAGCAGCCTTGTGCTGCGGATGCGCGACTCGTAGATTGCCTTGCGGTGGGCCGCATCGTAGCGGCAGTTCACGCTGCGCCCGGCCAGGTTGATGCAGACGTCGGCGCCTTCCAGGTACTCGGTCCACGGACCGGTATTTTTGCCGTCCCAGTGAACGGCGAGCCAGGGAGCTGTGTACGGGCCGCGAGTCAGCACGATAACCTGATGGCCGCGCTCGACAAAGTGGCGCGCCAGCGCCTGACCCACCTGACCGCTGCCCCCGGGCAGCACAATCCGCAACCGGCGCTGGCCAATGGCAGCAATCGTGTCCATGGATTCAGCTTACGGCGTCCGATTCAGTCTTGAGCGTCCGCGGCAACACAGGCTGCGGAAAAACTCGGGGGTTCGGGCGAAATTGGCGGAAAGTGCCCCTCCGTGGCTAAAGCCAGCATTGATTCTGTTTGCCTTATGCGGGGGTTGAAACCCCCGCCTCCCTCCGTATCGAGTTTTTCCGCAGCCTGAACAGCCGCGACGATTATTGTTTGTGCTCGATCTTCGCGGGGCTGAGCGCCTCGGGCCATTCCGCCGCGGAATCAACCAGCAGATCGGGCGGATTCGCGGTCAAACTCTCGGGGGCAAGGCCGAAGGTGCAGCCCACACACCAGACCCCGGCATTCCGCGCCGTCTCCACGTCCACTTTGCTGTCGCCGATCATCACCGTCTCTTCGGGCTTCGCGCCGGTCTCCTCCATCAACGCGCGCAACCCCATCGGATTGGGCTTCTTCGCCGGAAAGCTGTCTCCCCCGTAAATGTGCAGGAAATAGTCTGCCAGGCCCAGCCCTTCGCAGATGCCCCGCGCCGGGCGCACAGGCTTGTTGGTCAGCACAGCCAGGGTTCTGGCCTGTCCGCCGGCCTGGTCGTGCAACTGCTTGAGCGCGGCCAGCGCCTCGATAACCCCTTCGTAGGCGTAGGTAAAGTCCAGCTTGTGTTCGCGATAGTAGTCGAGAAAAAACGTGTGGGCCTGGGCCAGCAGATCCTCGTCTGCGGGCTCGTTGCCGGCCGCAAAGGCCCTGCGCACCAGCATCATGGTTCCGTTGCCGATGAAGCTGGCGATCCTCTCATCGGACAGCGGTTCGCGCCCGAAGCGAGCCAAGGTCGCGTTTACGCTGTTGCACAAATCCTGCGCGGAGTCGATCAGCGTGCCATCCAGATCGAAAACCAACAGTTTCAACGATGCGACAGGAAGCGGGCGAAGAATATGAAGCATGATTCCATTGTAAATGTGGACGAAATCGCCTTTCATTCCCCCAAGGGGCGGGTGCGATGATGAATGCTGAGGCGGGCGCGCGGTCCGCGGCAATTGCACCTATTGAAAAGGAGTTTTTTGGTGAAAAAGCAGTTAACACTTCTCGCGGCGGTCTTTGCACTCAGCCTTGCCCCGGTATGCCTGGTTGCACAAAAGCCAGCCGCCCAGCCGGACACCCGGGTGAGCGTCTACGCGCCCGCCGAGCGCATCCCCAACCTCGACGCTCTGAAGACCCAGCTCAAGCAGTACCACGAATGTACCTGCACGTGCGGCTGCTACGCCAAAGACCTGGACCATCAGGCGGATCGCGCCATCGCCGCCCTGCGCATCCGCGCGGCAAATCGCCGCCCCCAGGAAAAACTGGCGCTGGTGCTGGACATCGACGAGACCACCCTCTCCAACTACGAGGAGATGGTGAAGGCTGGCTTCGCCTACGACAGCGCCGTCTTCCACGACTGGATCAACTCAGCCAAGGCTCCTGCCATTCCAGGGACTCTGCGGCTTTATCGGGAGGCCCAGCGGCTGGGCGTGAGCGTGTTTTTCATTACCGGCAGATCCGAGGCCGAGCGCGACGCTACTGAGCGGAACCTTCGCGAACAGGGCTTTCAAAATTGGCAGCAACTATTTCTCCGCTCCCCGGCGCAGACTTCCGAGCCGATGGCCACCTTCAAGTCCGGCGCTCGGGCCGCAGTTGCCGCGCAGGGCTACCGGATTGCGCTCAACGTCGGCGACCAGTGGAGCGATAACAAAGGGGAACCCCAGGCGGAGTTCTTCGTAAAGTATCCTGACCCGTACTATTTCATTCCGTAGGACAAGAGCATCGAAGGAAAAAATGGCGAGGCCTTCCCGTGGAGCATTCAGGGCCTCGCCGGAGGAACAACTGTTCGCTGTCAACTGATGCTCAACGGATGCGGATGTCTCCCGAGCCGGTCTCGATTCGTACCGTCGGGCCGCCGCCGTTGAGCTTGCCGGTGAGGTGGTGCCGGTTCGACTCGCCCTGCGTCGACATTCCACGTTCGGCGTGGATGCTGCCCGAGCCGGTCGATGCGTCCAGTGTGAGCCCAGCGTTGCCTGGCCAGAGTTCCACGTTGCCGGAGCCGGTCACCAGCTTCCAATCCGAGGTTGGCGCTCCGCCCACGCGGATATCTCCAGAACCCGTCCCAGCGCGTAGTCCGCCACGCAGATTGCGTAACTCGATGTTGCCGGAGCCGGTCTGCGCCTTCACGTCGCCCGCGGCCGTCTGCTCGGCATAGATGTTGCCCGAACCGGTCGAAACCGAGAAACCGCCGTGCAATCCGGTGGCATGAATGTTGCCCGAACCGGTGCTCAGTTTTGCATTCTCGCCCACGCCGTCCACGGTGATGTCACCCGAGCCGGAACCTGCGTCGACAAATGCATTCTCTGGCGCCTGAATTTCATAGTCGATGCTGATGTTGTGCAGGTTCTCGTGGCGTGCGCCGATGCGAATAATATTGCCGGTCTGCTCAATAGGCGGGTTTGCCGCGATCTCGCGTACCCGCTGCTCGCTGCCGCCCCAACCGGATTTCACCCTGCCGAAGATGTGTACCTGGTTGCCCGCGCCGCGGGTCAGGTGAATGTTGCCCGAGCCGGTCGCAACCGAAAGCTCCACACGCCCATTCACTGAAAGCGTGCGCTCAAAGGTAGCCTCTGAAGCCAGCGCAGGAACCGCCGCCAGCGCCAAAGCCGCTGCTGCTAGAAGAAGATGTTTCATCGTCTGCCTTTCGTGGTTGTCTGTTGCCCGTTATCAGCGATCGGTTGCCAGTCTCTCTGTCTTCGCCGCCAAGGCCAGGCCGTCAGCATCCGCTCGCCGCTCTTCCTTCATACGTGCCAAGGGGCAGTTTGGTTCCAAAAAATTGGCGTATGCGACCTTAGGTATCTGACAGGATCATTTTGTTCGATTGGGTAGAGAAGCGCGGGTTGGGAAACCCTCGCTACAGCCGGCCGGGAGGCCGGCGCTACATTCATGCATTTACCCAATCACGCGGTCACGGTACTAGTTCTGATAGGAACTTTTGGGACAGGACACTAGCCCCTACTCCCTGTTCCCTGTTCCCTGTTCCCTGCTATCCTCACATCCGAGATGCTCGGTCTTTCGCTGCTCAAATTTGTCGCCGTGGGCCTGCTCATTCTGGCCAACGCATTCTTTGTGGCCGCCGAGTTCGCCCTGGTCTCCATCCGCGACACCCGCATCGAGCAGATGCTGGACGCCGGCGTCCCCGGCGCTCGCGCCGTCCGCCGCCTGCAACGCGATCTGGACGACTTTCTTCCCGCCGTCCAGCTCGGCGTCACCCTCTGCTCTCTGGCCCTGGGCTGGATCGGCGAACCGCTAGCTGCCTCGGTCCTGATGGGCTGGATGAGCGTCCTGCCGCTCGCCCAGGTCCATGCCCTGATCTACGCCCACATCATCGCCGTCACCCTCGGCTTCGCCTTCATCACCTATTTTCATGTGGTGGTCGGCGAACTGGTGCCCAAGTCCCTCGCTCTGCGCCGCGCTGAGGCCCTGGCCGTCGCCGTAGCTCCGCCTATGCTGGCATTCATGGCCCTGGCCCGCCCGGCTGTGCGCCTCCTCAAAAACTCGGCCGCCGTCATCCTGCGCGGCTTCGATGTCCCGATGACCGAGCGCGCCCAGGTCCACTCCCCCGAGGAGCTCAAGCTCATCGCCACCGCCGCCCGCCGCCTGGGCGTTCTGCCCCGCTTTCAGGAGACGCTCATTCACCGCGCACTGGAACTGGAGGATGTGCCCATCCGCGAGATCATGACCCCGCGGCAGAAGATCTTCGCCCTGCCCTCCAACCTGCCCATCGAAACAGCCAGCGCCCAGGTCATCGACCGCATGTTCTCCCGCGTCCCCGTCTACGACGAAACCCGCGGCCCAGAGCACATTGTCGGCATCGTCTACTCCAAAGATCTCGCCCGCCTCAACTTCTTCCGGCCAGCCGCGCCCTTTGCCGAACTCAAACTCAGCCAGGTCATGCGCGACGTGCTGGTGGTCCCCGAGACCAAGACCGTCCTCGACCTCATCCGCGAGTTCCAGCAGCGCCGCCGCCAGATGGCCATCGTGGTCGACGAGTACGGCTCCACGGTTGGCCTGGTCACCGCCGAGGACGCCATCGAGCAACTTACCGGCGAACTGGAAGACGAGTTCGACTCGCCCGCCCTCCCCGTCCTCACCACCGCCAGCGGCGCGCTGCTGATGGACGGCGGCGTCAATCTCCGCGACCTCGAAACCCAGATGCTATGGGACCTGCCCCGCGAAGGCGGCGTGGAAACTCTGGCCGGCTTCCTCCTCATGCGCCTCGGCCACATCCCCAAAGAGGGCGAATCCGTAACCCACGAAGGCCGCCGCCTCACCGTGGCAGAAATGGACGGCCGCCGCATCGCCAAAATCCGCGTCGAGCCGGTCGAGAGATCCTTGCCTGCGTAAACCGGACCTGGCCCCCTTCATCAATCGCAGTCCAGCTCGACAATCTTCGCTTTGAACTCGCCGTCTTCGCCCACCGTCAACAACCCCACCGTCACCGGCAGCCGGAAGCGCCGAGGCCCGCAGGAGCCGGGATTGAAGTAGAGCACTCCCTTGCGCCGGTAGAAGTTGGGCACGTGCGAGTGCCCGAAAAGCACGGCGGCAAATTTTCCGGCGGCGGGGTCGAGGTGGAGCGTGTTCAGATCGTGCAGCATGTACACGTAGCGGCCGGCAATGAGGACCACGTCAGTCTCCGGCAGCTCGCCGAGCGGGTCTTCGCGGTCCATGTTGCCGCGCACCGCAGTGACCGGAGCGATCTTGCCCAGTTCTTTGAGTACCGAGGCTTTGCCCACATCGCCGAGATGCAGGATGCGCTCGACGCCAGCCAGGGCAAGCGCCACCTCCGGGCGGAAGAGGCTGTGTGTATCGCTGACCACGCCGATCTTCATGCAGAACCCCATCTTGAGCCGTCTACGCGGATCGAACTGGCAGCGGAAAGCTGAAAGCGAACTAGCGCGTTTTTCCTATTGGTGCAGAGTACGGCGTGGACCGGGAGGTCCACGCAACAGCCGGCCAGGAGGCCGGCGCTACCTGTTCTGGCAGCGGCCAGAAACCTTGAGCCAAGCAGGAGTTCCACTCTATACCAACAGGCAAAACGCTGTAGCGGCAAAAAAAGACATTGGCATAGCAAGAATACAGCGACAGTGGCGACGAAGTGGGGTTGAATTGATTATGGACATTTCATGGCAGAGTTTGGTTTTGTCTCTGGCGCTGGTTGCGCCCGTGGTTTTGGCGCAGGCGCCTTCGTCCCGGTCTTCGCAGATTGCAAGCTCTGACGCGATTCAGGCGGATGCCTGGCAGATCGTCCTGCTGGCCAATCAGGCCCGGGCCGAGGCCGGGGCTGCGCCGCTCAAGTGGGACGCTGCATTGGCTACGGCCGCCCGCCAGCATTGCCTGCGCATGGCCGCCGAAGGACCAATCGCCCACCAGTATGAGGGTGAACCCGACGTCTCGGCACGCGCCGCGCAGGCCGGTGCCCACTTCAGCCTGATCGAGGAGAATGTCGCTTTCGCTTCTACGCCCGCCGCGATTCACCGTGGGTGGATGCACTCGCCCCACCACCGCGACAACTTGCTGAACCCCGCTGTAGACCGGGTGGGTGTGGCCGTGGTGACCGCGTCGAATGGCCTGTATGTCGTGGCCGATTACGAGCGTGTTGTACCCATGCTGGCGCAGGCGCAGGTGGAGGCCGCAGTGGCCGCGCTGGTCCGTGCTGATGGCGTCGCCATTCTGCCCGATGCGGCCGCCGCCCGCGCCGCCTGCGCCACGAATCGCGGTTTTCCCGGCTCCAAATCCGGCACGCAACCCCGCTTCGTCATGCGCTGGGAGAGCACGGACCTGACCCGGCTGCCTCAGGCGCTGGCAAACGAACTAGCCTCGGGAAAGTTTCGCCAGGCGGCTGTGGGCAGTTGCCCGCCGGAGGGCCAGCAAGACGCCTTTACGGCTTATCGCATAGCGGTGCTGCTCTACTGATTCTCGGTCCTCAGCCTCGTCCCTGGGGCGTGGGAACTTTGACGGAGGCCATTCCCGCAGCGGTTGCCGCCCGAATGCCCAGGTCGGTGTCTTCAAAAACCAGGCAATCAGCGGGCGCCACGCCCAGCCTTGCGGCAGCAAGCAGAAATCCATCTGGGGCCGGCTTGCCGCGGGTGTAGTCTTCCGCGGCCACGATGGTGTCGAATTTATCCAGCAGGCCGAGCGCGGTGAGCGAGCCAACGACCGACTCTCGCCTGCTTCCCGAAACCACGGCGAAGGGAATCCGGCCGTGCTCGGCCTCGATGTGCTCCAGGACTTCAGGGATCGCTTTGAGTTGCGGAAGCTGTTCGAGGTAGAGGCTTTCCTTCCGCGAGGCGATTGCTTCAATGGGCATCTTTAGCCCGTTCATCTCGTTCAGGTCGGCGATAATCTTCCTGACCGGTTTGCCGCCCCAGGAATAGAACAGCTTCTCATCATATTCGCAGTCCCATTCTTCAAGAGTCTTCTTCCAGGCAATGTAGTGCAGCGGCATCGAATCGGCGATGGTGCCGTCGCAGTCGAAGAGATAGGCGCGGAACGAACCGGCGGGCAATTTCAGTTTCATGCTGCGCAGCCGCCTTCGCCGGGTTTCGTCGGCTCCATCCGGAGAGCGTTGTTGAAGCGGTTGAAGTAGTTGAACAGGCCGATGGCGCAGAGCAGTTCCACAATCTCGCCTTCGGAGTAGTAGCCTCGCAGCTCGGCAAACTGCTCGTCACTGACCGCGTTTGCATCGCGCGTGACGGTCTCAGCCAGGCGCAGGGCAGCCTTTTCAGCGGGGGTAAAATCCTCGCGCTGGGGCCAGTCGGCCAAGTGGGCGAGTTGCTCGTCCGTCCAGCCCAACCCTTTAGCCAGAATGGTGTGGCTGGCCAAGCAATAGGGCGTCACATTCACCTGGCTGGTGCGGACGATGATCAACTCTTTGAGCTTCGTCGAGACCGTTCCTGTATTCAGCACCGCACCAAAATGCGCCTGCATGGTCGCGAAAATCTCCGGCCGGTGGGCCATCACCCGGAACATATTGGGAACATTGCCACGCTGGGCAAAGGCCTTGTCGTAGAGCGCCGCTATTTCAGGGGTCACTTCGCTGCGGTCCAGCCGCGAAATCCGAGACATGAGTTCTCCTCTTCGATTCTTCTATCGTATCGAATGCACCGGCTCCCGGCATCCTTCCAAGCGCCTGAATTCCCATTTGGCCCTCTTGCGCGACTGCAAGCAGGACCAAAACGGAGGTGGATCGCGTCCGATTCGTCCGAATTTTTGACGTGCCGCGCTCTCTCTGCTAACGTGGTAATGGAGATTTCTTTACAAGACACTCCTCAGTAGCTCAATGGCAGAGCATTCGGCTGTTAACCGAAGGGTTGTAGGTTCGAGTCCTACCTGAGGAGCCAAAATATATTTATTATCAACAACATAGAATAAGCATAGTGACGGATACCCCGACTTGTACCCCAATAAATTCACAATGACTAAATTTATTTGGGCAAACCTGCGTCCTGGGAGTGTCGTTCGCGCTCACTCCGTCCTGTCGCACTACCGGAGAGCCTGAATACAGCCCCCACACCCCCTAGCGGCCTTCTGGCGAAGCGCGGGGATACCACATCGTCACTCCTGGAACTGAAAGGGAAAATCGGTCAGGACCGGATTTCACGTTTCATTTCGAAGGGAGTTGTTCTACCATGTTGCGAGCGAGGGTACAATGCTCCAACTTGAGCAATATGTGAAGGTAATAGCGACGGGGGCCATAGGCCGAATCGAACAATGGACCGAAGCGACTGACCAATATCTCGTTGAGTTCAATCGTGATTCCGGTACGAGGAAATGGTTTACGGCTGGTGAAGTGGAAAGAGTCGAACCGCCTAAGCATCCGTAATTCTTAATGATTGAGCGATCTGCTCGGCAAGATGAGTGCGTGACGCTGTGACGGCCTCATCAGCAAGCGAAGGGGAAGCTGAAGTTGCGTATTCCGTTTGCATTGCGAATTACATTCTTTCGTATTTAATCCCGAGTGACCGGGCCTCTTACCAATCCGACACGAACCGCAACGAAGTGAGGAGAACATATGAAGTTTACAGAAGGCGAGCAAGTTGTGTTGCTAAAAGATGGCAACGAGGTTCCCGCAGTGGTTCTCAATTGGGGGGAAGATAAGGAAGGAAAGAACTTCTATCAGATTGAAGTCGAGGGAGGGACACAGATGTTTGTGGTGGGAAGTGCGCTGCTTCCTGCGAAGAAAGCAGGATTCGCAATTCGTGATCTTGCGTTTGTCTTAGACGAAAGCAGGGATGCTGTACAAGGCGAAATTATCGCAGTTGGCACTGGGCCCAAGAACCGAAAGTTCTATCAACTCAAGTTCGATCCAGCTATGTGCCACGCGCAAAGTTGGTACAGCGAGGATCAGGTTTTCACCATATCGAGTCCAAGTGCTTCACAAGTTTGAGCATTCTTCGAAATGCCAGAGGGCACTTTTCATGACCAAGACTGCGATTCGCTCAGTTCCGACAAAGTTGCCTCACGCTTCTATCTACCTTGACGATCTCTTCGAAATCGAGGACATCTTGTCAAGTGAATATCTCAGGCTGCCAACACCGCCGAAGATAAGCTTCCAATATGAAATAGATGGAAAGCTCCTCTTGACGACGCATGAAGAACTGATCGAACATGAAGGCTATAACAGCAAGTTCACATTACACGTCCTTTCTGAAGCATGCTTCTCCGACAACATCAGATTAATGCGTTTTTATCACTTCCTTGCACCAGAGTTTGAAGCCCCCTTCGGTTTTGGGGGCCAGCGATGGGCGATATTTTCCAGAGTGGCTGAGATATTCAAGGCGCGTGCCAGCAGCCTGAAGCAAATCGCGGATTCCGCATTTTTTAAGTTATTGTTTCTTCTCCTCATCCCAGGATTGTTGTACAATGCCATGTTTTTCTACAATTTCATAGCTGTCTCTAAGTATTCTCTTCCTGTCGAGTTCCTTCTTCAACTACCGACCGTTGCATTATTGATGCTCTGCATCGCAAAATTAAAAAAGAATAGAATCTACTTTCGCTTTGTAAGACAGGATGAAAAAGCCCGAAAAGCAAAAAGAAATGACCGAATCGAGAAACTTCTCTGGTTGCTTGGAGGAACAGTCATTGGAATGATGGCCACACTCGGCGTAGACCAATTTAAACATTGGTGATTGAATCGCCCTTGAAGCCAGAGTCAATTCGAATGGAATACGACAACTCAAGACAAAGTCTCTCACCAAATGAGGGCCGCGATAGAACGAAGGGAAGAGTAAAACAATGAGCGTTCCAACGGAATGGTCGATCAATTTCATCCGCTCTAATCCAAACTCTGTGCAAGGCATAAGCGATCCACGGACAATTTGCCCGCATTGCCGAAATGCATCAACGTTCACGATCATGGCGCATCATATACAGAACAACACATATAACACTGACATCTACATCGTGATGCGTTGTAACTATGCTCGTTGCCAAAAGATTATTTTTGTTCAGACATCGGTAAAACACGGAAAGGCACAGCAAACTGATGATTATTTCTTCATGCTTCCGTCGCTTGCAATTGACATCCCCCACCAGAGTATTCCCGCTCAAGTTGCAGAGGATTGGGTAGAAGCTCAGAAATCATTGCAAGCTGGTGCTCCAAAAGCAGCAGCAGTTATGTTTAGGAGAGTTCTTTATGGAATACTGCTAGACAAAGGCTGTACCCTTCAACCTTTGCATAAAGGACTTGCCGAGCTAATCACAGGCCAACGCCTACCTGCGATATTCGATGAATGGTTGCCCGCAATCAAAGATGATGGGCATGATGCTGCACACCCGGACCGAGCGTTACAAATTGATCCGCAGAATGTTGCGGAGACAAAAGAATATACCAGCGAGTTGCTTAGGTTTTTATATATTGAACCATTTGAATTTCAACAGAGAAAAAGTCGCAATGCAGCCCAAGGTGTCACACCTCCTACTCCTTAGGTGAGTTCTGAAATGTTGGTTCGGCTATTCACCTGTGTTCGCCCACGTATTCACTAGGAAAGTGCTTGCGGCTGCTCGAATTGTGCGCTATGCTGTCTCATGCTCAGTCGGGCATCCGCACCATGTTTCACCCCCGCAGTCGCGGGCGGGTCTAGCCAGTCGGCCAAACCTGGATCAAACAAATCCCACTTTGATTCGAGGTTTTCCAATGGCACAGACTCAGATTGCAGACGTTGTTGTACCTGCCGAATTCACGGCATATCAAGTTGAAAATTCTATGGTCAGCACCGCGCTATTCCAGAGCGGGGTTGTTCTGGCTAATGGTGAAATGTCCGCACAGCTTAACGCTGGTGCGCAGCAATTCACAGTGCCTTTCTGGAGTGACATCCCGGACATTGAAGCCGACATCTCTACCGATAACGCAGCGATCCTCTCGACTCCGCAAAAGATCACCGCAGCGGCTCAAGTTGTTCGCAAGTCTTTTCTTCACTCATCGTGGAGTGAGATGAGCCTTGCAAGCGAATTGAGCGGCAGTGAGGCACTGTTGCGAGTTCAGAGCCGTGTTCTGGCATATTGGGACCGGCAATGGGAAAAACGTCTCATTGCATCGTTGATGGGTGTGCTGTATTCCAATGTCGCAAACAACGGCGGCGATATGGTGAACGATATTCATGCACTAGCAGGCACCGTGACGCTTCCCGGTACCACTGTCACCGTCCCCGCAAATGCGTTTAACGGCCTTAGTGTCATCAACACAGCGCTAACCATCGGGGATCGTCTGTCAGACATGAAGGCGATAGCGATGCACTCGTACATCTTTGGCGAAGCACTGAAAAACAACGAAATCCAGTTTTTCAAGCCGTCGGATAACAGTCTGCAAATTCCCACGTACAAAGGAATGGCCTGCATTGTTGATGACAGCTTGACCACAGCAACCGCTGGAGTCTATGTCACGATCCTGTTTGGCCCTGGTGCCGTAGGTTTCGCCGTAGCTGAACCTCGCACTGGATACGGTACGGAAATCTGGCGTACACCGAATGCTGGAAATGGTGGAGGCCAAACAACGCTGCATTCCCGCTTCGATGTTGCGATTCACCCGCTTGGTTTTGCCTTTACGGGTGCATCCGTTGCAAGCGTAAGCCCTGTGCAAGCGGAGCTTTCTTTGCCCGCCAACTGGACACGCGCATACAGTCAGCGCAAGAGCGTGCCCTTGGCGTTCTTAATCAGTCAGTAACAGATTCCGTCAACCAACGGATGAGGGAACACGCATTGGACCTGCCGTGTTCCCTCGCTTTTCATCGGAGAATTGAATATGGCCGCACCACGCAAGAATCCGCCGAAAGATGCAGTCGAAACGATTGAGCGTCTTGCCGCGCTGGGATGCTCAATCATTGGCCTCAGCAGGGCTATGGGTGTTTCTCGCGAAACATTCAAATGCTGGTGTGAAGAGAACGAGGCTATTCAAGATGCATTTGATGCAGGGCGCGAAACACTACGTCAGGCTCTGATTGCGTTGATCGTTCAAGCTGCGACATTGAACAAGGGCGCTAACTCAAATGCTATGTTTCTTCTTAAAACCATGTTCGGGTTTAGAGAGTTCGATTCACCCAATACGAAGGTTGACGTAGCAGTTGCCGCCCCAAACGTTTTAGTTGTTGTCAGCCACGGAACCGATGAACAGTGGGCAGCGAAGGTAGCGGCACAGCAAAAAGCCTTGACCGCCGACTGCACCAGTCCGGCAAAGCTAGAGGCTCCCCAAGGCACGCAGGTAGACGCTGTGGCGTCGTTTGCGCCTCCGTCCTACCTTCCCCCGGCCTACGCGCCGCAGGCCGCCCCTGTGGCCGCTGCGATTCCACCAGCGCCCATTTGGGATGCCCCTTGCTGGCAGGCGAAGGCATAAAAGGAAACGGCTACCAGCGTCACAACTGATAGCCGTTTCACTCTACTCTAAAGGGTCTCTATTTCAATCCGAATTGGAACCTCTGAAGCTGTGCTCGCTTGCTGCGCGAATTTGCTGCAATGTTCGACCCACCTGATGCATGGCTGACAATCGTGATTGCCTTGAATGTCTTCGTTCTTGCATCGTCACCAGTGGTCAAGAGTTTTGTCAACGCTTGACGTTCAAATGGAATTGGCTTTTTGTCATTGCCCAACAAAGGCTCTCCGCCGGTTGAAAGCAGCGTCAATGCTCCCTTGACCATTTCAAGTTTGAAATGCTTCGAGAATTGCTCAAGGAATAATTCAGGCACAGTTGACATTGATTCGGCCATTGCCTTCAATGGACCGCCAATCGTAAGCTCATTGATCGTACCGGCACTCTCAGACAACTTGCCCTGTAAATCTGTCGTGGCCGATTCTAATGCTGTGATGCGAGCTTTATCCTTTTGCCGTTTCGCCAATACTTCTTGATGCGCCTGTTTAAGCGTGGCAAGCTCTACCTGCATTGCGTCAACCTGTTCGGGGGTTAGCTGTGTTGATTCGCTCATTACTCATCCCTTTTCATTGCGGCATAATGTTGCCGGAAGTTCTTCAATGTAAGTTTCTTTCCTTGACTTGCAACGACAGTAGAGATGGTTACTAAACTCTTGCGCTGCGATTCGGTAAGCAAGTCATGTGCGGACATGGCAATATTGAAAATCCGCGTTGCTTCGTCATCGCTCCACAATGATTCGTAGAAAATCGGAGATGTCGACGCTTGTTTCCTCGGTCCGTCCTGTCGGGCAAGCATTGCATCGCGTGTAATTCCTTGTGCAAGCTGTTCCTCTACGAATTCGGCAAGCGGGATTCCAAGATGTCTTGCGCACAATGTAGAGAGCCAATGAATCCGGGGGTTGATCTTTACGTTTAGCTGCGTGCGTTCGTCTGTCATTCTGCATCCTCCATCGGCGCGAATAATCTTAAGGTACACAACAAAGCATGAAATAGCAATAATAAAAACTAGTTTTATAATTTCTATTTCTCATGTATAGTTATCCTCAGTCGAACCCCTTCCCGGTAGTGCCGGGGATTGTGCGCGGTGGTGCCGTGCCGGTTTCGGTGAATTCCACTTGTTCACCTGGAGAGCACCACATGACCCCATCCCTTTTAACCAGCATTCCAAAAACTTGCGAGCGCGCAGGAATTGGCCGTTCGTTCATGTATGAGCGTCTTACCGATGGTTCAATCCGCTCTGTGAAGGCTGGCCGTCGCCGTCTGGTGGACGTTGCGAGCCTCGACCAATGGGTAGCAAACCTGCCTGAATCTCCGCTCAAGTCAACCGCGAAAGGAAACTAAGATGACCCCTATTAGATGGGCAGCCGACACGATCATTCGCAGCGGACACATGCGGATGTTTACACCTTCAAGCGCTATTAACGCTGGTGAGTTTTACCAGCATGATGTCGAATTTTTCCGAAAGCATCCACAACGGTCCATGTTCATTCGTGAGGCTGGTGCAGGCGAATTTGAGAACGGCTTTGATGCTGCGCTCCGACTAAAGCTCATGCAAGTCTATTCAGAATTACCGAAGCTGTGGGTCTTGGTTTTTGGCGACGAAGCGCTGTATTTCACCGTTCCTGTATATCGTGGCCGTCACTTTTTCCCGGTGAAACCGTGCAGCGGTTTGATGATTGCCGATGTATCCAATGATCCTGCAACGCGCATTATTCTTGCTGAGATGGATTCACGATGCGGCGTTGATAGCGATGCGTTTGAAAAATGGCGGAATAAATTTCAGGATGCGATCAGCTTGCATTCTCACAAATCGTTGAATTCTGCCGAGGCGATAAACTAAATGGACCCGATTCAATCACTAAATCAAAATGCTGCAATGCGTCTTGCAGCGATGTTCCATGTTTTCCCATGCAACCCACTCAAGAGGCCAATATGGGAAGCATGGGAACAAAACGCGACTGACAACACATTGAAGATTGAAGCAACTTGGAAAGGTTCACCCAATTTGTTACCTGCAATTCCTGTCGGCGCTCATTCGCTGACGGTAATTGATGCAGACAGAAAACCGAATGGTCCTGATGGTGTGGCTGCGTTCCATGCTCTGTGCCTTGGGCGTGGAATCGATCTGTCCGGCGCGTTCGTTGTCGATACTCCGTCTGGTGGGCAACATTTCTACTGGCGAACTGACACGCCTTTCAGCAATTCGCGGGGGAGCCTGCCGGACGGTATCGACGTTCGGGGGATTGGCGGTTATGTCATCGGCCCTGGTGCCACCTTGCCAGATGGCCGCTCATACACAATCACGGCAGGCACATGGGACACAATCCCGCCATTGCCTGCCTCTCTAGCAGCATTACTACGTGAGAAGCAGCCTACGAGGTCACCAGAGTCAAGTAGAGGCAACACGAGCTTACCTGTGACCTGGAGAGAGCGGGCATTCGCTGAGGCTGCGCTTGCTGATGAGGTTGCCAAGCTCAAGGTCATGGGTGAAGGTTCAGGCCGGAATGCAGCCCTGAATGAAGCTGCCTATTCGCTTGCCACAATGGAAGGATGGATCGACCTCAACTCGGTATACAGCGAACTCTTACAAGCGGTCATTGCCAACGGCTACACATCGAAGGATGGCGCAGCCGCAGCACGGCGGACCATCGAATCAGGCATTGAAGCTGGACGGCTTAAGCCGCGTTCGTTGCTCTCAAGCGATGTGCGACAAATCGACATGAGCGCCATGATTGCAAACGAAATCGCAGTGTACAAGCGAACGCATTCCCAATCAGCCTTCAGAATCGAAGACATTAGAAGTCCGTTCGCCTACGACAACAAGGGGATTGAATTCGCGGTCCTTGGCCTTATCCCGCTCGCGGCCATAACGCTTATTTCCGGCGATTCAGGATGCGGCAAGACGACGCTCATAACGAAGTTGGCTGATGCGATTGCAGAGGGCACGTCTGTGCTTGGCAATCCAGCTTGCGCACCAAGACCAGTCTTGTATTTAGATAGAGAAAACCCACTGCCCGTTGTAAGAGAGCGATTGATGCGCTTGAATATACGTGCTGAAGGCGGATTCAAGTATTGGGGTAGTCACGTTACAGGGGAAGTTCCAATGCCCACGTCCACCGAAGTCAAAGAGTGGATTAACCGGACTAAACCGAAGCCTGTACTATTCATCGATAGCCTAATCGCATTCTTGGAAGGAAACGAGAATAGCTCAACTGATGTTAGATCGTTTATGCAGCCGCTGCGTGAATTGACGGCTCTTGGTGCTGCGGTTGTCATACTCCACCACACAGGTAAAGGGGAATCAACGCAAGATTTTCGCGGATCGTCGGACATCAAAGCTGCTATCGACGTTGGGTATTTGATGAAGAATAATGGCGAATCGAGACTGACGACTCTTACGCTAAAGGCTTTCAAAGCTCGTTTTACCGTTACGGGTGCGTTAGCGTTGACATACTGCAACGGCGAGTTCATTCCTCAAGAAATAAAGCGAGCATCGGAAGACATCTTGTCGCAGCTATTACGCAGCAATGACAGAATAAACAAATCGGAGTTTGAGGCAATTGCGAGGCGCAAAGGCATCGGCCAAGGTGTCATCCGTAAATTCATTGATGATGGATTGAGCAACGGAACAGTTCTCTCACGCAAGGGAGATAAGAATGCTTCGCTGCTGACCCTGGCAGAAACCGAAATCGCCAAACAATGGTCGAGTGGCGGGTCAATTCAATAGTTTATTGCCGGGTTGTTTTCCAATAAACACCACCCGCCCCATTCAGTTCGTGAGTTCGTCACCTATGGGGTGACGACTCCACGACGAACTGACTCTTGGTAAAACTCTCAGTTCGTGGTAAACATCCCACGGACTCACGAACTCAATAAATATAGGGTTTCTGGTGAATGCTCTGCCGACTTTATTCTGAAAGGCCACGAACGGAAGTCGAGATTTCTGACGTTTGTAGCCCACGAACAGAACTGAGAAAAGGCGCTCGCCTTCGACGCAACGCCACCACATAAAAAAGCCTGCATCTGTTCAATGCAGGCTCTTGATATGGGAAGTTTCATACATTACGCTGCACTTTGACGAATCGGCACACGCTGCGCTCTTCCCTTCTCCAATTCGCTATCCAAATAATCAGCCCACCATTGCATTAGTTCGGCGCGTTGTGGCAGGTATTGGGCATGGTTGTATGCAGCCTCTACCTTGTCGTCATTGGAGTGAGACAGTTGCAATTCAACGTGCGCTTTATCGAATCCATTCTCCGCAAGAATGGTTCTTGCAAGTCCACGGAATCCGTGCCCCGTCATTACGCCTTTATAGCCAAGATCGTCTAGCGCGTTCAGCAATGAATTGCAGTTGATGGTTTTGTTCTCAGTTTGCTTATTTAACCCTGGAAATACAAATTCCTTATCTCCGGCAAGCCGTTTCAATTCGCGCAATACTTCGACGGCTTGACGCGACAACGGTACGATGTGTGGTTTGTCCATCTTCATGCGCTCAGGCGTAATTACCCAACGCGAATTGTCAAGATCAAATTCGCGCCAAGGTGCCTCAAGTAGTTCGCTAGTCCGAACGAATGTCAGCGCCATCAGCTTGAGTGCATAGCGCACCAGCAATTTGCTGTTGTACTCATCTATTGCAACAAGCAATGCGGGAAGTCTGCTAGGCTCAATATGCGCTCTATTTTGCGTCTTGCGTGACGGCAGAATGTCAGATGGCTTGAACGCGGCGGGATTGTTTTTGGCTAAATCGTGCGTCAAGGCGTACCTAAAAATTTGGTTAATAGTTCCAAGTTGCCGACCCGCAACGTCACGTGCTCTCTTTCCAATCGCCTGAATCAGTTCCCGAATTTCTCTTGGGGTGATCTCGTCAATCGGCTTACTGCCAAAGGCAGCGAAAACGTCTGCTTCCAAGCGCCGAAGAATGTACCCAGCAGTGTCACTGTTTACGTCATCCCCAGCACACCAATGTTCATGCCACTTGAGCGCCACAGCCTTAAAGGTGGTTTCGGCGTTGCGTTGTTCTTGGACAGCCCTGGCCTCCACTTCGATCCTAGCGGCCTTACGCTCGCCCATTGGGTCAATGCCATCAGCCAGCAGCTTGCGAGCCTTAAATGCCCGCTCACGGGCATCTGCGAGTCTCACAAGGGGGTATTCGCCCAAGGCCATCAACTTCTCTTTGCCTTGAAACGTATATTTGAATCGCCACAGCTTAGAACCGCTCGGCTTGATGAGCGCAAACAGTCCATCACGGTCATAGAGCTTGTATGGTTTCTCGCCTGGTTTCGCACCTTTGATTTCGGTATCCGTAAGCGCCATAGAATTTGACTCCTTCAATCTCGATACCCCAAACGATACCCCAATTTAAGCGCGATTGCAAACAAACCTCAGCGGACATTGCAGAACGTCAGCAAGCGATGTATCTGATGATATAAAGAGACTTATACTTACACTCGATGGACCTATACGGACAGTAGCGAATGATGGCAAACAGCGTGTTTGGCTTTTACCTGAGGAGCCAATAAATCAATAACTTACAGACGCCTCCAAACCAAACTTCACCGTATTTCACCACATTTGGAACGAAAATCCTGCTTCGGCAGCTCTCGATGATTTTGCATCCGGAAGTGACGCGCTCGCCTCAAGAACGCCTCTGAAGAGGCAGGATTCCTCGCGGAGAGGCTTGATATTCGACTGCCCTCAACGGAATACTGTTGCCAGGAAATTTCTTACTGTTCCATCTCGCGGGCGGTGATCCGGCGCGCCAGGAAACTATAAAGCGCAACACAAACGTAACCCACCAAGGGGACAACATATCCCTTCGCGACACTGCCCGTCTGTCTTGCAATCAGCCCCAGAATCGGCGGAAACACCGCTCCCCCGGCAACCGCCATCACCAGAAATGATCCGGCCAACTTCGTGTTGTTCCCAAGCCCTTTGAGTCCCAACGCAAAGATGGTGGGAAACATGATGGAAAGGAAAAAGCTGCTGGCCACAATGGCATAGGCGCCGTGCATGCCGGGCCGGGTGATGGCGAAGGCAAGAAGCACGATGTTTGTTGCTGCATAGATTCCCAGAAGCCGGCTGGCGGCAATGTATTTCATCAAATGAGTGCTAAAGAAGCGGCCCAGCGCCATCGCCACCAGCGTCCCCGTCAAATACGCCGCAGCCACCCGCTCGCTTACGCCCGTGAACTGCTTCATATAGGGAATCAGGCTGCTCCAGGTTGCCACCTGGGCCCCGACGTTACAGAAATTTGCGGCGACGGCGAGCCAAAGATGCGGATAGCGCAGCAGCGCGCGAAACGATCCGTGATCGCCCGTTTCGTGCTCATCCTCGCCCACGATCGATGGAAACTTCATTCGCGAGAGAACAACCGCAAACGACAAAACCACCATGCCCAAGACAACGTACGTCGGCACCACGCGCACCAGTTCACTGTGCAGATACTTTGCGTAAGTGCCCGCCTGACGCATGGCGGCAATCTGTGGCTGCTTCAGTTCGACTCCCGAAAAGATGAAGTGCGCGCCAATAATGACTCCGATGATGGTGCCCGGAGGATTGAACGACTGCGCAAAGTTCAGCCTTCGCTCCGATGTATCGGCGGGACCGAACTGCGCTATGAAGGGATTGGACGCGGTCTCCAAAATCGAGGCGCCGCAGCCCACCATGAACAGCGCAAACAGAAACGGCAGATATGTTCCGCTCATCGCCGCCGGCCAGAACAGAACCATCCCAAGGCCAAAGATCCCAAGCCCCACCATCATTCCCGTTTTGTATCCCCAGCGCCGCATCATCAGTGCCGCGGGAATCGCCATGCAGAAGTAGCCGAGAAAGTTCGCGGTCTGCACGAGCTGAGCGCCCAGTTGTGTCAGCTCAAAGGATTTCTTGAATTGTTGCACCAGGATGTCGGTGAGGTTGTTCGACATCCCCCATAAGAAGAACAACACGATGACCAGAGCGAAGAGCACTCGGTGGCTGCTGGGAAACATCCCGGCCTTGACGGCACTCCTGGAAGGCCGCGAATTGATCCTGTCTTGTTGGGTAACTAGCAAATTGCAGACCCTCTCTTTATTCCGGACAGCGCCGGCTATGCGTCTTCCGGCTGTAATCAATCAGTGAAGTGAATACGCACATGAACAGCGGTCTGTTCGCTTGCGCCGGAAATGTAGATCCTGGATGAAGCCGCGCAAACAACGCGGCATTGCCAAATTACTGTCACTGACTTGATCTCACCGACTCAACGAGCGGCAGAATCGTACGATCCAGTTCGTCGTCGGTCAGCGATGTGACTTTCACATTCCGGAAAAGTCCCCAGTGCTCGACTAACTCGACGGTCTTTCCAGGCATCACCTTAGTCAGTGGGCCTAAGGTCTCCACTTCGAGAAACTCATCATTTGTAAAAGTCTCAAACGAGCATCCGAAGTCGGGATACTGATGCGCGGGATCCGCCGTGGTGCGCTTCACAAAAACTTCGCTGTTCAATAGATAGGCGGCCCAGGTGTTCTGATTGAATGTACCAAGCTTCTGGGCGTCGCTGTTGTTCGGGTCCTGGCGAAGGGCCAGATATTTGCGCGTGAACTTCCAGCGGGGATCCGCGAGATTTGTGTAGGCCCACATTACCAGCGGATTGGTAGCTTCGAGATTCTGAGGATGATGTCCGCGAGGTGGAAATCCACTCACAACAGTGCCTCCCTGCGCCATCATGGTCAGAGCCCATGGCGCGAACTCCAGCGGAAAGAGGGAGTGATTCGTAATCCGGTGCGAAACTGTCACACTCGTTCCGGAAGGGGCGAGGCTGACCTCGATTTCCTTCTGTAGACGCGTTTTGGACTCAATCGGCTCACTCGCAATGATGCCCGTTGGCGTGATCTGAATGGTGACCGAGGCGTTGTCGGGAGCCCAGCTTGCGATTGGGTCCTCGGGCGCCTTCCACACCCGGTCGCCGCCGCGAAGCTGAAATGTCGCTTCTCCGCTTTTGCCCATCTGGCCGGGAAATTCCTTGAAGAGATTCTGGCCGCCCACAAAGCCATATCGGATGATGCGCGGGCCTACATCGCCGGTTACGATCAGCTCCACTTCACCGTTGCTGATCCGGTAGCAATTCTCCCAACCCTTGTACTCAACTTTTTCTACGCTCACACTCGCCCTCATCATTGTCGTGTAACAGAATATTGCCAGAAAAACCACCGTCTTTCGCAACATGGCATTGCCCTCTTGTCACGTGTTTCTGTCTGGGACCGCAAGTCCGCAGAAAGGTTTGACACGTCAGTTCACCTCAAGATGATCTTTGTCCGGCAGCTTTGGAAAGGGTGCGTGTGGCTCAGTCTGGTACCAATAAGCAACCGAGGAAATATCATCCATCAGGGGCAGATAGCGGCCGCCGCTCTGCCACCCCAGCGCCTGAATGGTGACGCGCAAATTCTGATCGAAACGGATGGGGTCGGTGATATGCCAACGGTAAAGACCGAATCTCTGCTGAGACTGATATAACCCGTCGGGCTGGATAACTTGTGCTAATCCCGAATAAGGCGAAGTAAATGTTTCGTATTGGTGGGTCTCCGGATTTTCAAAGTCATAAGATCCACCGAAGTAATCTTCTGTTCCCGTGCCGTTGATGGTCGGAAATTGCTTGTCTCCGTCGAGATAGAACTTGATCTCACCCTCGCCCCACCAACCGTTGTTATGAACACCCCAGGCGAGATAGGTGCCAACGTATTGCCCTTTTCCACTGACGCCGTCGAGGATCGTATATACCTGCTTGTAAGGCAGCGGGTTGACTCTCCTGAACTGGGCATGAAAATAGGCCGCATCCTGTGGAACCGGTGTCCTGGTGTAATCGATCTGGTAGTAGATGACCACGGGTTTGTCGTCAAGGTTCTCCAGAGTCAACCTGGCCTTTTTGCGGAATGGCATGGGCCAATAAGAGTTAAAAGCGCTTCCGGGGTTCACGCAGATTGCCAGCGAGGAGATGCGCGCGTACTTGCCCCAACCCATCGCAAAGAAGTCGCCGGCGGGAACCTCTACGGAAGGATCCGTCTCCCCATCCCAGTACATTCTGATAATCGACAAGCGCCAGTTTCCGGTAGGCGTCATCCAGATGTGCTGGATCTCGCCGGATCCATCGATCTCGGCAAGGGTGTAGGTTTGGCCTGGCTGGACAACGATGGATGGGCTCACTTTCCAGCCCTGGCCCAGGTCGCGGGCGGCGCCGGCTCCCGTGCCTGCGGTCGCCATGCCGCCTCTTCCCTTCTCACCAGTTGGGTTTTCCGGGCTGATGGAATAGGTCTTCGCATTCGACAGGCGATACAAGTTGGCGAGGTTGTTGTTGAGCCCATCGTACGAGGCGCTTTGTGCCCAGCCTGCAGCCGAAAGCGTCAACAACGATCCAAGCAGAACGTATTTGCGAAGATTCATCATGATCCCTCTGAGATTCATTTGCGCAGATGGAAATCTTCTCCTGCAACGTACATAAAAGAAATCTCGCTTTCAAGTACTACAAAGTAACACATACCTA
Organism: uncultured Occallatibacter sp.; assembly: GCA_964420185.1. Lineage (GTDB taxonomy): Bacteria > Acidobacteriota > Terriglobia > Terriglobales > Acidobacteriaceae > Telmatobacter. Next base: position 46,907 of record CAYQSI010000003.1, on the reverse strand, counting down.
TGCTTTGAGCGCAGCTTCTTCACAAGAGCACCGTATTAGAGATTAGAACTCACCTCTAATCAAGATATCTGAGAAGCAACGTCGCAGAACATCACAATAAAGCACGCAAATAGTGAACCAGTCAGGGTTAGGTTTTGCCGGGCGAAAAATCAGGAGGATTGTTCGATTGAACAATCCTCCTGGTTAAGAGATGCAGATGGCTCAGAATCAGAACCGATAGTGCAGCGAGACCTGCATGATCCGTTGAGACGAATTCGTGCCGGTGATCCGGCCGAAAGTGTTCGAGTAGTAGGCGTAGAGGTTGGCGCTCGGCGCCGCGTAACTGGCCATGTTGAGCGCGTTGAAGGCTTCTCCGCGCAACTGAAGGGTTTGCGAATTTCTGATTTTGAAGGTCTTGAAGGCTGACAGGTCAACCTGACGGAAGCCAGGAGCGCGCTCGGAACCGTTCTGCGCGTTTCCAAAGCCGGTGTAGGATTCTTCGCCGTATGCGCAGGTGCCGTTGTCGATGGTGGTGCCATTGGCGTCGGTGTTGAGGCACGGGACGGCTGATGGATCGGTGCCGAACCAGTTGGTGGTCGACCGATTCGTAATTTTCATCTTCCTGTACTGATTGGCATGCGCTCCCCAACTGTTTACGTAGTACATCTCATACGAGCCCATGGTGAGCGGAAAACCGGAGTACATGATGACAGCGCCGGAAACCTTCCATCCGCCTACTGCTTCATCCACCACCCGGTTCATTTTGGCCCCGTACTTTTCTCCCCGGCCTAAGGGCAGTTCATACGTAAAGTAGCCGTTGAAGGCCTGGCGCGCGTCCTGGCCGGACGGCCCGTAATCCCCGCGTTCATTGTGAATATCCTGGAAGAACGACGAGGATTCGGAAACGCCGGCTACGCCGTAGAACCCGGCATTGTTCGTCATCGCCCGCGCCCAGGTGTAGTTGAAGGTGTATTCAAGGCCTTTGGAATTCTGATGGCGGATGGTAGCCTGCAAGGCGTTGTAGTTGGAGAAGCCCTCTGACTCAGTGACCTGCAGATTTCCCCAATTGCCTACCAGATTGCAGGCCGGGGCGGCCGGAGCGCGGACGCCGTCGCATTCGTAATCGTTCAGGATTCCCGAGGCAGGCGTCGTGAACTGATCAGCCTCGGTGGGGGTAATCAGATGCTGGCCAAGCTCTCCCACATAACCAACCTTGGCAGAGGTCTTGCTGTCAATCAAGTATTCGACGGCGAGGTTGAACTGCTGAATCACAGCCGGCTTGAGATGCGGCGAATAGGCGTCAAAATTGTAGTAGCTTGTGGAAACATTCCCTGGAGCCAAGGCAAATCCATTTTCCACCGTCAAGGGGGTTAGGCCAGGACTGGTTGGCGTAGGGGGCGTCGGAGCGGCGACGAAACTGCCCTGGAACGGCGCATTCATCGTCATTCTCCAGTTCAGGCCAGTGCCTTCCAGATCATCGGTGATGCCGTAGCCACCGCGAACCACGATGCGAGGTTTGACTTGCCAGGCAAAGCCAATGCGCGGCATGAAATTCAGATAGGTTGGGTCATAGAGGGCACGGCTGGCGCCATTCTTTCCGGCAAATATTACGGTCCCCGGAATGTCCGCCATGTTCGATAGATCGGCCGTGTCTTCCTTATCGTTCACTTCGTAGATGGGCTGGTCATGGGCCCACCGCAGACCGATATTCACGGTCAGGCTGGGAAAAAGTCTCCAGTCATCCTGAGCGTAGTAAGCGTTGCGATACTGGCGCTGCCCGTTATCCCCGGATACGCCGCCGACCTGGGCGCTCCCCGCCTGGTCCATGATAAAGTCGGCATAACCGTAGCCGGGCGAATTCAAAAGTGTATCTTCCGTGTACTGGCCAGAATAACCAAACGAGCCCATGGCGCCGGCATTTCCAGCGTAGTAGGTGTTCTGCTGATAGCGGACGATCTGGGCGCCGAATTTGATTGTGTGATGGCCGCGCTGCCAGGTCAGGTTATCACCATAGAAGAAGTTGTTCTCGTGGAACTGCGTGACGATCGCGGTGGTTCCAACGTTGGATTCGTAGCTGCCGTAATTCATTGCGCTGAATCCGGAGAATGGCTGGTTGGGGAACTTGATTCCAACCTTGCTGTTGCCACCCGACCCGAAGATGCCGGAGGGGTCGATGGGGACGCCGTTATCCCACACCTCACGCGTGAATCCTGGACGGAATTCATTCACGAGCGAAGACGAGAAGTTGTGGACCCAACTGGCTACAAAGCTCTGGAAAGGATAGTCGTTGGCCGTCGGGAAAAATACCGCCGCAAGGGCGTGCGGGGTGAAATCAAAGGCATCGCCGTAGGTATAACGGCCCATGACCGCGTCCCGGTCTGTGGCCTTCCAATCGACCCTTGCATCGCCCTGATTGTTCTGTGTCTGCCCCTTGGTGAATCCCACATAATTGTCCTCATCTCCAAGGCCGGGAAGAGGTGTGGCATTCGGCAGCGGGAGGGCCTCTGGGTGGGCAAACAGGAATTTGGCAACGGGGTTGACGAGCGGAATCTGATTGCACGTCGCCGGGTTCGTCGCACAGTTTCCGTAGGGTACAGCGTTCGAGAAACCTCCGGAAACCTGGTTGTTATAGAGTTGGATGCTTCCATAGGCAGGCGTGCCTACCTCGGAAAAATCGCAGGTAGCAACCCCATTGACGACCGGGCAGGTGCGCATAGCCGCGGTTGGCACGGTGCCTTTCGCTTCGCCCCCGGAGTGATAGCGGAAGCCCAAATAGTCGCCGAAGAAGAAGAGCTTGTCCTTGCCGTTAAAGACGTGCGGAATCCGGACGGGGCCGCCGATGGTAGCGCCAAACTGGTCCTGGGTAAACGCGGCGGGAGTAATGTGGTGGTAGCCGTTATACCAGGAATTGGCGGCCATGGAGCTGTTTTGAAAGAGCTCGTAGGCGCTGCCGTGATAATTATTCGTTCCGCCCTTGGTAACGATCAGGATTTCGCCGCCGTTGACGTTGCCATACTCGGCGCTGGCGTTAGCGGTGATCACGCGCATCTCTTCAATGGCGTCGGGAGCGGGGTTGTAGGCTGACAGGTTGTTCAGCGTCTCGTTCATTTCGACGCCGTCGAGAATGTAGTTGTTGGTCTGGGCGCGAGCCCCGTTGAACGATGGGGTTGCGTACCAATCAGTGGTGCGTTCGTTGCCGTCCGACGAAGCCATGTATGCCAGGCTGGGATCGACCGAGCCAGGCACAAACAAGGTCGCGGTCTGGAAATTCAGGCCGTTCAGCGGCAAGGTGGAGAGCGTATTGCCGGAAATAGTCGATTCCAGAGTGGAATCCTGGGTCTGCAAGGTAGGCGTAACATCAGAGGAAACATCGACCGTAACCGAAGTGCTTCCAAGCTTTAGCTTGGCGTCGATTTTGGCGATCTGGTCGATTTCCAGATTAATTGGGCCTACTGACTCCGTCTGGAAGCCCGGGGCCACCACAATGATTTTGTACTGCCCAATTGGCAGGAACTGAATGTTATAGGCTCCGTCCTGGTTGGTGACGGTGCTGGTCTTCACGTTGGTGGCCACATTTGTGGCGGTGACGCTGACACCCGCAAGGACAGCCCCAGTTGGGTCCATGATTGTGCCACGCACGGTGGCTGTGATTGTTTGAGCTACTGCGGGCGAAACGCCCAGCAAAATGACGACCGCCAGTAACATCCCCAGCGCCCGCACAGGTCCTGTGCAAAGCTCACACAGAAAGCCCTTCCTAAAATAATTGCGCACGATCATGTTTGTGCCCCTCTCAAACGGTATCGTTACGATTTACTAAAAAAATGCCCGATCGTTACCTCGACAGCACCAGCCGCTGCCACAGGTTGCCCAAGCTGTATGCGATTGCAATCAGCCACATTCATGAATTTATCAAGTCATGATGTCGATATGCTTTTTACACGGACAAGGGTATTCCTGTCAAACGCAACGTTACGAAATATAAAATGTATGAAGTTCTACCAAGAGATGATCTCTTGCATATCCTGCCGCTCTGCCCGGATCGTTTTCAAATTGGAACGTTGGGGCGGATAATGGGAATGCAGCTCAACTTGTTGAATCTTCGCGAGATTAAGGAAGTTTGTATGCCTGAACGAGCGAGACTTACGATGCGCGATGTGGCCCGCCTTGCCGGCGTATCCACCTCGACTGTCTCAGCCGTCATTAACGATACGGTCACGGTCAGCCCCAAACGCAAATCACGGGTGCTGGCGGCCATGTCCGCCCTCGACTATCACCCGGATGCCATTGCGCGAAGCCTCAAAACCGGCCGCTCCAATGCCATCGGCGTAGTCGTCCCCGACATAACGAATGCGTTTTACCCGGAGGTGATCCGCGGAGCGGAAGAGGCCGCGCAGGCGGCAGGATACTCGGTTCTGCTCTGCGATTCGAACGAGGAGAGCGCGGTGGAGGATCGCCATTTGTCCGCATTGTTCTCACGCCGCGTAGATGGTGTTCTTCTGGCCTGTTGCGTCAATTCCAGGGCCCATGAGCTGGTTGCCCGACGCCATATTCCCGTCGTCTTTATTGACCGGCTTCCCCCTTCCATGGCCGTGAATACCGTAAGCACGGACAATTTGAGGGCGGGACAATCAGCGGCTGAGCACCTTATCGGTCTCGGACACAAGCGCATCGGGATGCTCGCTGGACACTTGGACTTGACGCCTCATCGTGACCGTTTGGAAGGCTTTCGCAAAGCCATGCAGGAAGCGCACCTTCCCATCCTGGACGAGTATCTTTTATCCGGAAACGTGCAGGTGGAGGATGGCTTCGAAGCCGGCCATCGCTTGCTCGATCTGCCCGTTCCGCCCACGGCAATCATGGCCAGCAACAATAAATTACTGCTCGGGGTCTTGCAGGCGGTGGACGAGAGAAAAATGAACGTTCCGCGAGACCTGAGCGTGCTCGGATTTGACGACTACCTGTGGTTAAACTATTTCAACCCCACACTCACCGCGGTTGCACAACATTCGCATGAGATCGGGGAAAAAGCATTCGAACTGCTGCTGCAGTTGATTCTGCAACCCGAGGGCGAGAAGAACCCTCCAATTCACATTCGCATCCCGGCGGAGCTGCGGGTAAGGAACTCGACCGCGCCGCCTCAACGCTGATCGGAAAAGCTCCGCGCTGGTCCTTGCAGACCGGATATTCAGGCTATTTTCGCGATGGCCATGATTTTCAATATTGATTGGCATTTTCCCATTTCGTAACGTTACTATTTACACGCCGAACCGGGTTGCTGTACATTGGTCTTGCTTCAGAGAGAGGTGGATCGCATGTCTTCATCCCTGTTCATGGTCGCCAGCGGAGATCTCCGCCTGTCGGCCAATCAAATGTGCTGGCCTGCCCAGAAGGCGGCCGAAGATGCCCTCACCAGCGCCATTCGCCAACTTGGCCACGATGTGGTGCGCGCCCATCCCGTTGTGCCGGGCAGGGGCCACGGCTTCATCGATAGCCAGCGGTACGGCCTGGAGGTGTTTCAGCAGATTCCCGCGAACGCTCCGGTGATCGTGATGGAAGCGGTGTGGCAATACACCCATCATGTTTTGGGAGGCCTGATTCACCATCGCGGCCCGATCCTGACTGTGGCCAATTGGAGCGGGCAATGGCCCGGGCTCGTCGGCATGTTGAACCTGAACGCCTCGCTGACCAAGGCTGGCGTCGCATACGACACGCTCTGGAGCGAGGATTTCACCGATACCTACTTTCTCGACGGGCTCAAAGCCTGGCTCAACGGCGGCCGGATTCAACACGACGCCTCGCACGTCAGGCCCCTCCAGTCTCAAACTGCGCCCGGCAACGCGGAACGGATTGGCCGGTCAGTGGCGGAGACGATTCTGCGCAAGAAGGCTATTTTGGGGATATTCGACGAAGGCTGCATGGGCATGTATAACGCCATCATTCCCGACGAGCTGCTTCACCCCATGGGTATCTTCAAGGAACGCATGAGCCAGTCGGCGTTGTATGCCGCAATGCGGACCGTCCCTAAAGAAGAAGCACAGCAGGTCCGAACCTGGCTGGATGCCCGCAGCATGACCTTCCACACCGGTTCCGATCCAGCGACGGAACTCACCGACGACCAGATTCTCGAGCAATGCCGTATGTACATTGCCGCGCTTCGCATCGCGGATTCATTTGGCTGCGACGCGATTGGCATCCAGTATCAGCAAGGGCTCAAGGACCTGACCGCCGCTTCGGATCTGGCCGAGGGCCTCCTGAATAACGTGGACCGGCCGCCGGTGGTTGCTGCCGGCAGCGATCGCGTGCTCTACGAAGGGCAGGCGCTTCCCCACTTCAATGAAGTGGACGAATGCGCCGGTCTCGATGCGTTGATCACGAATCGCGTTTGGCAACAGCTCAAGCTCGATCCGGAGACGACGCTGCACGATATTCGTTTCGGCGAGGAATTCGCCGGCCAGTTTGTGTGGCTGTTTGAGATTTCAGGCGCCGTGCCGGCGCAGCATCTCGCCGGGGGTTATCGGGACGCGGTGAGCGAACGCCAGCCGAGCATGTATTTTCCTCTTGGCGGAGGCACGCTGAAAGGGGTTTGCAAGCCGGGCGAAATCGTCTGGAGCCGGGTCTATGTGGAGGATAACAAGCTCAAGGCGGACTTGGGCACTGCCACGGTGGTGGAGATGCCGCAGAAAGAGCTCGAGCGCCGCTGGCAGATCACCACACCGCAGTGGCCCATCATGAACGCCGTGCTTCATGGCGTGACGCGCGATCAATTGATGGGACGCCACAAGTCCAACCACATTCAAGTGGCCTATTGCAGCGGCAGAGCGTCGGCCGATGAAGCGCTGATGGCCAAGGCCGTTGCCTTCCGCGAACTCGGCATCGAGGTCTATCTCTGTGGCGGCGTTGCGCAATGAGCCTGGTTCTCGGGGTAGACTTCGGAACCCTCAACGTTCGCGCCTCCATCTTCGACGACGCGCGCGGCAGGGTGGGCTCCGGTGTGGCGAATTACCCGCTGCACCGGAGCAAGTCCGACCCGAACTTCGCCACGCAGTCGCACGCGGATCACTTGCGCGCATTGATCGAGGCCACCCGCGCAGCCGTCGCGGCTGCCGGCGTTAGCGGTCAGTCGATTGCCTCCCTCGCGATCGACACCACCGGCTCAAGTGTTGTGGTGGTGGATGAACGTCTCGAACCGCTCGATGATTACTACCTTTGGTGCGACCATCGCGCCTGGCGCGAGGCCGGCGAGATTACCGATGCGGCCCGCCGCCACGGACTCGAGGCCATTGCCTGGTGCGGCGGCATTTACTCCTCAGAGTGGGGCTTCTCAAAGCTGCTCCACTGGCTGCGTCACAATCCCGGCAAGCGCGACCAGTTTGCCACAGCTCTGGAACACTGCGACATGATCGCGGCCGTGTTGTGCGGTATCGATCGGCTGGAGGAACTTCCGCGCAGCGTTTGTGCAATGGGTCACAAATGGATGTGGAGCGAAGCGCTCGGCGGGCTGCCTCCGGAAGATTTTCTGGCGTCCGTTGATCCGCTTCTCATTGGCGTCCGCCAAAAAATCGCACTGGGAAGATACCGCAAGGCGGGCGTTCCAGCCCGCGCGCTGACGCCGGAGTGGGCGCAACGCCTGGGCCTTTCCGCAGGCATCCCGGTAGCCATGGGCGCGCTCGACGCGCACTGGGATGCTGTGGCCGCGGGCATTCGGCTGGGAGATGCCGTCAATGTCATTGGCACTTCCACCTGCATTATCGGCATGAGCGACGCGCCCACGCTGGTTCCCGGCGTCTGCGGCGTTGTGCCCGGATCGGTGCATCCCGCTTACACCGGCATCGAAGCGGGACTGTCCGCCACCGGAGACATCTTCGACGCCATTGCCCGGCGTGCAGCCACCAGCGTGGAGGAGCTATGCTCCCGATTGCCGGACTACAAAGGCGGCCAGACAGGCCTCCTGCGTCTCACGTGGGACAACGGGGATCGCACCATCCTCGTCAATCCTGAACTGGGCGGCGTCACGCTAGGCTGGAATCTGATGCACGGGCCGGAAGATGAGCTCTTCGCGGCCATCGAAGGAACGGCGTTCCATACCCGCATCATCCTTGAGCATATGCAGGCTCATGGCGCTCCCGTCGCGCGCGTCATCAACGGCGGCGGCATTCCCCGCAAGAATCTGCTCCTGAATCAGATCTACGCCAACGTGCTCAACAAGCCCGTTCTCGTTCCCAAAGGAGATGTTACCGGCCTTGGCGCGGCCATCTTTGCGTTTGTTACGGCCGGCATCTTCCCTTCCGTGGAGGCCGCACAGCAGGCCTTGTGCCCCGCTTATGACGTCTTCGAACCGCAACCGGCCTCCGCACCAGTCTATGCGGAACTCTTCGACTGTTTCCGGCGGCTCTACTTCGGGTTGGGCAAGAAGGAACCGTTCCCAACCGATCTGACGGGGATTTTGGCAACACTTCGGCGGCTGGCGGCAGTCGTGCTAAAGCCTGATTAAGCAAGTTGGAATCGGGCGAAAATCAGACTCATTCCACGCCTTGTGTTGTATTCGCTTTTATGCTCGTGATCGTAGCTTGGCTTGGCACTCCGGCAGTCGCTCAGGATATTGTGGGGCTCGGACAAAGGCTGAAGTCTTATAACTCCTACCACGATGGCGAGATCAACTTAATGAGCAGGATGAATGGCAGCCGCAACGTTCAAATTCCGCTCATTCCCTCCCCCAGAGCGCTCGAACGAATCCATGAGGCGCCCAGCCGGCAGATCACGAGAGCCCGCTCCTTTCAGAATTTCTCGCCGGATGCGCGCTTTTTCCAACTCGTCCTGAAGTATATCTTCAGATGTTTCTCACCTCTACGGACTTATCTTTGATTTACGATTGGATTCTATGAGTTTTAACCATTCCATGCTGACCGTCGTCGCACGCCTCTCGAGTTGCAAAAACATAATCGGCAAAATGCTTTTGTTTGTCCCCCTGCTTGCCGGCAGCACATTGCACGGTGAGCCGCCTTCCCTCCCTGGACCACAAGTGACAATCGATGCTGGAATACTCAGCGGAACTCACTTCGGCGCCGATCCCGCGGACGTTGTCTTTCTCGGCATTCCTTATGCTGCCGCGCCGGTCGGGAATCTCCGCTGGCGGCCCTCTCAGCCTCCTCCGGCGTGGCCGGGAGTCCGCGAAGCGAAGGCGTTCGGCCCTGCCTGCCCCCAGTTACCCAGCGGCTGGCTGCCTGAGATGCTCGGTCGCAAACAGATGGTTACTGACGAGGCCTGCCTCTACTTGAATGTATGGACCACTAACTTGCCCGCGGGCTCTCGGACTTCGCCTCACGCGTCCTCAGCCCGCAAAGCTCCGGTGATGGTCTGGATTCATGGCGGCGGTAACGTTGAAGGTTCGCAGGAGTGGCCGCCGCTGGGGCCGGCGTTAGCCAGGCACGGCGTAGTCGTCGTCAGCATCAACTATCGTCTAGGTGTCTTCGGCTTCTTGTCACTTCCCAGTCTAACTGCCGAGTCAGCTCAACACGCCTCAGGAAACTATGGGTTGCTCGATCAGATTGAGGCGCTCAAGTGGGTGCAAAGGAACATCGACAAGTTCGGCGGCGACCCGTCAGAGGTTACTGTATTCGGCGCCTCTTCGGGCTCTCTTGATATATGCGACTTGATGGCTTCTCCTCTTGCCTCAGGCCTGTTTGAGAAGGCCATCCTGCAGAGCGGCTTCTGCGTGGACTCCAAATCATCTACGCTTGCTCAAGCCGAGGCTCGGGGAAAAGTTCTTGCACGGCAACTCGGTGTCTCAGGCGACGATTCTCACGCCCTTGAGACGCTTCGCGCCGTTCCCGCCGAGCGGATGCTTGAACTAGCCGCGGCGGACCAGGAGATCGACTTCGACCCCATTGTTGACAAGTGGGTTCTTCCCGATCAGCCGTCGCGCATTTTTTCTCAAGGCAAGCAAGCGCGGATTCCGGTGATTGTCGGCACCAACTCGGAAGAAGTGTCTATCTTCGCGAGCCCAATTGTCGGAGGATCGCCGCATGGCCCTAAGACAATCGCCGAATATCGGCAGTGGTTGCAGCGCGAGTTCCACGATCTTGCTCCTGAAGTCTTTACGGCCTATCCTGCCGGCAGCGACAGCGATGTGCCCCAGGCTTTTCTCCACATGAATACGGATTATGAGTTTGGGTTCGGCGCGTGGCTCCTGGCGCGCGAGACTCAAGCCATTGGACAGCCGGCTTTCCTTTACAGATTCACATATGTTGGCAGCGGCAAGTTTGCTCCCCTTGGCGCGTTTCACAGCGAAGAGAGCATTCTTCTCAGCAAGAAGTACTGGACAAGCTGGGTTAGCAGCCCTGACGACGAGAGGCTGTCCGAACTGCTCATCAGCTACTGGACGCAATTCGCCAAGACCTCGCGGCCTGATGGCCTCAGGCTTCCTTCGTGGCCCGCGTATGAATCAAGTACGGATCAATGCCAGGAATTGGGTAGACATACAGGGCAGATAGCGTCCCACTCAGCCAGGTTCGGAGCCTTTATGAAGGCATTCAGCACTAACTAATTGAAATGGACTTCCTCTTTGGGAATTGCGTCCTGAATTTGGATGGCATTGTGCCGTACTGGGATAACCCCAAGCTGGACCAGAAGGCCCGCCTACATGATTCCAGCGTCGGAGAGGTCCCGTAGTTCCTTTAGTTTTCAACCGGATATTCCACATCTTCGGGTCAACGGTCTTATAGAATATGGCGAGCGATCCAATTACGTTATCGATGTGGAGTGAGCGCCCGAGCAAATGACTGCGTTGTGCGACGTGTAGCCCCGCCGAGTTGCCGTTGCTGAGGGCATGGACCCCGGGCGAAACAAAAACATGGCGCCAAAACGACAATAGACCACGTCACACCGCTTCCGCGGGTAACGTGGTCTATTCTGTTTCGGCCCATATTCGAGGGCTGCCGCTATGATTTAATGGCGATCTTCCAGAATGGCATCAATCAGCGCAAGATTGCGGCCTCTTTATCCCGCGCAGGCATTCCAAATGGACTACGTCGACTCCACCACATCGCACTCAACTTTCAACGTCGCCGACGATTGATGGTTGATTTAAAGACGGCCCGGGCTACCGTGCCAATGTTGCGGTGACCATCACAAGGCCGGAATTCGTCACCGAGCTTCCCCGGATTGTCCGCAACTGAGATACCATTCGATTGTCTTCCGCAGACCGACCTCAAACGGTGTTGAGGCCCGGAACTGAAACTCCCGCTCGGCCCGGCTCACGTCCAGACACCGCCGCGGCTGGCCATTCGGCTGGTTCGTATCCCACGCGATCCGGCCCGTGAAGCCGGTCATCGCCGCGATGGTCGTCGCCAGATCGCGGATCGAAATCTCCATGCCGCTGCCCAGGTTCACCGGATCGGATTTGTCGTACCGCTCCGTAGCTAGAAGGATGCCCTCAGCCGCGTCTTCCACGTAAAGGAACTCGCGAGTGGGCGACCCGTCGCCCCACAACACAATCTCCTCGCGCCCCGCTGCCACTGCCTCAGCGCACTTGCGGATCAGAGCGGGGATCACATGGGACGACTCCAAATCGAAGTTGTCACCCGGCCCGTAAAGGTTCACAGGCAAGAGGAAAATTGCGTTCATTCCATACTGCTCTCGGTAGGCCTGACACTGCACAAGCAGCATCTTCTTAGCCAACCCGTAAGGGGCGTTCGTCTCCTCCGGATACCCATTCCATAGCTCTTCTTCACGAAAAGGAACCGGCGTGAACTTGGGATAAGCGCAAATCGTACCCAAGACGACCGTCTTTTCGACCCCGTGGCGCCGCGCGGCCTCGATAAGTTGAATGCCCATGATCGCGTTGTCGTAGAAGAACCGGCCAGGGTTGGCCCGATTCGCGCCGATGCCACCCACAACAGCGGCCAAGTGAATCAGAATCTCAGGCCGATGCTCATCAAACAAGCGTTCAATCGCGTCAATACGCGTAAAGTCGTACTCGCCGTAGATCGGAACGAAGACGTTGCTACACCCAATCCTCTCGAGCCGGCTGATGATGTGCTTCCCGAGAAACCCTGCTCCGCCTGTCACCACAATTCGTTTGTTGGGCAGATGAATCATGAGTCCCTCCCTTCTGCAGCGACTGCAAGCTGAAGGGCCTCGGCGCCGCCCTTAAGGCGAGTTTCCAAATCTTTGATGTCAGCTTCAACCATAATACGTACCAGCTCTATGAAGGTCACAGTCGGCTCCCAACCCAGGGATTCTCGAGCCTTGGAAGCATCTGCACAAAGGTAGTCGACTTCGGCCGGCCGAAAATAGCGAGGGTCTACTTCAACATACTCTCGCCAATCCAGGTCGGCAGATGCGAAGGCAAGTTCGACAAATTCGCGTACTGAGTGAGCCTCTCCGGTGCCGATCACGTAGTCGTCGGGTTTCTCCTGCTGAAGCATCAGCCACATAGCGCGAACGTAATCCGGCGCGTAACCCCAATCACGACGTGCTTCCAGGTTGCCCAGGAAGAGCTTTTGCTGAACCCCATACTTGATCCGAGCTACTGCGCGGGTGATCTTGCGAGTGACAAAGGTCTCGCCGCGCCGGGGGGATTCGTGGTTGAAGAGAATGCCGCTCGATGCGTGAACTCCGTAGCTCTCCCGATAGTTTACGGTAATGTTGTGCCCAAAAACCTTGGAGCAGGCGTACGGGCTGCGCGGATGGAAGGCCGTCGTTTCGCACTGCGGGGGCGGTGTGCTACCGAACATCTCGCTCGATGATGCCTGATAGAAGCGGCATTTGACGCCAGTTAGCCGCATCGCCTCGAGCAGGCGCAGGGTTCCGCAGGCTACCACATCTGCGGTGAATTCGGGAACATCGAAGCTCACCTTCACATGGCTCTGGGCGCCCAAGTTGTAGATTTCATCGGGGTTCAGGTTGTGGAGTAGCGAGGCAAGCGAACTGCCGTCTGTCAGATCAGCATAGTGTAGAAAAAAGCGGTTGTCAGCTTCGTGAAAATCCCGAAAGATGTGATCGACGCGATCGGTGTTGAAGCTAGACGCACGGCGCTTAAGGCCGTGAACCTCGTAACCCTTGTCAAGAAGGAACTCGGTCAGGTAAGAGCCATCCTGGCCAGTGCAGCCGGTAATTAGAGCTTTTATCATTTGTGGTATGGGATCCTTCAGTCCCGCACAAACAGTGTGCGTTGGCTCTGCGCTCGAAGCATGCAGCCGCGCATGGGCCGCACAATTCAGCTTCCGCGGTTGAGTCGGAAAAGGGGCAGGTCAGAGGCGGACAATCTTCGAGGAGAAGCGTAATTCCATAGCATTCCAGGTGTCAATACTCAACTTGGCGCTTTTCTATCATTGATGCGTGGCCAAATGACTTATGCCCTGTAACGATCACGGTACGCCCGGCAACTGCCGCGTTTTACGCCAAGCCGGCTGAGACCAACTCATATCCTCTTGAGATGTACACAACCCTGCCACAGATTTGGCCTTGGTGTTGAGCACTGGCCGTATCTCATACGGGACTAATCGGATGCCACGGCGACGGCACGATGCTGCTGAGGTTTGATGATCCGCTTCAGCAGGTGGGTACTGGGACTGTAGTCGAGAACCACCTCTTTGAGAGCGACCACCAAGCGGCCGATGTCGCGAGCCTCGCAAATCTCGTGAAGGAAATCGAGCCAGTCTCGAATGTCTCCCTCCGGCATGCCATTCCCCATGAAGATGCGGATTTTCTCATGTTCGGTTGGGACCGTGTCTTCGAGAAACGAGTTGAGCTCTTCGTAGAGCTTTTCGCCGGGGCGCACGCCAGTGAATTCTATCTTGATTTGTTCATCGGGCCTGAGTCCCGACAGTAAGATCAGGTTTCTGGCAAGGTCAACGATCTTGACTGGCTGGCCCATGTCCAAGACACAAATCTGACCACACTTGCCGATTGCCGAGGCCTGCAATACAAGCTGGCAGGCTTCGGGAATAGTCATAAAGAAGCGGCGCATCTCGGGATGCGTTACGGTGATGGGTCCGCCAGCCGCAATCTGTTTCTTGAAAATTGGGATGACACTGCCATTGGAGCCAAGCACGTTACCGAAGCGAACGGCCACGTAGTTGGTGCGGCCGTGCGGCAAGGCGAGTAAGAGAAGTTCAGCGACGCGCTTGGAGGCACCCATCACGTTTGTGGGGCGGACAGCCTTGTCAGAGGAGATCATGACGAAGTTCTCGACCTTATGCTCCGCTGCGGCGACAGCCACATTGTAGGTTCCGAAGACGTTGTTCTCGATCGCCTCGAAAACGTGATCTTCCATAAGCGGCACATGCTTGTAGGCCGCGGCATGATAGACCACCAATGGTTTGTATTGGCGCAGGACGTCGTCGAGGCGAGCGCGATTCTGAATGCTTCCAATCTCCGCGTAGAACGGAACCTTGGGGAACACCTGGCGCATTTCGCGATCGATTTCGAACAGCGGGGATTCAGCGATTTCAAACCCGACAATCCCGGCGGGTTGAAAACGAGCGATCTGCCGACATAGTTCAGAACCGATGGATCCCGCAGCGCCCGTAACGAGGACGACTTTGCCTTCGAGCGCGCCACGGATTTGGCCCTCTTCGAGGAGTACAGGGGTCCGGCCCAGGATATCTTCGACTGCCACCTCGCGGATTTGGCCAGCAAGGCCGCGCTCCTCAATAATCTCCGCCAACCCAGGCACAGTCTTGCACATAACTCCCGCTGCGTGGCAAAGCTTCAGGATACGGGTCATCTCAGCGCCCGTCGCAGATGGGATGGCAATCAAAATCGTCTTTACATTGTGCTTGGTTACGAGTGACTCTACCTCGTCTCCTCCTCCGAGCACCGATACGCCGGCAAGGTGCAGGCCCTTCTTGTCCGGCCGGTCGTCCAAAAACCCCACAACGCGATACGACAATCTAGGATTATTCCGAATCTCTCTGAGCAGAGTAATACCCGCTTCACCCGCTCCATAGATAAGTGTTCTCTTTTCCTCAGCCACGCTGTTCCGCGCATACGAGGCGGCTTCCGCCATCATCCGCACTGTAAGTCGAATTCCGCTCGTGGCCAAAAAACAGATCATCAGATCGAGGACGTATATTGATCGCGGGAATCCGGCTGGTGCGATGAAGAGGATCGCAATACAACTTAGTACGGAACCGGCGAAGTTGCCAACTGCGATCCGCTGCAAATCGGTTACTGACACATACCTCCACCAACCCCGGTCCAGGCCCGCCACGCGGAACACGACAAGCTTGACGCCGATCCAGATCGGAAGAGCGTAAGCCAAATGGTGCAAGTAAGCGGCCGGCAGACTGAAGTCGAATCGCAGCAGAAACGCAGCCACGCCCGAGAGCGCAAAGATCCCGAGTTCCACCACCCACATGATGGGCCGGTGTATTCTGCTGAGTCGTTCAACGTATTGGCGCATCATGCTCACCATCTAATCCAGTGTTGCCAATACTCCTTCGCCGGCTGTCGCCACACGACACGGTGGAACTGTTTCAGGTTTGTTTAGCTCGTTCAGATCTTTCACGCCGGCCGCTCTTCGTACTGCATTCACAACATACAGCTGGTCCTCATCGGACAAGCTGCTGGAACTGGGCATACAAATCCCCCGCCTGAACAAGTCCTCTGCCACCTCTCCGCCATAACATTCGCATCCTGCATACAGCGGCTGCAGGTGCATTGGCTTCCACACCGGGCGGGTCTCCACGTTCGCTTCATCGAGCGCCCGAATCAGTTGGTCGCGTGAGCAACCGAATTTCTCTTCGTCGATCAGGAAGCAACTCAACCAGTTGGTGGATAGGCCATAGGGCGCCTGGGGCATTAGCGTGATTCCGGGAAGGTCGGCAAATGCATCTCGATATCGGAATGCAATGGCGCGGCGCTGCTGGACCCGCAGATCAAGAACCTCGAGCTGACCTCGACCTATGCCGGCTAGCACGTTGCTCATGCGGTAGTTGTAGCCCATCTCCGAGTGTTCGTAGGCGAGCCCGGGGTCGCGGGCTTGCTGGGACCAGAAACGCACCTTTTCCACCCAGGCGGCATTGCGGGAGACGAGCATACCACCGCCGGTTGTGGTGATGATCTTATTTCCGTTGAAAGAAAACACGCCAATGTCGCCAAGTGTCCCGGCTGGATTCCCTTTGTACAGGGTGCCAACCGCTTCGGCGGCATCCTCGATCACAACGACTCCGTATTCGGCGCAGGCATGGAGGATGGGGTCCATATCCGCGCTTTGGCCATAGAGGTGGACCACTACCAGCGCCTTGGGGAGCCTGTTCGCCGCAGCACGCTCTCGCAAGGCGCGGTACAGAAGATCGGGATCCAAGTTCCAGGTTGCGCGGTCGCTATCCACAAAGATCGGCACACCCCCCAGGTAGACGATAGAGTTGGCGGCCGCGACGAAGGTGAGGGCGGAACAGAGCACTTCATCGCCGGGGCAGACTCCTGCCACACGCAGCGCGAGGTGCAGCGCTGCGGTTCCGCTCGCCAAGGCCACAGCGGGCAGTCCCACCCGCGTCCCAAAATTGCGTTCGAAGGCGGTCAGATTGGGGCCGACGGTAGAGAGCCAGTTGGTCTCAAAGGCTTCGCGAACGTAGATTTGTTCTCTACCACCCATGTGAGGGACGGAGAGTAAGATGCGTTTCATCTTGATTACGCCTTTACAGGTGAGCTAGTAGTTCTGGCATCCCAGAGCAGTCGACCATCACGTGATCCGGGGTAATCTCGGGATTCTCCAGAGCGTAGTACAATCCCCCAAGTCTTCTCACACGAACGGTGATCCATCCGAGTTGTCTCGGGGCAGCAAAGTCTTTGAGCGGGTTATCCGCAACGTAGAGATAGACGTCTGCAGACCGGCACTGCGCTACGTACTCAAAAGCTCTGGGGTGCGGTTTGAAGTAACTCTCGCCAAACACCCCCGTAAGCACAATTGGCGCCGCAAACGCTTTTAACCCGAGTGCGTCAACCTTTCGGCTTTGGCTAACTACGGGGCCATCGCTGACTACTGCTATCGATACTTTTCCTGCGATGGATTCCAATGCCTTAGATGCATCCTCGGCAAGTAAAATCGAGGGTTCGTGGGTTCGATAGATTTCGACCAAACCGGACATTAGATTCCTCGTGGGTTCCTTGCCACACTCGCGCAACGCCTCGTCAAAAATCGATCTGCGGCCCCCGGCCAGGAATCTACGCCAGCAGCGATCAGCAAAGTCCTCGACGCCAACCCATTTGCGAACCCATCGGCCGACCGCTTCAAATCCGCTCTGAACGTAGTCGCGTTCGAGGTATAAGGTATCGTCGATGTCGAAGACGATACAGATTCTTGGATTCATGGTCGAACACTACTGCCGGGGACAAAGACAGCTTCATCGTAACGAAGCATTGCAAGGTCGTCCGTCCAATCTTCAGAATAGGAAAGATGCTTCCCTTCTTGCTCGTCTAGAAGCCAATCCGTAAATCGGCCACCTGCGCGGTGGGCTAAAGGATATCCGCCGCCGAAGCGTGCGTTGATCTCGATGATCCGGATTGTGCCAGCTTCGTCCATGAAGCACTGAATATTGAGCGGGCCGTAGGCTCCAGGCAGCGCCGTGGCTACAGAGCGAGCAAGGTCCATGAGCCGACGGTCTTTGACGGTGATCCCCTTCGAGACTTCGCCCGCACGAACCTCCATCCGCCAGTGCGGTAGCGTGCAGATGCACTCGCCCGCTCTATTGACATAGATGTTGATCGTGAACTCACGACCACCGGCGATCTCTTGAACGATGTAGCCATCTGTTGCCTGTCCCATAGCCTCGAGTTCGAGGCGGGTCTGCACACGACGAACACCAATTGATGCGCTGCCATTGAACGGCTTGGCAATAAGCGGAAGGGGCCAGGCTGCGGGATTGAGCATCGCGGTGCAGAGGTCTGTTTGCCTAACCGTTGGAAAGCCGTTCGCTACTAGCCAGTCGTGTGTTGCAATCTTGTCGCAGCAGATCCGCACGGCGCAAGGCGCTGAGATACAAACTGTTACACCAATTTCGGCAAAACTCGTGGCGGCAGCCGCGTAGACCGGAAGTTCAGTATCGATGGTTGGAATGAGAAGCCCTACTCGATTGTTCACACACCATCTGAGCACTGCGTCCACAAAACAGGGATCGGTACAGCGAGGCACCCGCGATGCACCATCTGAAATGAAGGCGGCTGGTGCGCTTGCCCCGGAGTCAATCGTAAAAATGGACCTATCCGCGCTCCGCGACGAAATCGAGTCACGAAAACACGCGACCAGGCCGACACGTCGACCCGCCGATGAGATGAGAATATTTCCGCTAGTCACGGTTCATCTCATTCGAGGTTCGTGGAATGAAAACCCCATAAACTCGGGCATGGTGTACAGCACGACTGAAGTCGTGCCCTGATACAATTCTAGAGTTTTTCAACAAGTTTCCATGCAGGTACTCAGGGAGTAGAGGTCTTGGACCTACAAGGTTACTGTCGCTCTTGGGGAAATTAAAGCTATGCAGGGATCAGCGCGATATTTCTCTGACAAGCACAAACGCTTCGGCGGCA
Organism: uncultured Occallatibacter sp.; assembly: GCA_964420185.1. Taxonomy (GTDB): domain Bacteria; phylum Acidobacteriota; class Terriglobia; order Terriglobales; family Acidobacteriaceae; genus Telmatobacter. The sequence continues at coordinate 28,397 of CAYQSI010000003.1, read as the reverse complement.
GCTACGAAGACGGTCGCGCCCCGATAAGTTGCGAGTGCTTCGATCGCCTTCAGCGAGCGCGCGTGCGGCGGCGCCTGGAGTTGGGTCTCATAACAGGCCATCGCTCGCAGTTTAATCGGGAGATATTCAGAAATATTCACGAATATGGTAGGTACGAAAGCCTCGGCGGCGGTGGGTGCACCCCACTCCGTCTCAGACAGTGTTTCATAGCAAAGAATCCGAGAGGGACTTGTGCCGCCAGTGGGCCGCGCTGCCACCAAGGCAGCCCAGTAGGTGGCTTTGTGGTCGCCGTGGAGATCTCCTTGATGTGGGATATAGAGCACGTCCGGCTGGATCTTCCGCAGTTGGCTGAGCAATGCGTCAGCCAATTGATGCGCCGGAACCATATCTAACTTCGGTGCCGGAAAATCCAGAAATGTTGTAGTTGTGACGCCGATGACGCGATGCGCAGCAGAAAGCTCTTCACGTGTCCGAGCAACCAATTCCGCTGCAAACAGTTCCTCTGCTCCCCGGCTCACGACGAGCACGTGGACCTCGTCGCCTGCCGCCGCGTGCCGGGCCATTACGCCGCCACAACCGAGGACTTCGTCATCGGGATGGGTGGCTATGACCAGCACAGTGGTTGTCATTGCTCGCCTCGTTTATCAATTGCCTGCGAAGTGCTTGCGGGGGAACCACTGCGCTGCCAGCCATCGTTTCCATAGACACCGTCGGACTTGAGGACAACGAGCACTGTGAGGAGCAAGACCTTGAGATCGACCCATAGGTTCCAGTTATCGACATACCAGAGGTCGAGCGTAATGCGCTCGTCCCATGTGTTTCTGGAGCCGCCGTTGACCTGCTGCCATCCGGTCACGCCCGGTTTGACAAGCATCCGACGACGGTCTCGTTCTGAGTAGGCATCCAGATAGTCAGGTAGCAGAGGGCGCGGGCCGACCAAACTCATCTTGCCACACAAAATGTTAAAGATCTGCGGGAGCTCGTCGATGCGGTACTTGCGCAACCACGACCCTATACGGGTAATGCGCGGGTCGTGCTGAAAGGTCATGAGCCCGACACCCTGATTCACCGCGTTCACCACCATAGTCCGAAATTTCCAAATCTGGAAGGGTTCGCCATTCTTTCCAACGCGTTTCTGCCGGAAGAAAACGGGCCCCGGCGAGTCAAGCTTGATGAGCCCGGCCGTTAGAACCATGAGCGGCGCCGCGACAATTAAGAGTGCCGTGGCTGCCATGATATCGAAACAGCGTTTAAGTATGAGCCTTGTCACTAGAGGACCTTTTCGATATCTGTGACGGAGTTGATGGTGAAGTCGGGCTCGATTCCTTCAGAGGTCGCGTTCCGGAAGGGGCCGGTTAGCACGCGGACGGTCTTCATACCAGCACGAGCCGCGCCGACAACGTCGCATCCCGGGTTGTCGCCCACATACAGGCAATCGCCGTGCGCACACTGAAGTTGCCGCAGCGCGTTGAGGAAGGCCGCGGCATTGGGCTTCGGGAGTCCGCAACCTTGCTCAGCGGAGAACACTACCACTCGAAATAGAGGGGCAATTCCCAAACCTTCAATCTTTCGGCGCTGCATGGCCGCGTTTCCGTCCGTAATGAGAAAGAGCAAGAATTTTTCCTGAAGCCGTCGCAACAACGACGGCACTCCAGGATAGGCCACGAGTGGGCTCACGTAAGTGTGATACATCCTGACGAGCGTCTGCACGCGTTGCGTATCACAAATTCCGCATTGATCCAGAACGGAATCGAAGAGCCTGGGGTGCGAAGGACCGAGTGTGCGCCACGCTCTGCGGAATGTACTCTCAATAATCGTTGGCTCAACGCCCGTTTCCTCGCTGAGCAGAGTAGCGGATGCGGAAAAGAACGGGAACACATGTTGTTCCTGATCATAGAGTGTGTTATCAAGATCGAAACCAACAGCACGGATCATAGGTGGGTACAGATCAGACCAACCTCAGACTTTTCAATGTATACCTCGCTCCAGTAGCGCAGCATGACCAGAGGCTTGGCTGGACCTGTGGCTGGCTGAGGAGATTCACCTTTAAGCAGGCACACGAGCGCTAAAGGAAATGCTGGGTCGGCTTCAAAAGTGAGCGCCACTGAACCGGCCAACCGGGCATTGATCTCAGTGAACCAGACTCCATCGCTTTCATCCACAAAGCATTGGATATTAGCGGGTCCGATCAGCCCCAGCGCGTGAACAATCTTTTCGACCCAACATACGATTCCTGGATGATCAACTACCGCGCCTTTGTATGATATGCCTGACTCCGTCTGGATGCGGTACCGAGGCCGGATGAACAGCGGATTCGAGGCGAAGTCGGCGAGCACGTCAACTGTCAACTCGCGACCGGTCATAAACTCCTGAATGATCGCTTCCCGAACATAGCTGCCGAAAAATTCTAACTCCTGCCTGTCGCGGGCAACGTAAACGCCTACGCCACCGCGACCTCGACGAGGCTTTACGATGACAGGAAAGTTAGCGAGACACACAGATCCAGGCTCCCAGGTTGCAGGGGTGGGGATGCCGTTCTGGCGGAAGAACGCGTGAGTAGCGCGTTTGTCAACGCAGTTCTCCAGGCATTCAGACGAAGAGCTGAGGAGTCGCGCACCACACGCCTCCAGTTCTGTGCGTCGGCCAGCTAGTATGAGTAGTTCCTCATCGAGAGCAGGCAGGACCCAGTCTACTCGCTCGCGGCGGCAGATCTCAATCAGCGCGTCGAAGTATCGCGGCGAAGAGACTAGCGGCATCTGGTACGCTGCGTCTGCGAAGACAAACCCAACAGAAAGAGGGTCGGAATCTGCAGCAATCACCCGCAGTCCAAGGTCCCTAAAGATCTTGTACTGAGTAACACTCGGAGCCGAACCAGCGGCAGTGCGTAGGATTGTTAGCGGCACGGTCAATTCATTTCCTCTGGAATGTGCCCGGCAACGGATTGGCCACGCCTTTGCCGGTTTGCAGTCACAACAGATTCAAAGATCGATTCAAAGCGATCAATACCATGTCTAAAGCAAAGGTGTGTCTGGTAGTAGGCCTGTCCGGCAGCGCCCATAGCTCGCCGTCCCTCGGGACCCAGCGCGATAAGCTTGGCGATCGCAGCCGTTATGCTGTCAGTATCTTCTGGTTCGCAGTTAACTCCGGCACCGGCCTGAGTAATCAAATCGGCAGAGTCACCTCGCACCGCCATGATGATAGGCTTCCCGGCCGCGAGATACTCCTGCGTTTTCGAAGGAATCGTGACGGTGTACAGGGGAATGTTCCGGAGATGGACAAGCAGAGCGTCAGCAGCATTCATAATCCTCATAAGCTCAGGCCGGGATTGATGCGGGAGGAAGGTAACATTTGGAAGCTGCATCTCCGCTGCCTCCCGTTGAAGACGTTCGGTTTCAGTTCCGCGCCCTACAAGCCAAAAGTGAACGAGGGGAAGCATGGAAGCACATCTGTCAGCAACGCGAAGAACCGTGTCGAGTGCCTGGCCGGTACCCATCGTCCCCGCAAACAGGATGTTAAATCGGTCCTGACAGAGGGCGTTGGATCCGATTGGCGCTGTTTCAACCGGAGTCTCGTCGGCCCAGTTGTAAACTACGGAGATCTTCGCGGAAGGAACGCCACGCTCTCGAAGAACCCTCTTAAACCCAGGCGACAGGACTACGATTTGGCTCGCTCTTCGGTATACGAACCCACACCATGCACTAATCGCACGCATTGTCACACCATCGGCTAACATGCCCGAATGGAGCACGCTGTCTGGCCAGAGATCTTGAATATCATAAACAAAGGGTGCGCCAGTAGTTAGCGACAACGCAACGGCTGGTAAACCTATTGTGGCTGGTGGGTGATAAGCATAGATGACATCGGGCTTTTCGAGGAGTGCGGAGCCCAAAGCTGTGGCACTCCAGGCGAACGTGAGGTAGTTGAGAGTGCGACGCAGCCCTGAGCGATCATGACTGGGATACAACGGAACGCGCAGCACCGGTATTCCATCGAGCACTTCACGGCGCCAGGGACGGACACGGTATCCTGGATAAAGCCGCCCGCCAGGATAGTTTGGAAATCCTGTTAGCACCTGCACTTGGTGGCCGCGATCGGCAAGCGCCCGCGCAAACGGCAGCCCTTTGAAGGAGGGCTCCGGGTGGAACCACTGCGAGATCATCAGGATGCGCATATACGGGTAGCTCGCTGCCACTCGGCTTCTGCTGCATCCGGCTCGCGGAAGCCCAAAACGATGCGGATAACTGTCTCGGCAACCGCTGGCGCCAAATACTCGGCCGGGGGCTGCCAAGCGGGATGGGCGATTGTAACAAGCCGGACACTCTTCAAGATTTCAGCCGGTTCGACCCCGGAAAGAATATTGGAGCCGCACTCTACGGTTTCTGGCCTTTCAGTGACGTCCCGGATCGTTACGTTCGGCACAGCAAGAATGCAGGCTTCTTCCTGAACGGTGCCACTGTCGGACAGGACGCAGAATGCGCTCTGCTCCAGACGGATAAAATCGAAGAATCCAAGTGGGCGCAAGTAATGAACACCTGTGCATTCCTGCGAAAGACCGAGCGCCTGCACCTTGGATTTGGTCCGTGGATGCAGAGAAACGATCACTGGGTATGCGTACTCGCGATGAAGCATATCGAGAGTGGTCACAATGTTACGGAGCCGGTCCTCGCGGTCGACATTTTCGGCACGATGTGCTGTAACAAGAAAGAACTTGCCAGGCTCGATACCGACTTCTTCGAGCACCGTGCTACAAGCAATGCGATCGGCGTACCTGTCGATAACCTGTTTGATCGGATTGCCGATCACGTGTATCCGGTTATTCTGGAAACCCTCCGCCAGCAGGTTCTCCCGGCTCCGATTGGTGTACGGCATTAGGACAGAACTTGAGTGGTCTATCACTCGGCGATTCACTTCTTCGGGAACCCGGTCGTCAAAGCAGCGATTGCCGGCTTCCATGTGATAGACGGGGATGCCAAGGCGGCGCGCGATGATGGCGGACAATCCGCTGTTGGTGTCTCCGAGAATCAGCAGCCGATCTGGGCGATGTTGAAGAAACAGCGCTTCGCTACGTTCCAGTATCTGAGCGATTTGTCCTCCAAAGCTGTCAGCCTTCACGCCCAAGTACACATCTGGCTTGCGCACTCCCAGTTCGTCGAAGAAGACCTGGCTCAGCCGGTCATCGTAGTTCTGGCCGGTATGAACCAGGATGTGCTGGCAAAACCGGTCCAGTAGGGGGATAACCAGACTCAGCCGGATGATCTCAGGCCGGGTACCGAGAATCGTCATGATCTTCATCGCAGCAATTCTACCCCAGCTTCGACGTTATCCTCCAGCATCAGTCGACGCGCCCGCAACATGGCGGTGGTTTCGTCGATGCTCATCACGCTGTCATTGCTACTGTAAGCACTCTGGAGGCAGCCCGCGACTTCGCTTGTCACCCCACTACCGTTTGCAACCTCGGGCAGCATCGGCCGGATCACATACCAACGGCCTCGCTTCACCGTCCGGTAAGCCTCTTCGTCGCTCACCATGATCTCGTGAATCTTTTCGCCGGGACGGATGCCGGTCGTCACCTGACGAATGGGCCGCTCCCCGATGAGCGCTGTGGCGACATCGGCGATTCTTGCCGAGGGAGCCCGCGGCACAAGTGTCTCTCCAGGCCGGGCTTCACCAATCGCGGCGAAAATAATGTCAACCGCATCGTCCAGTGTGAGGAGGAATCGCGTCATATCCAGAGTTGTGATCGTCACTGGACCGCCGCTCCGGATCTGCTCGTGGAATAGTGGAATCACCGAGCCTCTCGACGCCAGCACATTTCCGTAGCGCGTACACACGAAGCGGGTGCCCGGACATCTCATGTTGCCCTGGATAAACACCCTCTCTTGCAGCGCCTTGGTCATGCCCATGACGTTCACCGGTTTGCATGCTTTGTCCGTGGAGACCCCGACCACGGTCTCCACGGGAAGGGTGTGTTCTTGAATGGCGTGAACGATATTCTCAGCACCGCCCACGTTGGTCCGGACGGCCTCATTGGGGAAATATTCGCACGTCGGCACCTGCTTCATAGCCGCGGCGTTTACCACGATGTCGGCGTCGCGCAGTACACTGGCGACGCTGCCATAGTCGCGAACGTCGCCAATGCGAAACTCCAGCAGGCGTTGAAAGTTCCGGTAGATGATTTCATCCGTGGCCGCGACTTTGTTTTCGTACTCAACGCGGATGAAGTGCTGCTTCGCTTCATCGCGCGAAAAAATGATCACCTTCGCCGGATGGCCTGCCTCTCCGCTTAAAATGCGGCGAGTCAAAACCTTTCCGAGGGATCCCGTCCCCCCGGTGATCAGGATCCGCTTCCCTTCAAGAAGATTGCTCATTTCCACCCGAGCCACCTTTCGTAAGGTGTGTTGTCTTCCGCCAATTGGCGTGCGAGAACCGGCCAGGCAGGGCATTTGTACGCGATCGCCTCGCGCAACCTGTCGCACTTCATGCTCCGGTCCGAGATCTCCAAATCGTCTGGTTCGATCCGGACATCCAGTTGGTACGCCTCACAGAGGAGACAAAGGAGGTTGAACTTGGATATTGGTTCGCTTGCCACCTGATACAGCCCATTCAATCCGGGATGCTCCTGAATGATGGATGCAACCAACTTGGCAAGGTGGTTAGTAGTTACCCCGGAGTAAATGACCTTCCGGTATCCGCGAACCGTCTTCTGATTCTGTGTCAGAAACCAATCCAGCAGCGAGCGGTGTTCGGTTAGCTCCCGGCCGATAATAGAAGTCCGCAACGTCAGGGCATTGGCGACAGCCACCTCACCTAGAAATTTAGTTTTTCCATAGAGATCCTCCGCGTCAGAGGTATCCTCTTCGGTGTAATCCCCACGCCTGCCACTGAATACACAGTCGGTACTGAAATGGATTACACGTCCGCCCCAGCGGGCAGCTATTTGGGCCAGTTTGTGGGGCAGGAGCGAATTGATCGTAATGCTGGGAATCGAAGAGACAGCTTCTGCCCGTTGCTTGATCACGCCAACACAATTGACCAGGTACTCTGGACGGAAGCCCGACAGAATCGCCTCAAGCGCCGGAAAGTCAGTCACATCCACGTCTCGAACGACATCATTACCCTGGAATAATTCAACGCGCTCGAAAGGCGGCTTATGGATGTCTTCGCGCACCGTGCAAAACACGCCGTCAAACCGCTCACGCAGCACCTGAAACATCTTGTGCCCAAGCATTCCTGCGCCGCCCAGCACCATGACCCTTGCGACGCTCATGAAGTCATCTCCGTCCTAGCCCACTGAATGTATTCGGGTAAGCCCACGTCGATCGTCACCGCTGGTTCAAAGCCGAACGCCCGTCGCGCCGCGCTGATGTCCGCGAGGCTATCACGCACGTCGCCAGCGCGCGGCGGGCCATGCCGCACCACCGGATTCAGCTTGCTGGCGGCCTTCAGTCGTTCTACTAAATCGTTGATGCTGATGCGCGTCCCGCTGCCGATGTTGAACGCCCCAGAGACGCCGGGAGCCATCGCCGACTTAATGTTGGCTTGCACAACATCGCGAACATTCACGAAATCGCGCGTCTGTTCGCCGTCTCCGAAGATGGTAACCGGCTCGCCTCGCAACATCTGGAACACAAAGATCGGAATGACGTTGCCATACGCGTCGAAACGCTGGTTCGGGCCGTACACGTTGAAATAGCGCAAGCAAACGACCTCCATGCCGTATAGTTTCGCGTAGACCAGCCCTTGCTTCTCCGCGCAAAGTTTGCTGGCACCATAGGGTGAGTCGGGCTCTACGGGATGATCTTCGCGAATGGGCAGCGTCTTTAATTCCCCGAAGATACCAGCAGAGGAAGATATGATCACCTTTCGCACCCCAGCCTTACGCGCGGCTTCGAGAATTCGTAGTGTGCCGATAACATTGATCTCGGCGTCGTTGACCGGCTGATCGATCGATCGTTTGTTACCTACCGAAGCCGCCAAATGGAAAATGACGTCTATGCCCGTCACCGCCGCCTCTACAGCGGCGGTGTTGCGAATATCCTCTTCCACCAGCCTCACGCCCGACTGCCCGTGGATGTTGCGGCGATATCCTGAGGACAGATTGTCCAGGACTACAACTTCCGCGCCGTTTGAAGCCAACTCCTTCGCAAGCGTGGATCCAATGAAGCCGGCCCCTCCGGTAATGAGTGCTCTCATAATTCCAGAGTGGGCATTGGCTCTATCCCCCAATTCTGTGCCCGTCTAAAAATTTGCCGGTTCGCTGTGATCACCTCGGAATTGCTAGCTGCATTGAGGGCGAAATCTCTGGCGCGGATCGAAAGCGCGGTAAACCACTCTCGGTCGCTATTGACGCACTGCTGCAGAACGGATCTAAAGCGCTCCCTATCGCCGAGTGGGATGTCCCAACCCACGCCCGCTGCCTCCAGATGCTGCCATGGCGTCTGATTGCTGATAAGTACCGGGCAACCTGCGGACAGTGCTTCACTGATTACATGGCCGAAATTCTCAGTAAGCGTCGGAAATAGAAGCAGATGGTGCTCGGAAAAGACCTCCTCGACCCTTCCGTGTTCAATCTCCCCCAAGTACTGCACGTGAATGTTTGCTGGCAGCCGTGAGATCGCGCCTCGGCATTCCTCCCAGTAGTCCGTATCTTGTATGGGGCCGTAGATATCGAAGGAAATGTCGCCTGAGATGCCTTCCAGTATCCTCAATGCTTCCAGCAGGTTCTTATTCCGCGTTACCCGAGCCACAAAGACAACACTAAGCTGCCCGGGGTCCTTCGGCGGCGCTCCCCGTCTTAAGCCCCGAGTCGTCCCACTCAGATCCGAAGCTGTAGCGACAATCCCATTCTTCGTACTAATGCATGCAGCTTCAGAAAGCACGCCCGCAACATCGACGAAGCGCGCCAATGGAAACTCCCGTAAGATAGTTGCCGCTTCAAGTTCGCTGGAAGCGTGCCAGATCATGTTTGAATATAGTCCAAGCAATCGCGAGACATTGATGTAAAACCGCTTCCTCTTGCGCTTGAACTCCAGCGCAGCCTCAAACAGTTCCCCGCGTGGTGCCAGGACCAAACAGCGTGCGCGACAAAGCTTCAGCCTGCGCATTAGCACTGCAAGCATTGAGAATTTCCGGGAAAAGAAACTGTTAAGGTACAGAACCGTCTCACTGTCGACGGAACAGAGGAGCACACACATTCGGAGGATGGCCCGAAACCCTGTACCTAGATACATGACGTACGCGCCCCCAACCCGAACCCACTGGTTCTTCACAACGCCAGGATATGGCGATTTCTCTCCAAGATCACGATCCTGGGTTACAATCTTGAACAAGAACTCATCTGATAGCGTTTCCACCAGGTTATGTACGCTGCGGATTGGTCCGCCACCCTTGTAGCCAGGAACGTATCCGAAAACTAGTGCGAGAACATATTGGGACTTTGACGGCATGATTCACTCCAAGTCCTTCTCAGCGGCCGCCTGTTCGGCCATCGCCGGCGGTGTACCTTGCCCCAAACGGCACTAGCCGCTACGTGTAACACTGCTCTTCCACTTACCCCGTTATACGAACGCACAACTGGTCGTAGAATGCTCCGCTGTATGCCAGAACGCTATATCGACAACGATATGCCGCACAGTAGTCCATAAACGCTCGGAACTCCGACATAGAGGTCGAGGAGAACTCGTCGAACAACACCACAGTTCCTGGAACAATGTGTTGGGCTGCAGCAGTAAGTACAAATAGGGTGGAAGAGTACAGGTCCGCATCTAAATGAATAATCAGCTGTCTCTTCGACTTGAACGTCTGGAGAAACACCGGCAGAGTATCTTGAAACAACCCTTTTACAAAAGTCACACGGTGATCTTCAATACTGGGAATAGCCCCTCCTGCGTCAAACTCGCGGGGATCGTCAGTGAATGTCAGGTGCTTCCACTTCTCGGGCAGCCCTTCAAAACTGTCAAACCCGACAAACCTGGATTCGGCATGGTCGCTCGCGCCTGTCCACAGTTGCATCGTCTCCCCTCGGAACACGCCAAATTCAAGCACATCAACTGGTGAGCCGCCTAGCACCCCTTTCGTTACAAACTCATACAACTCCCGCCGGTCAGTGAACGATGGAACATTGCGATTAACATGCGCTTTGAGCCATATACCGAACCTCGAATATTCCACTATCATCTGGATCCGCGGCGAGTAGGCAGGAATCCGAGCCGCTACGGCCTTCGCACGTCGAATAACAGATGCTTTAGTAGGCTCGTCCATCTTTACCCCATACGCGTATCACTCGTAGACTCTTCAAGCTGTCCGTGTTGTAAATATCCAGACCCAGGATGGTCTGACGGTGAGGTTTGACGGCGCGGCAGACGCTGGGGGCCATCGAGTTAATACAGGAAGGTGAGCAAGCAGACAGGGCGCAAGAATAGACGTTCTGCGCAACTCTTTAGCTCTCGTGGCGTACCCGCTTCCAACATTTTCTGCAGGACCAGGGTGATGTTGAACGCCCCAGCGTACATCACGAGCCGCTAAAACCGCCGATACTCGGTTCTACCTACCCCGCATGCAACCTGGCTACACGTTCGGATGCGCTACCGAGCAGACCAGAGGGCATAACCCTCAAAGCTCAACTCTGAGATCCCCATTCTGCTCAGGTACGCCCCGCGCCGTGTTACCTATCGTGGCGAGACTACGTGGCGTCAACGTTGTCCAAGAGCTGCAACAAAGACAAACGGTACACACCTTCTCCAGCGCAGCGGTTTCTGCATCCTCTTATCGCTTCGTTATCTCTGCAATTGAACACGTGGGACCTCGTTAATCGCGATCAACGCTACAGCTCGTCTAGCGGATCGCCTCACGTCGATTGAAAGCCCCAGAAACGCCCCCAGAAGAAAGAGTGCCGTAAAACTCCATCCACCCGAAATGCATGCCCCGAAAACATACAATACCACCCCTGCAAGAAAGGGATCCAAGTCGGCGCGGCGTCCAAACACAAATCTCCACGAGATAATAGCACATGGAACTAATAGGAGTATGACAAAACAAGAAACACCACCCTTATAGAGCAATGTGCTGAAGCCGATATGCGGAGCAAGGACGTGGTCTTCTCCTCCTGGTAATATACTGGGCGCATAGAAGCGGCGCCCGAAACCAGCCCCTAGCACCCATTCCGTTGTCCCCATTTGTGACAGCATGTTCTGAATTTCCTGCGCTCGATACTCTTTTACTATATTAGTATTAGTTAGACGTCGAGCGATAAACAGATCTTGCGTACTTTCTGTCGTTGAAATATAGGTCATGATCACGATTATCCCCGCCAGCCCGATCCACATAAACGAACGTTTATGGCGCTTGATTTCCATCACTAGTATGCAGACGAGCGATGCGCTGACGATCAATACCACGGACCGGGCCGCCGATAGAACTGCTGCCCATAAACACAATACAACACCTACCGAGACGAGAATTGGCTGCCACCACCGGCCTGACCTGGCGCCTACCCACATAAGCGGAAGAAGGCTTGTAATATAAGTAAAAGAAAAGAAGAGTGCGCCATCCGACAACCGCTCTGTAACCTTGAACGCCCTTATATAGCCCAGGTAAAGTCCACACGAAGTAATTGTTATCATTACACATGCAGCCCAGTACCAGCGACTCAATAATCGCTCCGCGTTTCCTCTCGCTTGCAAGCGCGCCCACGCAATACCAACCGGTAGGCCCATGTAGGCTAAGACATCTCGCGTCGCAAAAGCCCATGTAAAGTCCTGATTGTTTGCATATAGCACTGAGATGAGAAGCATATAACATCCGCCGGCTATATATAATGCAAAAAGAGACTGGTGTCGTGGCCGCCGGAAGAAATATTCAATGATGACGACAACGATGCTTACAAGAATAAATCCGTTGATTACTGGAATACCGGAGACTCTCCATGTGAGAGTGTATGCTAGCGGAAGGCCAGAAAACACAAACAGAGCGGTCATAACCGAGTCAGATGCCGGACTCTTAGATGATCGGCTGCGCGGGTCTCGTACAGCCGAAACTTCTAAGCGCCTTCTTGCTGCTGGATCCGCGACGGAGCGATACATGAATTCACCCGTTTAGTAAAGATCTGCGAAGCCGTTGTGACTATTGATCCGGCCGATTGAGTTGAGACAAAGGAGCAAGAACAGATGCAATTCCTTCGACTTCGCGGCGCTCCGTTCAGGATGAAATATATTACATTGGTTCAATCATCCCAGGCCGGATATGTGGCGGTTAGACCTCACTGCGAGCGAGCGGCTGCGAATGCAGCACACTCAAATTCCTCTGCCGCCCACTGGGTCGTTCGAGTCATCGCAACATCATGGGCTGTCCGCCCCATGGCAACGCACTGGGCACGATCGGTGGCCAGTTGCCCCATGGCACACGCGAGCGCCTCAACGTTGCCAGCGGGCACTATCAGACCTGTCACGCCGACTCGCACATAGTCGGCTGCAGCGCCCACCTTGTCTGTTGTAATTATGGGCAGACTTGCGATGGCGGCGTGCGCCAGTCCGAGTGAATAGGTCTCTCTAATGCTCGGCAACACATAGGCATCTGCCGCTGCATAGTAGGCCGCCACCTCCTCGATTGGCAGAGGATCCAGAACCAGCACCCCAGGGATGGAACGCGAGCACGCCACGATATCTGAACGGTCGGGCCCCGTTCCTACCAGCAAGAGAAATGTGTTTGAGTGCTCTGTGGAAATTTGGCCGAATGCCTGCATGAGGTACTTCAGCCCACGCTGGGGAATCATCCGTCCTGCGAAAAGGAACGCGAAGCCTGTAGGGGAAATGCCAAGTGATGCCCGTATCGAGTCTCTGCGAGTCCGCTGCACGGCTGCCACTTCCGAGAGAACCGCGCAGTCGAGGCAGTACGTACCTTCAAAAACTCGCTTGTCTGAAAAACCTAAGCGTTTCAGGTAGGTTCGGGATTCGGCTCCAGGAACCAAGGCAGCAGCGGAGCGTTTAAGGATAAACCGGAGCAATACTTCTCGGCGGTGGCTCTGGTCCCCAAAATCGATTGCATCACAGCTGAAAACAAGCGGTGTGTTGGTAACCCAGCAAAATAGCATTGCGAGTACGGAGGTGGCGTGGTTATAACCGGGTACTACAATAACATCAAAACCGCCGCGCCACAGCGCTGGCAAGATCGCCGGATGGAGCCACGAGTTCCACGGTACTTTGAGTTTGTAGCCCTTCCCCAGAGACGTATTTGAATACTCATTAAGCACTACGCGCTGGTATGGGTGGCCCACATCTCCGGCGAACATCGTGAACACGTGCAGCTCTAAATTCCCGCGGCGATGCACTGCCGCGAGGACCGGATCGCGGTACGGCGCTGGATGTATTGATAAGTATGCTACCTTCATGCGCGCCCGGAAAGCCATTCGAGCAAAAAAGGTTATCGAGACTCGGACCTATGCATCAGGACTCCAGAATCTTCCGCATATCATCAAAGCCGGCATGGCCGATCCTGGAGGCTTGGAGCTTGCCCTTCCACCGAGCCATGATGTTCGCGCGCATATCGGCGACCCTTTGCAGACGACGCGTAAGCTGGGACGAATCGTTTCGATATAGGCTTCTGAGCCAGGCGGACTCGCGGGCATAGACGCTTCTCCCGAGCTTATGGACTTTACTGTTTCCTAAACGAAATACCGCTTGGAAATGTGGAACATGAACAAACTCGGTTATCTCTGCCAGCCTGAGGAGCCACTCAGAGTCCAAAACGATCTCGAGTTGTTCGTTAATCGGCCGATCGCAGAACGCTGCCGATCTGAAGAATATCGTGGGTTGGGGAATAAAGCCATACCGCGTCAACCGGCTGAAAGAGTATTTTGGAGTGACACTCATGCGTACAATCTTGCTGCTCGTGTCTATGTACACTGCGTCACCGTAAACCAACATACTTTGAGGATTCTGCTCCAAGGTGGCAACTGCTCGGCCAACAGCATAACGGTCAAAGTAAAAGTCGTCGGCGTTTAACCAGCCCACCACGGAGCCACGAGCCAATCGGAATCCCTCGTTTAGCGCAGCAGACTGGTTCTTCCCTGGTAGCGATACGAGCCGAGACCGGGAAGAGAACTCGCGTATTGCCTCGATGGTCCCGTCTGTCGAGCCGCCATCGACAACCAGGTGCTCGATCTCTGGATACTCCTGAATCGCAATGGACACAAGCGTCTGCCTTATGGTTTGTTGACCATTCAGGCAAGGCGTAACAATCGTTACTAGCGGCTGAGACATAAGTATGACTCCAAATTAGAAGTTATGAAACCGTTCCTTCAATCAACTGCCCGGTACTGTTTGCAAGCTCCAACCCTGCTGGCACATCGGCAAATCTGAAATTGTTTCGCCGTGGCACTGAACGTAATTATGTTTATGCGAGACGCCTTCATAACAGGGTTCGGGTAAATGGCTGGTCGGCGCCAGGCGGAAGGTTGAAATACTTGCCCCTCTTTGCGGCCAAGTATCTCAGGGTTTTGACAGGGGTCGCTCAGCTCACGGTGCTATCTATCTTCATCAGGGTTGTGGAGGCTGCTTCATTTGCCGGGAGACGAGATCGGAAACTATGCGCGCTGGGTTACCTGCCGCTATAACGTCCGGGGGAAGCGATTTGGTTACGACCGCACCGGCGCCCACTATCGTGCGAGGACCAACAGTAACACCTTTGAGTACAAATGCATTCGCGCCGATAAAGACGTCTTCACAGATTCTCACGGGCGCGGACTTGATCCGTGAGGTATCGTGCCGTCGACGATCGAGAGAATCGAGCGAGTGGAAATCAGTATCGTAGATCCGCGCCCCTGCCCCGATGTTCACGTAATCCTCGATAATAATCTCCGTCGTGCAGTACAGAACTGCTCCAGAAATTCCCACGTGATTACCGATCAATAAGCGTGCGCCGGGATTCGCAGCGATCAGTGCAGTTCGGTGAGTAACCCCAGCGACGTTCTCACAAAAGCGGTTAGCGATGCTCACAGCGTCACCCATCCGAATTATAGCGCGGTCGTGTCTGCGGCAAAGCGGCAACGACCGCACACTCAGCGCAGAGCCTACTTCTACGCCGTGCAGCCGCAGGTAGAGCCTGGTGACTGCCCCCATCAGAAGGCTGTCGCACTTGCGCAATGTTCTCACAACACGTCTGACGATGTGCCATACCATCCGGTTCATGCGTCACCTCGCCAGTCGTCAAACCGTAATGTAGTAAGGTTGGTTTGCACACTCTGCTCCAGCAGTTACTCGGCTCGACAGCATTTCAGTGTTTCAGAGTCTATCGGAGGCTTTCTTCGCGTCCGCCGGGGAAATTGACTTCAAACGGGTAAGTTGTTGTGTGGCTCCCATTGCCCAGGGAAATCGACTGACCCATAATATCAGCCCTACAAGCGCGACCCAGATCCGAGAGAGCAGGCCGCCGCCTAGCATCGCGTCCGACCACGCTGACCGGTATAGCGCCTGCAAGTCTTTGGGCTCTATAACTTGCGCATATCTGATTAGAAGCGCCACAAAACGAATTGGACTCGGAATGCCAGATGATCGAAGCAGCGATGCCAAGGCGCGTTTCTCGTTCCAAGGCAACGGCAATCTCAGCAGTAATGGGAGTTGTGCATAAACTCGAACCAAATCATATGCCCTGTCGGACGTTGGATGGCCATAAGAGACTATTTCAGTGTTGATAATGCAACCTCTTCCGGAGTTACTCAACGTCATCAACTGAAGGACCAGTTGCGGGACGTTGCTGCTAAGATACTGATACGCCCATCGCAGGTGCTTTCTTACGCCTTCCACCCTGAAGACGCAATTTGAAAGCCAGATCAATTGCCCGAATGAGTCGACCGCTCGGAGTAGATCTGCGACGGTCGATACCTCCCCTTTGGGCGTTTTCGCGATTGCTGGAGAGAAAAACCGAAAGAAGTCAATGTCGCGATACTCATAAACAGCGCCGAGCACTGTCTTCACACTGTCTACAGACAGTAGGTCGTCATCTGCGAGAATCCACAAGTAGGCCGTTTCGCACAATTCTACAGTCCGGAGGACGTTGGCTGGTGCACCGATGTTCCATTTGTTCCGTACGATCCGAATATGAGGCGATTCTGGCCGCATGAAAGATGACAAGACCTCCCTAGCGGGAGTGTCTGAAGCGTTATCAACAATGAGCAAGCATACCTTAC
Organism: uncultured Occallatibacter sp.; assembly: GCA_964420185.1. GTDB lineage: Bacteria > Acidobacteriota > Terriglobia > Terriglobales > Acidobacteriaceae > Telmatobacter. Next base: position 12,217 of record CAYQSI010000003.1, on the reverse strand, counting down.
TCGAAAGGTCGGGTAGAAGCCGCCGAACCGTCTCCATCAACTGAGTTGACCGATTATACGTCGGAATGCCGATCGTTAGCACGGGCATTGGGTTGACAAGCGTTGGTCGATTACCGTCTGGTGACATACTCGCACTGTCTGGATTACGTTGGGTTTAAAAAGTTGTGATTACGGCAGCTTTGCATGGCTCCTGAGCGAGTAAGGTCCGTTTTAAGGACTCTGCTTGATGCCGATTGTCTTTTGCATCTACTAAGTCCATGGTCAATGTTCGGTGGGTTCTTCTTCAGGCATGCCATTCTTTGCGCTTGTTAAGGAAGATCTTAGTGCCTACGACCAGTAGAACCATGCAACAGATCATGTATCCTATTGAGACACCAAGCGCGCTGAATGGTTTAGCCAGGAGAAATGTAGATGTCGCCGTGAGGGCCCCAATCGCAATGGATAACCAAAGAAACGGCTCAGTCTTGTGAGTGCGCAGGTACTGCGCTTCGCAAAATACGATGTGGTTCATCATGGCTGATAGAAGTATGAACGCGAACGGGAGAGGTTGTAGAATGCGTCTCGAAAGCGGGTGATCAAGGTAATTCAAGATAGAGACGCATACGTACAGAACTACACCGCCCACGACCAGGACCAGAAACGATTGGCGAAGCGTTTTGAAGAAGAGACTATCCAGGGCATGCCACTGTCGCCTCGCTACCAACACTCCAAAGGGTGAGGCCTTCGTGCTCATCCACGCCATTGGCACGCCGGCGAGGGCTAGGCACAGAGTGAGGCTCATTCCCATTTGCCCAGCGACAACGGCCCCGTGAGTAGCGAATAGAACGGGGTTGAAGAGTTGGAAGATGAAGTAGCCACTCAGCCAGCTCAGGGCGATTCGCCATTGAAAAGGCCAGACCTCCGTCCACCAATGGAAGGGTGCCTGCGACACATCGGTGTAGAACAAGGATCTAAAAAATCGGCCATAGCCTGAGACTAGCCATGCAAGCCCGAAGGCGAGAGTTACTGTTTGAAATACTGGTCCTGCAAATAAGGCACCATGGCAAAATAGTGTAAGCCAGAGTCCCAGATTGGCGAGAACGCTTTGACTTGCACGCATCGAAGCAATCTGCGAAATCTTTCCACAACCCTCCAGGATTGCGAAAAACGGTGCAACAAAGAGATTGAGCGCTGACACGGTCGCGAGCCAGACCCAGGGACTTCGCCATGCGATCACCGCAGCCGGAGCAGAATTCCGCGAGAAGAAAACCAAGCCACTCGGCAACACCAGAAGCAGGACCAGCACTGCAGCCACGCCATACCACCGCAGGGCCATCTTCAACAGTGCGGCGAGGCGCATTGTTGCGACTTCCGAGCCTGTGAGTGTTCCGAGATTGGTCCATTCGAGATGCGCCTTTTCGTGGCTGGCAAATTGCAAAAGAACGTACGTCAAACCGAGTTCGAGGAAAACATTAAGCGCGATCACACTGCCAAAAGTGTAGTAATACCCCTGCTCTGCCGGACGCAGGAATCGCGCAATAAACAAAATGGTTAGCGGGCCAGCAAGTACGCTCCAACCCCGCCCGATCAGGGTGTATGCGATGGCCCGATCTACGCCAAATATACGGAATATTGTATGAAGAAGAGCCCGCAATCGACTTGGAGCGCCCTGAGCTGTCCAGCCCGTCACCGGGTTTGTCGACAGTGCTCGCAAAGACGGCACATCTGGGTCCTGCGGGTCCGCGGTTTCACGAGGTATAATTTGCAATTAAAAAATACCACCGCGATCAACGGGTTCGCGCCACTTGAGCCATATTCTCGAAAAGCGTTCTCTGAATCAGAGAGGCTCCATGACTGAAATAGGTTCACCAAACATGACTTTGGGATATGCGTTCACGAACGTATCAATCTTGGCTTCGAGCAAGCAGGGCCTCATCGGGTCTGCCCACAAACTGGCCAAAGCGGCTTCTACGTCTCCGGCATCCCTGACAGCGTTTGCCTCAATCCCATACGCTCGCGCAATCGCCACAAACTGTGGAGCGGAGTATCCCCAATAGGTCGAATAATAGCGTTGTTCGAGATAGCTCTCCTGAAACTGCCTTACCATTCCGTGACACTCGTTATTGATGACCACCATCTTTATAGGAAGGTTATGGTGAACCACTGTCTGCAATTCCTGGATGTTGCATTGCATTCCCCCGTCGCCCGCGATCATAACCACTGGTAGTCCAGGGACGCCGAAGGCCGCTCCGATGGCGGCGGGCAAGGCAAATCCCATAGACCCCATCCCACCAGACGTCAGAAAGCGCTGCCCCGGGCCGAGTTCAAGGGACTGAGCAGCCCACATTTGATGCTGCCCCACATCGACAACATACGCCGAGGCAGCCACGGAACGGCGGGACAATTGGTGCATGAAGACGTTCGGGTTAATCCCCGTTACACCCTTAAGTTCTTCTGTGTCTGGATATGCAGCACGCAACTCTGAAATCCTGCGGGTCCATTTTCCCACCGTTGGGAGGAACGCTGCGGGGATTGGCGGGCAATTATCGACAAAAGTTCTCAAGAATTCTCGGATGTCCGCAAGAATAGTGTCACATCCCTTTACGCGGTTATTTAACTCACCTTGTTCACAGTCCACATGGATAATGTTGCGACCAGCTTTGAATGATTCCGTCAAGGAGCCGGTCTGGCGAACGTCCAACCTGCTGCCAAGCACAATGAGCAGGTCGCTAAGACTCACGGCCAGATTGCACCACCGGTTTCCGTAGGTCCCTATCATCCCCTGGCAAAGCGGGGAACTGTACGGCAGCACATCCACGGCCATTAGCGAGTGCACTACTGGTATGGGGACCTTCTTCAGAAATTCAAATAGAACTTCGGTCGCACCCGAGGCTCGGATTCCACCGCCAACGAGTAGCAGTGGGCGTTCGGATTGAAGCAGCGCATCCCAAGTCTTTTGGACTGCTACAGAGAAATCCGAATCGCTTTCAGAGTACGGCACAATACCGCCTGGAGGATCAAATTCCGCGCGCTGCACGTCCATTGGGATGTCTAGTAGGACGGGTCCGGGCCGGCCCTCCAAAGACAACTGAAATGCTCTTTCGAGCTTCTCGGGAAGCTCTTCGACGCAAGTGATTCGCCAAGCCGCCTTGGTGATTGGGCCGACCATTCCGACCACGTCTGTTTCCTGAAACCCCAGTTGCCTAATCTTACGGTCGCCTCGCTGCTCATTGCGGTTTACTTGGCCGGTGATAAATAGAGCCGGGCTCGAGTCGAAGTAGCAGCTTCCGACACCGGTCAGAAGGTTAATTGCACCAGGACCGCTGGTGGCCATTGCAACGCCGGGCAATCCCGTCACTCTCCCATAAGCATCTGCTGCGAATGCAGCCGCCTGCTCGTGATGGATGCTCACGATATTCATGTCGCCTCGCCTGTGAAGCGAATCGAGCATATGCACGATCATGCCGCCTGATAGTTCGAAGACCGTCCGTATGCCTTTGGCATGCAGGAAAGACGCAATGTAGTCTGATGCCTTCATCGGTACGCTACTCCCGTTGACAAACCTTCAGGCCTTTCCGCTGTTCTACGAGGGACGTGCCATTCCATCGTTCTCTGAACCGCCGTACGTAAGTCAATACGCTCTTGCAGATTAAGCTCGATGCGGGCCTTCCTAGTACTCGGCACATATCTGCTACTTCCGAAGCAGCCCGCCCGTCCACCTTCAATCTCAACGGCCGTGCCATGGCCACCAGCCTCCGCCACGGTCCGAGCTGTTTCAGCGATTGAGATTGCCTTCTCTGAACCGACATTATACGGATCGCAACTCCGCCCTTTGAACAAAATGGTCCACAGCCAAATAGCGAGATCCGCAGAGTACAAATAGGAGCGGACGTCAGTTCCATCACCACGCACTCTGATTGGGCCGCCGGCCATTTCATCACGGATAAAGTTTCCGATTGCGAAGCGCCGATTCAGTGGCAGGTATGGACCGACAAATGCGAAGCACCTGGCAATCTTGATTCCCATAGCTCCCGAGCTGTGAAAGATCGCGCAGAGTGTTTCCGCCGCTCGCTTCGACTCAGCGTATGCAGCCATGCTACTCGCAGGATCGGGAGCCCCTCGAAAGTCTTCTGGCATACAAGGCAAGTCGCAAGGTTGCTTTCCGTACATGGCTCCGGAACTGGTGAAGAGCAGCTTTTTTGTCTGACATTTCTCTGCTGATGCCAAAACGCGGTCGGTGCCATACACTGTGGTACGGAAGATGTCGAGACTGTCGTGGCCAGGATCGGCGCTACCAGCCGACGCTGCGTGTATTGCGTGGGTAAACTCTCCTTTGGGAGGAGCGAATGTCCGAATGTCCCCGTAGCAGGTATGAACCTCGGGCGACTCAAAAAGATGAGGTGCCATGTTTAGCAATACGTCGGGATTTCTGGTTAGGACAAGCGCTGAAGCACCAAGGTTCAATTTCCGGTTCGCCCAAGCAAAGGTCTCCAATAGCCAGCATCCGATGAATCCCGTTCCTCCAGTGATGAATACTCTCTGGCCGCGCAGTTCTTCCCATAACTCCCGCGTGTGCTCAAGAACGTGATCGAGGTCCGACTCTAAAGGATTGGGCATTGCTGTGCAGTTTGGCAGATCGTCTTGAAACTTTCCATCACATACCGGAGCATAGTTTCAGAGACGCCGGAGAAAAGTCCGATCCAGAACATTTGATTCATCAGAAAATCGGTGTTCTTCAGGTCTCCAACAGTACGGTAGTCAACACTGGCATATGCCGGTTGTCGCGTCAGGTTGCCGGCGAACAAAAGGCGCGTTGCGATCTTTTTTGCTTCTAGCTTCCTGATCAGATCTGTGCGCGAAAACGGGGCGTCCCCACGGACCGCTATCGGGAAACCAAACCAGCTCGGATCAGATTCCTGCGTCGCCTCTGGCAAGATCAGGAACTCCTCAAGACCTTTCAAGCCTTCATGAATGAGGCGAAAGTTCTTCCGTCTTGCCTCGATAAACGCTGGGAGTTTCTTTAACTGCGCCACGCCAACAGCGGCTTGCATATCTGTCGCCTTCAGGTTATAGCCGATATGCGAGTATGTGTACTTGTGGTCATACCCACAGGGCAAATCCCCCAACTGCCACTCAAATCGCTTGCCGCACGTATTGTCTTTGCCTGGGTCACACCAGCAGTCCCGTCCCCAATCCCGGAACGACTCAACAAGCGTCTTGAGCAGCGGCGAGTTCGTCATAACGCAACCGCCCTCGCCCATTGTGATGTGATGTGCCGGATAGAAGCTTGCTGTCGCCAAGTCGCCAAAGGTGCCAACTTTCCTGCCTTTGTATTCCGAACCAATTGCGTCGCAGCAGTCTTCGATCAACCAGAGATCATGTTTCTTCGCGAATGCCACCACCGCATCCACGTTGAATGGATTTCCCAGCGTGTGCGCCAGCATAATCGCACGTGTTTTTTCTGAAAGCGCGCTGTCTAGTTGGGTAACGTCCACATTGTAGGTCGGGATGGTGATGTCGACGAACACAGGCACCAAGTTATTCTGTATGATCGGGTTGACCGTAGTGGGAAATCCTGCGGCGACCGTGATCACTTCGTCTCCAGGTTTCAAGCACCGGTCTCCGAGCCTTGGCGAAGTCAGACAGGACAAGGCTAGAAGGTTCGCCGAAGATCCCGAGTTCACGAGAATCGCGTAACGCACCCCACAGAAACGGGCAAATTCGCGCTCGAACTGTTCGGCGAAACGCCCAGTCGTCAGCCAGAAGTCCAGCGACGCATCAACCAAATACTGCAACTCGGTGGCATCAAAGACGCGCCCACTCACTGGTACAGGTGTCTCGCCGGCGACAAAAGGTGTCGCAACAAAAGTCTCGGAGTAATACTCAGCGACCAAGCTCTGGACCTGCTTTCTCAACTGATCAGACTTTTCACTCATGCGAGATATTCGCGATACCACGAGATAGTCCTGCTAAGACCGTCATCGAGCGTGTAAAGAGGTTGCCAGCCGAGAACTTCTCGTGCCTTCGCAGCACTCAGGTATTGGTGCCGAATCTCGTTGCTCGCTTCGTTGCGAACGTCGGGTTCCAGGGCTGAACTCGTTAGCCCCAACACTCGCTGAACGAGGCTGAGAACGGAGACTTGCAGTTCATTCGAGAAATTGAAAGCTTCGCCAGCGAGCTCAGGACGTTTCGCCAACGCCTCAGCCAGAGTCATGTATGCCGCAGCGCCATCTTCCACGTAGAAGTAGTCGCGAATATAGCTGCCGTCGGAGCGAATTATTGGGCGTTCACCTCTGAGAGCGGATCGGATCGTTCCAGGAACAATTCGGTTCCAGTTCAGGTCGCCTCCTCCATAGAAGTTTCCGCAGCGCGTGACTGCCACGGGCAGCCGATAGCTCACGGCGTATGTATGAGCGATAAGGTCCGCGCACGATTTGCTCACGTCGTAAGGGTGCTGCCCCTGCAGTGGTGTTTCTTCTGAGTAAGGAAGAACCGTCTGATCGCCGTAAGCCTTGTCCGAAGAAGCTACTATGATCGATTTCACCGTGGGCGAACGCCGACAGGCTTCCAGCAGGTTCCAGGTCCCCTGGATGTTACTCTCGAACGTCGAGATTGGATTGCGGTTGGCAATTCCAACAATCGTTTGGGCAGCCAAGTGAAAGACGGTGTTGATCTCATATTCTCCGAGCGATCGCTCCAGGCACTCGCGATCCCGCACGTCGCCCCGGACCACCTTTACGCGCTCGATATCTCGGGAGTGGATCATCTCGGACTGCGGCACCCAGTCCCGCACCAAGCAGGTGACGTCAGCACCGGCAGTCAACAGGCATTTGACGAGCCAGTTACCAAGAAGCCCTGTGCCACCTGTGACGAACACTGGCCGATCCTGCCAATAACGCTCTGTCATTCCCACACCTTCCAAGGAGCCTCGCCAGATTGCCACAGTTCATTGAGGTACAGGTACTCGCGGTAGGTGTCCATCGCATAAAAAAAGCCATCATGACGATAGGCCATCAGTTGGCCCTCTGCCGCCAGGCGCTCCAATGGCTCACGCTCCAAAATGCATTTGTCGTCCGGAATGTAGTCAAACACCTTCCGTTCAAAGACCATAAATCCCGCGCTCGCCCAACCATCCAGTTGAGGCTTCTCCTTGAATTCAAGCACCTTGCCATCAGTTGCGGTTTCAAGGACGCCGAAGCGGGAATTCGGACGAACGGTAGTCACGGTGGCGATCTTTCCGTGGCTCCGATGAAACGCCACAAGTGCAGCTATGTTCACATCGGCAAGGCCATCGCCGTATGTGACCAGGAACGTATCGCCATCCACATACTTCTCGATCTGCTTGATCCGCCCCCCGGTCATCGTTTCCTGCCCTGTATCAGCCAAAGTCACGCGGAAGTCCTGTTCTTTGTGGGCGCCATTGAAATCGAGGTGAGACTTCTGGCCGAGACAGATCGTAAAGTCACTATTCATCGCCTCATAGTTCAGGAAGTATTCCTTGATCATATTGCCACGGTAGCCAAGACAAAGAACGAACTCACGAAAGCCATGGTGAGCATAAGTCTTCATGATGTGCCAGAGGACCGGCCTGCCCCCAACGTCTACTAGAGGCTTAGGACGGAACTCGGTCTCCTCGCGTAGGCGGGTACCTTGCCCGCCGCACAGTATGACAACCTTCACAATTTTGCCTCGATCATAAAGTACTCACCTGTTCGGCACGTCCCGCCAAGAATGCAATCAGCAGCCATAACATTTAGCATCTTCGCCTGATTGCTAGTGTGCAATTCTGATGCACTTTCGTTTGGCGGATCTGCCCACAACAGCTGAGGTAACGGCAGTTACTGCCGGTCGTCACTCAGATTTCTGGTAATGCCCGTAGCGGTAATACCCGTAATACGAGTACCCATCCGAAGACGTATTTTGGCTCACCTGGTTAAGAACCACCCCAACGATATTGGCTCGCAGCCGATTCAGCACAGAGATCACCTCTGCAACAGCCTTTCGCCTGGTTTCTCCAGCCTGGCTGATAATAAGCACTCCGTCTGCGGCCGTGGCCATCTGGAGGCACTCAGCAAAGCCTAGCAAGGGGGGCGAATCCATAAACACCAGATCGTATTCCTTTGCAAACTCATCCAGCAGGGCTGCAAGCCGCGGGCCTATCAGATCGGCGGCGCGATGGGAACCTAGTCCAGCAGGCAGCAGACTCAGGTTTGGCCTGCCCTCCACCGGGAGTACAACATCCTGCCAGGGAAGTTCGCCGGTCAGAACATTGGAAAGCCCATCTTGTGGGGTAAACCCGAATTTCGTGTGAAGGCTAGGACGCCGCAGGTCACCGTCGACCAACAGCGTCTTCTTGCCGCGGTCGGCGTTGGCGATAGCAAGATGGGCCGCGATCGTCGACTTTCCCTCGCCAGGAGCGGCACTGGTGATCACAATCGAGCGCAACCGCCCTTCAAAATCGGAAAGCAGGATTGTATTGCGTATCGTCCGCACGGCCTCTTCGAAATCTGAAGCGGAGCGATAGTATCCCTTTCGATTCCCGCTCTGAGCGGTCTTGGCCACGATGGCCGCAGTCTGGGCGGACGCTGCACTTTTTGGGAGCTGTGCCATAAGGCGGTCGATGGGCATCGTCCCGATGACATCTGTGCCAAGAAACCGGCTAGCTTCCTTTGGATCTCGGAGGGTGGTATCAAGCGTGTCTTGTAATAGCGCCGCGCCCACCGCCAAAAAAGTTGAACAGAGAAATGCCAAGAAGAGATTCAGCTTCAGATTGGGAAACACTGGGTGCAGCGGTGGCCGCGCCACATCAGCGATCCTGATATTGTTATTCTGAAAGCCAGCATTGATGTCCGCTTCTCGTATCTTCCGGATCAGTTCGTCGTACAAAGTCTTGTCGGCATCTGCTTCCCTTTTCAACTGCAGATACTCGAACGATCTGGAATTGATACGGTCCCATTCCGCCTTGGTCGCAGCTACAGTCTTCTGAAGCATCTGTTCGCGATTCAGCGCCTCGCGATACTCTACATGGATTCTATCTGCGATATTCTTGCGCGTGCTCTCGTACTGCCTCTCCACTTCCGCCACTTCTGAGGCGGCTTTGCGGTATTCCGGGTGAGTGGATCCGTAGGTCGATTTGACCAGCGCAAACCGTTGGCGCGCCTGGTTTAGGCTGTCGCTCAGCTTTGCTAGGTCTTGTCCTTGGGAGGAAACCTGCGCAGCTTCCACTGAGCCTGATTGCATTCCGTCCCAAGCCGCTTCCTTGCGGACCCTCTCCGCTTGAGCGGCCGTGTACTCAGTGTTCAACTGCAGCAATCGCGACGAGAGAATGTTAGTTTTCTCCTCTGGATTGATGACATCCAGGTCCTTCTCAAACTGAACAAGGGCAAGACTTGATTTTTCCATCTTCGCCTTCAACTCATCGAGCTGCTTTTCCATAAAGTTCGATAAGCTGGCCGACGACCTGATGCGAATGTCATACGTGTGTGCTAGATAGGAGTTCGCAATCGCATTCGCGACATCCGCGGAAAGGCCGGGATCCGGTGAACGGTAGCTAATGAGCAACAGGTATGTGTTCGGAGGGCGTTTCACATTAAGGCGGCTCAACTTGACGGGCGCTCGAACAGTTTGCTGCGCTTTCTCGGGACTTACCTTCGTCAACTGCCCTTCCTGACCCAACAGATGGAACTGCTCAGCCACAGGACGCAGCACCGCATCCGACTGGATCAGTTTGATCTGTGTTGCGAGAAACTGGTCGGCATCGTTGGGAGAAGAAGAACGCGTTGAGTCCTGGCCAACAACTTCTGAAGGAGCTTGCCGGTCGACATCTACTGTCGCCGTCGATTCATAGATAGGTTGCAGCCGCGCGGAGACAATAGCGGTCGCGAGCACAGACGCTGCAATGAACGCGACGATTTTCCAACGGTGCCGCCGCAGGACCCAAAGGTAGTGCGACAAAGGAACCGCGGGTGGTTCCGGCTCAAATTCCTGCTGCGGCGAAAACGGCGGGTAGTAGGCCACCGTCGGCAGATTATTGGACTGCCCCGGAGGAATTACCTCCGCCATTCGCAATTGTTCAGACATGGGTCCTCTCCAAACAGCCTACCGTGATATATAGAGCAATGCAGTGCCGAAACCGGCGCCTAAAGCAACGCTTGTTTCCAAGACCTTCAGACTCGCTCGCGCTCCAGTCGCATTTGGGACGTAGAGTATATCGTTTGCCATCAACGCTACGTCTGGGGATTTACGATCCATAATCTTTTTCAAGTTGACTGGAATTTCGTTTCTGCCGCCGCTACCACCTTCAACTCGGTAGATGTAGGCCATGTGGGATGGAAAAGAATCCAAACCATCTGAGAGGGCGAGCGCTTTCATGATGCTGCTCTGGGAACCATCCGTAATAAAGAACGCGCCTGGCCTCTTCACCCTGCCCAGAACGAAGATCCGGCCGGCCTCTGGAACACGGACATCTTCCCCGCCCTCCAGATGGAGGTTCAGTGCCGGGTCCACTCCGTCCATAAGGCCGCGCACGGGGATCCGCTGAACCAGCAGAACCGATTTATCGTTTGTTGCTGATGACGGCTTGCTGACCAGGATTTCCGCTCCGGCATTGTCGGCCAACCCTTCAGCTTGTGTAATGGCGTCAAGCAGTGTCACCGAGCCTGTTGCCTGGAATGTTACCGGCTTCTTCACCGCCCCGGAAACGGAAATCGGCCGGCTGCGGTACTCCACAACAGACACGGTTACGATGGGGTTGACAAGGACATTCTCATCGGTCAGCGCTGCCGTAATTGCATTCTCGAGTTCGGCTGGGTAGAGGCCGGCGGCCAGTATGTGCTGCCGAAGCATCGGCAGGCGAATGTCGCCGTCGGAGCCAACGCGCACGGTACGGGTCAGCTCGGGCGCATCGTACACCGTTATGCCGATAAGGTCATCCCTGCCGATCTTCTCCGTTGGCAGATTGGGACCTTCGCCGAAAGAAGTCGCTCCTGTGCCGACGTGGTTTTGATTCGCCTGCTGTTGTGCCAAAGCAGAACTGGCAACGGCAATTGCCAGAAGCGAAATCGTTAAGCATCTCATAAGCTACTCCCGGATACCCGCTTGTGGCATCCTATTCATCCCCATATATCCTGTTGTTCGATTCCGATAGAGCTTCCGCGCTCCCGTTCAATGGTTACTGTTTTCCCTTGAACGTTGTGATTTCTGCCTCCAGTTGCTCTATCTTTTTGTCCAAGCTTCTCATTTGAACGCGAAATTCGTCCATGTGATTCCCAAGCATATCTTCTCGATTTGCACCATTCAGAAGCACGCGCATGGCGTCGCGTGTGAGGTCCGACACGCTTCGTGCGCCAGTTACCAAACAGAGGCGTATGAGAGCCGAGTACTCCTCTTCGGAGAGCCGGACGCTAATCATTCGGGTACGAGGTTTTAAGACTGTCATGCCGGACTCGCATGCCGCCAGAGATTCTGGACAGCGCTTGTTACTTACAAGTGCCTGACAAATGACAATAGGGAAAAATTACAATATTTCGTTCAACTCTCAGTAGATTGAGGCTCGAATGTAAGATATGGATAGGCTTCGCCCCCCCCGGTCCCATAACTCTGGATCGGCCTTAATTAAACTGCGCCCATCTGCGAAATATCTTCGTTCTGATGCGGCCGAGCCGCGTCTATGGCGCCCAGTTTGCACGACGCAAGATCAGAATGTCACGAAACATAGCACACGAATGTGAAAGATTCAAGAAAAATGTGAGACTCATGCCAGACGATTATTACGTTTAAGCGTATCCCTATGTCTTCCATTGTCAGTCACTTGCCGCATTAACAGCTCCAGATGAAATCAAATGTATGACATATTATGCCATTTGAACGACAATATACGCCCTAGCCCATACTCCAGGAACTGTCAGATTTTGGGAGTCACGCCGGCAGAGCCGGGAGATTACCCATCTGATATACGGAATCGTTCTTGTCGAATTTCATACATTTCAACCGATTTGCAGCAGAAATCCTCTTCTCGCAACTCTCCATCTTTCATTCTGGCCTCAGGGTAAGGGGCCAGTTCACCTGGGTGGCCGTGACGCCCTCCCCCCGGAATCTTCCTGCTCTCCCGTTGTCTTGCTCGACATCATAGGGCGATGATATTATTTCTTTGCACACGTGTGCATTAGTTGGAGGATGCATGTTTCAGGTTGAAGCGCAGCGGCAGTTCAAAAGTCCACTTTTTCAAATGACGCAGACC
>CAYQSI010000002.1:0-138354 GCA_964420185.1 uncultured Occallatibacter sp. | reverse complement strand
ACTCCCGCGTCGCCCAGTTGAATCGGCTTGGCGTCGCTGGTTCCCGTCTCCAGAATCTTGCGCGCGCCCGCCGCGTCATTCATGGTGTACACGTCAACAGTTGCCTCCAACTGGCCCTGGTACTTGTAGTCGGAAGTGGATGTGGTCACAACCCCGGCCGAGATGTACTGCTCGGCATCGCCGTCGATGTACTGCCACAAGTCTTTGGCGGCAAAAACGCGTGTCTCGCTGGTCTTTTGCCAGCCTGCAACCTTATCCGATGCCGGAAACGGGTCGGAAATCTTCTTCTTGCATCCTGTACTGCTGACCGCGGCAACAATCACAATGACCGCAATGGCCCACTTCCAATTCGAACGATATTTCACGGAACGTCTCCCTTATTTTCTGTTCAACAAAATCTGACTACTCGGTGAACGGCTTTCGCCGATGCTTGTGACATAAACTGCTGGATGCTCTTGCAACGGGCAGGCATACTCGCAGGCGCCGCAGCCCACGCAGCGGCTGGGATCGACGCGCGGCTGTTTCAGCGTCTTGGTGTTGCCCGCGGAGTCGATCACCTGCGCTTCCTGCACGTAAATAGCTTTGGGTGAAACCGGGCACCACTCCTCGCAGACAATGCAATCCGTGGCCATGGCCCATGGCAAACAGCGGCCGCGGTCGTAAAATGCCGTTCCCAGACGCACCGGCTGGCTTTGCCCGCCCACGCCCACCACCCATCCTTTTTCCTTCGGCGTAATCTGCCAAATGGCGCCCGTCGGGCAGACCTCTGAACAGAGCACGCAACTCGGCTCGCAGTACCCGATACGCGGCACCAGCGTCGGCGACCACAATCCTTCCAATCCGGCCTCATCGGTTGTGGGATGCAGCGCCGTATTGGGGCACACCTTCATGCACTCGCCGCAGCGAATGCAGCGGGAAAGAAACTCCTGCTCATCCAGCGATCCCGGCGGACGCAGCAGCCGTTCGTGGCGGCTTTTCCCCAGTCCTGTGTTCGCGCGCATCAACGGAACCACCGCGGCGCCGGCGGCCAGCCCGGTCAGCGTTCTGCGCCGGCCAAGATCGGGCGACGCCACCTCATGCTCCTTGCGGAAAAAGCGAAAAGTGAGAGCGTGCTCGGGACAGGCGCCCACGCAATTCATGCACATCAGGCATTCTGCCTTGCGCCACGGCGCGCCGCCGACCGGATCGTCGCCCCCCTGGCAATTGAGCAGGCAGCGGTTGCAGTTGTTGCAACTCGCGGCGTCCTTGTGCAGCCCCAGTACACTCCAGCGCGAGACCGCACCCAGCAGCGCCCCCAGTGGGCAAATCGCCCTGCACCACAACCGCGTGACGCGCAGGCTCACCGCAAGAATGGCGATGAACAGAACGCCCAGCACCAGCCCTTGGTAGTAGTGCGGCTGCCTCAGGTCGAGCACCGTATAGTGCAGAATCGTATGCAGCGTCTCGCCGGTCGTCTTGATCACCGCGATGTGGCTGCTTTCAAGCGGGTTGAGCACGGCGCGCGCGGCAAAATTGAAGGCCGGCAAAATCGACAACCCAAAGGAGCGCACCAATAAACTGAAGGGATCAATCCAGCCGATGGCCGCCGAGCCGAAGAATGCGGCCACCAACCCGGCCAGCAGAACAACGTACTTGCCTGTCTGCCAGCGCTTGTAGCGATTTGCCTCGATCCGCTGCTTGCCCCTCTTGGCCTCCGACGGCATATTGCCCACAAACTGTTGCAGCGTGCCCATGGGGCAGATCCAACCGCAGAAAAAGCGCCCCAGAAAGAGCGTCGGCAGCAGGATGAGCAGGCTCCAGATCAGCCCGCGATAAAGAGCGTGGCCGGCCAGCGCGTTCACCACGGCTACCAGCGGGTCCCACTCGAAAAACAGCCGTACCGGCGCGCGCAGGTGAATCTCCGTCGCATCGCGGGGAAACAGGCTCAGCGAGGTAAAGAGCAACAGCGCAAGAAAGAGCAGCAGAAAAACAATCTGCGAAATCCTGCGCAACTGCGGCAATCTGGACCGGTTCAAGAATCGCCTCCCCACACGCGGGCGCTAACCGTACAGGATGAATGATTGGCGCTCAGGCAACCACCACACAGTGATCTGCATCACCCGTTGGCGCTCTGGGGCTACTGGATTAAGGATGGCATGACTGCAAAACCATTTCCGCAAACGTCTGGTTCGTGTCAAGACACGACTTCAAAGTCCCGCATTTGGAACCTAGGGAATAACAACTTTTCCTCTCCGCTCTTTGCGGGGAATAACCCGCCACCGGCGCACAATAGGAATGATCAAAGGAACGGGGTCTTATTGACCACTGTTCACTGTCCACTGACAGACTGTCCAATCTGTCAGGGATGTGACCGGTCTGTACCCCCCCCAAAGCCCCCCTACCCCCCCTAAAAAATATATTTTCTATCCCTAAAATTTGCAGATAATTTTAACCGTCCTAGAATCAACACGTTGCGAAGTCCATTCAGATGGATACATACCATACTGTAAGACTTTGGACGCATTCTCACAGGTGATTGATCAGCGAAGCGATGCACGCCGCGCCGAAGCCGTTGTCGATATTGACCACCGAAACATTGGGCGAGCAGGTGTTCAACATGCCCAGCAGCGCGGCCACGCCGCCGAAGGACGCTCCGTAACCCACGCTGGTGGGCACGGCCAGCACCGGCGCGTTTACCAGCCCGCCGACGACGGTAGGCAGCGCGCCCTCCATGCCGGCGCAGACAATCAACACGCGCGCCGATTGCAGAGAATCTTTCTGCGCCAGCAGCCGATGAATTCCAGCCACGCCCACATCGGCGATCAACTCAACCGTATTGCCCATCATGCGCGCCGTCACCGCGGCCTCTTCGGCAATGGGCAGGTCGCTGGTGCCCGCGCAGACCACGCCGATACTTCCCTTCCCTGGAATGGTGGGCGCCTGCGCAAGCGTGATGGCGCGGGCCGTCTCATGGAACTCAGCGCGCGGCTCGACCGCATGAACGGCTTCATACATTTCGCCGGAAGCGCGCGTAGCCAGCACGTTGCCTCCCGCCTCTGCCATGCGGCCAAAGATCGCAGCGACCTGTGCGACGGTCTTTCCGGCGGCAAAGATCACTTCCGGCATTCCGGTGCGCAGCGCGCGGTGATGGTCGAGCTTGGCAAAGCCCAGGTCTTCGAAGGGCAGATCTTTCAGTCGTTCGACCGCGTCGCTGACCGCCGTGCGGCCCTCGCGTACTTCGTTCAGCAGAGCCTCGATAAAAGCACGATCCATCAGCGATTCTCCTCCGTGGCCGCGTAGGCCCGCATGGCTTCTCCAATCACCTGCTTCAGCGGAACCGAGTGCCCGGCGGCAAGCTGCCGGCAATCCTCATACTCCGGTGCCGCGTTGGCGATGACTCCAGAGTTCAGGCGGGCAATCTTGATCCTCACCTTGCCCCAGCGCGTTTCGACTGCAACGAACTCGCGCGCCAGCGAGGCCTTCTTCTCCAGCCTCCAGCGCAAACCGATGGTGGTGGTCTCGCGGAAGATCAAATCCTGCAGCGTGAGCACCAGATCCGGACGGCAGAGGACGGTCATCTGCACGCCGGTGCGCCCCTTCTTCATCTGTACTGACGCGCGATAGACGTCCCACGCCCCAGCTTCGAGCAGTTTCTCGCTGACGTAAGCCAGAACCTGCGGATTGCAATCGTCGATCACAGTTTCGATCACGGCAATTGCTTCGGCTGCGTCACTCCCGGCAGCCGCTTCTTCGCCCACCAGCAATCGCAGCAGATTGGGCTCTCCCGGCGTCTCGCGCCCACCAGCGCCATAGCCTGTTTTCACAATGCGCATCGCCGGCAGCGGCGCGTAGCACACATTCAACATCCGTAGTACGACCGCGCCGGTCGGGGTCACGCGCTCCATCGGCGGGCCAGCCGCATAGACCGGGGCATCACCCAGCAGAGCCAGAGTTGCCGGTGCCGGAACCGGGAGCGTGCCGTGCTGGCAGACAACGGTTCCGCTGCCCACATTGAGCGGCGATGCAAGCCAGCGCTCCACTCCCAGCGTCTCAGCGCCCGCGGCAGCGCAGACGATATCCACAATCGTATCTACAGCGCCCACCTCGTGGAAATGCACCTTTTCAATGGGAATGGAATGGATGGCAGCTTCGGCCTCGCCCAGCATTTGGAAAGCGCACACCGCGCGCTCTTTCACCGCCTCAGAAAGCGGCGCGGAACGAATGATTTCGAGAATGGCCGACAAAGAGCGATGAGGTGCGTGGCTGTGCGCGGGTTGTGTGTCCTGCTCATGGACATGCGCGGCATGCGTGTGCGCCGGATGATCGTGGTGAGAGTGCGACGGCTCGACAGCCGGACTGTCAGGCGTAAAAACGTCGACTTTGGTTGCAGCCAGGCCGCCACGGCTCACCTTGCGCATCTCCAGCCGCGCGCCAACATTCAGCGCAGCGGCTGTCTCCGCCAGGCAAGCGAAGGGAACGCCCGCATCCACCAAAGCGCCCAGCAGCATATCGCCGCTGATGCCGGAAAAGCACTCCAGATAACCAATTCTCATCGCAGTGTGATTCTAAATCGTCGGCTATGCGCCGCGCTTGGCCTAGGCATTTTCAGAAACCCCGCTGGGCGAAACCACTGACCTCAAACCGACGCGATCCCCAGAGAGCGGCGACCTTCCACAAGGTCAGAAATGTTGCCCTATTTCTGAAAATGCCTCAGCACATCCACAGGCAGGATTGCGTTCATTGACCCGGAGCGAAATCCCGAGCAATCGAGCGTGACATATTGAAAGCCCGCCAGCTTGAGAGCAGCGGTGATGGCGTCGAGCATCTCCATCGTGAGGGCGCGTGGCAACTCTGCGCGGGCAATCTCCACGCGGGCCAGCTCGCCGTGATGGCGAACGCGCAGCTCGCTGAAGCCCAACCCACGCAGGCTCTCTTCAGCCTTTTCTACTTGTTCCAGAACCTCGCGAGTCACAGTGCGGCCATATTCAACGCGCGAGGCCAGACAAGGCGATGCCGGACGGTCCCACAACGCATAACCTGCGGCTTTGGCCAGAGCGCGTACTTCTGGCTTGGTCAACCCGGCCTCGGCCAACGGCGCCAGCACGGCGTGCTCCTCGGCTGCGCGTTGTCCCGGACGATAATCCCGAGTGTCGTCGGCGTTCATGCCATAGGCGATGCGGTCGAATCCTAGCTCCTCGCCCAGCGCCTCCATGGCCTCAAAGAGCGTGTCTTTGCAATGGAAGCAGCGGTTGGCGTCGTTGCGCTGATACTCGGGCCGGCTCAACTCTTCGGTTGCAACGATGTGCAGCGGAATTCCCTGCGAGCGCGCAAATGCGCAAGCCTGCTCGAAGTCGCGGCGTGCCAGGCTGGGAGAGTCAGCCAGCACGGCCAACACGTCGTTGCCGAGAACGCGATGCGCCGTAGCCGCCAGAAACGCTGAGTCCACACCACCAGAGTAAGCCACCATCAACTTGCCCAACTGCCCCAGGCGCGCTTCCAAGGCGTGCAGTTTGAGCGCCGTTTCCGCGCCGCTGCAAGGCGCGCGATTCGCTCCATTTCCCGCGTCTCCGGTTTCAGTTAAATTTGATTGAATCTGCACCGCCATAAGCCCGATTATACCTTGGCGACGTCTTGATAACTGATAGCGCCTGAGCGATCAACTCGGGGTAAACTTTACGCAGTTCGCCTTCATGCTGCTCTCGATCGGACGGCGCTGCCCGACGCAGTCGAAACCACCGGACTCCTGACAATTGGTATCTGGCCGTAAAGAACTTCCTGCCAGCGAGCCACAACGCGCGGCTCAGAAAACGGCTTCGAGACGCTCCGCGCCTCGTCCCCAAGTCTTTCGCGCAACGCCGGATTCTGACCAAGTTTCACCATTGCGTTCGCTAGAGCACCCACATCTTCGGCCGGCACCAGCACGCCATTCACTCCATTCTGAATCACTTCTCGCGGCCCATTTGGACAATCAAAGCTGACGCAGGCTGTTCCACAAGTCATCGCCTCGATCAGCACAAATGGCAAACCTTCAAACCGCGAACTCAGAACGAAGACACCGCACCTCGAAAATAAGGAAAACGGATCGTCAGAAAACGGCGCGAATGTTACGTGATCTTCGATTCCGAGAGTGCTTGCAAGATGCACTAACTCGTCGCGCATCTTCCCATCGCCCACAATGCGAAGCGACCAATCGGGCAGCCGCTTGATCGCCAGCGACCAAGCTTCGAGCAGCAGGTCGAATCCCTTCTCGTGCGAAAGCCGCCCCATGGCGAGAACTTCCTTGCGGCGAACAGTTCCGGTTGCGCCTGGCGATAGCACAATGTTGGGAATATGAGTAACTTTTCCGGCTGGAGCGTAAAGCGTCGCGTATAAGTCCTTGTCGCCCTTTGTCAGCGTAACAATACGCGAGGCCACAACCGACGCAATCATTCTGGCTAGCCTGCCCCGCGGTCTCGTAACGCTGTTTGCAACCGGGAAATGCTCCCAGATCGCCACCTTGGCGCGGGACGCAAAAGCCGCCAGCAACGCGACAATCAACCGGTTTGCGCCTGTGCAGACAAGCCAGTCTGGCCGCAGCCGGACAACATAAACGGCAAACACCCACGCCAGCCATGGATAGTCCAGAAAACACGGCCATGGCTTCTTCAGGCCATAACTCACCTTGATGCCGCTCGCCAATGGAAACCCAGGTGATCCTCCCAAGCCGTACATTGACCAGATTGAAATCGACTCGCCACGGGCAGAAAGCGCATTGGTGAGGCTGGCTTGCGCGCGCTCTGAGCCTGCGCGCGCAGTAACATCATGAATGATGAAGCATATCTTCATTGAAGCCTCGGGAAGCACTCAATCACGAGTACTGCCGCGGCACTCCGCCGTCAGGATGAGAACCCCGGCGTCCGCAATGCCAACTTGAGATGAAGACGAAGGAGGAAATAGCGGGCCTGCCATGGCGATACCAGGGCTGAGAGCGCCAGGAGAAAATACCGCAACACCGAACTATGAGATCTCAGTCCCTCTTGAACACACCGCATGGCGAGCCGAAATGCTCCGTTCTCCACTCTGTTGGACTTCACAGCACGCTCATAACCTTCACGGGTAAAACTATCTTGGAGATTTCTCATGCGCTCGCGATATAAGTTGACGATGTAGTAGTGTGCCTTCCTTTGTTCAAGACGCGAAGATATATTGCCGGAGCGCGTGCGAATCAACATCAGCGATTCCGGCAGGTTTGTTATGCGGAATCCAGCAGAGATGGCGCGGAGCAGAAAGTCGTAATCTTCCGCAACCGATATCTCGCGATAGCCTGATAGCGCGTCATATACCTCGCGCCGGGCAAGCCAGATATGGCTACACGGGGGCGCCAGCAGCACAGTCTTGGCAATCGCCTCCTGCGTAATCGGCTTCCAGGAGACCCCCAGCCCTGGGATCGGCCGCCCGAGTTCGTCAATTGCCGAGGTTGCACAGCCGACTAGATCAAATCCCTCGTTATCTTCAAGAAACCGAAGTTGCTTCTCCAGCCTGGTGGGCAAAGCAATATCGTCCCCGTCCATGCGGGCAATGAAAGGAGCCAGACAAAATCGAAGACCGAGGTTGAGAGCCAGCGGAAGCCCCATATTTCGGGGTGCGCGGACGACCTTGATCCGCAAATCTGTAGAAGCGATTCGCTCGACAATCCGCAATGTTTCATCCGTCGATCCATCGTCGACAACCACTATCTCGATGTCGGTAATGGTTTGAGACTGGATACTCTTGAGCGCCTCGGCGACATAGGCTTCGACATTGTAAACCGGCAAGAGTACGCTGATTTTCGCCATACCTATCCTTTCTGAATTTCGCGGCATGCGGTTTCATTTCCAAGTGCGACAGTTCCATCGCGTAAAGAGCCGCGCAACGCTGCGAGCAAACCGAGCGCAACGAAGAAATACGGCATGGAAGTGCTTACCAGGGAAAATCCGTTGACCACCATGGGGAGGATGAGCAGATAGATCGACGCGGGGCATTTTCTCGAAAGAATCCACACATAGGCGGCAAACAACAGCGAGCCGCCAATGCCCAGTTCCAGAACAAAGGTTGCCACGATGTTATGGGCGAAGATCCCGGCCAAGTTGAATAAGTTACCGACTCCAATGCCGAATAGTCTTTGCGTTATATCTGCCCGGTGATAGATCTCCGTCATCAGCGACAGAATGAAGAACTTACTTGAAAGGCTCCCGTCGATATTGTGAATTGCATCCGACCCCTGCGTGAAGCTTATGAACAGCTTGATAACGACGAGCGTCTGCGCCGTTAGCAACCCGAAGAGCGTCCAGACGCGCCAGCGCCAGAGTTTGTACACCACAAGCTGGCAGATTCCGGCGGCGATGGACGCCCTGGACAAAGTGGCAAACAGGAGCATGTAAGCCAGCAGCCATCTTTTGCGTCCGATTGTTTCCTTGAACGCAAACATGATCGCCAGAAGGCAGAGAATCTCGATGCCGACAAAGTTGGAGTCGTAAAAGAAGAGGCTGGCTTTGTAGAGATAGAAGCTGTCAGTAAGATCCGTTTCGGCGGTTGCGGGCATGTAGGGCGAGAAGATGAGCCGCGAGACGCACTCAATGACAAGAAAGACGAGAAGCCAGTTGATAATGCGAGGCATCAGGCGGCTGAGGCTGGCAGGCGGATACGACCTGGCCAGAAGCATCACGGCCGGCCCAATCACGAGCGAGGTCAGAAAGAGAAAAGGTGTCAGATAATTTTTGGTTGCGGCTGAACTGTGCGCGATGGCGATTGCCTGAGAGACAGCGATCGAAAGGATCACAAAAAGTGTGGCGAGTATATCGGCTTCAAGGCGGACAAGATAGCAGCACAGAGCGACCGCGCAGAGCGCGAGCAGAAAGATTTGCGAGAGGTTGATATAGATGAGGACCGGCACAAAGGAGAAGACCAGCATCGCGCAGAAGGAGAATAGCCTGACGGACGCTGACAGGGAGCCGCGAAATTCGAAGGGCCCTGGCCTGAGCGCAAAGCATGTAGATGCAGTGCTCATCCCGCCTCGCCTCCGATTACGGTGAGTGGGCTTATGGCCAGATATCTCCGGCGGGTGTGCGCGAAGATCGCCAACGCAGAAGGCAGGGCGATGCCCGCCGTGGCAGTTAGATAACTGAGGGTGACGCCGGTGTTGCCCCAGCGAGGCGCCGTGAGCACGGCCAGAAGCAGGGTGAGCGATGCCACCACCAGCGACTGCAAGAGAAACGGCTCTCGCTTGAAAGAGCGCAACAGCGTCGCCAGGCTCTGCACCACGCAGTTGGCGCCTGCGGCCAGCACCAGCACCGCAAACAGTTGCGGCGAAACCATGCGCGCCGCCAGCCTTGGAGCGACAACTGTCAACAGCGCCGCTCCAGCATCCGCGGCCAGCGCAATCATGGCGAACACGGCCATGGCCTGGCCCATAGTGTGCAAAAACAGCCGGTCAAGTCCCTTGAACTGGCGCTGCGCAATCAAACGGCCGAAGGGCGTAGCCTTAGTCGTAATCCACGGCAGCACCAGGCTTGTGATGTAGCCGGCGATGCTGAGCGACATGCCCATCTGTCCGGCTTCGAGCGGTCCGCGCAACGCAAAGAGGATGGGGATAAATGCCTGAATTGTGAAGTAAGAGCACGTCCAACTCACAGCGATGCGCCATTGAAAAGGCCACACTTCACGGCTCCAGCGGATGGAGGCGTCGTGGGCCTGGTAGCCTAACAATCCTGTCAGCAGACGGCGCCGCGCGCCCAGAAAGAAAAGGCCGGTCCCCACCTGGCCGGCGATGACCATGCCCGGCGAATAGAGCCCGTGATGCAGAACCATGGCGGTCCAGGCCAGAGCCATCCCGGCCACCGCCTGTCGCAGCCGCAGCGCGGCCACCGCGCGCACTTCGCCGCATCCATCCAGAAAGGAATAAAAGGGTTGGCACCACAGCCCGGCCATCGATGCCGCTACGGCCAGCAGCCAGGGCCCTTGCCACGCCACATGCACTTGTCCCACAGCGGCGTGGCGCGCAAAGAAGAGTGCCCCAAGCGGCGCAAGGATCAGGCCCATCGCGGCGGCGGCCACGGTGTACCAGCGCACACTGAGCTGGAGCGTGGAGGCCAGGCGGGCGTGGGCCACCGGGTCGCCGCTCACGCTGCCATCTCCACGCAGTTCCAGATGGATGCATTCGTGCGCGGCCAACTGCTGAACGACAAACGAAAAACCCAGTTCGAAGACCATCTGCAGCGCGACCAGGCTCAGCAGCGTGTAGTAGTAGCCCTGCTCAGTGGGCGAGAGAAAGCGTACGATCAGCAGAACCGTCACGGTGCTGCCCGCAATGTTCACGATTCTCGCCAGGAAGGTATAGGCGACGGCGCCATCCAGGCCCAACGCCCGTGGAATCCTCATCGTGCCCCTCCGCCCCAGGCCTCTTCAAGCGCCAGGGACCAGGAGCCCGCGCGGCGGCGAAGAACGCGTAGAGCCTCGACGGCCTCGGTTGCCAGCGCAATCCCAAGCGCCAGCGGCAGAGACACAAGCAGCGCTCCCAACACAATCAATATTCTGTAGAGCGATGTGGGACGGTCGGGAACGGCGGCCGCATCGACAACCTGCGCCTGCGGGCCCTGCCGCGCCTCGTCGACCCGCGCCATCTCGTAAAGACGCGTCAACAGGCTCACCACCGTCTCGCGATACTTCACCTCGCGCAGGGCGCGCGCATAATCAAGGCCCGCCTGGGTCACATTGCCCTTGGGCGCCACCAGGTCGCCACTTTGGCGATCATGGCCCACATCCATCGAGCCCAATTGCCCTTCCAGGCTCGACAACTCCTGTCGCGCGCGCTCCAGGTCCGGATTCTCGTCGGCAGCAAACTGGCGCATCGCCTGGATCTCGACCTGCTTGGCCGCCACCTGGGCGCGCAACATGGCCGCCGAGGCGATCATGGCATGGGCCTGGCCGTCCAGCTCCATCACGCCCGTGCGCTGCTCGGTCTGCTTCATCTCCTCTTCGGCGCGCGCCAGGTTTTCGCGCGCGTCGGCCACTTGCCGCTCGAAGAAGAGTCTTCGCCCAGACGCCTCGCTCACCGCCAGGGTTGCCGAAAAGCGTTGGTATTCCTCAACCCAGCCGTTGGCCAGTTCCGCGGCTCTCCGCGGATCCCGGTCAGTCACCGAAAGGCGGATCAATCCGTCCTTCAGCCCGTTGTCAATGAATGTCTTCTTCTCCCACCGCTTTCGCGCCGACGAAACGTACTTCGTGTGGTAGAGCGCCTGCAGATGAAAGCGCGCCACCATCGCATCCTCCACGCTGCGGCTCTTCAGAAGGGCCACCTGCAGATCGTTGGGGTTCTTGATGCCCAGCGCACCAGCGCCCGCACCGGCCATGGCGCCCAAACTGCTCAATTGCGCCATCATGGACGCTCCCGCCGAGCCTCCCTGCTGAGGCGGCAGGATGACCGTAGTGGCCATGTAGCGGCTGGGCAGCAGCAACGCGATTACCGAGGCCAACACAACGATGGCCAATGTGGCGATGCCTACGAGCTTCTTGCGTTTGATCGCCACGCGGATCACGGGCGGCAGAGAGCCGTTGGTGGCCTTGGTTGCGGTTGCGTCGGGTTCCTGATCTTCTGTTGGCACTGCTGAGCTTCCTCTTGGGATCGGATCGAATTTTTTCTTGAGTTGTGCAGCGCGCTCCCTGTCTGGAGTTCCGCGCCGCCGGCTTTGCTGGAGCGGAAACGGTCAGCTCTCGCAACGGCCCGCCAACACTGGAAAAATGGGTCAGTTGCGAGTGGATTGCCCGGCCACTCAGCGGGAAAACTTCGCTCAGATTACCCGCGAAAGAATGTGCGCGAACGAAGAAGACGAGAAAAACGCCAGCGCGAAATCGATTATGGGAAAACACTCATGGGCCTGTTCAATTTCGGAACAAGGACGATTTCCTCCTGCGCTTTTTCGTGCATTTCGCCGCGCGGATGTGTGAACAATGGGGCGTCTATGAGAAACCATTCATCTGCCCCTGCATACCTTCGCCGCGCGATACTTCTCCCGGTCGCCGGCGCCGCGGTTCTCGTCTTCTGCGCGTCTCAATTGCACGCGCAATGTTCAGCAGAGGACGATCCCGATTCGGACGGCTGTCCGTTGCAACAGGCCGCGCCTTCGCCTTCCACGACCCAATCGCCTACCGTGCTGACCATGCAGGAAACTCCGCAGCAAGGAACGCCCAGGGCGGACCGCTCCACAGAGGCCTCGGCCGACAACAGCCTCTCCGGCCAATCGAGTTACACGGAGCAGGCGTTGCGCAACGGGTTGAACGCATCTGGTCAGCAAGTCAAACGATCATTGCCCGCCGAGCCTCCCACCGAGTTTCAGCGCTTTGTGGCTGCCACCACAGGCCGGATGCTGCCGATCTATGGAACTCGCCTCTTTGCCGCGCAGCCAGCTTCTTTCGGTCCCATCGACCAAGGGCCCGCACCGCAGGATATGGTGGTCGGCACAGGCGACGAATTGCGCATCCGCATCTGGGGACAGATCAATTTCAGCGCCAATCTGCGCGTAAGCCGCGAGGGAGATATATACCTTCCCAAGGCGGGCGCCGTGCATGTTGCCGGGCTCCCATTTTCTTCTGTCGCCGGCCACCTGCGCACCGCGCTCGAACGCGTCTACCGCAACTTCGAACTAAGTGTCGATATGGGAGAGATTCACTCCATCCAGGTATATGTGGCCGGACAGGCGCGGCAACCGGGAGAGTACACGGTGAGCGCTCTCAGCACGCTGGTGAATGCGATCTTTTTCAGCGGCGGTCCTTCCGGGGCCGGTTCCATGCGTCATGTCGAGTTGAAGCGCGCGGGCAAAGTGGTCACGGATTTCGATCTCTATGCGCTGCTGGTGAAGGGCGACAAGACCGGTGATGTGCAACTGCAATCGGGCGACGTGCTCTTCATTCCCGCCGTAGGTCCGCAAGTGGCACTGGTCGGCAGCGTCCGCCAGCAGGCAATCTATGAACTGCGCGGGCAGGAATCGATAGAAGAGTTACTGGACGTGGCCGGCGGCAGAACGGCCGTCTCATCCGGCGAGCACATCTCGGTGGAGCGCGTCGAGGACCATGCGCAACGCCGCGCCTTCGCGCTGAAAGCCGACGCCGCTGGCCTTGCGACGCCGCTGGCCGATGGCGACATTGTGCGCATCGATCCCATCGTCTCCAGCTATCGCCAGACGGTCACGCTGCGCGGATCGGTTGCCAATCCGGGACGTTTCCTCTGGCATGAGGGAATGCGTCTGAGCGAATTGATGCCTGATCGCGACTCGCTGGTTACGCGCGACTACTGGTGGCGCCGCACGCAGCTTGGTCTTCCCGCGCCGGAACTAGCTGCACCCGCCAGCAAGGATGGGCTCACGGGTGAGCCTGGGAAAGAACTGACTGAGAAGCCAACCGCAGTCTCCAGCCCCGGAGCGCAGACCGATTGGAACTTCGCTGCCATCGAGCGTCTGGACCCCGCCACCATGACCACTTCGCTTCTTCCTTTCAGCTTGGGCAAACTGGTGCTCGATCATGACGTGTCACAAGATCTCGAGCTCCGGTCGGGCGATGTAATCACCGTCTTCTCGCAAGAGGATGTTCACCCGCCCATCAACGAGCAGACAAAGTATGTACGGCTGGAAGGAGAGTTCGTGCATGCCGGCATTTACAGCGTTCTGCCCGGTGAAACCCTGCGTTCGCTGGTCACGCGCGCCGGAGGCCTGACGGATAAGGCATATCTTTACGGCTCGGAGTTCACCCGCAAGAGCACCCAGGCGATCGAACATCAACATTTCAAAGAGTACGCCGATCGTCTCGAGCATCAGTTGGCGCGCAGCTCAATCGCTATGGCCAGCACGGGGAACGCGACTGCGCAGCAAGGAGGACAACCGGGACCTACCGCCGACCTCAACCGTGAGCTGATCGAGCGGCTGCGCCAGTTGCAGCCCTCTGGACGAATCGTACTCAACTTGCGTCCGCACGGCGCGGGATCCAACGACCTGCCGGAAACGCCACTGGAGGACGGCGACCTGTTGCTGGTCCCGCCCACTCCCGCCACCATCCAGGTGGTTGGCGCAGTGCTGAATCAGAATGCATTTCTCTATCACAACGGCGCGCGCGCGAGCGACTACCTTCACCTTGCCGGCGGCCCGAACCGCGACGCCGACCGTGGACAGACATTTATTCTGCGAGCGGATGGATCGGTGACCGGCCACAGCGCTGGTCAATCGATCTTTTCTTCCGGCTTGCAAAACGTGCGCCTTTACCCTGGCGATACCATCGTTGTCCCGGAGAAGAACGTAGGCCCCGGAGCCATGCGCGAGTTCCTCTCCTGGACGCAGGTTTTCTCACAGCTTGCCCTGAGCGCGGCTGCTATCGACATCATCAAGTAGACGGCTGCGCAAAATCTTTTTCGCTTTGGCTCTTCAAATATCCGCCCAATAACACCGGGATTCCGTACCCCATCCTTTCCGCGCTCATTGCGGAAAGGATGGAAAACCAAGAACTCATTTTTGGGCCTGATCGGTAATTAGATATGACTTATCGGATTTCGCAATCGGGACGCGTCCCGATTGCGTCTCCCGAACCCTCCTATTTCTCTCCTTTGCCCGCGTATTCACAGCCCATGTAGCCGACGATACATATATGGTCACACTGCGGATAGGAGTCCAAATCAATTGGCTATCGGGAGCGGCTCTTTAGTTACTCCCACAATCTCATCCACGGTTTGGCCTACTTATCGCTCTGGATATTCATCAAGCTATCGAGGTTAGCTTCATGCAACTCTCTCATCGCGCGTTTCAGTCGAGCGCAGTTTCCGTTCCGCCTTTCTCCATCTCCACGCCGCCTCCTGTCCTTCATGGCGTTCCCGCCAGTGAAGCTCGTTTGTCTAGCCCCTCGGCCAGCAAATGGAGCCTCTCCGATTCCAAGCGGCTGCTTGATCTGTCGGTTGCGCTTTTGGTCCTTGCCATCTTTGGACTTCCGATGCTGGCGATCGCATTGTGTGTGCGCCTCTCCTCGCGGGGGCCTGCCTTTTTTGTTCAGCATCGCGTTGGCCGCGAAGGGCGTCTCTTTCGCATTTACAAATTCCGTACCATGACATCCGGCTCGGGGCAGAGCGGTCCCGGCCTTACTCGGCGCGGGGATCGCCGCATTACCGCCATGGGACGCTGGCTGCGCAGGCTCAAGCTCGATGAGCTTCCGCAGTTCTATAACGTGCTGCGCGGAGAGATGAGCATTGTGGGTCCCCGGCCCAAACTTCCGCAGTATGCGAGCATAGCCAACATGCCCTATCGCCCCGGTATCACTGGCGCTGCGTCGCTCGCCTTCCGCTGCGAGGAGGAGATTTTGAGCCGCGTTCAGCCCAGCCAATTGAATGATTTCTATAATCAGCGCATCCGGCCGCTCAAGGCGCGCATGGACGTGCGATATATGTGCCGGGCCACGTTCTGGAGCGATATGCGCCTGATCGGCACGACATTTCTAGCCTGTCTGGCGCCCACTTCTTCTGTCTTTCGCCATGACTCTATGCGAATTCTCTCTTGCCCTCCACGACCGGTTCACAAAGGCTGTACCGCCAAGTCCTTTCAAACGGCAAATTGAAGCGCATTTGTGTCGGGGAGGACTGTGCCGTTTCTTCAGAGGCGGCGCTAAGGACGGCGATAGACATCGTAGCTGCCCAGTTTGCGGTACGGCAGAAAAACTTGCTGAAGAGCCTTCAGTGCATCTTCGCGCTGCGGGGTGGGATCTTCCTTGAGCTGCAGCTCGCGCTTGACGATCAGCCAACGAATATTGCGCCGCCGCGCCTCTTCAACAAGCTGCGCGGGCGAAAGCGGATCAGTCGCGTTGTCGAACAGCAGCACCGGAAATTGCGGAACGCGGCCGGTGGCAAAGTAGAACGGGTCTTCGCCGGGAATGAGAATCATCCCGTCGGAGACAGGGATTTCCTTGGCGGCGAAGCGCAACAGTTCTTCAAAGTCAGACAGGAAAGGGCCAGAGACAGCCATTCCCCTCAACGCGGGAACCGCCGAACGAACAACTGGGCCCTCAACTCTCGCGTAGGACAGGCGCTCTTCGCTGGCCATATAGAGTCCGCCGCAGAGAACCAGCGTTGCCGAGATAATCGCCGCAAGGGCCGACGCAACAAGCTGAGTGCGAGGTGTTGTCTCCTGGGCTGTGCCGGCCGGCTCAATGAAAGCCAGAAAAGCGATCATCTCCGCGATAAGAAGCACGAGCAACGGCCAAATGGCATAGGTTGATCCCCACAACTGTTGCGAGAGCAGGGTTCCGTTGATGGTGACCAACAGGATTGCGGGCAACAGCGCGCGCAGGCTCGGATTGCGGCAAAGATTCCAGAGGGTGAGCGCGCCAGAGAGGACCAGCAGCAGCGGCCACAGCGCCAGGAGACTGCTGGCGCGGTCGTCTGCGTCTGAGGAAAGAAAGAGGCTGGCCAGCGTCCAGACGAACGGCGCGGCCAGCAGGCCAAGCGCCATCAGGCGCGCCCACAGCGCGTTGGCGAACCGGCTGCGCAAGAGCACGAGAGCCGTCGCGACTGCCGGCAGAGCCCACAACAGCGAAGGTTCCGCATAAACGGCCAGCATCGCCTGCAAGCCGGGCAGGCGTCGCTGCGACGCGAACTGGATCGTCCAATGAAGGTAGTTGCCCACCCCCACGGTGAAGTGCAGGAACAGCCCGGCGGCAAGTAGCGTTCCCAGCGCCCCGGCCAGAATCGCGCCCAAGGCTGCCGGGCTGCTGTGGGGAGCCGGGCCGCGGCGCGGTTGCCGCACGATCAGCAGCAGAAAAACCAGAGCGAACGCAGTCGCCAGAAGAGGAAGGCCGATATTCTGCTTGAAGAAGAGCGGAAGCGGAATCGCCGCGCCCGCGATGAAGGGCCGCAAAAGTGCCTTGGCCGAGGTTGCGGCAGCGGCGGAATCCGCCTCCAGGCGTTGCAAAAGAAAAATCACAATGAGGATGCAGAAGACACAGTCGCAGTCGTAGAAGGGAAACGGCAGGATGCTGTAGATGCCCAGCACCGTCAGCGGCGCGGCCAGCAGAAGAGAAACGGGCCACGATGCCCTCAGGCGCCCTCGGAGCGTGTCGAGTGCGATCCGCCAGGCCAGCACCGTGCCCAGGCCGCCCACGATTGCGGCGTAGAGAACATGGTGAAAGAAGACCCGTCCGCCGAGCCGGATGATAGCGGCCTGGACGAGAAACGTAAGCGGCGCGTGAGCCAGGGGAAAGTCGCGATACGGCAACTGTCCCAGAGAGATGCGGACACTCGTATCCAGAATGTAGCTCGTGTCCCAGAGAACCGCAAGATGCGCGTTCTGCCATAGAACCACGGCGGAGCTGGCCAGGAAGAGCAGAGCCGCCGCGATCAGATCGCGCGTGCTCCAGCGGTCTCGGGACAACGGAGATTTGAGTTGGAACGGTCTGGGCGTGCGCATGGCGAGTGTCAAGCGGGAACTGCTCGCCTCCCGCTCAATCCATTGATTTTCGCCGCCCGCGGCCGGTTGTGCAAGCCGGCACAGCCCTTGCCGGCCATTGGGTTGCACTCATTTGGAAAGACCCTATGTCTCGATCCTGGCTGTTTCCTGGTTTTTCTTTGCCGACGGCTTCGGCTTCTTCTGGACGATTCACTCCCTTGGGAGCCACATCCTGGGGAATCTCACCGCTGGCTTCCAGGCGCTTCGTTTCGCCGCGCCGGCCCTGCAACTGCCGAGCCTGTGCAAGGAGAAAAACGACGGCGGAGGAGTTCGCCTCACTCTGAATGACTAAAACCATGTTAATTTTTTACAATATTGATCATTTTGACAAAAAATGATACTTACTTTAATGTTTGTGTTGATCTCGTGCTAACGCTTGCGGCGCACGGTACGCCCGCGGAGACAGACACAGGGAAGCGCGTAGATCTCACTCTGCCGTTCTGGAATCAGGCATGAAGACCTTTCTTTTCGAGCTTTGCGCTGAATCCCTGCAGGCTGCCCAGGCGGCTGATCGGGGCGGCGCCGACCGTATCGAGTTGTGCATCAGGCTCGATCTTGGCGGAATCACGCCCAGCGAACAACTGATTGCGGCCACCGTCCAGGCGCTTTCCATCCCTGTTCATGTGCTGATTCGCCCGCGCGGCGGAAACTTTGTCTACTCCGCATGGGAATTTGACCAGATGCTGGAGCAGGTGCAATGTGCCAGGGAGGCGGGCGCGGCCGGAGTCGCACTGGGCGTTCTGCAGGCGGACAGTCGCATTGACGTTGACCGGAGCCGGAAACTGGCGGAACTGGCCCATCCCATGAACGTGACTTTCCACAGGGCCTTTGACAGGGCGCCGGATTTGGGCGAGGCGCTGGAAGCGGTTATCGAGACCGGAGCCAATTGCCTGTTGACCTCCGGCGGGGCGCCAGATGTGCTCACAGGCGCGGAGCAGCTTGGGAAGCTGGTCAAGCAGGCCGGAGGCCGTATTCAGATCATGGCCGGAGGCGGGCTGAAACTGGCCTCCATGGCCGAGGTCTTGCAGCGGACCGGTCTTCACTGCTTGCACGGCTCACTGACCCGCAGAGCCGGGGAGTGCGGCAACGGAGATGCGGAGGCCAGCAAAGCGGAGATTTTGGAGGCCGATGTGCGCACTGCGGTACAGTTGATGCGCACCCATTTTGCTGCCAGAGAGATGGCGGCACCCGGCATAAACTCCAGAGCCGCCGCTTTGGGCAGCCTTACGCGCGGATAATGCGGATTCCCTGGCGCTCGAAAGGGGCCAGTGCTTCGGCCGATGCGCCAGTGTCAGTAATAAGGACATTGATCTCGCTCACCGGGCAGATGAAAGCCGGGCTCACTTTGCCCAGTTTGCTGCCATCGGCGGTTACGATCACCTGCTTGGCCTGTTTGAGCATCTTGCGGTAGACCAGCGCCTCGTCTGCCTCCAGCGTAGTGGCGCCGCGCTCGGCATCCAGGCCGGTCACGCTCAAAAACACCTTGTCCATGTAGACGTCGTCAAGAAACGTGAGCGCCGCGTTGCCGGTGAGCGAAAACGACCACGCCCAAGGAACCACGCCGCCGGTCAAATAGGTGCGGATGCCCGGCTGGTTGCACAGTTCCATGCCGATATTAATGGCGTTGGTGACCACCTGAATTTTCTCGCGGTGACGCAGGCTGCGGCCGATGTGCGTCGTCGTAGTGCCCGCGGTGAGGCCAACGGTCTCATTGGCCTGCACCAGTTCGGCAGCGGCCAGGCCGATGCGGCGCTTTTCCTCGGCAAAGCGTTGCTCGCGAGCCAGGAAGGAGCTGTCGTAGCGGAAAGGCTCGTAGAGCAGAGGCTCGACCAGCGTTGCCCCGCCGTGAGTGCGACGGATCAGCCCGCGGCTTTCCAGCTTGGCCAGGTCGCGCCGGATGCTGGGAGCCGAGGAGCCGGCCACTTCGAGGATCTCTTCAACCGTGGCAGTTCCGGTCCGGAGAAGAAATTTAATAATTAGTTCACAGCGGCGATTCAGTGTGTCGGCCATATCGCACCGATTCTACCCTCTCAGAGAAGGAAAAATAAAGCCTGAACTTGGATTTTTTGAGCGAATAGTGAAAATATTCAGGAATTCACTCAAGGAGTTGACCAACTTCATCGTATATGATCGATTTTTAGGGACAAAACTGGCGCCCACCAAACGGACGCCCACAAGGATCTGAACCAAAATGAGCGATTCCGTAGAATTTCCCCACGAGATGTTGCGCGAGATTTATGAGCAGCCGGCGGCGCTGCGCCGCACCCTGGCTTTGTACCTGGACGCCAACCAATTGAGGTGCGACGTGGCAGACCGGCTCGCGGGTTGGAGCAACCCGGCGGGCGAGGTGCTGATTGCCGCCTCGGGCTCCAGCCGCCACTGTGGGCTGGCTGCGGAGATTCTGCTCGAGGATCTGTGCGGACTTGCGGTCGATGTGGAGTACGCCAGCGAGTACAGTTGCCGCGGCCGGTACGACCTGCGCCATCCCGCCGTCATCGTCGTCTCCCAATCCGGCGAGACCTCTGACACGCTGGCGGCCTTGCGCGAGGTGCGCCAGCGCGGCGACAAGACCCTGGCCATTACCAATGTGCCCGAGTCCACCATGGCGCAGGAGGCTGGCGTCTCCATGCCGCTGGACGCGGGCGTGGAAAAGGCGATTCCGGCCACCAAGAGCTTCACCTGCCAGTTGGCCGTGCTCTTTCTGTTGGGCCTCTATGAGGCGCGGCGCCTGGAACGGATGGATGCCCCGGAACTTGCAGCCAACATTGCCCGGTTGCAGGCCCTGCCGACCGCCATCGAAGCGCAACTGGACGGCTGGGCGAAGCAGATGGCCACATTGGCGAACAAGTACCGCACCGCCAACACCTTCCTCTTCCTCGGTCGCGGAATTCACTACGCCATGGCGCGTGAGGGAGCCTTGAAACTGAAAGAAGCCTCCTACGTTCATGCCGAGGGCTACCCGTCGGGCGAGCTGAAGCATGGGCCGAATGCACTGGTCAGCGACACTGTGCCGCTGGTCGTTTTGGCCACTGTGGATTACGCGCTGGAAGCGTCGGTTGTGCGCTACGAGAAGACGCTGCAACTGCTGCACGACATGAAGGAGCAGGGCGCCAAGGTGATTGCCATTGCCAACGCCGGAGACCGGGAAGTGGCGGAACTGGTCACGGATTGCGTCGAGGTGCAACCGGCCACCGAGTACCTGCTGCCCATCGCCGAAGTCATTCCCCTGCAATTGTTTGCCTACTTCATGGCGCTGGAGCGCGGCGTGGATGTGGATCGCCCCAGAAATCTCTCCAAAGCCGTCGTGGAAGAGTAAGAAAGCGCTCCGGAAACAACCCGCTTCCGCTGGCTGCCGCACAATTTCACTTGTTCTGTGAAGCTGTGCGGATGGCCTGCGGAAGTTTTTGATTCTGAAGAGGTTCGGTATGCCTCCACGGTTTCACCGTTTTTGTTGTTGAGTGTCTCCGTGTAGGCTGCCTGTTTAAGTTATTGATATTGAATGAGTTTGATGCGTCTCCACAGTTTCACCAGTAAAAAACCTCAAAATTTATGATTTGGGATTTGGGGAGTCGGCGGCTGGTATGTGACTGGAAGGGTTGGAGTTAGGTATGGGGAAAGCCCTGTTGGAACGATCGATTCCGGGCAACGTTTCGATGAGATAGCGGACGATTGCGGAGAGTGAACTGTCGCGTTGGGCTGCCCAAACCCGCGCACGGCGGTAGGCATCGTCGGGAACGGTAACGGTAAGGTTGCGCATGATTTCTCCTTTGGATGAAGGGGTTCGTACTCTTTTCTCTTCTCTTCCAGTGTGCGCGGGTAGAGGGTAATTTTCGGCAATGCCGCAGAGCGGCAAGTTAGCGAGTTAGCAAGTCAGCGAGTTGGCGGGCGGCTTGCGCCCCAGGGAGCAGACCGGGGTTGTGCTGAATTGAGACCTTCGAGATGGGACCCGCCCGCCGGAAGGGAGACTTGGTCCACTCACCGATTCGGTTCATAATGATGAGCATGGGGACGACATCCTTCAGGTGGGAATCGGAGCTTAGTAGGAGTTTTCAGGAGCACGCGCGGCCATCACTTTGGACCCGGCGTTCGACCGGAAAGTGGGTTCTTGCTCACGAAAGTACCTGCTCAGAGGGCCGGGCCGACATCGTATGGGGAAGATTTGAGCCAGGGCAGAGTCCTGCTCGATTTCGTGAGCATTCGGCGCTGCTTCGGAATCCAACTGCCAGCCGACTCCTAGCTGCTCTACGTCAGCGATCTGCTCAGTCGGAGGGAGATCTTCTCCAAAGGCTAGGTGTTACCCCTCCCGTGTTGCGGAAATGGTTGAGAGCGCTCGTGGAAGCTGGTTTTGTTGTTGAAACGAGTGCGCACAGGTATCGGGCGATCTCTAGCCATGTTTTACCGGTCGTAGAGATTTGTGCATTTGAATTAAAGCTCAAGGACTGGAGACGAGCTCTTTATCAAGCAACTCGCTATCGTAGCTTTTCCCACCGAGTCTTCGTGGTGATGCCCAGCGAGAGCGCGGATACAGCTTTCAGATATCAAGACAGTTTTCGAAAGGCGAATATTGGGCTGGTTGGGCATGACACGACGGGCAATTCGAGGGTTCTGATAAGACCCCTAAAACGTCAGCCGAATGCCGGGTACCGGACGATCATGGCTCTGGGAATGTTCAGTGAGCCTGGTGTCATAGTGAAGCAATCTCGCGGAATGTCTCAATAGCTTCGCTCCACTGTTCGAGATGATCTGGGCGTGTCTGCGGCCCGAAGACAACTCCTTCGTTTTTGAGCATCAAGTAGAGCTCTTGCGCAGTAGCGATCCTTTCGTCGAGAACTGAAAGGTTCTCCGGAACCTCTTCGCCTATTTGTTTCTCTATCAATTTGAGAGATTCCCAATGATGAAGTTCGGAGGTGGGTGCATTCCAATCCGAGCTTTCGGGGCTATCAGCACCTGTTATGACTTCGTCCAGGGGAACGCCTGAGAGCACCTGATCGAGATTACCACTCTCATAAATCTGTTGAAGTTCGCTCAATAGAATTGAGTTGAGAAGTGGGGCTGATGTATATCGTAACCTTGGTTGTTGTCCTCCCGGCTTCTGCTTTGTGAACGACCTCGTGTGAAATTGGCGCATGCCTTGGCTCCAACCGGAAGCAAAAGCCGTACTCCCTACCGAACGGAAGAGGAGGCCGCAGAAATCGGTAAAGCCATTGATAACTTCTAGACCGTTGATGCTCGCGAGGACATAATTCAAGTACAAAGCATTAGCAAGCCTCTCGGGCTTGAAACGTTGCGAATACGAATAGTCTTCTCGCGAAAAAATAATGTACGCTCCCGACATGGACTCCCAAGAAGTGAGCTGATCCAAAAAATCGTCAAGTTCGTTCCGGGATTCCAGCGCTTCCTCACCAATCACGAAACTTAGGAGCAGCGGAGGTGCCCCTTGAAGGCTCGCATGGTAATCCAAAGAGGCATCGGCCAGATTAAGTGCAGTCTGACACCACTTGCTTTCGAACGAATCGAAGATTACCGTCGGGGAAAGAAGCTTATCAAGTTGCAACGTCAACTCAAAATCAAGAGTCGTTTTTACATGGCTTGAAATCTTCTTTACGCCGATAAAGTCGGCTGATGTTCGCCCAGCCTTGTAGAATGGGTAATCTGGTAAGAATCGGTCATTTGCAGGGTTTATCGCTGAGACATGGAATTGGGGGTCAAGAAGTACTTTTCCATTCTTCTCCCGCACATTATCGACGCAGCTCTTAATGTTCTCGATCTTCTCATTACGGGCTCCGAAGATTACCCCGTCAATACTTCCCGAGTCCAGCGCTGCATCTATCTTGCCTGACTTGCCATACCCATGCTGCGCGTATATTGCCATTACAGATCCTCCTGTAGTTGTGCCAGCGCGTCGCGTAGTTGCTCAATCCGACGATAACGCAAGTGAGGCGATTTTCCCATCATTCGTAAAATCACCTTGTCAAACGTAGCCGGGATAGCCGAATTAATCGAACTCGGTGGAACGGGGTTTTGTTTCATAATCTTACTGAACAAGTGAGTCACTGTGGTCGTCGGAGTGAAGAATGGATGTTGCCCGGTAGCAGCCTCATAAAGCGTTACGCCCAGAGAAAACATATCGGAGCGGAAATCCATGGCCCGTCTGTTTGTGTAGTCAAATTGCTCAGGGCTGAAGTATGCCATTGTGCCGACCAAGAAGCCTGCGCTAATCGATTCTCCTGCAACGTCGAATGCCAAACCTGCGTCGAGTAGCACGTAGCCAGTCCCATCGGACCTGCGCATAATGTTGCCGGGCTTGATGTCTCTATGTATCTTTCTCAGAGACCAAAGATCTGCGATTGCTGAGCACATCTGCAAACCAAGTCGAACCACCTCTTTGGCATGCAAAGGACCATCACTTCGCAGCCAATCGTTGAGCGTCTGCCCGTCGATGAATTCTTCAGAATAGTAAAGGATGTTCTGGCCTGCGATACAGGTTGTTCCCATGCCAATTGGCCCGAGCTTCACCATGTGAGGTGAAGTGCATTCCCGCAAGATTTGTGTCTCCCGCTGGGCTCTGAGAATGGCCACCTCAAGGTCTTCATGATCCGGTTTGAACGTGTCAGAAAGTAGCGCAAAC
Organism: uncultured Occallatibacter sp.; assembly: GCA_964420185.1. GTDB lineage: Bacteria > Acidobacteriota > Terriglobia > Terriglobales > Acidobacteriaceae > Telmatobacter. Next base: position 114,264 of record CAYQSI010000002.1, on the reverse strand, counting down.
TTCAGAGCAATTGGCTGACCATTGCACGTGGCGCGGAACACAACCCTCTGTCCACCATGCCCAATCTCGACGGCTGAGCTAATCTGCGGGATGAGAGCTTTGATGTCTCCCTCGGTAATTGTCGGTAGCGGCATACGATGAGCTTACAACTTTTTCTTGGATATCTCTACCATTACCAGTTCGTTGGCCGGGATTTGTATCTCTGAAACCTCACTGAACCACGAACTGCGGGTGCCACAGGTTTTGATTTTGAGACCGGGGGCACCCAGCATTTGTGGCTGGGACAGAGTGGGACGGCGCGACTGGTTGAGGTTCGAGGGTTCCCACCCTTGCGCCAGAAAAACGGCGCAAGGATGGGGCACCCAGCTACCTTGTTTCAGTTGCAGTCCCGCAGGGGTTAAAACCCCGCTGTTTCCTGGCCGTTTTCGGCAGTCAGGGCTGAAGCCCTGACCTACCAGTCGTGCCCTGATACAAAGCAAGAGCATTTCAGCATCCTGTAAAGTCGTGCCCTGACACAAAGCTAGAGTTTTTCTGCATCCTGTAAAGTCGTGCCCTTTCAAACTCTGACCTAATCAGAGACTCTCCAGGTCTCTGACAGGATAATTTTGTTCGATTGGGTAGAGAAGCATGGGTTGGGAAACCCGCGCTACAGCCGGACAAGAGGCCGGCGCTACATTTTCTGTCAGGAGGCCGGCAATCCATCTCAAATAAGCACATCTTCATGCCGTCGGCGACCTAGCGAGGGGGCTGAGCGGCTTTGGCGAAATGGAAGATGCAGTTGACCTGGTGCGTGTCAGGGTCGGGCTTGACGTCGTAAGTGGTGATGACGGATAGCAGCCATTTCGTCATGGGCTTGTCTTTCTTTTGCGCCAGCGCCTTAAAGTTTGCGAGATAGCTTTCATCAAATACGTCGCCGGGGGCCATCTTCCAGGCAAGCTTGAGTTTGGCGGCCATCGCGTCAGGTGCTCCGTCGAATTTGACCGAGGCTAGATGGTACTGCGAGCCCGGAACGACTTCGACGCTGTAATTCACGATATGAGTTACCTCGCTGAAGGAAGGGTGCGAAACGGCGGAGCAATCGAGATAGCCCCTGGCATGGTATGCGTCGCGGACGGCCAGGAGAAATAGGTCGAGCGGGCGGCCAGAACCGGCGGGGTATTTAGACAGGATTTTGTCAACATCCGCGCGCGCGACCAGTTCGCTGGCGGGAAAGTCGATGGTTCCGAGCTTGTAGACGCCACCTTCCTTGATGGTAACCGTATAGGGAATATCGACGGACTGATCCGAGACAACGAGAGGATCAACCTGGGCAACATCGACTTGCACGGCCGCATAACCCTGGTCCTGGTAGAGGTCTTCAAAAGCATGCTGAAGGCCGATGGCTGTGTTCTCTGTGTCGAAGCTGTTTCCGGTTTGGCCGCTGGCCAGAAGGCTGGCCCGGGCTTGCATAACCGGCGAGATGCCGGCGAGATGGATGCGGCCGATATGCACCGCCGGCGAGACGATGGTGAAGTTCATCGCCGTAAGCTTTTGCGGGCCCAGGTCGCTGGTGACGGCGGCTTTCACCGTTGCCTTGACGCCCTTGGCCGCTAACATCTCTTCGAATGCCTGGCGGATGCCTTCAAGCATGGAGCCGCTGGCCGGCAAGAGGCCGCGATAGAGCGGGAAGCGCTCGTGAAGCGTGGCGTCGAGTTCTTTGCCCGGCGTAAGTGGCAGATTGTCAAAGTGCATGGGGAAAAGCTGGCTGGCAGGCGTCAACGTGAAGAGCAGCGCCCGGCTGCTGGAGGTAAACTTGACCTCTTTGAAAAGGCCCGTATCATTGAGCTGCTTGGCATGAGCCTTCACTTCGCGCAAGTTCAGACGCGCGTCCGGCTTGAAGCCGGCGGCCGCGAGCAGTTCCTGCTGAGTGTATTGTGGTGCGCCTTGAAAGCGGATCGCCGCGGGCGGAAGTTTTTTCTGCGCCAGCGAGGGAAGAGAGCAGAGCAGAAGCAAGGCTACACCGACTGCGCCAGACAGTTTGGTCATGTGTGTCAGATTAGCAAATGGCGGCCCGGGCTGGAAGCGGGGGTTGGGCTGCTGCGCCAGTTGACCGCTTGATGCAGCAAATGATGGACTGGACCATAATGAGTAAGCCTATGTATATGCCTCAATTTACACTCGACGATTACGAAAGAGTCTATGCCGATCGCCATCGGTTGCAGGACGTGGTGGCGAAGTGGGCGAAGAACAAGCCGGAGGCAACTGCCATTCTGAGCGCGGACGGCAGCCGCGCTGTGACCTGGAGTGAATTTGACCGCGGCACCACGGCGTTGGCGGGGGAACTGCTGCGCATGGGCTTCGCGAAGGGCGATTTCCTGGTGACGATGCTGCCGATGACCGTGGATCACGTGTTGCTGGAATATGGCTGCTTCAAAATCGGCGTGATCGTTGCCCCGCTGGATTTGCGCCTCTCCGCCGCCGAGGTGATTCGGGCGCTGGAGATTCTGCGGCCGCGTGGGTTTGCCGGCCTGGGAGTGAAAGCGCCGTTCGATTTTCGGGAACTGTGGCGCGCGGTACAGGCGCAGTGCGCATGGGTGGAGCATTTCATCGTGGCGGATTCGGACGAGGCAATCCCGGGCACGCAGTCTTTTGCTGCGATTGCCGAGACGGCGAACCGCAGCGATGCAGCCGCAGACGCTGCCGCGCTGGCCGAGATTGGCCGCAGCGTGACTGAGGACGATGGCGCGCTGGTCATCTTTACCACCGGCTCGACCGGGTCGCCCAAGCCGGCGCTGCTCTCGCACCGCAACATCACGGTACAGAATATGTGCCTGTGCGGCACGTTTTTCGGCGGAGACTGCGGCCCCCGCACGCTGGTCAATTTGCCTCCATCTCACGTGGGCGGGCAGACAGAGGCGATGATGAGCACCCTGTTCGGAGGAGGCACGGCGGTGCTGCTGGAGATCTTCGACGCCAGCCGTTCGCTGCGCGCGGTGAGCCAGCATCGCGTGGAAATTCTAGGCCAGATTCCGGTGATGTTCAACCTGGAATGGATGCTGAAGGAGTATGAGCGCCACGACCTCTCAAGCCTGAAATTTGCCGCCTATGGAGGCAATGCGGTGTCGCGGCCGTTTGTGGACCAGCTTGCCGCCATGTCGCCGGTGATCGGCACCGGGCTGGGGCTGACCGAGACTGCCGGTTTCTGCACTTATATTCAGGCGGATGCGGCTGGGCGGGAGACGATTCTCGCCGGGCTGGGCGTGGATATGCCCATCTATCCGTGCACCATTCGCCAACCCATGCGCGATGATGGCAACGCCGGCGACGAGCTGACGGCCGGCGAGATTGGGCATGTGTGCTTCAACGGGCCGCAGACCTTTCTGGGCTATGTCAACGATGCCGCCGCCACCGCTAAGACCATTTCGCGCGACGGCTTTTTATATACCGGCGATCTGGGATACAAGGACGCAGCGGGCCTGCATCTGAGCGGACGAGAGAAGTGGGTGATCAAGTCGATGGGCTACCAGATCTTTCCCGGCGATGTGGAAGCGCATATTTGCAGCCTGGAGGAAAAGGTCGCTAACTGCGTGGTGGTCGGCGTGGCGCATGAAGTGGTTTCAGAAGCGGTGGTGGCCGTGGTGGAGAAAAAGCCCGCGGTTGAATTGAGCCACAAGGAACTGGATCGGCACGCGCGGTCCCTGGCCTCCTATATGCGGCCGCGCCATTGGATCATCCTCTCGCCCGGCCAGATGCCGCTGAACCGGGTGGGCAAGCCGGACTATCTGCGCGTTCAGGAGATGGCTCGACGGGAGATTGCCGCGCTGCGCGCCCGCGGCGAGTGGGACAGCGGCTATCTCAAGGGCGGGCAAAAGGAAGACTGTGGAGCGGAGGAGGAGTAGGGGCTGAGGTGTGCGCGCGGGGCGATCGATGAGGGATACGGGGTGTTGGCGGCGGTCGAGGCTTGAGGTTTCCCACCCTTGCCGCGATAAAACTGCGTCAAGGATGGGGCACCCCGCGTTGTTGCTGATTCAATGGTGTGCCACGAGCCGGACCACAGCCACAAGTCATAGCATTCTGCGTGTGCGTCTGTTCATGAGAGCTGTCAGAATTACCTCATTATCCCAGAACCCATCTCATTTGACTCCTTCCTGCACCCTATAAGGAGCGAAATCTCGGTAAACTGCGTCTATCGTTTCTTTCTCAAGCTCCTTCACCTTCGGTTTGTTCGGATTCTTTTCAGAGTAGATCCTAAGGGAGACCGTATCGCAGTCGGGACGGATCGCATCGAAGGCAAACTCGTAGAGTCCGTCAAATGTTGCGTCAGTAACGCGCACAGCCTCATTATTCACCGTGAGAACGTGTTCAGCCTTCCCTGGCCAAATCGGAAGGATCTCTCTATCTCCGCAGAATAGGCGCATTTTGTAAAAGTCGGTTTTAAAATGCATGCTGGCGGGTCCTGGAGCATATCCGTGTGATGCGGCCATTCCGCGGCCGAATGCTGACCAGAATCCTTCGACTAGCTTTGGGGTCGCCTGTATTAGTAGAGTCGGATCATACTCTCCGGTGTACTCCTCCCAGCCTTTGAGATCATCAAGCGGCTCAAATGTCCCTTGGGCTGCTGTGCTCTTTCGATTCCGCTTGTCTTTTTGCCTCGCTGCCTCGACCCTGGCTGCAAGTTTCCTATATTTAAATACCGGGGTGATAACAGCGAGATCGTAATCGCCGACGTCAAAAACATATAAATAATTCTTGAATTTTTTCACTGATGCACTTTCCTTGAGTGCTTCGATTGGAAACCGATCGGTTGGTTCTATCTGTAATAGTTCTGGACTCGGTTTTGCCGACGTGGCCTGTTTCCCCCGCGCTATATCGAGTAGTGGGAGCGCCTGTTCGATGCGTACCACACCCGCGATTCCGGCCCCTCCTCTATCTGAAAGATCGTTAAATGTCGTAACGCCGATTACAACTCCCTGAGAATTAAATAGTGGGCCTCCGGAGTTGCCGTGATTAATATTCAAGTCGGAGATTATGGCTCTATTTTCTACTTTACTGACAATTCCTGTCGTCATGACCTTGCTTTGATGGAGAGGACTGCCGATTGTAAAAACTCTCTCGCCCTCTTCAGCTGGTGTGTCTCCGCTTTTCAGAAGCACGACCGGCTCAATGTGTGGTGCGTTGGCGAGATTCACCCACAACACAGCGACATCCTTCTCCGGGTCAGTTGCGAGCACTTCGGCTCGGAGTCGTATGTGGTCGTCAACCTGAACAGCTACCCACTCAGATCTGCTAACGACGTGCTGGTTAGTGATTACGAGTCCCGTCTTATCCACGATAAACCCAGTACCCTTTGCGGGACCATATTCCGCTAAGACGGTTACCACGCTATTACGGTACTGTTTATAGGCCGCGGTGAGGTTGTCGACTACTGCGCCGCGCTGGGTTGGTGAGATCTGAGACCCCGCGGCCCTCGCAACAATCGCCGCCACCACCTTGTCGCTGATGCCCGCAGTTTTGAGCGCTATGATTCCATCCGTGGAGGTGTCATACGTTCCCGCCTGTGCGTTAATGGTGGAGACAATCAGGTCCTCCGACAGGCCGGCCTTGACCAGTTTGATAACGGAGTCGTTGTTGAGTGCTTGTTGAGCAAAAAGCAACGGGCAGATTGCCAGAAATAGAATTGCGAAAATATTTTTGCGCACTGTTCTCTCCTTACAATTCAAAACCGCCAAGACTCTAGAAATTTACCCCCCCGAATTATCAGGCCCGCCCCTGCGATGCGCAAGAGTTATCCAGGACTGTTGCAAACAGTCGCTGCCCAGGGATGCGGATTCTCCAGTGTGGGCGTAGGCCGCGAGCCAAACTCGGCGGAGATGAGATACATGCGGTCGGTGGCCGGATCATAGGTCATGGTGCGTTCACCACGCTATTTTGCCGGTTTCTCGAGATCGGGATTGCCCGGGGAAGGTGATGTCAGATGTGGGCCGGAGCAAATGAGCCTACACTGGTGCTGAGGCGTGTACCATGGCTACCGGATCGGCCTGTGCCTGCTTTCGCTTTTATGCAGAGCTGAATGACCATCTGCCACGCGACCAGCAGTTTGCCGTGGTGGAGAAGCAGTTCCTGCTGCCCGCTTCCGTGAAGGACATGATCGAGGCAATCGGCGTTCCTCATGCTGAGGTTGACCTGATCCTGGTGAACGGCGAGTCGTCCGACTTCACGCGGTTGATTCGAAATGGCGATCGCGTTGCGGTGTATCCGGTGTTCGAGTCGATCGACATCAGGCCTGTATTGCGCCTACGGCCGCAACCGCTGCGGGAGACGAAGTTTGTGCTCGATGTGCATCTGGGCAGGTTGGCGGGTTATCTGCGCATGCTGGGATTCGACGCAATGTATTCCAACCACATGAGCGACCCGGAACTGGTGCGGATTTCCTGCGAAGAAAAACGCATTTTGCTGACTCGGGACCGCGGCGTGCTGAAACACTCCGCCGTGACTCATGGGTACTGGCTGCGCGAGACCGACAGCCGCCGACAGGCCGCGGAGATTGTGAGGCGATTCGATCTGGCGCGGTCGCTCCGCCCGCTCACGCGCTGCATGGTGTGCAACGCGCCGCTGAAAGCAGCCGCAAAAGCCGAGGTCAGCGAACGGGTTCCGCAAGGAACTCTGGAATGGTGCGATGAGTTTCGGGAGTGTGCAGGCTGCGGGCGCGTGTATTGGCACGGCTCGCACAGCCGGCGGATGCAGCGCTGGATCGAAGAATTGGCTGCTATGCCTCAGACGGAATAAAGAAGCTCTGAATAAGTTTTTACGTGAGTCGCTATTTTCTCCGGGGCTAAAGCCCGCGTGATTTTGTTAGCTTTATGCGGGGGTTGAAACCCCCGCCTCCCTCCGGATCGTGTTCTTTCGCAGCCTGTAAGTCGTGCCCTGGCACAATCAAGGCCGGAGATGAGTTTTTCCGCAGCTTGGGACCCCCGCGCTGGCTTTGCTGGCTTTATGTGGAGGCTGAGGTTTCCCACCCTTGCGGCGATGAAACTACGTCAAGGATGGGGCACGGTAGATTTGTGGAACCGCCGCCCGTTAATTGTTGGCTGCGCTGCCGGCGAAATGCGCCTCGATCTCTTCCAGGGTTTTGCCTTTGGTCTCCGGCAGGAAGAAGGCCGCGACGATGAAGTAGACCACCGTGAAGCTGGCGAAGAGGAAGAACATCGACGAGTAGCCGTGCTTGCTGACGAAGGGCAGAAAGATGCCGGAAAGCGTGGTGGAGACTAACTGGTTGATGACCAGAGCGATGCTCATGCCGTTGGAACGGATGCGCGTGGGCATCAACTCCGAGAGGGCCAGCCACACGCAGACTCCCGGCCCCAGAGCGAAGAATCCCATGAAGAGAAAGAGGCCCAGGGCGACCCACCAGCCGTGGCGCGCGCTGGGCACCTGGCCGATGAGGGCTTTCTCGATCTTCAGCGGCGCGGTCTGCGCGGCGTCCAGGTTACCCAGGGGATTCTTGAAGAAGGCCAGAACCTTGTTGGCGGGCACGCAACTGGCGCGGGTGATTTCGATGGGGCGGGCAGCGGGGTCGTCGGAGCGCACAAAGCTGGTGGCAGCGGTGAAATCGCCATAAGAATAAATGATGGCCAGGGATGCGCGTCCGGCGTCAATCCGCTTGCCCGCGTCACCCTGCGCAGTTAGTAACTGGGCGGCTCTGTCGCGATCGAAGGGCAGGGTAAGTTCTTGACTGGGAGCTACGATGGCCTGCACCTGCGAGCGCGCGTCGAGGCTGACCCTTTCAGTGCGCAGGAACAGAGTGCCCACGGCCACCAGCGAAACGATGATGCCGCTGGTGCCCAGGATCAGCAGGAACTTGCGGCCCTTGCGATCCACCAGCGCCATGCCCACCATGGTCAGCAGAAAGTTCATCGAAGTGAATACGACATATCCCCAATGCGCATAAAGGTCGGAGAGGCCGCTTTGCAGCAGGATGCTGGTGTTATAGCCGATAAGTGCGTTGACGCCTGTGGCCGTGTTACAGAAGAGAATGATGCAGGCCAGCAGGAACGGCACCATATACTTGCGGCGCAACAACGAGTCTTGTATCTTCTTGCCGGTGGAGCTGAAGGTGGAGGCTTTGCGCTCCGACTCTTCCATCTCCTGTAACTCGACGGCGGCTTGTTGCGGAGTACGGGAGCGCAGCAGCGCCGCGTGAGCCTGTTCCTTCTTCCCGCGCTTGAAGAGCCAGCGCGGCGACTCGGTCACCAGCAGGCAGCCCAGCACAAACAGAATGCCGGGAGGCAGCGAAACCCAGAAAAGATTGCGCCAGGCCTGATCCTTGTAGTCGAACAGCGCCTTGGCGTCCCCGGTTTGGGCCACGGCGGCAACGTGATAACTGAAGTAGATTCCGAGCAGCGCGGCGAAGACCATGGACGCAGTCGGCAGCCATTGAAAGACGCCTGTACCCTTGCCCCGGTCCCGCGCCGACAAGCACTCGGCCAGATACAGGGGAACGACGACCCCAATCAGTCCGGCGCTGACGCCTTCCAGCAGACGGCCGAAGAACAAAGGCGCATAGCCGTGCGAAAGGGCGATCATCGGAATGCTGACAATGAATGTGACGCCGCTGAGGATCATCAGCGGCTTGCGGCCCATCCAGTCCGCCAGCATCCCGGCAAACAACGTGGAGAAGACCGCGCCCAGCAGCACCGCCGCCACGATGATGGAAAGCTGAGCGGCAGTCAGGCTGGAAGTCGCTTGCAGATAGGGCAGCGCGCCGCCGATGATGCCGATGTCCATCCCGTACAGCAGGCCGCCCAGCCCCGCAACCACGAGAAGAAAAAGATTGTAGCCGCGCTTGGCGGATACGGATGGATTGACAAGCAGGTTTGCGGCGCCGTCAGCATTCATGGTCACGGGAAAAGTCCTCTAGCGCAGTTTATGCTTCCGCTTGAGTTGCGCGGTAAAAGCCGGCCAAAGAAAAGAGGGCCCCCGGGCAAGATCCCGCCATTGATGTTCAGGAGCAGTGCGCATTTTCAGTCTACAATCACCGCATGGGAATCAAACGCTCAAAGTTTTGAGCCAAAAATGGCGATAATGCCGGGCCTGAATGCCGGAAATGCCTTGAGGCCCTGGCGCGCCGAGTGCCGGCCATCACTGCAAGATTTTGTGGGCTGCGGTACGCCTGTTTCAGGCGATGTGAGCTACGTCGGCCAGTTTTTGGGATTCTGACCGAATCAGTTTCGTACCATCGAATCCGTGGTTGGGAAAGATCTGAATGGCGCGACTCGTTGAGGTTCGAGGTTTCCCACCCTTGCGCCAGAAAAACCGCGCAAGGACGGGGCACCCAGCGTTGGTACTGCTTCAAGCGGTCAAAGGACCATGTCGCTGAGCGGGTTCAGCGGAGTTCGCAAATGAGCACTATGCACGGAGGCAGTCGAAGAGATTTCCTGAGCAGGTCTCTCACCGGCGCTGCATTCCTGTGCGCGGGCGGCTCGATGGGAGCCTTGGCCGCAGCGGAGCCCGTTGCGGCGGAACCCATCGCGGTAGGGGCGAAATCCAAGGTTGTCGTCGCGCGCGATGAGCTACTGCGCGGCACAGGCGCTACAGTAGATTCGCAGCGGATGCTGGCCTTGCTGGATCGCGCCATGCAGGCTCTCTTCGGCGGGGATCATCCGGCGGAGAGATGGAGAAAGCTGGTCCGTCCAGGCGAGACGGTCAGCCTCAAGATCAATACTCTGGGAGGCCGCGGAATCTCCACCAATGTTCATCTGGTCGTGGCCATCTGTGAGCGCTTGCAAGAGGCGGGCATCAAGGCCAGCGACATCGTGGTATGGGACCGCGACAGCGACGAGATGGAGCGTGTCGGCTTTCACGTGGCGATAGGCGGAGACCGCGTGCAATGCTTTGGCACCGACCGCGTTGGCTACGAAGAGGAACTGGCCGCATGGGGCAGCGTGGGCGGCTGCTTGTCAAAGATCCTCACCCAGCGCTCGAATGTTCTCATCAATGTTCCTGTGCTGAAAGATCACGACGGCGCGGGCGTCACCATCGCTCTCAAGAATATGTACGGCGTCATTCATAACCCCAACAAGTACCATCCCAACGGCTGCAATCCCTACGTCGCGGATCTGAATATGCTGCCGGAGATTCGAAGCAGGATGCGATTGACCATCTGCGACGCGACCACCGCGATGTACGAAGGCGGACCAGGCTACAAGCCGGAACACTGTTGGAACGCCAACGCCCTGCTCGTTTCCACTGATCCGGTGGCGCTGGACCATACCGGCTGGCGGATGATCGAGCGCAAGCGCGCCGAAAAGGGATTGAAGACACTGGAGGCCGAGGACCGCGCGCCACACTACATCGCCACCGCGGCCGATGCGGAGCACCGTCTGGGCACGAACGACCCCAGAAAGATTTCAGTTATAGAGGTATAGCCGGAAGAGTGCCAGGAGGTTCAATATGTCTTGTGCGCTGGATGTTGAAGGAATCATGAAAGGGCCTGTTGGCCACCCGTTTGATCGGCGCTCGTTTTTGAAGTGCGCCCTGGCCTCTGGCGCGGCGCTGGGCGTGAGCGGCGTTGCGCAGCCAGCCGCCGCAACGCCATCTGGCGCTGCTTCCCAGGCCGGGGAGGATGCGCGCTTCGCCGTCGAAGCGAAGTTCTACCAGAAGCAGCCGAATCGCAAGATCAAGTGCAAGCTGTGCCCTCGCGAATGTGTGGTGGGAGACAAGGAGCGCGGCTACTGCGGCGTACGCGAGAATCGCGGCGGCACGTATTACACGCTGGTCCACTCGCGGGTGTGCACGGCGCACGTTGACCCCATTGAAAAGAAGCCGCTCTTCCACTATCTGCCAGGATCAGTCGCCTTCTCGCTGGCCACGGCCGGCTGCAACGTCAACTGCAAGTTTTGTCAAAACTGGGAGATTTCCCAGTCGCGCCCCGAACAAATACCCTCCGAGTACGTTCCCCCGCAACGCGTCGCCGAACTGGCGAAGCAATACGATTGCCCCACAATTGCCTACACGTACAGCGAGCCGGTGATCTTCGCCGAATACCTGATGGATACTGCCGATGCGGGCCACGCTGCCGGCGTTCGCAGCATTGTGGTCTCGAACGGCTACATGCAGGAAGAGGCGTTGAAGGCGGCGTACGGAAAGATGGACGCGGTCAAGATCGATCTGAAGTCCTTTTCCGAGTCGTACTATCGCCAGGTTGTCTTCGGGCAACTGAAGCCGGTGCTGGAGTCGCTGGTCACGCTGCGCAAGATGGGCAAGTGGACGGAGATTGTTTACCTGGTGCTGCCCACGCTCAACGATAGCGATCAGGAATTCCGCGGCTTGGCGCAATGGATCAAGACCAACCTGGGTGCGGATGTGCCGCTGCATTTCACGCAGTTTCATCCCGAATACCTGTTGAAGAACCTGCCCATTACGCCGGTGCCCACGCTGGAACGCGCCAAGGCGATTGCCGACGCCGAGGGGCTGCACTACGTTTACATTGGCAATGTGCCGGGGCATCCCTCGCAAAACACGTATTGCCCCAAATGCCGCAAGATGTTAGTGGAGCGCGTGGGATTTACGGCAAGCAAGATGCTGATCCGCAAAAACAGTTGCCCATTCTGCCAGCATCCGATTCCCGGCATCTGGCACGTATGAGAAAGCCGGCCAGTGTTAGCAGGCCGAGGAGGTTTCGCACATGAGCATCGCTATGACCACAAGCGCCTATTGGCTGGCGCCACTCATCGCTTTCCTGGTGTTTACGCCGCTCAAGCACGTCAGCGGCGGAGATCCGCAAAAGGTGCGGCAGGCAGCGGTCGCCGGCAGTTTTTATCCGGCCGACCCGCAGGTTCTTTCGGCCATGATCGACGATCTGCTGGCCAAGGTCTCCGGGCCGCCGGTAACCGATCCGATACTCGCCGCGGTGGCGCCGCACGCCGGCTATCAGTACTCAGGACCCGTGGCAGCTTACACCTACGCCGCACTGAAGGGACGAAAGTACACGCGGGTCGTCGTGATTGCGCCGTCGCACTACGAGTCCTTCGACTACTCCTCCGTCTACGACGGCGACGCCTATGCAACGCCGCTGGGAAATGTGCCGGTGGACAAGGCCTTCGCGCAAAAGCTGGTGAAGATGAGCTCGACGATGCAACTTTCCAGCCGCGGACACGATCCCACATCGGCCGGCGGCGAACATGCGATCGAGGTGCAGTTGCCGTGGCTGCAAAAGGTGCTGGGCAATTTTGAAGTTGTGCCCATCATCATGGGAGACCAGAGTTACGAGAGCAGCCGCGCGCTGGGCGTGGCGCTGACAAAGCTGATCAAGGCCGACCCCAAGCCCGGCGATACGCTGGTGCTGGCCAGCTCCGATCTGTCGCATTATCACACTTACGATGATGCGGTGAAGATCGATCACAAGACGCTCAATGCGCTTCAGACGTGGGACTACTTCAGCATGTCGCGCAACTTCCAGCAACGGATATGGGAAGCCTGCGGCGGCGCGCCCATCGTGGCCGCAATGATTTATGCGGAGCGCATGGGAGCGAAGCAGGCGCGGGTACTCAAGTACGAGAATTCAGGCGACGTCACCGGCGATCACTCTCGCGTGGTGGGATACAGCGCGGACGTTTTTGTGAAAGCTTCCAGCGGAAAGGCAGTGGAGACTCCCTTCTCGCTGAGTGAGCCGGAGAAGAGTGAACTGCTCGCCCTGGCGCGCAAGTCGGTGGAGTATGTGGTTCAGGCGGGCGATGCGTATGAGCCGCCCGCGAGCGCAAGCGTAACGCTGAACGAGGAGCATGGGGCCTTCGTGACTCTGAAGGAATCCGGAGAGCTGCGGGGGTGCATCGGCTACACCTCCCCGGTGAAGCCTCTCTACATCACCGTGCGCGACACGGCGACGCTGGCGGCCATGCGCGATCCGCGCTTCCGGCAGGTCTCGGCATCGGAGCTGCCCAGCCTCCAATATGAAATCTCCGTGCTGTCGCCTCTGCGGCGCGTGCTGGACGTTGAACAGATCAAGGTTGGACAACACGGACTGCTGATGAAGAACGGCGACAACGAGGGCCTGCTGCTTCCGCAGGTGCCGGTGGAACAGAAATGGGACCGGCAAACCTTCCTTGAGCAGACTTGCGCCAAGGCGGGGATGCACTCCGGCTGCTGGAAGGATGAGGACACGGATATATTCAGCTTCACCGCAGTGGTCTTCGGCGAACACAAGGCGTGAGCGACTGAAGCGCCTTGCGGCTATTCGAATTTGGGTACCTCATCCTTTTCGCGTCCTTTGCGAAAAGGATGGGATTCGCTGCTGACTCGCGCGGCCAGCAGGGCGGGCGCCAGATTCACCGCGGCGCAGAGCCATGCGGTCCGCCAGAATCCGAAGACCGGAATGAGATAGCCGCTCAGTACCAATGCGCCCGCGCAGCCGCCCAGCAGATCGATGGCATAGAGCACGCCGAGCTTTCGCCGGCCGCTGCCGTCCCGAAGATAAATCTGCGTCGCCATGGGAAACTGGTAGCCGCCCAAGATGCCTGAGAGCGCGGCCAACGCAGGAAAAACACACTGCGCTGCCAGCCAGGTAGCCGCGATGCCGGAGATCTTCGCAAGCAGACTGACTATCAGCATCAGCGCGGGAGCGGAGAGCGCCAGTAAAAACTGCGTGGATGCAACACCCCGGCAAGCGGAACCGTTACCGCGATGAATGCGGCGCATGGCCATCCAACTACCCAAGGCAATGCCGGCCATGCACAGAGCAATCAGAATGGCGAGTTGGTGATAGACATAACCGTAGATGGATTGGAAGGCAAGCAGCAGAAAGATTTGTAGCGCCATCAACGTGAATCCCGTCGCGGCCATCGAGCAGGCGGCAGCCGCACGGGCGCGCTGCCGGCGAGCGGGTACAAACGCCAGCAACGCCGCCACAAGAATCAAGACGAGGAGAACCGCGCCGAAGACCATCGCGAAATCGACATGCGCCGCGGCGCGCAACCAGCCGGCATAATCCGGCTTGAACTGCGCGCTCCACAAGACAACGTCGAAGTAATACGCGATGGGCGAGAAGTCGCGATTGACAGGGGTTGTCGCCAACGGCTGCAACTGGCCGCGCACCTGCTCCATGCGATCAGGCATCATACGGAAGGGGATGAAATATTCGCGAACATACCGCGTCTTCAGGTTACGCGCGAGCAGCCTCGCAACCAGTGTTTGCGCGTTGTCCGTCAGGACATCGGCGCGCGTTGCGGCAAAGAAGTGAATCGTCTCTCCCGGAAGAGCGACAGTGTAAGGAAAAACTTCCCACAGTGTGCGCTGAATGCAGCGCAGAAACTCCGCCAGGTCGGGGCTGATGGTTTCCTCTGACGAGCGCAGTTGCAGGGCCAATAACCCGTCGGGCGCAAGATGATTGCGCGCAACGCGAAAGAACTCGGCAGTGTAGAACCTGTTCAGTTGCGCGGTCTGCGGGTCAGGCACATTCACGATGATTACGTCGAATCTGTCGCGCGTTGACTTGAGATAAGCCCGGCCATCCGCGTAATGCAGATGCACTCTGGGATCGGACCATGCATCAGGATTGAGCGGTACGGACGGCGATGAAAAGAATTGCCGCGCCACGCCGATGAGCGCGGGGTCCAGTTCAACGAGGTCGATGCGCTCAATGGTGGGATGCCGCAGCGCTTGCGCGATGGCGCCGCTGGCCCCTCCGCCGATCATCAGAATGCGCCGCGGCGCCGCGTGCTCCAGCAGCGCATAGTGAACCGCTTCTTCAGCAGCGCTCTCGTCCGGCGCGTTGGCAAGGATGAGGCCATTCTCATAGAGGCTGCGGATGTTGCCGGTTTCAGTCACCGCCAGGTTGCCGTAAATTGAGTTGCGCGATGCGAGTACGTGGAAGCCGCGCCACTGGCGGGCCTGCGCTTGCCTGTCCAACCAGGGCGCAAGATCGGCGAGAAGAAAAACTGCGAGCAGCGCCGCCGCCACGGCCGCTGCGGCAAGTTGTGTGCGCCTCATCCGCAACAAGAGAACGGCGGCCATTGACATGTTCAGGAGAAGCACGACGCCGGCAATCTGGAACGGCGAAAGAAAACGCAGCAGCACCAGGCTGGCGACGACGCCTCCCACGCCGGAGCCGGCCGCCTCCAACAGGTAAGCCGCGCTGACGGCGGCGCGCGCGTCAACTGCACATTCATGGCCGTACATGCGCGCCGCGGCCACAAACAGCGCGCCGGCGACAATGCAGAAGACGCTCAGGCAAACCAGCGATGCAAGCAGCACCGGGAGAGGACCAACCAACTCCCCCGGCACTGTTTGAAAAAAGCTTTTGCTCGCGCGCAATGCAAAAACCGTGAGCGGCAAGCTGAGGCCGAGCAGAGATTCAAGCACGGCGACCGTCCGCCGCGCACTGCCCTCGCGCGGCGCAAGACTGCTGCACGCGATGCTTCCGGCAGCGGTCCAGAAAAGCCATGTGGCCAGCAAAATGCCCAGCGATATTTCGTTGCCGCTGAAGACCACCATCAGTTCGCGCATAAGCACGATCTGTCCGATCACGGCGCTGAATCCTATCAGCATCAGAGCCGCTCTCAGGACAAGCTTCGAGCCTTGTGCCTCACGGCCAGCGACGAATTGGATGCGCGCTTTCATCCGAGAAAAATTAGAATCCTGTTGTCCGGGGAAAGCAAGAGCGGCAAAAACAGTTCCCAAGTTGGAACCATTCCTAAGAATAAGAAAGTATGTGGGAATCGAAGCGCGTCGAACTTATACAAACAACATCGCGCGAATGATACGAGATTGGTATTTGCTTCCATCGGGTTACCACGATCGGTTAAAACCCAGGGCTGCGCACGCCGAATCGCCGCTCCAGTCGCTCTATATGTTGCGATCTCCTGAGTCATACAGAAACTGCCCTGCGATAAATAGCTAACTATCTTCGTATCGCAATGATTACAAGGGTTTTATATAGGTATTTATTTCTTTTTCCTGCCCTCTATCCTTTTCCGCTGCAATGAACTTAGAAAAATAAGTGATAGCAAAAGTTAACACTCTTATCTTTTAAGCAGGGAAAACTTTACATTCGGAAAGTGATAAAACTCCAGAGATATTTCAGCCTTGACGAGCTATAGCATCGTGACGCGCGTCACAGCCGCTCATCTTTACGGAGAAGAGAATGGTTTGGGTTTTGGGGAGGACCATTCCTAGAAACCATTGCAGAGGCTTTTCGAGTGAAAAAGAAAAGCTGAAGCATTAGTTGGCGGCGAGTGGTATGGGCAAAGAAATTCTAATGTACAGCCGATGCGAGCACGGAGGCAGCCGGAGATGAACTGGCGCGAAGAGTATCGGAATAAGTGCATGGATGCCGACCAAGCGCTGGAGGCGGTTTGCAGTGGCGACCGCGTATGGCTTAACTCCGGATGCGGCCTTCCCGAGCCGCTGGTGGATGCGCTGGTGGCGCAGGCTTTCCGGCTGCGCGATGTCGAGATCGTTCACGAGATTACGCTGGGTCCTGCCGCCTATGCCCGGCCGGAGTACGAAGGAATCTTCCGTCATAATGGATTGTTTCTGGGCGGCAATGTGCGCGAGGCGGTGGCTGCCGGGCGCGCCGACTACACTCCCATCTTCCTGAGCGAGATTGAGGATTTGATCACCAGCGGAGCGATGCCGCTGGATGTGGCGCTGATTCAGGTTTCTCCTCCGGATGAACGCGGATTCGTGAGCCTGGGAACGGCCGTGGATTGCAACATGACCGCTGCGCGTTGCGCGCGGACGGTCATTGCGGAAGTCAATGAGCGGATGCCGCGCACGCACGGAGAAACGTTTATTCATGTAAGCCGTCTCTCCTCCATCGTGGAAACTTCGCGGCCGCTGCTGGAACTGGAGTCGGAGCCATTCACCGAGACGCACCGCCGGATCGGCGAGAATGTGGCCTCGCTGGTTCCCGACGGCGCAACTCTGCAGATGGGGATCGGCGCAATTCCTGATGCGGTGCTGGCCTGTCTCGAAGACAAGCGCAACCTGGGCATTCACACCGAGATGTGCTCGAACGGAGTGATCCCCCTGATGGAGTCGGGGGTGATGAATGGAGCGTGCAACAAGCTGCATCCCGGCAAGCAGGTGCTCTCGTTCGTCATCGGTAGGCAGCCGCTCTTCGACTACGTCAACGACAACCCCTGTTTCGAGTTTCGGCCGATCCGCTACACCAACGATCTGCTGGTGGTGGCGCAGAACGACCGGATGGTGGCAATCAACTCGGCGCTTCAGGTGGACATCACCGGGCAAGTATGCGCCGACTCGCTGGGAACGAACCCCTACAGCGGTTTTGGCGGGCAACTGGATTTTATTCGTGGCGCGGCGCGCTCCAAAGGCGGAGTGCCGATCATCGCGCTGCCTTCGACGGCGCGGCACGGCGCGGTTTCGCGGATTGTGCCGGTGTTGGACCCGGGCGCTGGCGTAGTGACCACGCGTGCCGATGTGCATTATGTGGTGACCGAGTACGGCATCGCATACCTGCACGGCAAGACGTTGCGCGAGCGGGCCGAGGCGCTGATCGCTATTGCCGATCCGCGTTTCCGGGATGAACTGGAAGATTTTGCGGTGCGCTCCCATTACATGGAGCGCAAAATGGCGGAGCTTGTCGATGCCTGAGGGCTCACGGCGCGCCGGAGAGGAGTGAGAAATGGTGGATGTGAAAAAGAAGGACCGTGGCTTGCTGCGCGTGAATACCGAAGAGTGCAAGGGCTGCGGGCTCTGTGTGGAAGCGTGTCCGCCGAAGGTGATCGCCCTGAGTGAACATTTGAATCACTACGGCTATCGCACGGCGACGTATGCGGGCGCGGGATGCACGGGGTGCGGAATCTGCTTTATGGTGTGTCCCGAACCGGGGGCGATCACGGTTTTGACCATCGCGCATCATCCGGCCGATCAAGGACACGGAGTTGATACAGGCAATGCGGGGGCGAGTTCATGCACAAGCAATTAATGAAGGGCAACGAAGCGATTGTAAAGAGCGCGATTCTGGCTGGATGCCGCGGGTTCTATGGGTATCCCATCACCCCGGCCAGCGAGATTACCGAGGGGGCGGCGCTTTATATGCCGCAGGCGGGCGGCGTGTTTCTGCAGGTGGAGAGCGAGACCGCTGCCATCAACATGCTCTACGGCGCGGCATCGGCGGGTGTGCGGGTAATGACCTCGTCGAGCGGGCCGGGAATCAGCTTGATGCAGGAAGGCTTCAGCTATCTGGCCGGCGCGGAACTGCCCTGCGTGATCGCCGACATCATGCGCGGCGGGCCGGGACTGGGCAACATTGCCGCCGAGCAGGGCGACTATAACCAGGTGGTGAAGGGCGGCGGCCACGGCAACTATCACACCATCGTGCTGGCGCCGTATTCCGTGCAGGAGATGGCGGACCTGACCGCGCTGGCCTTTGAACTGGCGGATCGCTACCGCAACCCGGTGGTGCTGCTGGCCGACGGATTCATCGGTCAGATGATGGAGCCGGTGGAATTTCCGCAGACGGCCGTCGCGCCGAAGCTGCCGGATTGGGCTGTAGCGGGCACCAAGGAATCGCGCGGCAATTACATTACCTCGATGAGCCTGGACATCGACTCGCTGGAGGCGCATCAGCACCATCTGGAAGCGAAGTATCGCCGCGTTGAGGCGGCTGAGGTGCGTGCCGAAGAGTGGCAAACCGAGGACGCGGAGATTGTGCTGGTGGGCTACGGGATTGTGGCGCGAATTCTGAAGGCCGTAGCGGCCCAGGCCCGCTCCATGGGGCTCAAGGTGGGCGTGATGCGTCCCATCACGCTGTATCCATTCCCCAAGAATAATTTCCAGCGGCTGGCCAAGAACGCGCGAGTCTTCGCGGTGGTGGAAATGAGCAACGGCCAAATGGTGGATGATGTGCGGCTGGCGCTGAACGGAGCGCGGCCGGTGGAGTTCTACAGCCGCGTGGGCGGAAATGTGCCCTCGTACGAAGAAGTCCTCCGGTTCGTGCAGGATCAGGCACAGCGTTACCTGTCGGCGGCGGAGCCGGCAAAGGAGCAGACGGCAAATGTCTAACGAGATTGGTTCTGAATATGTGGTGGCGCACACCCGGCCCAATGCTTTCTACAAGAAGTTTGAGCGCAAGGCGGAGTTGCAGCAGCATACGCACTATTGCCCCGGATGCGGGCACGGTATCGCGCACAAGATGTTGGCGCGGGCGATTGACGATCTGGGCATCCAGGATCGCACCATTCTGATCAGCCCGGTGGGCTGCTCGGTGCTGGCTTACAACTACATCGACGTGGGCAACGTGCAGGTGGCGCATGGACGCGCGCCGGCGGTGGCCACGGCCATCAAGAGGAGCAGGCCGGAATGCATCATGGTCAGCTACCAGGGCGACGGCGATCTGTCGTCAATCGGAATGGCGGAGATCGTTCATGCGGCCAATCGTGGCGAGAGCATGACGGTCATCTTCATCAACAACGGCATCTACAGCATGACGGGCGGGCAGATGGCGCCCACGACTCCGATTGGACTGAAGACTGCGACCACTCCCTTCGGGCGCAATCCCGTGACTGAAGGCTATCCGCTGCATGTGAGCGAATTACTTGCCACGTTGCAGGCTCCGGTTTACATCGAGCGTGTGGGCCTGGGAGACAACAAGCAGATCGTGCAGGCGACGCGCGCCATCAAGCACGGCCTGGAAAACCAGGTGAAGAGACTGGGCTTCTCGCTGATTGAGGTGATGGCTCCGTGCCCCACGATCTTCAAGATGAAGCCGGTCGATGCGCAACACTGGGTGCGCGATGTGCTGGAGAAGGTCTTCCCGCTCGGCGTGGTGATTGATCGCACCAAAGAGGCGCAGCCGCGGCCGTTCCCGGATGCTCCGCCGGCGCTCGATCAGTTGCCGCACATTCTGGGCGTTGCCAAGGAAGAAATGCCGGAAGGCCATGCGCTCGTGGCGGAGAAGAACGCGCCGGATCTGGATCTGCGCGTACGGGTCGCGGGCTTTGGCGGGCAGGGCGTATTGCTGCTGGGCGAAGTGCTGGCCGAGGCCGGCCTGGATGCGGGCCTGGAGGTTTCCTGGCTGCCGTCGTATGGGCCGGAGATGCGCTCGGGCACATCCAACTGCCATGTGCGCCTGTCCAGGCACGCAATCGATTCGCCCATGGTAATGAACCCCGGCGTGCTGGTGGCCATGAATGAGCCCTCACTGCGCAAGTTCTACCAGAGCGTTCCGGCCGGCGGATGGATTCTCTACAACGGCGATTCCTACCCGGACGATTGCCAGCGCGAAGGCGTGCATGTGCTGGCATGTCCTTTCACGGAAGTGGCTGTGAAGCTGGGCGATTCACGCGCCAGCAACATGGTCATGCTGGGCGCGCTGCTGGAGATCACCAAGGTTCTGCCCGAGATCAACGTGGACTCGGGGCTGCGGCGCATGGTGAAGAATCCGCGCTGGATGGAACTGAACACGCGCGCCATCAAGCGCGGCCGGGAATTGGTTAACGAATCGTGCAAGGAGGTGTGTCATGCGTGCTGATGGAGACCCAAAATCGATTGTGTATTTCGGCGGGCAGTATGTTCCGCTCGCTGAAGCCAAGGTGGGAATCCTGACCCATGCCCTGCACTATGGCTCGGATGTCTTCGAGGGGATTCGCGCGCACTGGGACGAGGCACAGCAGGAGATGTTTGTGATGCGCCCCATCGAACACTATGAGCGCTGGAAGCAGAACTGCGGCATCATGCGCATTGTGGTTCCTCCCTCGCCCGAAGAATTGTGCGAAATCACCCTCGAGTTGATGCGCAAAAACAACTTCAGAACAAATGTTTATGTCCGGCCGATAGCTTACAAGAGCGCCGAACGAGTGGGCATCACCTGGGACGACCAGGATGCCTTTGCGCTGATCGTGCTTCCCTTTGGCGATTACCTGGCCAAAGAGGGCGGTCTGCACGCGGGTGTCAGCTCGTGGCGGCGCGTAGACGACAATGCCATTCCTGCGCGGGCGAAGATCGGCGGGGCCTACGTGAACAGCGCGCTGGCCAGCGACGAGGCCCACCGCTGCGGCTTCGACGAGGCCATCTTCCTGAACGAGGCCGGTCATGTTGCCGAAGGTTCCTCGTGCAACTTCTTCATGGTGCGCAAGGGAAAGCTGATTACTCCCGCGGCGACCGAGAACGTGCTGGAAGGCATCACGCGCGACTCCGTGATGGAGCTGGCGCGGCGGGAGTTGGGCATCGAAGTGATCGAGCGCCCCGTCGACCGCAGCGAGTTGTACATCTGTGACGAGGCGTTTTTCACCGGAACGGCGGTCGGTATGTCGCCTGTGACGCAAATCGATCACCATATCGTGAAAGACGGAAAAATCGGCCCGATCACAAACAAGTTGCAGCAGTTGTACTTCGATGCGACGCGAGGGCATTTGCCCACTTATTCGAATTGGCTGACCCCGGTCTACAAGGCGCGAAAGTAACACGGCCTGGGTCATAACTCTCGCGTAAGAATGATTGCTGTTTGAGCAGTTGATTCTGTCCATGATGTTGGATGAAGAGGTTCGGTTGAGGAGAAAAGAAGAAGATGATCGCAATAGCACGGGTCATACCTGTGCCGTTGCGCTGGAACATTTTGATGCGACGTCGCATCCACTGTGTTTCAGGCCTGAAGGCTTATGTATACGCCACAGTATACGGTGACGTATATCACGGCGAGTCCCTTTACTTCAGGCATTCAATGGTTGCTGCCTTAGTTTGTGCAGCGATTTGTTTCAATAACCTGTTCAGTACCTGAAATTTGGAGGAAACACTCATGAGTGCTGTTAAGGAACCGTCCAAGTGTAATGCGACGGAATACGTCAATCACATTATTGCCCTCGTCAAAGCCAAGAATCCCTGCGAACCGGAATTCCACCAGACCGTCACGGAAGTTCTCGAATCCTTGAAGCCCGTGTTGGAGCGTCACCCGGTCTATCAGGAACAGAAGATCCTGGAACGCATCACGGAACCGGAGCGGGTTATCATGTTCCGCGTGCCCTGGTTTGACGACAAGGGCCAGCCGCAAGTCAACCGCGGTTTCCGCATTGAAATGAACAGCGCCATCGGGCCGTACAAGGGCGGACTGCGCTTGCACCCCTCGGTCAACCTGGGCATCCTGAAGTTCCTGGCTTTCGAGCAGGTATTCAAGAACTCGCTGACTACGCTTCCCATGGGCGGCGGCAAGGGCGGATCTGATTTCGACCCCAAGGGCAAGAGCGACAACGAAGTCATGCGTTTCTGCCAGAGCTTCATGAGCGAACTGGAACGCCACATCGGCCCTGACACGGACATCCCCGCCGGCGACATCGGCGTGGGCGGACGCGAGATTGGTTTCATGTTTGGGCAGTACAAGCGGCTGCGCAATGAGTTCACCGGCGTTCTGACCGGCAAGGGCCTCGGATGGGGCGGCTCGTTGATTCGTCCCGAAGCCACCGGCTACGGCTGCGTGTACTACGCCGACGAAATGCTGAAGACGCGGAAAGACTCGCTGAAGGGCAAGGTTTGCCTGATCTCCGGCAGCGGCAATGTTGCGCAGTACACAGTCGAAAAGCTGCTTGACCTGGGCGCGAAGCCGGTCACGCTGTCCGATTCCGACGGCTATATTTACGATGCCGACGGCATTGACCGCGAGAAGCTCGCCTTTGTCATGGATCTGAAGAACAACCGTCGTGGCCGCATGAGCGAGTACGCCGTGAAGTTCAAGAAGGCCGTCTACAAGGCAGCCGACAAGAAGCTCGACCACAACCCGCTGTGGGACATCAAGGCCGATTGCGCCTTCCCGAGCGCCACTCAGAACGAGATCAACGCCAAGGACGCAGCCAATCTGCTGAAGAACGGCGTGAAGCTCGTCTGCGAAGGCTCGAATATGCCGAGTTCCCTCGAAGCGACCAAGGCGTTCCTGGATGCCAAGGTTCTTTACGGGCCGGCCAAGGCCTCCAATGCCGGCGGCGTTGCCACCTCCGGACTGGAAATGTCGCAGGACAGCATGCGCCTCTCCTGGACCCGCGAAGAAGTCGACGATCGTTTGCACAAGATCATGATCGCGGTCCACAAGAATTGCTACGACACGGCCAAGGAATACGGCACGCCGGGCAACCTGGTGAACGGCGCCAATATCGCGGGCTTCCTGAAGGTCGCGAATGCGATGCTGGATCAGGGCTTGGTCTAAGCCTGAGTAACGCTGGAAAACTTGACGCGGGAAGGAGCAATCCTTCCCGCGTTTTTTCTTTGCCGGGATGCTCCCGCACGGCTACGCCAGCGTCACAAATCGCGCCGCTCCGTTTTTCGCCGGAGAGGCCGGAGGACGCGCAAGCGGCGATTGTTGCCGGAATTCCTATTTGGCTTGGTCTGCCGCGCGCGCCTGAGCGTCGAGACCGTGGGTGGGATCCCGATGGAAAAGCTTCCGCGAGATGTCAGGCCAGAACTCCTGGAAGATTGAGCCAATCCCGCCTTCTGCGGTCACCATCATCCCGTTGGTGAAGGTCTGACCGACCCCGGAGCCGCTGGGCGGATAGTAGAGATTGGAGATCGCGCCCGAGACAATGTTGCCCGCCACATTGGAGTAGTTGGGCTCCCACTTGCCGGTGTTGTCGTGCTTGCAGATGACGTTGGTGGCCAGAGCGTAGAGCATACGGTGGCTGGTGGTTCCGTGGCCCAGGCGGAAGTAGCGCGGGTCCTGGTGCAGAATGGACGGCAGAATGCCGTTGCCGATCATCGTGCCGTCAAAGGCGTCCAGATAAGCCGCGCCAGACCGCTCTCCATAGCCCTTGATTCCCCAGGGGAATCCGACATCGTCATGCATGGCCTCGTGGTAACCAGCCATAAGAAATGCCGCGCCGAAGGCCACCGGATCGATCGAGGAGCGGAAGGCGAGGCGCATCTTTTGCGCCGCAGTCATGGAGACGGCGTCGCTGCGATAGGAGACATTGAAGGCCGGCAGAATTCCCACAGTCCGCTGTTTCTCCTGCTCCTTGATCTGCTCTTCGGCTTTTTCGTGCTGGCTTTTCTCCGCGCCGGGCTGTTGCGCGGGGAGTTGAGAGCTGGAACTGCCTTGGGCAGCGCCGGGCTGGGCCGGCTGCGGAGCGGTCCGGCTTTGATCGGCGGGAGTCTGTTGCGGTTCAGCCTCAGCCAGCGCAAACTGCGCCTGTGGAGCCTCGGGAAGCTCCCCGGCGCGGACGGCGACTGGCCCCGAACCCGGTTCCTGAGCAAAAGTAGTGGAGGACAACGCCAGAAGGCCGAAGCCAGCCGCGAGCGTTGCAGGGAGAAGAGAAAAAGCTAAGCGCATCCATTCACCAGTTTAAGAGTTGGCGCCCGCCTGGGCGGTTCACCTGAAAAAAGGCGAATCGGACCGGGGAGCTACCTTCAGGGTAAATCACCCCTGTCAGAGCCTTCCTTCCAGGGACGGGCTCCAAGGGCTACATTTCGTTGCGGGTAAACAGTATCAGTTTGTTAGACGCGACTCCACGCCCTGAAGACACAGGAGATGGCGTTATAGCTGTTCTCCAATTGCTGTACACCGAAGCCACTGCGGCCAAGTGGCTTTTCCCTCGCCGGGGTCCCCAACGAGCGGACTTTGCTCGTTGGGGTGGAAGTAAAAGCCACCTTGCACAGTCTCAAAAGGGCTACATCTATTGGAGAACAGCTCTGGCCACGGGGCATATACGCCGTTGGCGTCGGAAAAGTCTGATTTTGCACCGTTTTCATTGCATTTCTTGGAGCTACCCGTGTAGAGTGCCCATAGATTTGCTCGCGAGGAGGTTGCATCCATGCCCCACGCCCATCCGGTTGTCCATTTCGAGATTCTCGGCAAGGACCAGAAGCTGCTGGAAGAGTTCTACAAGAGCGTCTTCCACTGGGAGATCGACCCCGTCATGGAGGGGTATTCGATTGCCAAGCCCGGCACAGGCATCGGCGGCGGCATCGGCGCCATGGGAAAAGCCCGTCACCATGTCACCTTTTATATCGCGGTTGAGGACGTGGCCGCCGCGCTCGCCAAGATCGAGAGCAAAGGCGGCCAAAAGGCCTTCGGCCCACACCCCATCCCCGACGGCGGCATCATTGCCGGCTTCACCGACCCCGAGGGCAATGTGATCGGCTTGGTGCAGGGACCGAAGGAGATGTAGGCCGCTACAAACTCACAGCTTTTCAGTCAGCGCGTTGACCGCTTCCGCGACGGTGATCATCAGGGTCATTGGATCGATCGGCGACGGGATAAATCCCGATCTCTCATAAAATTGCTTCGCGCTCTCTGAGATCGCATGGACGAGAATCGCCCGGATTCCCGCAATTTCAGCGGCCTGCGCCGTGCGCAACACGGCATCTCTCAGAAGAGCAGAGCCGATTCCGTACCCTTGAAAGCGGAGATCAATGGCCAGCCTGCCAATCACCATCACAGGCACAGGGTTCGGCGTATTCCGCCTCACACGCCCAGGCGCATTCGCGTGAACCACTGCGCCCGCGGCCAGCGCATAGTAACCCACAACCTGACGGCCGGCGCAAACCACATACGTCCGCGAGGCACCGCTTTCCTCGTTCTGAAGAGCTCTGCGCTGGAGCCAGCCGTCCAACTCAGGCTCTCCGCATTGGAAGTGCGAGAGATCGTGCGCCGTACTCAGCTTTTCCGGAGCGCAAATGCTGCCGCTGGCGACGCTTATTTGTCCCACGGCGCCTTCGTCCTGAGCAAGCGAGCCAGCCGGGAATTGCTCTTGGGCGGAGCGTCCAGCATGGCCGTAAAACGCCGGAATGCATCTTCATCCAGATTGAAATAACGCCGGTCAAGCAGGACGGATTCTGCTTCCCGGCAGGCCGCGCCCAGCATGAAATCGGAGCGGCTGCGGCCTTGCGCCTCCGCGGCCCGGTCAATCAGCGCCCTCTGGCTGCGGCTGACGCGCAGGTTGATATTCTCAGCGCGCAAATTACTTGACTCAGCGGCTACGGCACTCATGGTTTGCCCTCCAGACGTGCACACAATCAATGTACACTTATGTGCGCACAATGTAAACACCATCCTGAAGTTACGGAGGCCATGGGAATCCGTCAATTTTCACGCCGCGAAGTCGATAAAGCCGCGCTGCGGGTCGGTGGAGATCAACTTCACCGTCACCCTGTCGCCCACGTCCAGGCCCTTGCCGCCTTGCACCAGCATCCCGTCCACGTGCGGGTCGAGGGTGCGAACGAAGGTGCCGTAGTTGTTGACGCCGGTGACGATGGCGCTAAAGCTTTGGCCGATGCGCGGGTGCAGGACAACGGCGGCAATGCGCTTCTGCATCTCGCGCTCCACCTTGCGGGCGTTGTCTTCCATCAGCGTGCAGTGAGCTGCAATCACATTGAGGTCGCCCTCACTGTAGGGCTGCGGCCCCTTGGCGAGCCACGCCTTCATCAGCCGCTGCGTCACCACATCCGGGAAGCGGCGGTTGGGGGCGGTCGAGTGGGTGTAGTCCTGCACGGCCAGGCCGAAGTGGCCGGGCGAGACCTCGTTGGGCTTCACCAGCACGTACTCGCCGGGGCCCATCAGCTTGACCGTAGCCAGCGAGAGATCCGGAAAGTGGTCGGGGTCCTTGCGCTTCTGGGCCAACAGGAAATCGTTGAGAGCCTTCGAATCCGGCTCGGCAGGCAGGGTTGTGCCCAGCCCCTCGGCCAGTTCGACGATGCGGTCCCAGCGCTTGGGCGTGCGCACGATGCGGCGGATGGAGGCCACGCCAGCGTCCTCAAAAGTCCGCGCGATGACGCCGTTGGCGGCCACCATAAACTCCTCGATCAGCGACGTGGCGTGGTTCTTCTCCAGGCGGACAATCTCGACCGCCTGCTCGGCCAGCATCACCGGCCGGGTCTCGATGGTTTCCAGATCCAGCGCGCCATGTTGGAAGCGCCCGTCGACCATGCGCTGGGCCGCCGTGTCCTGGAGCTTCAACTGCGCGGCCAACTCGGCGCTGGCTGCCACCTTGGCCGGCGCCGGACCCCGGCCTTCCAGCCAGGCTCCCACGGCGTTATAGGCCAGTTGCGCACGGTTGTGCACCAGCGCGCGGTAAGCCTTTCCGTCCGTGGCCGTGCCCGCCTGATCCACCGCATACTCAATCACCAGCGCGACGCGGTCTTCGTTCTCATTCAGAGAGGTAATGCCCTCTGAAAGCTCGGCCGGCAGCATCGGAAAGACCTTGACGCCGGTGTAGACCGAGGTCGTCTCGCTGCGGGCGTGGCTGTCGATAATCGATCCCTCCGCCACGCGCGCGTCCACGTCAGCCACGCCGATGAGTACGCGGATGCGGCCATCAGGCAATTGCTCAGCCCACTCGATCTGGTCTAAATCTCGAGAAGTATCGTTGTCGATGGAGGACCAGAGCAGGCTGCGGAGGTCCTGCGCGCCTGGGACGGCGGGCGGCGCGGGATGGGCCTGGATCGCGCTTAACTCGGTGTCGGTTCCGGCGGGAAAATCCGGCTGGAAACCGTGCTCGATCATAGTGGCATGAGCCGCGACAACAAGATTGAAGTGGATGGGGTGGCTATTGGATTGGACTTGCTCGCTATTGGCGTGGGCTGGCTGGCTGGAATGCATCGGGAATTTTGCTCCTTCAAACTGAAGAGCAAGCCTATCACTTTCAGGCGGGAGCCCGTATGAAAAAAAGGAGGGCGGCCGTGAAGGCCGCCCGTTGTCTTCCTGCCCTGCCGGTGTGCTTTCTACTGGATGCCGAGATCGGAGAGCACCTTGGGCTTGGCCTCATCCACGACCAACAGGTTGTGGCAGGCGGTGCAGTCCTGGGTGATGCTGGCGCCGGTCTTGGCCGCGTGCTCGCCATCGTGGCAGCGGAAGCAGCCCGGATAGCTCATGTGGCCAATGTGGTTGGGATGGGTTCCCCAGGTCACCTTCATATAGGGAAAGACGTTTTGGCTGTAAAGGGTCACCAGCATATCGCCCGCGGACTTCACCTGAGCAGCCTTGGTGGCCAGCACCTCGGGATGCTCGGAGCGATAGAAGGCTTGCAGTGCGGCGGGAATCTTCGCGCGCGCCTCGGCCTCGCTGGAGTAATTGGCCTTGAGCAGTTCCAGGCCCTTCTTGTGAACCCAGGGCAGCTCGGGACTCACCGCGCCCTCGGCCATAGCCCGGTTGAGCGCGTCTTCTGCGGTCACAAAGGTGTGCGCCGCGCGGTTGTGGCAGTCGATGCAGTCCATCACCCGCCGTTCGCCCTGCGGCACGCCGTTGCCCGCGGCGGAAGTGGCAAAGACGGTCTCCGAGCCATCGTCGTTCCGCTTCTGCACCCAGGGGATAGTGGTCCGGGTTGGATCGGTGGCGACATACTCGATGTGCCCCAGGTGAACGCCGTGAATGCCGCTCAGATGGGAAAGCGAATCTCGCCCGCCCAGGTGCAGCACGACCACCGTCTGGGTCTCGGTGTTCGCTGCGTCGTCGGCAAAGCTCGACTTCACCAGCAGCTTTTCGCCAATGAACCGTGCCGGCGTGTGGCAGCCCTCGCAGGTATACCGCGCCGGGCGCAGGCTCTCGACCGGCGACGGAATCGGCGTGGGGTAGCGGTCGAACGAGACTTCCAGAAGCTGCTTGGTGCCATTCACCTTGGCGCTCAAGTATGCCTGGGCGCCTGAGCCGATGTGGCAGGCCACGCAATCCACATGGGAGTGCGCGGAGATTTTGTAGGCCGTGTACTCCGGGTGCATCACGTGGCAGGATTGGCCGCAGAACTGAGGCGATTCCATGTAAGCCGAGCCGCGATAGCTGGCCATGGCCACGACCAGCAGATTGATGATGGTGGTCACCAGCACGATGTCCAGGCCGTGGCGAAAGATCCGGTCATTGAGATCGATTTTGGGGAATTCGGCCGGAATCTGCCCCGTTTTTTGCAGCTTTCTGCGGCGCAGAAACAGGCCCACCGGAATCAGCGCCAACCCGGCGATAAACACGGCCGGCAGAAGCAGGAAGAAGATGATGCCGAGATAGGGGTTGTCATTGAACCGGCCGAACAACTCCACCAGCCAATAGCCGATCATGGTTACGCCGGAAGCGGTGGTGATGGCTCCGCCGGCGAGGCTGATTGGGTTATTGCCGAAGAACAGCGCCGGACGCACCCAGTTTTCACGGATTTTTTGAAACACTGCCACCTTATTCCCCCACTCTGAAATGGCAGGCCCGCCGGGGTCGGCGGGCCTGCTTTATTTTCCCGCCTCGATTGTACTCGTTACTTCAGACCCTTGTAGTACTCAACCACATCCTTGACCTGCGCGTCGGTAAGGCCGGCGACCGGCTTCATCTTGCCCTTGCCGTTCTTGACGGCGGCGCTCATCTCGGCCACACTGAGCTTCTTGATGGCCGGATCGGAGATCGGCTTCACGCCCATGGCCTTGGCCATCCCGGCGCTGGGGGTGCCGGTGGCGCCATGGCAGCCCAGGCACTTGGCTTTGTAGGTCGCCTGGCCGCCGGACTGGGCCAAGCACACGGCGCCGGCCAAGCACACTGCAGCGGCCAACACCAACATGGATCGAATCGCCTTTGTCATTGAAAACTCCTTTAGTTTCTGTCGGCCAAGTCGTATGGGAGAAGCCCCGGCCGAGCATGATCCTCTTACTGCTTCAACCCCGGCAACCAGGATTAGTCGCTGAGGGAAGCAAACGGGCTGGCAACAAGATACCCCCTCAAACAAAACGGCGCAATCCCCTTATTTAAAAGGAACCGCGCCGATTGTACCTTGCTTGATCAACCGATGGAATTAGAACTCGTAATGCACTCCAAGGGTCACGTTATTCGCGTGGAAGTTTCTGGGCGCGGTCAAACCGGCAGGTGATTCGGTTAGACCGGTCGGGTAGGACAGTGAGCTGCATGGAACAACCGTTGAGGTCAAAGTCGTCGAAGTGCTGCAGTACTGTGCGCCGGAAGGACCGCCCTCGCCGTAGCCGTAGTAGTTGTATTCCGCTTTGAAAATCAATCCCGTATGGACTGTCCATGCGGCATTTACAAAGGGAGACTGGTACGCCGACTGGAGCGAGCCGTTCACCGAGCGTGCATCGTTGAAGAACTGGCTGCCGTTCACAGCGCTGATGCGATAGCCCACACCATAGTGAAGCTTGTCGTTAGGCGACATGGCGAGAGCCACCGATCCATACTGCGTCGGAGCATCCATGAAGTCCTTGGCAAGCCAGTCAGAGAGCACGGTCGTCGAACCCCTGGCGTAGATGCCGGGGCAGACATTCGCCGTGCCGGTGCTTGAGGTCGAGGCGGTGCCGGGCAGGGTTGCAGTGGCGCCGTTGTTATAGCAGATGTTGGTCGCCGTATACACATCGCTATAGGAGTAATCGAAGTCGAGCGAATAGTGCTCATTCGGCGCCAGCACCGCGCCCATGCTCGCCGACCGGTTGTGATCGACATGGTTGAGCGGGCCTTCCCACGGGTCAAGGCCGGCCGCCACGGTGGCCTGGTTATTATTTGTGTTGTTGTGGCGTTCCAGGTCGTTAAAGGCGCCCGAGAACGTTGCCCAAGGCCTGGGCTTGTACTTGGTGTGCATCCGGTAGTGCTTCGTTTGCCGCGGACCTACAGCGGTGAAGGCGTTGTCGTCATAAAATATTTCGGCCGTGCCATTGATATCCCAGTTGTTCGTGGGACGCAAAGCGGCGTTGAAGATGCCGCCGTTTTCAGAGATGGCGACAGTTCCGTTGACCGGGTCAGCCAGCACCGTCGGAATTGAACCCGTGTGCGGAACACCCTGACCGATGTTGTGATTGCTGTAGCGATAGGTTACCGCGAACATAGCGCGCGATGCGGCATCCCAGCTCAGCGTCAGGTTATTGATCAGATACTCCTGACCGAAGTAGTTGTAGGTGAGGGTTCCGTTGACGCCGTGAGGAAGGGCTACAGCATTTCCGGCGGTCAGCGAGCCGTTGTAGTTAATGGTTTGATTCGGCGCGGCGGGCGTAGAAAGAGTGGCCGCGATCGGCAGATAAGAAAATCCCGGTTGATGAACACTGGAGTAGTTCACCTGATCCGAGAGGCTGACCGTCTTGGTAGCCTGCCAGACCATGCCAAAATCGGCAGCGACCACCGCCCGATGTGCAGCGGCGAAGCCGTTGTACGTAATCGAGCGAATCCCCCCATCCAGGCCCTGAACATTCTCGTAGTAGTTGGGAAGGTTCATGTTTGCTTTGGTGTAGCGTAAATCGCCGTTCATCGTGACGTTCCGGATGCTGGAGCTTTGCAACCGGAGAGTCTCGGTGGGTGTGAGGATGCGGGTCGGCTGCGAGCGCATGTAGCTGGTCACAACGGAACATGCCGCATTGATGATCGGCATGCTGCCGGACGGGTTCGGAGTGAGAACCTGGTAGACACTCGCGTTCGTGTAGGCGGTCCCCATGCTGCCCGTGTTGCAGCCGCCGACGCCGTAGGCCGTCTCGCTGTCCCAGTTGCCAAGATAGGCCGGTGTTCCGTCCGCCTCCTGCACGGTGAAGCCTTTCGGGTTCAGCGTGAAGTAGGAGTCCGCCTTGTAGTGGGTAACCTGCTCTTCAAAGGTCACCTTGGTGCCCTGCACGGGCTTCCAGTCCATCGCTCCCATGAAATCGTCCGTGCTGTTGCGCTGATACTGCTGAAGCAGGGCGTCGTACTTGGCGATGGTGTAGGCCGGGCTCAGGCTCGGGCCCTGGAAGATATTCTGCGAATATCCTGCCCGGAAGGTCACCTTCGACAGCGGCAAGAGCGTGAGGTTGGTGTCGGTCATCCGGCGAACCGTGTTGAACATCACCGGAGATTGATTCACCTGCGGCCATGCAAACGAGCCCGTCGGCGCGTTGGAGGGCCCGATGGGAATCGACTGGCCGGGGGCAATATTCGGATTGGCCAGCAGGTCGTAGTCGAAGTACTGGCGATCGCGGCGGAAGATCCCCGAAAACTCGTAGACCTTGCCCTTGGAGAAGTCCAGCTTGGTGAAGTTGTTCGGATCGCCACCGAAACCGTTGCCGACGGCGCTGAGGGAGTCGACGAGGGTATGCTTCTTGCCCGGAAGGGCATGCATCTCAAAGCTCTCGCCAAGCACGCGCGGCCCGGACTGTATATTGACCAGCGTGTCGTACATCGCCCCGCTGCCCGTGAGGCCGACCATGTGCCCACCCAGGTCCACGGTCGTGTGGGACGTATACCCCTCTGGGATGGCCGCCTGTGTTTCTGGCGTTGGAAGTTGGGCGACAGCGACGCCCGTCATCAGCAGCAAAACGGCTATTCCGATGCCCCCGGCGATGCGCTTTGGCATCGCAGTGGAGGGCTGTTTGCAGAACAGCCAGGAAAACCAGCCTATGTCCTTCATATGAGGCCTCACTTGAATAAAACATCGTTGCTGGCATCGAAGATCTTGAACTCGCGTGCCAAGTTGGTACGGGATCTGTGCCGCGCCTTCCGATTGAGTGGAAGGCGCGGCAGAATTTCATTACCTGATAAATGCCTGGCTGAGGTTCGAGCCATGAATCATGGTGTGGCAACTGACGCATGGCGTCGCCGATGACGACCCAGCGTCCAACCCATGAACCGTTGCCGCCGCAACCGGGCTATGGCACTGGTTGCAGAGCGAATTGATATTCGGCATGTTCAGCAACCGGGCGTTTTGAGAACCATGAGGAGTGTGGCACCCCACGCACCCTTCCGCCTTGACTGCGGCGTGCTCGAATACGAATGGCCCACGAGTCTCCGTGTGGCACTTCGTGCAGATCATATTCTGGTCGGCCGTGGACTTCAGGTTGTTGTTTCCGAAGGTGCCGTGAACGTCATGACAGTCGTTGCACTTGACCAGGCCTTCGTTCACCTTGTGGTGGAACGGCATGCTGAACGCCGGCTTCACGTCGTTGTGGCACTGATAGCAGAGCGCGGGCTGTGAGGCCTTCAGCAGGGCCTCCGGGGTGGAACTGGCGTGGATGCTGTGGCAACTGAGGCAGCTCACGCCGGCCTTGGCATGAGGCGAGCGATCAAAGTTGGCGTGCGTGCCGGCGTGGCAGCCCAGGCAATTCGCGTCCACCTGCTTGGGCGTAGCCTTGGCAGGGTCGAAAATCTTGGTGATGTCGCCGCCGCCGTCAACGTGTGCCTTGCCTGCGCCGTGACAACTCTCACAGGTAACCCCGTTTTTGCCATGTTCAAGGGCCAGTTTGGTGTGAGGATTGTTGGCAAACCCTTTCGCCACTTCTTCGTGGCAGGTTGCGCAGGTTTCAGCGCCCACATAATCACCGGGCGCGGTGTCCTTCACCTGCGCGGTGGCCGGCTTGGCGCCGGGCGCTTGTGCCGCAAGCATGGGGACGCACAATATGCCTGCGCCCAGCATCAACATCAAACCAGCTAGCAGCCCCGGTCTTTTGCCCGGAACCGCACCAATCGGCAATTGCGTAACAGGCCTATCTCTATGCATCGAATACCGCCTTGGGTGCTCTCGTAGCCACTTCCGCGACAATTATACTGGCGTTCGGCCGCACGAAATGTGCATTCCCATACAGAAATGCCGTCTCGGCCCCAGTAATCAGTTCCCTTGTCACGGAAGGTGCTCTTTGTGCGGAGCATCACTCCATGCGATGAATCCTATCGTGTTATTTCGCCTTCGTTCGGTGATGCTCATCACATACGGCGGAGGGATCGATTTCGGCCTTGGCTTTCCTGCCCCAAAGTGACATGGATTCCCGGATGCTCTCAGATCCCCTGGAGCAACCGGGAAATCCCGCCCGCGAAGCAACTGCGCTCTCTCCCGCCGCCGGAACGGGAGGAGCCTTGCGTCACGAAGAAAACGCGCAGGGAGAAATCTCCTGCTGCCGCGGCCACATATAGACGTGAGGCCCATCACATCCACAGCGGAGGCAGCTCCAGCAAACTCTTTCTAGGTAAAAGTCTCTTCCCCTGGAGGCTGGGGCCTTTTTGTCTCGGATCGGACCTTGCGCAGTGTGCAGGGTTGAGTCAAGAACCGGGATGGAGAGATCGAACTGGCGGCGAACGGGGCAAGGCCATGGCGCACTCAGAGAACTCGGCAGCAGCGCAAGCGCGGCAGAAGCACATCGCACGGCAGGTTCCAGTCGGTTGCGCGGCCTGCTCCAATCGCCGCCCTGGCTGGTTCTGCTCCCTGGGCAGCGCTGTACTGGCCGACCTTGAACTGGCCACCAGCACCGTCTCCCTGCCCGCGCAGGCTCCGCTCTTCTCCCAGGGCGAGGATGCACGCTGCCTTTACCTGATCTGCGGCGGATATCTCAAGCTCACCGCCGGGCACGTTCACGATCGCCAGATGATTGTCCGGGTAGCCGGACCGGGCTCCATGCTGGGCCTGTATGCGGTTCTCTCCCATGGCGTCTACGAGGTTTCAGCCGAGTCGCTGACCGCGGCCCAACTCCGTCCCGTGGAGCGCGAGCGGTTTCTCAGCTTCCTGCGCAGCCACAAAGAAGCCCAGATGCGCGCCGTCCAGTGCATCTGCCAGGAGTACCGCTTTGCCCTGCAGGACGCCTGCCGCATCGCCCTGGCCGACACCGTTGCCGCCCGCCTCGGTCGCCTGCTCCTCGAGCTGGCCCACCAGATCGGCGAACACATGGATGGCGGCGGCTTCCGCTTCCCGCTGCTGCTCACCCACGAGGAGATGGCCTCCATGGCCTGCACCACCCGCGAAACCGTCACCCGCACCCTGGGCCAGTTCCGCAAGGAAGGCTGGATCTCCATCGAAGACTCCCTGGTCACCCTTCACCAGCCGGAGCGGCTGCAAACTCTGAATTAGAGCCTGCGTGCTCCCCACGGCCTGGCTGCCGAATTCAGCAGATGATCATCCCCTCCAGCGCCTGCTCCTCTTGCAGCGTGCCAGGGCGTCCGTGTTCATGATTTCGTTGCGGACGGAAAGGCCAGATATCTGAGTTCGCCATCCAGTTTCAGTGCGCGGAGCAGAGTGTCCGGCAATCCTTTCAATCGTCCTTTCCCGTAACCAACCCGCCAGCTAAGACGCCGGTGTGCGGCAAAACCGCATTTCCTGAAAAGAAATTCCAGAGAATCCGGCCGGAAAAAGACAATATGGCCCCGCTTCTTCAATTCTCTCCAATTCGAGCGCGTAAGCCGCGCGTTCATGCTGGCCGCATTGGGCGTTGAAACGTACATCCAGCCATGAGGACTGAGCAACCCCTTGAGTTGCCGCACCGTAGACCAGGGCTCACTGAGGTGTTCCACAACGTCGGTGCTGAATATCCCATCGAAGCTTATGCCCGCGGGCAAGTCGTTCAGATCACGGAAGACATTCAAGCCTTCCCTTTTGAGCTGAGAATAGCCAAAAGGTTCGACCCCATAGACCTCAGCGCCAGCCGCGCTCAACGCCTTCATCATGGCGCCCGTCCCGGCTCCGAACTCCAGGAGCCGAAGCCCTTGCAGGCTTTTAAGGCCCAGCGATTCCGCGAGACACTGAACAAACCTATCCGCAAGCCTTCGGTCCGTGCCGCCGGTCAGCGAGCGGTTTTCGCTGGGGCGCTCCCAGCCTGCGCTGTACAGTTTCCGCAGTTCTTCGGAGGTTGGGATTCGGCTCCGGGACAGGAGTGAGCAGCTCTCACAGCGAATGATCTGAGCCCGCCTCCAATACGGAGACATCCTGCCTCCGCACATGCCACAGGTCCATACCTTCGCTCTGTTTCCCTTCTCGATCATCGTGCCAGTCTAATCCTAAGTCATCCTGCAATCTACCCGTCTCAGGAGCCTGTTCGCAGTAAGTCGGGCAGCCCGCTTATAATCAAAAACCCAGGACCGCTGCCAAAGCCTTTTTACGCTATCTGCGACCTTGCAGCCGCGTCCAAGGGCTATCATCAGAGAAAAGGGATCAAGGAGCCAGGGATCAGCCCCCCATCCCTCAAATGCAGTCGGAACCGCGGTATCTGACCGCTGATCTCTGAAAACCGTTCGAGCTGGAGTTCATGGTGCGTATAACCCGTTTTGTGGTTGGATTTTCTGTCTTCCTGCTCTCATGCTGCTCTGCCCTGGCGCAGAATCCGGCCCCTGAGCGGGCTTCTGCCGCTCCTCAGCCCGCTGTCGCCTCGGCCGAAAGCCCGGCGATTCGCGAGTTTCAGAAGATTGAAGACGCCTGGTCCAACGCCATCAACCTGCGCGACCAGTACAGCTTGGAGCTGGTGCTCTCGCCTCTATTCATGGATGTATCAGCGGGCGGCGACATCACCACCCGCAACCAGCAATTGGCCCAGTTGATCACCGGCGAGGACAAGACCCTCCATCTCGATCAGAAGGTGATCACCGTGCGTATGCTGGGCGACATCGCGGTGGCCAACGGCACCTATCTGCTGCACCACAAGGCCGGCTCCGGCCAAGTGGATGAAAAGGGCGTTTTCACCCACGTCTTCGAGCGCTCCCACGGCGGCTGGCTATGCATCAACTCGCAGCGCACCAAGCTCCCCGAGGACACCAACGCCAAACACAAGAAGCAGTCCAACGAAGAGATGCCCTTCCACATCCCGGGGTTTGGCAAGGGCGACAAGGGCAATCAGTAGCGCCTCTTGCAAAATTCAATTGAGACTGCGAAAAGTGTCAGGGCACGACTTTAGTCGTGCCGAAGAGCAACAAAATTATGTTGGGCTTTAGCCCCTGCGGTTTTGTTTTCAATTATTTACAGTTCCGCAGCGGCTAAAGCCGGAATCCAGATTGGCGCGTTTGCGGCACGACTAGAGTCGTGCCCTGACACAAGAAGGTAGTGTTGCAAGTGGCTCCGTAGAGCGGTTCTCCACTCCAATACTGCGCTACTTCGCCAGCCTCCGGGCGCCTTGCAGCCGAATCGAGACATGCACCAGGCTGAGCGCGGCCGGGGTCACGCCTGAGATGCGGCTGGCCTGCCCGATGGTGCCGGGGCGCACCCGCTCCAGCTTCTCGCGCAGCTCTCGCGAAAGCCCGCTGATGGCGCCATAATCAACCCACTCCGGAATCGCAACCCCCTCGGCGGCCTTCAGCTTGGCAATGGATTTTTTCTGTAGTTCCAGGTAGCCGGCAAACTTGATCTCGGTCTCCACGGCGCGAGCCGCACTCCGCGCCTCCGGGTCCCGGTCCAGCGTTGCGATCCACTCCGCCAGCAGCGGCTCTGCCTCCAGCTCTGTGCGCATCGCCCCCAGCACAGCTTCGATGCCCACCTCCGGCCGCTTGAGCAGTTGCGCCCAGGTCAATCCGGCGGTTGCCGTCAGCTCACCAAACCCCGCCTCGGCCAGCTCCAGGCTGTCCACCTTGCGGGTGGTCAGCAGGCGTTCGAGTGCATTCATCCTCTCCTGCTTCCGCACGTACTCCGCCCAAGCCTGGTCATCGATTAGCCCCAGCCGCCGCCCATGCGGGGTCAGCCGCCGGTCGGCGTTGTCGATGCGCAGGTGCAGCCGGAATTCGGCCCGTGAGGTAAACATCCGGTAGGGCTCATTGGTTCCCTTTGAGATCAGGTCGTCAATCAGCACGCCGATGTAACCCTCGCTCCTGTCCAGGGTGAAAGCCGGTTCGCCCTTGAGCCACAACGCCGCGTTGATGCCGGCCATGATGCCCTGGCAGGCAGCCTCCTCGTAGCCGCTGGTCCCGTTGATCTGCCCGGCCAGGTAAAGCCCCTCCATGCTCTTCACGCGCAAGCCGCGGTCCAGCTCGGTCGCGTCCACGCTGTCATATTCAATGGCGTAGCCGGGGCGCAGCATCTCCGCCACCTCAAGCCCCGGAATCGAGCGCACAATCTCCCACTGCACCTCCATGGGCAGCGAGGTAGACATTCCGTTCACATAGATTTCGTGGGTGTGCAACCCCTCCGGCTCCAGAAAAAACTGGTGCTGGGTTTTGTCGGGGAACTTGACGATCTTGTCTTCAATCGACGGGCAATAGCGCGGCCCGATCCCCGCAATCTGTCCCGAATACATCGCCGAGCGATGCACATTTTCGCGAATAATGCGCAGCGTCTCCGGGGTGGTGAAGGCGATGTGGCAACTGATCTGCGGCTGCACAATTTTCTTCGTTCGGAAGCTGAAAGGTGTCGGTTCCGCATCGCCCGCCTGCTCCGTGAAGGCTTCCCAGCGAATGGTGCGTCCGTCCAGCCGCGGCGGCGTCCCGGTTTTCAGCCGGCACGTCCGCAGCCCCAGCGCCCGCAGCGCCTCGCCCAGCAGAACAGAGGCCGGTTCCCCGCTGCGCCCTGCCGGATAGCTTTCGTCCCCAATGTGGATCAGCCCATTCAGAAATGTGCCGGTAGTAATAATGGTGGCCCCAGCCAGCAGCCGGCGGCCGTCGCGCAGCTTCACCCCTAGGACTCGCCGCTTGGCATAGATGCTGACATCCTGAGCGGAGCGCAGCGGAACAGGGGTTCTCGGCGACAGGTTTTCGCCGCTGGAGTGGGGAGTCGGAACAACCGCTGATTCTGTTCCCTGTTCCCTATTCCCTATTCCCTCCTCAACAATCAGCCCCACCACTTCGGCCTGCCGGATATGCAGCCCCGGCTGGCCTTCCAGCACCTCGCGCATCTTTACGCGATAAAGCTGCTTGTCGCACTGCGCCCGCGGACTCCACACCGCCGGCCCCCGCGAACTATTCAGCAGCCGGAACTGAATACCCACCGCGTCAGCTACCTCGCCCATTACACCGCCCAGCGCGTCCACTTCGCGCACCAGGTGCCCCTTGGCCACGCCGCCAATCGCCGGATTGCAACTCATCTGCGCAATCAGGTCCAGGTTCATGGTGATCAGCGCCGTCTTCAGCCCCATGCGCGCCGCCGCCATCGCCGCCTCGCACCCGGCATGCCCCGCGCCCACCACGGCCACATCGTATTGTTCGATAAATGCCATCCAGAGTTATTCTACGGATTCTCTTCGTCAAGCGCAGAATCGCGGCGCTTCAACGCCGCGGAGAAGCTCTTCTATAATTGGGCCGTCTCTCTGACCGGAAAGAAGAGCGGGGGCTATCGGGCGAAATGAATACCTGTTTGTGCGGCAATGCGGTCCAGGCCGGAAGCACGCGCTGTCCCCGGTGCGCGGCTCTTCTAGCTCTCGGACTTGAGAACGGCGCCACCGAGAATGAAATCAGAAATGCCTATCGCCTGCTCGTCAAGGTCTGGCACCCGGACCGTTTTCAGAGCGACCAGAAGTTGAAGGAGGCCGCGGAGGCGAAGCTCAAGGATGTTAATTCCGCATTCAAATTTCTTACTTCGCCCCCCAGAAGAGGAGGACAAGGTCAACGGCCAGAAGATGCCCGCACAAACGCAGCGGGCCAAGGGCCGTCGGCGGCGCCGGAGCCTGCTTCAAGGCGATCTTCCAGGAGAGGAACAACGCCCATTGGAATGCCGCGCTGGAGTCCTCCTCTGCGGATTTGGCCAACAATCAGAATCCTTTTCAAGATTACGGCGGTTGCGTTCGTCCTTCTCCTTTGCAGATATATCTGGATAGCATTCGATGTCCCGGACCCCACCAGCGAGGAAGTAGCGCGGGTCTACGGCTACGGCAAACAGAGCGTGCTGAAAGGGCTTGAGGCGCCAAAGAGAAGATTCGTGGAAGCCGTCGAGCGGGACTTGCAAAGATTGCATCCGCGAAACTCCGCGCCCGCGCCGCCAGACAATTCGCAATCAGGAGAGGTCGCAACAGCCGCCGGCCCGCACACCGTGCAAACCGCGCCGCAGAAATCCTACAGCCAGCATCAGAATAAAATCCCGGCCGCGCCACGCAAGATCTCGTCCTATATCACGGTCGGTTCAACCAGAGACGAGGTGCTGGCACAGCAAGGAACTCCCACGGCATCGTCTGAAAACAAGCTTGTGTACGGCAAGTCGGAACTGTATTTCAAAGACGGCTCCGTCATTGGCTGGCGAATCGATCCTGTTTCATCGCCGATTCGGGTCAAGCTCTGGCCGGCCTCTGCTATCGATCCAACTCCAACGTCTTTTACTATTGGCTCTTCGAAAGATGTTGTGCTGATGGTTCAAGGGACCCCGACGGCGTTCACTGAAGACAGGTTCGAGTACGGCAGGTCTGAAGTGCTTTTTCGTAACAACAGAGTTGTTAGTTGGAAGGAAGACCCCGCATCGGCCCCGCTTTGGGCCCGATAGCCTGTGGTATCCGAACCCCTGCCCGCATCTGCGTCTTATCTTGTAAACAAGTAGCGAGAAAGAAGAATAGTGCGCAATCGATGGGGAATCACGTTGCTGTTGGCTGGGTTCTGCGCTCTCGCCGCCGTAGCGCAGGACAAGGACAGATTTACGCCCGTGGCACAGGACGCGGGCTTCGGCCCCATGGACACCTCCGCGCCCTCCCTCGCGCCGGAGGAGATCATCCGCCAATTTGCCGCCAAAGAAAGCGAGTTTCAGCGGGCGATGAACCACTACACCTATCGCCGCACCGCCCGTGTGCAGACCATCGACGAGGACAATAACGTGGACGGCGAGTACTACCAGGCGGACGACGTGCTCTTCGACTCCACCGGCAAGCGCGCCGAGAAGACCGTCTACGCGCCGGCAAGCACCTTGCAGCGGGTTCAGATCTCGCCCTCCGATCTACAGGAGATTCAGCACGGAAATTCTTTTGTACTTACCGCCGAGCAGATCGGCCACTATAGCGTGAAGTACGTGGGCCGGCAGAAGGTGGACGAGGTGGACTGTTATGTCTTCGATGTTAGTCCTGAAGTTATCGATAAGAAGAACCGTTCGCCGCAAGGCCGCATCTGGGTGGATGCAACCGGCCTGCAGATCGTAGTAACTAATGGCCACATGGTTCCCGACGGCACGCGCAAGAACCGCAAAGACCTGCATCCGCCTTTCATGATTTGGCGGCAGCAGGTGGACGGCCGCTACTGGTTCCCGGTTTACACCCGGGCCGAAGGCACCCTGCACTTCAGCGCCGGCAAAGGTTTCATGGCCCAGAACGTGCACATCCGCGAAACTATCAAGTTCACCGAGTACAAGCAGGTCGGGGGGCAAGCAAGATGATTCATGAAGGGAAGGACATTATGGTGCCAAAGCCGTAGTCAGTTGTCAGTTATCAGTGGTCAGTTGCCCGAGGCAAGCTCGCAGTGGTAAGTTGTCAGAGGTCCGTTATGGACTGTCAGTTTTCAGCTACGCCAAGACATGGCAGTGGACCACTGAAAGTCGACCTCTGACAGATGATAACTGACTACTCACAACTAGGAGCTTTATGAATCAATCGTTTCGGGATTTGCAGGTTTGGCAGAGAGCGATCCAACTGACTGTTGCGGTTTATCGCATGACACGAGATTTTCCGCACGAGGAATTATACGGGCTGACAAGCCAAATCAGGCGCTCAGCAGTTTCTGTGGCGAGCAATATCGCAGAAGGACAAGGAAGGCTGACCAGCGGCGAATTCCGACAGTTTCTCGGCATAGCCCGAGGTTCAAACTTCGAGCTGCAAACGCAACTTGAGATCAGTCGCGCCCTCGGCATAGGAAATCCCAAGTTGCTCGACTGCGCAGAAAGTCTATCGCACGAAGTCGGTAAGATGCTTTATGCGCTCATTGAATCGACGAAGAACTGAGTGCAACAGAACTGACAACTGACAACTGATAACTGATTACTGACTACTGACTACTGACTACTGACTACTCAATAAAAAAGATACTTCCGCCAGCGGTCGTCGGCGCGGCCTAACATGCGCATGATCTGGCGGCTGGTGTGCAGCGAGAAGGGACGCGGCTCGCGCAGCAGGATCATATCGTCGATCTCACTGAGCATCTGGTTGCCCTTGTGGCGATTGCAGGCGTGACAGCAGGCCACCAGGTTCTCCCAGGTCGAGTCGCCGCCACGGGAGCGGGGAATCACGTGGTCCAGCGTGAGATCGGCGGGCGCGAACGCTTCCCCGCAGTACTGGCAGGTGTTGCGGTCGCGCAGCAGGATGTTTTTGCGCGAGAGGGCGCGCGTCTGGTAGGGAATGCGCCGATACTCCAGCAGCCGGATCACCGAAGGCATGGCCATGTAACTGCGCTGGGCGTGGAGGATCAGCGCATGCTCCTCCTCGGTGCGCGCAACGCCCTTCAGCACCAGCACCAACGCGCGGCGCGCGCCGCAAATATTGATCGGCTCATAGGATGCGTTGAGAACCAGCACCGGCATCTGCAGGATGTGAGCGGACTGCAATGTCACTTGTTCACCGGCCAAGGCCGCGGCCCTGGCGATGGACTTCTGCTTGCGCGCATGAATCATGGCTTTTCCCAGGGACATCCTTTTTTCCCTCGCTAAAAAGATGATTGGTCGTCCGATGAATAAATGCTGGCTCCTTGCAAGGTTGCGGCCGGCGCGCTGCCAGCCTGGTTGAGATTTTCCTCCGCATCGTCAAAACGGGAAGAAGTGACGCGGCGGACGTCGCGCACACGGCCCGCCCTGGCCAGCGTAGCCACCCACACCGAGGCCGCGCCGGCCTGAACCAGCGCCTGGGCCGCGGCGCGGGCCGTCGAGCCAGTGGTGAAGATGTCGTCAATGACCAGAACGTGCTTCTTGTTGACCGCGGCCGGGGCGGAAACCACGAACGCGCCGCGCACATTCAGCCGCCGCTGGCGTGGCGTCAGCCCTGCCTGGCTCTCGGTGGCGCGCAGCCGCATCAGGGTTGTCGAAGCCAGCGTAAGCCGCCACTGCGGATGCGTCTTGGCAAGCGCCGCAAGCGCATGGACAGCCAGTGAGCGAGCCTGGTTGAAGCCCCGATCGGCATACTTTGACCGGTGCAGCGGCACGGGAACCACCAGCATCTCCGCCGGCGCCTCGGCCGCCAACTGGGCAATGGCCTCAGCCAGCATCCGGCCCAGCCCGCGAGCCGCCGCGTGTAGCCGGTCGTATTTGAGCGCGTGGATAGCCGCCTTCATGCGGCCTTCGTATGGCCCGTAAGCCACTGCCCGTTCAAACGGCGGCGGCGACATCCGGCAGGCCCGGCACAACCCGGAGTTCGATGGGCCAGCCAGAGCCGGGGAGTCCAGCGAGTCGCCGCAGCGCGTGCACAGATTTCCGCCCTGAACGGGAAACTCAGTCCAGCAAAGATCGCAGATGGGCACGGAAGAAAGATGCGGCAGAGGGGAGCCGCATAGGGCACAGGAGGCGGGAAGAAGGGCACAACCCAAGGCGTCCAGTGGACTTCGAAGCACACGAGCCACGGCGCGCCAACGGGAAATCTCCGATGGTGGAACGTCAGACGTCAGTGAACCGGAGTCCCTGCGGAAGACGCACCTCACTTGGGGCCGCAAGGTTCAATGCCTGGCCCCATGCCCGGCTCAGCGCCCGCCGCCTTGCCGCCAGTATACTCGGACCGTGCCGCAGATTCCATGCGTACTCGTGCAGGAACATGAGCCGACGCATCACAATTTTGCAGTCATGAATGAAAGTTAGCGGCTCCACGGGCCGCGGAAGAACCTGCTGCCTTCCAACCCCGGCGGCGAAGACCTGTCGCCGGGGCCGCCGGTCTTGAAACACTTCTAGAAGACCCCCGCCAGAAAAACCTCGGTCAGGCGAGTCTTCTCCTTTTTGGCGCCGCTGGCCGCCAGCACCACCGGCGAGAGGGTCATTACCGGGCAATTCGCGTGGGCCAGCACCTTGTACACCACTCCCTGGCGGGCAGCGGCGGCAAAGGCCGATGCACCCTGCGCTCCCAGCACAATCAGATCGACCTGCTGCGTCCGGCCCTGGTAGAGCAGCTCCTCGGTCGGGTCGCCCGGCCCCACAACCGCTTGCACGGCGATCTTGCCTTGCAGCTCGGCCGGAATCCTGGCGATCAGTTCGGCTTCCACCTGGTCGATGGATCGGCCGGCGAGGGCCTCAGCGCGTTCCTGAGGCTGGATCACATGCTGCAGGATCAGGTGCGCGTTGTGTTGCGCGGCCAGTGCCGCGGCAAAGCCGACCACCATAAGACTGGATTCGTGGAAGCTGACGCCGCACAAAATGGTGC
Source organism: uncultured Occallatibacter sp. (assembly GCA_964420185.1). Lineage (GTDB taxonomy): Bacteria > Acidobacteriota > Terriglobia > Terriglobales > Acidobacteriaceae > Telmatobacter. The sequence goes on along the minus strand of CAYQSI010000002.1, from coordinate 70,452 downwards.
GGGTGGCGAAGTTGCGGTATTTGCCATCCACCACATCGGGGCCGACGATGCAAACCGGAACCCTGGCGGTGCGCACCACGGCCTCGGCCACCGAGCCCACCAGCAGCTTGCCGATGGGACCGGGCGAGTGAGTGCCCATGATGATGCGGTCTACCTCCCGCTCAGAGAGCAGGATGAGGATCTGATCGGCGGCCATTCCCGGCCGCACCACCGTTTCGCATTCAACGCCCGCATCCCGGACGCGCTGCGCCAGCGGCTCCATACGCTCCATCTCGTCGCGGGCGGCGGCGGCTTCGTCGTAGTAGCGGATACTCGAAGCCTCCGATGCGCCCACGATCAGCGTGTCATAGGAGTGAAAAAGGATCAGCTTCGCGCCAAACTCGATGGCTTGCGCCAAAGCAAAGGCAAAAGTCTTCTCATTGGCGGGAATCTCGGAGGCAAAGAGGATGGTGGAGGGTTTGCTCCACCCTGGCTTAAGCAGAACGGCCATGGTAACCTCCCGGAGGCGCGGCCAGGTGTTAGGAGACTTGCCATCGGAATGCGGCGTCCGGTGGCGTTGAGCGGTGCGACCTGAATCGCTCCTGAAGAGCCGCCCTCGCAACTGCCGGTGGCCCGAAACCCCTCATTCAGCCAACAGAGCGGTTCTCCAATTCCTGTGGCGTTTCTGGTGTATTGCAAGGTGGCTTTTTCTTAAGGAAAAAGCCACTCAGCGCTTGTGCTTTCCCTCTACACCACTTGGAGAACCGCTCTAGGCGCGCGGGGTTCAGCCAATCGTCCGGTAGAAACCGCATGATGCGCTCTTTTCTGGATTTTGTCCAGAGGGAGAATGACGAGCCTGCCGACCGAGCGGGATAATGTGATCTAAATCACAGCCCGCCCACCCCCAAAGCTGGTCTTCTAAAGTCGAATCGTAGCGATCTCGAGCGTTTTTCCAGTTCAAGGCGCCCTGCCGAAGTCATCCAATGCGACTTCCCCCCGAGGGAGATCATCTTATTGGCAGCGTCTCAGTTTTTTTGAAGTACGGAAGACAGCTCACCCCCGGCGCGGGCCCCTTTCCCGGGCCTTCCCGCCCCGATTCCGCTGGAGGTCTCATGGAACCGATGCAAAATATCCCCGCCCGCGGCGGGTTGAACTTTGACGAAACACCTTTCCTCGCCATCTGGGAGGTCACCCAGTCCTGCGACCTGGCTTGCAAGCACTGCCGCGCCGCCGCCCAGCCTATCGCCCACCCCGACGAACTAACCAACGCCGAGGGCAAGGCGCTGATCGACCAGATCGCCGCGATGCACATTCCCATCTTCGTCTTCACCGGCGGCGACCCCATGAAACGCAAGGACGTCTTCGAGCTGATCCGCTACGCCGCCGACAAGGGCGTGCACGTGGCGCTCACCCCCAGCGCCACGCCCCTGCTGACCCGCGATGCGATTTTCAAGTTCAAGGAAGCCGGGCTGGTCCGGCTGGGCATCTCGCTGGACGGCTCGACCCCGGAGATTCACGACAATTTCCGCGGCCTTCCCGGCGCATGGGCGCGCACCATCCAGGCCATCGAGTGGGCCAACGAGGCGGGCATTCCCATCCAGGTGCATACCACCATCAGCCGCCACAACGCCCAGGATCTGGACAACCTCTGCGCCCTCTTCGAGCGGCTGGCCATCGTCATGTGGAATGTCTTCTTCCTGGTTCCCGTAGGCCGCGGCCAGCTTGACGACCTGCTCAGCGGAGAGGAGTTCGAGCAGGTCTTCGCCAAAATCTACGAGCTTTCACTGCGGGTCAATTTCCAGATCAAGACCACTGAGGCGATGCACTATCGCCGCTACCTGTTGCAGCACAATCTGCAGGAGCGCCAGATCGGCCACGGCCATCCGGGCAGCCTGAAGGCCGGAGCCGCGCCGCATGCATACGAGCCCGGGGCCCCCACGGCCGACGCCCAAACCCGCACCGCGAGCTGGACCACCCGCCGCGTCAACGACGGCAAGGGCTTCCTCTTCATCTCCCACACAGGCAACGTCTACCCCAGCGGCTTCCTGCCCATCCACGCGGGCAATGTGCGCGAGACGCCTCTGGCGGAGATCTACCGCAACGCCCCCATCTTCAAATCCCTGCGCGACACCAGCAAGCTGGAAGGCAAGTGCGGCGCGTGCGAGTACAAGGAGATCTGCGGCGGTTCGCGCGCCCGCGCCTACGCCCTCACCGGCGACCCGCTTGCTCCCGAGCCCTGCTGCATCTACCAGCCCAAGCACTGGGACCCGCAGTTGGAAGCTGAAGCCGCGGCCTTCGCCAAAAGCTAGCTTGCCGCTCGCGTAGATTGGATTGCACGCCACGGTCCAACTCGATCCCAGCTGAAGCCGAGGACGGAAGAAGGCACTTTCGTCCTCGCGTGCCATCCGTCACAGACGACCGCGCCGCGAAACAACGATGCATATATGCATGGTTGCGTTCGTTGTCTTCGGCGAGGCTCTGACACTGGGTCTGGTGTCGGGACCTGCATGCATAGCAGCTTGCGGACCTGTTCTGGTTCCCTCCTTGCTTTCGGAGCGTGCGGGGGTGCGGTCGCATGCCCGTTATCTCTCCGCCTTCCTGGGAGCACGCCTTCTGGGATATCTGCTGTTTGCCGTTGCGGCCTGGGAATTGGGCGCACTGGCATCGCTGTTGCCGGCGCCGCGCATGTTTCTCATGGGTGCGGTCAACGTGCTGCTCGCCTGCGTTCTGCTTTGGTATGCATATTCCGCCAAACACATCTGCGGCCCGTCGTGTTCGGAGTCGAAACTGGTACAGATCGGCGCAACGAAGAATCGCGGCGTGGGCGGCGCGGCCGCGTTGGGCCTGCTGACCGGCCTGAGTCTCTGCCCTCCTTTTGTGGCGGCCGGCGTGAGAGCGGCTGAGTTGGGCAGCCTGGCTGCCGCCTTGTTCTTCTTTGGGGCCTTTTTTGTTGGAACATCCGTCTGGTTCATGCCTTTTGTCGGCATGGGCTGCATAGCGCGCAACCAGGCCGTGATTACCGTCGCACGAATGGCGATGGCGCTCATTGCCCTCTATTACCTCTCTATGGGAATCGCCATGCTGCTGGGGAGAAAAGGATATGGCTACTAACGCTCGACTGCCGCGGCTTGCCCCCGCGCCGCCGCGCAGCATCGTCCGGTCGCTTCTGCTGACCTTGCCGATCGCCGTCTGGTCGCTGCTCATGTTCTTCCACCCCGGCACGCACACTGACCCGAAGTCGCGGATCGCCGCGGCCATGACCGCGCTCTTCATGACTGCGCTGTTCTTCATGATGATGCGGACGGGCAAAACCTATCGCTGGCGCCGCTGGTTCTTCGTGACCCTGGGAATCCTCTTTCCCGTCGGCTTCATTTACAACATGGTCATCGCGCGCGGCACCATGGGCATCCCCATCGAAGAGATGATCGCCGGCCGGACGCCCTTCTGTTTCATGCCCATTCCGCTCCTCATCCTGCCCGCCGCGCTCACAAAAACGCTGGTCTTCCCCGGTTCAATCTTGTCATCCGGCCGCGGCATTGCAGCCATGGTGGGCCTCTGGCTGGCCATTACGCTGGTGCTCGGCAAAGGCTGGTGCGCCTACGCATGTTTCTTTGGCGGAATTGAAGAGGGCATGGCCGCGGTGCCCTCGCGCGCGAAGATTCGCAAGATCGACCCGCGCTGGCGCTATGGCCCGTGGGCCGTCCTGCTGGCCATGGTGCTGCTCTCGCTGGCCCTCTTTGAGCCGGCTTACTGCATGTGGCTCTGCCCCTTCAAGGCCGTCTCGGAATACGTAGCTGCTCGAAACACGGTTGGCCTGGTGCAGAACGGAATCTTTGTCCTGCTGTTTGCCGCGCTGGTGATCACGCTGCCGTTGCTGACCAGGAAGAGGACGCAATGTTCCTTCTTCTGCCCGTTTGGCGCCTTCCAATCCCTCTTCAACAAGATCAGCATCTTCGAGGTGAAGATCGACCAGACGCGCTGCAAGTCCTGTACAGTCTGCCAGACAGCCTGCCCCAACATGTCTCTCTCAAAGGAGTCCATTGCGCGCGGCGAGACGCTGCTCACCTGCATGAAGTGCGGAGCGTGTGTGGATGCGTGCCCGCGGCAGGCTGCTGTCTGGCATATCAAGGGAACCGAGCTAGCCTGGAAACCCGAACGCGCGCGGCTCATGTTTCTCTATTCCGCCTGGGCCTTGGCCGTCATGTTCGGCGGCAGCATCATCGCTCAGGGTCTCGTCACCATTCTCCACTTTCTCGCTTAGAGGGTATCCATGACACTGCGCGCTAAACTCGGCTACACGGCGGCTGCGTTGACCATGCTTGTGGCGCTGCTGACGCCATTTCTGCTGATGGGGATCTTCTCTAAAGGCTTTGCGGCTCTCGGACTGCATGTAGATGAGATGTACTCCGGCGGACCCAAGGTGCGCACCGTCCAGAACGGCGCCTACTCCATCGCCATTCACCGCCCGGTCTATCCACACATGCTTCAGAACGAAAAGCCGTTCGTGCAACTGGATTGGAGTCCCGTAAGCGCCTTGCCGGCGCATGTATCCGACCTGGTGGACGTGGACGGCGACGGGCAGCCCGATATCCGCGTGAGTTTTGATGTGCCCAACAACCCCAAAGCCCCGCTCCACGTCAACGTGGAGCCGCTCAACCCGCGCTACGAAGCCATGCGGAATGCCGGGAAAGAGAAATACTCAAGGCTGATTGTGCGCGTGGACGATGCGATCCTGGTGCGGGTTCCACTGGCAAATCCGTAGCCCTGGAGTTTTCTCCTCTGTCTTCTGCGTAGAATTCCCTTTCGTCAGCGCACAATAGGAATGATCAGTAGAGCGTGGATTTCCTGACCACTGCTCACTGTCCACTGACGACTGTCCAACCTGTCAGGGATGTGCCCGGTCTGTTCTGTCAACTATCCTCCCGGTTTATACCAAAAAAGCCTCCCCCCCCCCTACCCCCCCTAATTATTTTTGGCTTTCTTGCAGATCATTCTTTTGAGCCAGCCGAACCTATACAAAACAAATGAATTCCACGCCTCATCCGCACAGAAGCCCGCAGACTGTGAAACTGCGAAACTGTGGTTTCCTGGCCCCAGCTTTCCGCTGAATTGGATTGCTCCCCGCAAGCAAGCCTCTGGCCGGAACTGTTTTAATGGAGAGTGAGGAAATCCATGCGGACGGCAATCATTGGCGGCGGAATCGCGGGGCTGGCAGCGGCGTATGAGTTGGAGCAGGCGCGCAAGGCTGGCTCACAGGTCGAGTACACGCTTTTTGAATCGCGCGACCGGCTGGGCGGCTCCTTGTCTTCCGAGGTCGTGGACGGCGCGGTGCTGGAGCGCGGCCCGGATTCCTTCTTGACCGAAAAGCCGTCGGCCGCCGAGTTGTGCCGCGAACTGGGGCTGGCCGGCGAGCTGATCCCCTCGAACGACGCCGACCGCAAGACGTGCATTGTGGTGCGCAACCGCCTGATTCCGCTGCCCGACGGGCTCATGTTCCTGGTGCCCACCAAGCTGATTCCCACCGCGCTGACTCGCCTCTTCAGCCTGCGCACCAAGATTCGCATGGGGCTGGAACTGCTGCACCCGCCGCGCCCTACAGGGCTGCCGGACGAATCCGTGGCCGCGCTCGTCGAGCGCCACTTCGGCCGCGAGACCGTCGACCGGCTGGCCGATCCGCTGCTGAGCGGCATCTTCGGCGGCGACTCCATGCAACTGAGCGCCCGCACCGTGCTGCCGCGCCTGGTGGAGATGGAAGAAGAATACGGCTCGCTCACCCGCGGCATGTTGGCCGCGCACCGCAAGATGCGCGCCAGGGCCAAAGCGCTTGTCCAAAAAAGGTCCAGCGGCGGAAGCCGCCCCATCTTCACCGCGATGCGCGGCGGAATGCAGCAGTTGGTGGACGCCCTTACCGCGCGGATTGACCCAGCTTCGGTCCGCCTCTCCACGCCGGTCAGCAGCCTGGAAAAAGTTGAACGCGGCTGGAAGGTAAGTGACGCCGGCGCTGTGGAACTTTACGACGCGGTCATCATGGCCTCGCCCGCCTGGGCGGCCGGTGCGCTGCTGAGCGGGGTTGACCCCGTGCTGGGCAAGGAGTTGAGCGCCATTCCCTACTCCTCGTCGATCACCATCAACCTGATCTACGACGAGACCCAACTGGGCCGGCTGCCGGACGGATTCGGCTTCCTGGTTCCGGTTGTGGAAGGCCGCTCGATGCTGGCCTGCACCTTTGTCCACCGCAAGTTCCTGGGCCGCACGCCGCAGGGTAAGGTGGTGTTGCGCGCATTTTTGGGCGGCATGAAAAACGAGGCCCTGATGGCCGCGCCGGACGCCGCTCTGGTGGCCACCGTGCGCCGCGAACTCAGCGAAATCCTCGGCAACAGCGTTCTGCCTCAAGCCGCCGAGCCGGAGCACGCCCAGGTTTCGCGCTGGCCAAAGGCCATGGCCCAGTACGCCGTCGGCCACAAGGAGCGTACACGGCTCATCGCCAGCCGTGTCGCCACATTACCCGGCCTGCGCCTAGCCGGCAACGCCTACGACGGCATCGGCGTCCCTGACTGCATCCGCCTCGGACGGCAGGCGGCGCGAGAGCTGGTGGCGGCTAGCAGCTCGCTAGCTCCTCATTGAATAGTCTCCGTCTCTCTGAGGAAATAGCTTTCCGCATTTGCTTGAAAGTCCGCGAGTGAAGTGAATTGCTTGTCGGCGGCGTTCGTTATCCTTGACTGATCCTTTTTCGAAAGGCCGTTCTCGAAGTCTTCATGAACAATGACGCTTCTGAAGGGGATTCGAGAGATTTGAAATTCTCGGCACGCAAGGGCGGCTAACCGTGCCTTCGCATTGTCTTTTACGCCAAATAAAAATATTTCGCGCGGGAGCAAGCTCAATTTCCAATCCACATCGAGATCATCTCGCGCCGGAATAGGCTGATAGCTTTCAACTGGGCGGAAGCGACCGAGCGTACTCTTCACGAAGTCGCCTAGCATTTCGTAAAATAGATTCTGAACTATCTCCCGCTTGAATACCTGCATATTGCTGACCTTGGCCGCCGTTTGCGCAAACTGGAGTAGCGCCGGATACACATGCTCCAGCGTTGTTTCGATGAAGAGGCGTCCTCGTTCTTCAGTGATTCCGTTTTCCGACAAGATACGATCCAGGATGCGCTGCTTGGTGGGAGTATCTACATCGTAGGAGTAGGACAGGCGCATCAAGGTCATCCCATGATCGGAGATACGAATCGACTCGCTTGGCGGCTTTGGAAGATCGAGAAAAATATCTACCATGTCACCATCCTCATGAAAGAGGGGAGCGAGGACCTGCACCACCCCTGGACGCTTCTCACGAAAAGAGACGTAGTGATCGAGTTCGGATTTTAGATTCGCAAGAATGTCCATTTCGGCTACTATTCAAAAGCAAGGAAGGCTTGAGTCCGAGGAGGAAAGTGCTTTTGCGCGTCCTTGGAATTCAAGTTGATCGCCTTTACAAAATACTGAAGTGCTTCCTCGAAAGCCGCATATTCAGATGTCTTAATTGCATCTTTCTCCGCTGCTTGTCCAGCTTCAACCGCATTTACGTCCGCCCGATGAATGTGGTAATCGAAGTGCGGATGCTCAGAATCGATGCTCCTGTTGAACCCTCCGTGTGGCCCGTTGCACCGAAGCAATGTGATCTCGCCACAACCATCATGCGGGTTATAGATCAGCCCGATCGAGAAGTTCTCAGGAAAGTCCTCATTCTTGCGCATGAACATCGTGAAGTCGCCCTGGCATCCGTTGGATGCAACCAGTTTTGCATCGTTGCGCAAATGTGCCCGGTCCAGCTTCATTTCCCGCTTTGGAGGATCGGAAACCTCCTTCGGGCAGGAGATCAGCTCGTCAAGTTCGTTTTGGCTGAAAGCGGCCACTGGTCAGCATCATAATGCCACCGGCGCTCATGAGTCGAACGGATTCATGCGAAAGGTATTTAATTGTGAACTACATCCCTCCCTTGCCCAGCAGGAAGCCGATACCGTAGGTGACTGCGCCTTCCAGAGCCCCGACCACGGTCATCTCCAGGCCGGAGGACCACCAGGAGCGGGTGGTAATCAACGACTTGGCGGCTCCGACGGCGAAGTGGGCGGCAAGCGAAATGATGGCGGCGGCAATGACCGCTTCGATTCCATTCAAGAAGAAGAAGGGGATGATGGGGATGGCCGCGCCGACGGCGGTGGAGAGCGCCCCTGAGCCGGCTGAGACGAGCGGATTCGCGAGCGCGTCTTCGCTGGTGCCCAGCCGCTCACCTGCCAGCACGCGCAGCATCTGTTCGGGGTCGCTGGCAATGTGTTTGACGACGTTCTGGGCGTCCTCCTCGGGCAGGCCCTTCACCTGGTAGTAGAGCGAGAGCAGTTCGCGGGCCTCGGGGCCGTTCATCTGGATGGCCTCGCGCTCGCGGGCCACTTCGGCCAGGTAGATTTCCCGTTCGCTCTTGGCGGCCAGGTAGGCGCCCGAACCCATGCTGAGGGCAGAGGCGATCAGGCCGGAGAGACCGGCCAGCAGCACGTACTTGCTGTCGCCGGCGGTGGCGCCGCTGACGCCGCTGACGATGCCGAAGATGGCCCCCAGTCCGTCGTTAACCCCGTAGATGGCGTCGCCGATCCAACTGCCCGGCTGCTTGCGGCCCTGGTTGCGCTTGGCCAACAGTTCGTCGAGAATCGCCTGGGCGTTGATCTTGTGCTCGCCAGCGGGTTGCGTGTAGTGACCGCGCAAGAGCGACCCCAGCTCGCGGTAGTGGTCTTTCTCGTCCTCAATGACGTGATCGAGGATGGCGATGGATTCCTCATCGCCCAGCGACTTCAGTTGCTCGCCATATTTGGCAATGTCGCGGCTCTCTTCGATCTCCAGGCGGCGCAGGGCCATCCGGATGCCGCCAGCGCGGTTGGCCAGCGAGTTGGCCTCGCCGCCGGGGTTGCCATGGTAAACAGGTTCGGCTCCGCCCAGCTCCTCGATGCGCCCATGCCACAGCGCGGCGTGCTCCCACTCGGCTCCGGCCAGGTGGCGCAACACTTGCGCGCGAACCGGGTCCGTGTCCCGGTCGGCCAGCGTCTGGTACGTGTGGTAGCCCTCCATCTCGGCCTGCCAGTTGCCTTCCAGCGCCGCAAGAACCTTCTTCACTTTGGCGCTGCTCAATGTTCCATTGGCCATCTCGATCTCCTTGCTTTTCTCTGAGGATAAAGCATTTCCGCATCATGCCGCAGCTTCTGGACCGGTTCGGAAGCCTCTTGTCGATCTTCATCTGCCGCAGCGATCGCGATGCGTCTTCCCTGGGCCGTCATGCCATCTCTTTCCCAACGCCGGGTTTTCCGTATAGTGTTGAGTGCAGCAGGAAAGCGGGGATTTCAGGATAAAAGCGAACCCTCCGGCCAAACACCAGCCGGCCACCGTCCCGCATATCTCCTGCTCCCCTGGATGCACCAAAAGCCGAACTGGGCGAATTTTTAGGGGAAGTGGGGAGCAAAATTCGATGGCAGCAGAATCCAAGCAATCGGCGGCCCTAACGTCGCCGGGGTACCTTGTCCCGTTTATCACGGTCACCGCGCTGTTCTTCATCTTCGGGTTCATCACCAACCTGAACATGGGATTGGTGCCCCATCTAAAGAAAATCTTCGAGATCCAGAAGCTGCCCGTATGGGAGGCGATGCTGGCCGAAGGGGCCTTCTTTACCGCCTATCTGGTTTTCTCGGCGCCGACATCCAAACTGATTGAGACCATTGGCTACAAGCGCACAATGGTGGTTTCATTGTTCATTCAGGTCATCGGCGCTTTGCTGTTTGTACCCGCTGCCTTCTTTGTCTCCTTCCCGCTGTTTCTTACGGCAATCTTTGTGGTGGGAGCGGGCGTAGCCGCACTTCAGACCTCGGCGAATCCATATATTTCGATTCTCGGGCCTGAGGATAGCGCCCCGGTTCGGCTCAACCTGGCTCAGGCATTCAATTCGATTGGCGGTTCGATCGCGCCGTGGGTTGCGGGAACATTCATTCTGACGACCAGCGTATTGAGCCCCGCCCAGATTGCCGCCAAGAGCGTCGCGGAACAGCATACCTACCAAATGGGAATTGCGGACACGGTGCGCGTCCCGTACCTGGTGATCGCTTTTGGATTGGTCATCCTGGGAATCGCCGTTGCCTTCATGCGGTTACCCCACATTACTGTCACGCAGTCCTTCCGCCCCGGAAAAGACGGCGCCGATCTGCTGAGCCGCAGCATCTGGAGCTTCAGGCACACGGTCTTGGGCGCTCTGGGCATCTTTGCCTATGTAGGCGTAGAAGTTGGCCTTGCCACCACGATGGTGCTCTATTTCAGCGATTTCAAGCACGGAGGCCTGAATGTATTGCTTGAGCCCGCTGCACAAAAGCTTGTAGTCTTCTACTGGTTTGGCGCCTTAGTGGGCCGCTTGCTGGGATCATGGCTGGTGAGCAAGATCAAGTCCGGCAAGCTTCTGGGCATTTTCGGCCTGGCCGCCGCGGCCCTGGTTGTGGTTTCCATCTTCTCAGCCGGGCACATCGCCATCGGAAGCCTGATTCTGGTGGGATTCTTCAACTCCATCATGTTCCCCAACATCTTCACGCTGGGCATCGTAGGCCTGGGGCCGATGACCAGCAAGGGGTCGGGACTGATTATGACCGCAGTGGTGGGCGGAGCGGTGATACCGGTGGTGATTGGTTACCTGGTTGACCACACAACCTACCAGATTGCCCTGCTTCTGCCAGTCCTCTGCTACCTCTACATTGCCTTCTATGGCTTTGTGGGATCCAAACCTGTGCGGACTGTCACGGCGTAGGCTGGATTGTTGTTGATTGAAGGCCCTTCGGCAAAGCCGAAGGGCCTTCGCATCTGTGCCGGATTGGGTTCACCTTCTGGGATTCCCACATTTCTGCGCGGTGATGCACAAGCCTTTTGCTGCCCCGTCCGGCCTACACTCGAATTCATGGCCACCATCTCTGATTTGGCATTCGACTCCGTGCTGCCAGCGAATATCGATGCCGAAAAAACCATCCTCGGCGCCATTCTGCTGGATAATTCCGCCCACGCCGAGGCCGCCGAAAAGCTCAACGAGGACGACTTCTCCCTCGACTCGCACCGCCGCATCTTCCTGCGCATGACCGAGTTGATGGACGCCCAGCACGCTGTGGACATCGTCACGCTGTCCAACGAACTGGCCCGCTACAAGGAGATCGAATCCATCGGCGGCGTCGCCTATCTGGCCTCGCTCACCGAGGGTTTGCCGCGCCGTCCGGTCATCGAAGAGTACATCCGCATCGTCAAGGACAAGAGCTTGCTGCGCAGGCTCATGGCCATCTGTTCGTCCGCCATCGCCCGCGCCGCCGACGGGGGCGAGTCCGCGCTCGGGGTGTTGGACGAGACCGAGGGAAAACTGCTCGAAGTCAGCGAAAAAGGCCTCACCCAAGGCTTTCAGTCGCTCGGCGAAATCGTCCAGAACTCCTTTGAGAACATCGACAATCTCTACAAGCAGAGCCGCGAAGTCACCGGCCTGGCCACCGATTTCACTCAATTTGACATCATGACCAGCGGCTTGCAGAAGGGCGAGTTGATCATCATCGCCGCCCGTCCCTCGATGGGAAAAACCGCCTGGGCCATCAATATCGCCCAGAATGCGGCCATCAACCACAACGCCACGGTGGCCGTCTTCAGCCTGGAAATGAGCAAGGAGTCGCTCTTGCGCCGCATGTTGGCCTCCCAGGCCTGGGTGGACCAGCAATTGCTGCAGAAAGGCATGATCGGCCGGGAAGACCACGAAAAACTCACCAATGCGCTCGGCCAACTGGTCGAGTCGCGCCTTTTCATCGACGACACGGCCGCCATCTCGCTGGCCGAGATGCGCGCCAAGTCCCGGCGGCTCCAGCAGAACCACGGCCTCGACCTCGTGGTGGTCGATTACCTGCAACTGATGTCCGCCACGGTGCCCTCGTCCGGCAAGAGGAACTACGAGAACCGCACCCAGGAGGTCTCAGCCATCTCCCGCGGCCTGAAAGCCCTGGCCAAGGAGCTGAAAGTGCCCGTCGTGGCCCTCTCCCAGCTCTCCCGCGCCGGCGTACAGCGCAAGGACGACCACCGCCCCATGCTCAGCGATCTGCGCGAGTCCGGCTCCATCGAGCAGGACGCCGACGTCGTCGCCTTCATCCATCGCGAGTCTTACTACACCCGCGACGAGGAGATGAGCGAGGCCGACAAAGCCAAGTCCGAGATCATCATCGCCAAGCAGCGCAACGGCCCCACCGGCACCGTCCACCTGAACTTCATTGCCAAGTTCACCCGCTTCGACAATCCCGACTCGGGACACGAGGATTGAGGCCGCTCACGGCTCGTTCAGAATCAGCGCGACGCGCCCGGCAATGAGTTCGCTGGGCGGCTCCCCGGAGTCCACTTCGATAAGGTCCACGGGAAAAGCGATGTTGTGCGGCCGCAGCACCAGCCGGTTCGCCGTAAAGTCCACGTAGCGCAGCGTCAGGTGCGCCCCGTGCCGCACAGCGTAAAGATTGGGCCGGTTCGGCCGGTAGGGCATCAGCGAATTGTAGTGCCGGTCGATCAGCGTGATGGCCTCCGGCAGCACCAGCGGCTCCATCGGCAGGCTGTCAGCCCCCGGAATGCGCACGGCCACAAATCGCTGCCAGGCGCGGCGTGAGTTCGACACCCGGGCCCGGATTGACTGCAGCAGTCCGGCGGGCAGGTACAGCACGGACTGCACGGCCGCGGGCCGGATAAAGGGCTCGAAGAGCGCCACCGCGTGGGAGACGACCGGAACGGCACTGCCTTCCTCATCCATTGGCAATGCTTTGCTCTGGTAACTCGCGGGCAGCAGATCGCTGGCCGCCATCTGCTGCGCCGCCAGAATCCGATCCAGCCCCTCCAGCGAAAGCTGCCGCCGGCTATGCAGAAAATTCGACAGATGAGATTGCCCAAAACCGGTCTGGCGCGCCAGTAGCGAGACGCTGACCGTCCCCCGCTGTATCCTGCGCAGCAGTTCCAGGCGGAGTCGCTCGTGCATCTGGGTAAAATTCATCTGTGGATAGTCCGCCACCAGCAATGGGGACGAACGGTCCTCATTTGCCTTCTGAAAACCTAACAGGGCTGATTGGCCTTCATTTTCGGCGCTTGATTGAAGATTGAAAAGCGCGGTAGCAGAAAGCCTCCGGGAGAGATTGACGCAAGAGAACCATCTCACTAGATTTGCTTTACTTAATCCGTTACTGGCTTGTGGGAATTTATTGAGAATCGCTTCATGGTCGTAACTCTGAAACGGGTAACTTTTTGTTCCCTTCAGCAGCCCATGAACATCCGCCAAAAGGTGATCATTCTTCCGGCTTTCTCATCCCCGCCCCAAAGCGCTCGGCAGAGGCGTCCAGGGAAGGCTCGCCACGGAAATTCCAGGATCTGCGCGCCATACGCATGACAAACAACGAGAGAATCCGGACGGCTATCCCCCATCAGGGCGCAAGAAACCTGAGCAGCCATACCCGGTTCTTTCTGCCCCGCGGAAATAAGATACCAAGGCAAAACCGTCGGGATAAAGCGAGAACACGGAGATTTCGTCATGGAATTGCGCGTGCATTTGAAAATTTGCGAGGGGTGCGGCTGTCTTTGGTACCGCGCCCAGACCCAAGGGAGTGTGTACTGCAAAGGCTGTGAAGAGAAGCTGAGAGACTTTCCATCGCCGGAGAGCCGCAAACGGCGCGGGCGCCCGGCCCAAAAAACGCTGGTCAAGGTTTGGGCCATGGCTGAAGCAATCGGAGGTGCGCTATGAGCGCAGCACTCCAGTTGCCGATGGTTTGGGGAGTTAGCAGTCCACAGCAGACAGAATACGAAGATCGGAGGAATTGGAAGAAAGGTCCAACAGCGCGGCCAGTGGCAAAGCCGGCCGTAAAAGCGCCGGCCGCCGAGCCGGTCGTCAGCCTGGGCTTCTATCGGAAGCATACCGAGAGCATGTTGCGGCGTTACCTCTACGCATCGATGCAGGTGGGCAGGGCGCCGTCCATCCTGGGCGACCCAATCGCCCGCGGGTGGTGTTCCAGCCGGCCCATCCGCACCTTCGAGGACGCTGTGATCTTCGTCCTCGACGTGGAGAAGTGCCTGAACCAGTTGGGATCGCTGGACCGCATGATGCTGAGCCGGATCGTGCTCCAGGAGTACACCCAGGCCGAAGCCGCTGTCTTGTTGGGGATGGGCGTCCGCACCATCTCTTACAAGTTTCCCGCGGCCTTGGACCGGCTGACGGAAAAGCTGCTTGAAAGCGGGTTGCTGGTGTTACCGCACTAATACCGTAGAAAGCCAGCCAGCGAAGGGGAGACGCAATGGAACGCTCCCCTTCGCTGACTGCATCATCGCTGAAGTCCTGTGCGCTGCTCCGCCCAATCCCGAAACTGAACCCGCCAAAGAATGGGAAATTCCACATTACAAACATGGCCTTCCATGCGGTTTCCAGTTGAGCGCACAGTGCAACCGGCTTAGCGTCCAGGTGAGGGCGATTGGCCTGACGGTTTGCGCGCTTGTCTTGCGCGCACGAGCTGCTTTAAGCCGATTTTCCAAACCGTATGACGATGCAGGCAAGCGTGACAATCTCCCCAAAAGTCTCCCAACAAAAGTTGGCCGGGCGACTTACCGAGGTTGCGCTCGGCTACCAGCGCATATTGCAGGAGAACCCGTGCCATCCCGAGGCCCTGGTGGGCCTCACTCTGGTGGCGCTGGCCAGCCGCCAGTCCGCGGCTGCGGTCAGGATGGCCGAGGCCGCCGTAGCCGCCGCTCCCGCGATGGGTACGGCGTGGGTAACGCTGGGCCAGGCGCTGAAGGCCGCTGGCCGCGGTGAAGAGGCGGAGCGCGCCTATGGGCAGGCCATCCGGCTGGACGGCATGAACCCGCTGGCCCGCATGGGCCTGGGTGAGTTGATGCTCGCCGCCGGAAGGTCCCAGGAGGCACTGCGCGAATTTGATCTGGCCCTCCGCCGCCAGCCCGCGATGGCCGCCGCACACATGAGCCTGGGCCATGCGCTGGCCAGTTTGGGGCGCTATGAAGAGGCGCTCAAGCGCTATGCGCAAACGCTGGCGCTTCGGCCGCGGTTGCCCGAAGCCGAGTTTGCCGCCGGCTTTGTTTTGGCGCGCATGGGAAAGCAGAAAGAAGCCGAACTCCGCTACCGCCGCGCTCTTACCTTGCGCCCGGATTTTGCCGCCGCCTGGATGAATCTGGGCAGCCTGTTGCGCGAGCAAGGACGCGAGGTTTACGCCGAGGCCGCGTTGCGGCGGGCCGTCAAACTGCGCCCGGAGATGGTTTCCGGCTGGGTCAATCTGGCAACTCTGGAGCGCGAGCGCCGGCGCCCCGCCGAGGCCGAGGCGTATCTGCACAAGGCCTTTGCTCTCAACCCAGAGCAGGTGGAAACGCTGGTGGCCTGGTGCCAGTTCCGCGCCGCCGAGCGCGACCCGGCCGGCGCCTGGCAGTGGCTGCGCTGGGCTTTGGCGCGCGAGCCAGACAATTTGGAGGCCGTAAATATGCACGGCATCCTGCTGCACCAGGAAGGCCGCTTCGCCGAGGCTGTCGCAGCCTTCGAGCAGGCCGAGGCTTTGGGTCATCGCGCTGCCGCCTCCAACCGGGGAAACTCCCTGCTGGATCTGGACCGCATGGACGAGGCCTTGCGGGCACAGGAACTAGCCGTCGAGCGCGATCCCGCCAGCCCCGGCGCGCTCTACAACCTCTCCCTCACCCGCCTGCGCCTGGGCGATTGGCGGCAAGGCTGGCCGGGCTACGAGGCCCGCTGGCGCTTCCGCGAGGTTCATCGCAGTCCCAGGGTCTTCCCCCAGCCCCGGTGGCAGGGTGAGGCCCTCGACGGACGCCGGATTCTTCTCCACGCCGAGCAGGGGCTGGGAGACACCATCCAGTTCTGCCGCTATGCGTCCCTGGTCGCGGCCCGTGGCGGCCAAGTGATTGTGCAGGTGCAGGAGCCTGCACTCCGTTTGATGCAATCTCTCGCCGCGGTGCGCGCCGGGCTGGCTGAGACGGCGCTACTGGGAGCCAAGCCGCCGGAATTCGATCTGGAGTGCCCGCTCCTCAGCCTGCCAGCCGTCTTCGGGACTACCGTCGAGACAGTCCCCTTGCCGGGCGCCTATCTCGGGGCCGACCGGGAGCTGGCGTTAGAAAAGAGAATCGAGTTTCCCGACATCCGTCCGGGAAGCCGCAGTCTGCGCGTGGGACTGGCTTGGGCGGGCAATCCCCGCTACAAGGCCGACCGTCAGCGCTCCCTCAAGCTGGCCGCCCTGCTGCCGCTGTTGCGCACCCCCGGCATCACTTGGATTTCGCTGCAAAAAGGCCCAGCCGCGGAGCAGTTGGCCACCCTGCCCGGCGACGTCTTTGTCTGGGACGGCTCCAGCCGCGACCGCGACCTGGCCGAGACCGCAGCCCTGGTGGCCACGCTCGACCTGGTCATCACCACCGATACCTGCATCGCCCACCTGGCCGGCGCCATGGGCAAGCTGGTCTGGATTCTTCTGCCCCATTTGAGCGACTGGCGCTGGATGCAGCGGATCGAGGCCACCCCCTGGTATCCGACGGCCCGGCTTGTCCGCCAACGCAGCCCCGGCGACTGGGCCGGAGTCCTGAAGCGCGTTATCGCCCAGCTTGCCGCGTTTCCCCGGCCTATGCGCTCTGGGCTGATTCCGCCGCACCGCCAGCTTGCAACTGCCCGCGCACTCGCTCCATGATTCCCAGGTAGTACGCCAGGTTGTGGATGGTGTTCAGCGTTCCAGAGAGCGCCTCGCCCGACTGCATCAGGTGGCGCAGATAGGCCCGCGAGTAACGCCGGCAGACCATGCAGTTGCAGGCCGGATCGGGCGGACCTTGATCCTCGGCGTAGCGCGCGCCTTTGATGTTCAGCCGCCCCTCGGTGGTGAAGAGCAGCCCATGGCGCGCGGCGCGGGTGGGCAGCACGCAGTCCATCATGTCCACGCCCATGCGCGCATACTCCTCGATCTCGTCCGGATAGCCGACGCCCATCACGTAGCGGGGCTTGTCGGCGGGCAGCAGAGGCAGCACCTCGGCGATCATCTCCCGCGTCAACTCGCGCGGCTCGCCCACGCTGAGGCCCCCGATGGCATAGCCGTCGAAGTCCATCTCCACCAACCGCTCCACGCTTTCGCGGCGCAGATCGCGGAACATTCCACCCTGCACGATGCCGAACAAACTCTGCCGACGTCCGCCCAGTTCCTCGCGCCACGGAACCTCGTTGCAATGCGCATGGAAATGGTCGAGCGAGCGCCGCGCCCAAGCCATCGTCAGCCGCAGGCTTTCTTCCGCGCGGCTGCGATCAGCCGGGTACTCAGTGCACTCGTCGAAGGCCATGCAGATATCAGCGCCCAGCGCGATCTGCACATCCATCGAATGTTCTGGGGTAAAAAAGTGACTACTGCCATCCAGGTGCGACCGGAAGCGAACGCCCTCGTCGCTCACCTTGCGCAGCTGGCTCAAGCTGAAAACCTGAAAGCCGCCCGAGTCGGTCAGCATGGCCCGCGGCCAACTGATGAACCGATGCAGCCCGCCCATGCGCCGGATGGCCTCGTGGCCCGGCCGCAGGTAGAGATGATAGGTGTTGCCGAGGATGATTTCCGCGCCGAGGCTTTCGAGCACATCCTGCGCCACGGCTTTGACCGTGCCCGCAGTGCCCACCGGCATGAAGACCGGCGTTTCGACCGTTCGGTGAGGCAGATCGATCTGTGCACGCCGCCCGCCGGTTTCGGTTGTTGCAAGGATGTTGAATTCAAGGCTCACTAGACGATTCTACCGGGCGAGCCAGTTGTCGCTTCGATTACTTCTTCGTCGCGGCTTGGCCAGGCTTGGCCAACGGCACTTCAAAGAAACCAATGTGCAACTCCGCATTAGGTACAAAGTTGGTCAGATGAACCTGAAAATGTTCGGCATCGAGCTTTTCCACCTTGCCATTCATCGGAGAACAAAAGCTGACGAGAACCCGCCCGCCGTGCTCCTGCTTTGGCCGCTCGATGATAAGCGTGAAGTCTTCGATAGGACGCTGCCAAGTGTTGGCGGATGTGAGGATAAAGTCCACCCATTGCATCCAAAGTGTTGGAATGAAAGTTTCATCCTTCGGCGCATTGGAGAATTGTTGGGGAAAACTGGCAGCCATGTTTTTGGCCAGCGGAAGTCCGAGACAAAAGGACGTTAGATCGCCCCTGTCATTGGGATCTAATGGCTTTGGCTTGGTTTCATCCACAGGAATCTTCCCAGCTTTTAGAATGCCTTTTGCGGCATCCTCGCCCATTTCATAGGCATCGCCGGTTATCGGCGAATATTCATGCCGGATATGCACCATCGAATGTGCCGGGAAGATTTGCTTCCAGTGATATTGCAGATGAGCTTCCCACTTAGCGGCATAGCCATTCGGATTCTCCAGATCTAGGATGCCCATGGTTGCAAGACGTTTCTTTTCACGCTCTGGCAAACGGACAAGATCGCGACCGAATGGCACATCGTCATTAGAGTGCCCGAAGCTTGCAACATCAATCCCGTCCGTGACCAGGATTTCAGTAACATCCTTTCTTTTGAGCATTGCCCTTGCTTCGGTTTTGAACTGAACAGGTTTTCCATCAATTGAAAGCTGAAAATCTGGAAAAGATGCAATTGATATGGCTTGAGAAGTCTCACTAAAGTTGTATGGCGGCACGGGAAACGCCACTTCAGTTGTCACATCCTCAATCGTATCGTTGCGAAAATCGTAATCAACGACGACTTTCTTGTCGCTGATTTGGAGAACTTCTTTAGCCATTACGATGCGCGTCTCGCGGCGAGGCACCAGCCCTCCAGCAGCGATGGCAGCAGCCGAATCGTCGGCAAACAATATTACGGGCAAGGCGAGAGCCGTCAGGCAGATAGCAACTGCAACACGTAAAAGAGCCTTCGAAATCATGTCGAGTAGTATTGCAGATTGAGCATCAGGCAACAAACCGAAAGTTTCCTACGCCGTTTTCCGTTGCGCATCGGCGATGACGGCGGAGATGACCTGATCGGCTATTCCGTGCTTGCGCAGGCTTTCGGTGAGCGCTTGAAACTGCGAGGTATCCATTCGCGCCAGATCCTTGCGCAACCCCTGGCCGATATAGGCGCGGATGAGCGGTTGATAGCCACTGAAGAGTTCACTCAACCCAAATCCGTCCAGGCATCGCATTGCACCCGGATCACCGCATCTGACTCATCCTTCAGCCCGGGTGCCCCAGGTCTCGCTTTTGAGACCTGGGAATCCATCAACTGCCCCACCGTTTTCCCGCAACCGGGAACGACAACCTGCGGCGCAATCTCGTTGAGCGGCACCAGCACGAAAGCCCGCTCCGGCAACCGAGGATGAGGAATCTCCAGCCCCGGCGCGCTGATCTTCAAGCCGCCGAAGAGCAGAATGTCCAGATCCAGCGTGCGTGGCCCGTTCGCAATGCCCGCCGAACGGTCCCGCCCAAACTCCTGCTCGATGGCCAGCAACCCCTCCAGCAGTTCGCGCGGCTCCAGCTCCGTCTCCAGCGCCACCACCGCATTCACAAACCGCGGCTGCGCGGCAAACCCCACCGGCGCGGTCGAATAAAGCGAAGACCGGCGCGTCACGTACCCCAGCGATTCAAGGCGCAACAACGCCGCCGCCAGAGTCGCCTCCGGCGCGCCCGCCCAACTGGCCAGGTTCCCGCCCATTCCGATGTACGCCGTCCGCATGATTTCAAGATTACAGCGCAGTCGAAGGCTTGAGCGCCCAACCGGGTGTGAGATGAGGCGCAAACCCTCAATCTGCTAGCATCCTCTTTGGAGATTTTTTCAAAATGGATGCTCAACCCGGCATGAATCTTGGAGCACGGCGCAATGAAGACATCGCGCTCGATCTGCTCAAGTTTGTATCCGTTACGGCTGGCGTAGGCCGCCCTGCCGCGCCCTCAACCGGCTTCAGCGGCTCGGGTGCGCCCAAGCCCGAGGAGCACGTAAATCAGTTGCTCGAGCTTTACAGCCGCTGCCTGAAGGCCGTCAAAGGCCAGGAGCAGGCGGGCAGTGCGCCGCAAGGATGGACGGACGAACTGTGAGCGAACCCATTCTGCGCGTTGCCGTTGCCGGGACAGGCGCCTTTGGCAAGAACCATCTGCGCGTCTACCGCGAGCTGGAGACTGCGGGCCAGGGCGTCGCTCTGATGGCGGCCGTTGAGCCGAATGCTGCCCGTGCCGCCGAAACCGCGGCCAAGTACGCGATTCCCGTCTTTGCCACTGTGGACGAGCTTCTCGCCGCCGACCTCAAGCTCGACGCGGTTACCGTCTCCGTTCCCACTGTGCATCACCACACCGTAGCTTCCGTCCTGCTCGACGCGGGCCTTGATCTGCTGGTCGAAAAGCCTCTGGCCGCCACGCTCGCCGAAGCCGACGATCTTCTTTCCCGCGCCAGCAAGGGCCAGCGCATCCTGCAACCCGGCCACCTGGAGCGCTTCAATCCCGCGGTGCTGGCCATCCAGCCGCAACTGCATCGCCCCATGTTCTTCGAGTCGCACCGGCTCTCCATCTTCACGCCCCGCGCGCTGGATGTGGATGTGGTGCTGGACCTGATGATTCACGACCTGGACATCGTACTCACCTTTGCCGCCTCGCCGGTGCGCGAGGTGCGCGCCGTCGGCCTGCCGATTCTTTCGCCCAAGGTGGACATCGCCAATGTCCGCGTCGAGTTCGAGAGCGGCTGCGTGGCCAACTTCACCGCCTCCAGAGTTTCGACGGAACGAGTGCGCAAGCTGCGCTTCTTCGAGCCGCGCCAGTATGTCTCCATCGACTACGCACGCCAGGATCTGCTGGTGATTCGTTTGGACTCTGGAACTGCCACCGGCGCCGGAGCAGCAAGCCTTCCGCCGGAGATTGCCGCGGCCATCGCTTCCGGCAAGGCTGATCCGGCTCTGCTGGCCAAGCTGGCCGCCGCCGGAGCGGGTGGTCCGGCGCCCGGACTCTCCTTCGTCAAGCCGCCGGTGACGCCCGGTGAGCCGCTGCGGCTGGAGATTCTTTCTTTCCTGGAATCAGTACGAACGCGGCAGCAGCCTCGTGTCACCGCTCAGCAGGGACGCAATGCGCTGGCCCTGGCCCTGGAAATTCAAGCTTCCATGGCCACCCACGCAAAGCGCGCCGGTCTGGAAAGCTTCTTCAACCCCGGCGCATAGAACGTGGTCCCTCGGGCCTGCGCCCATGGTATTGCGTTTCCCCCCTGGGAGCGAGCATGGAGAATGAGCCATGCTTAGAGGTTCAAGGCCCTTCCTGTTTTGAAGAGCACAGGGATGGACAGTAGTAGGAGACCGGCCACACCAACGGAATATTCCGCTGCCTTCAAGCCTGAGACGTACCCTTCCTTGAGTGCTAACACCACCAGCAGAGATAGAACAGGAAGATTCAAGATCACAGCCGTTGCAACACCTGGCATATAACTGCGCAGTGCCACGGTTAGCGCGATGTGTGGAATCAAGACGTTGGCTAACGTGACGACCATACACCCAAAGGCCAGGTAGGTCCACACCGTCTGTTTGCCCGATTCTGCGCTCAACCATGTGATTGCGACAGCCAGAACTGTCAAAACCGCCACGGCAAAACGGAAGGAACCCGGCGAAACGGGGCTATGCCAGAGAACTGCCCGTTTCGACCAGCCCGGAAGCCAAATGGCCTCTTCGGCATTGTGCAGAGTAATGACAATCGGGAAAAGCCACAGTAGATGTCCAAAGCTCATCACCGTCCCCTTACTTATTGTCGCGCACCACATCGAAAAAGACAGTTACATCTTGGTGGGTGGTTTGCAGCGGAAACACCGGTGCGCGCAACCTCTCAGGCAATCCCCAAGCCCCGGTTCAAGAAGCCCACAATGTACTTCCAGACCAGGTAGTAGGCTGCCAGCGCGGCCAGAAAGCACGGCGCGATCAGCGCATAAGGCACAGAACAAGCCTGAAACCAGACGACGCCATGAGAGCCCATCACAAGCACTCCCAGGCTGGTAGCCAGCAGCGCTCCCACCGGCGCCATCAGCAGCGGCAACACCGCTCCATGCAGGCCGATCGGCAGATGAGTGCGCGTGTGGCTCCCGAGCCAGAGCATATTCCATAGCCCGAAGAGCAAAGGCACCACAGCCATGGGAAAGATCATGGCTTGTTCGATGGGAACCGGCACTTCCAGGACGATCCGCACCACGATGAACACTGTAAGCAGCAGGGGCAGGACAAGCGTGGGCACAAAGATCCCCGCCAGATAAGCGCGCAGATAGGGATAGGTCTTCATAGCTTCCTCCAGTTTTAGCAGCCAGCATCGGCTCGCAGGTTCACAGGTAGTAGAGCAACAGGGGAATCGACGCCGGGAAGCAAGCGGCGAGCACCACAAGGCCCACCGCGAGCGCCCCGTCGAACCATCCCCAGTTGAAGCAAGCCTCGCCGGACGCGGCGGGCTTCGTCTCCAGCCGCTTCAGCATTTCCGGCCACAGGTCGCGGCTTGGTCCAGCGTCGCCGTTCACCGGCGGCAGCGCCTCTTGCAAGAGCTTTTTCATGCGCTCCTCGTCGTGTGCGTTCATGGCTTGATTCCTTGTTTTTCCAGATCTTTTCTGAGCAGGCGAAGCGCGCGGAAGACGCGCACCTTGACGGCTGCCACGGAGATGCCCAGAGCCGCGGCCACATCCTTTTGCGGCAACTCTTCCACCACCGCCAGCGTGGCCGCAATCCGCAATTTGGGCGGCAGCCGCCCGAAGGCCAGTGCGGTCTTCAGGCGAATCTCCGCAGTCACCGCCGGGTCGGTCACGGCCGGAGTCGCCACTTCGGCGTATTCTTCACTAGCGAGTTCGCTCTCCAGCCGCCTCGCGCGCATCTTCCGCAGCCAATCGAACGCCGCATGGGTGGCGATACGCCGCGCCCAGCCCTCGAATCCCCGTGCTGGCTCAAAGCGGGCGTGGGCCTCGTGGATGCGCCAGAAGCTCTCCACGGTCAGCTCTTCGGCCGCCGCCGGGTCGCGGACGATGCGTAGAATCCAACCGTAAACAGCGCGCTGATGCAGGTGAAAGAGAGTCTCGAAGGCAGCCTCGAAGGCTTCGGGACTGCCTTGCCGAAACTGGTTTAGGATGTCGCACGCTCCGTTCGGCATCCATCCTTCCCCCTTCTATCTACACTTACGGCCGAGACGCCGGGAAGGTTACATATAATCGGCAATCTGCTGGCTTGCCTGCTTAGTGACCATCCGGCCTGGCCCCGTTGATGGCGGCGAAGACGGCTTTGTACTTGCCGTTCTCGACTGCGAAGCGTTGCGGTTTCACGGTGTCCACACAGATCTCCAGCGGCGTCGGCTCCGACAGGAGGATCTCCATCGCCTCGGTCAGAAACTTCTTCAGCGGCATGGCGCGCGGGTCATCGAAGCCGCCCATCAGGTGCGTGGCCACATACGGCGGAACAAGTTCGAGAACTTCAATCTGCGTTTTCCTGAGTTGATAGCGGAGCGACTCGGTGTAAGAGTGAATCGCCGCCTTGGTCGCGCTATAGGTTGGGGTCAGCACCAGGGGAGCAAAAGCCAATCCGGACGAGACGTTGATGATGGTGGCCTGGGGCTGCTTCATCAGCAGCGGCAACAGCGCCGCCGTCAGGCGGATGGGGGCAAGCAGGTTGGTGGCGACGGTGGCTTCCGCGTCTTCCAGGTCGTCCTGCTGGGCCAGCAGGTCTTCAGGCCGCATAATGCCCGCGTTGTTCATCAGCACGTTCAAGGTGGGATACTCGGCGATCACTTGCGCGGCAAAGGCGCGAATCGCGGCCGGGTCCTGGATGTCGAACTGGAACGACTTCATGCCGGGATTGGCGGCCGTGGTTTCATCCAGCGCCTGCTTGCGCCGTCCCGTGATGATGATCTGGTTGCCAAGCGCGTGCAGCGCTTCAGCGATTCCGCGGCCAATGCCCGTTCCGCCGCCGGTGATAAGGATAGTATTGCCGGAATGTTTCATAAAATTTCATGCCTCTAAGAGACATTTTAGGACACTGCGTGAAGCGCAGATAGCAGGTGTCCCGTCAGAATGCCCATTCACAAAAAGCGAGTGCCCCAAGTCTAAGAATCAAGACCTGGGGCACTCACATTATTGAAATTGCGTGAGTTAAATGTCTTCGCCGCTTACTTCTTTAGCGGCTTGCGCGCAAAGTAATACAGCGAGAACGCCAGCGCCAAGAAGGCTACCACCGACACGCCATTGTTATAGAGGAAGGTGTGCGGAATGGCGATGGGGTCTTCCTTGCCGAAGGTGGTTTCATAGAGCTTCAGGGCCACGCCCAGCAGGCCGATGATGCCGCCGGCGGCGATCAGGCCGGAGGCATACAGCGAACCCGGCGAAACATCGCCTTCCGTGCTCGCATCCCCGCCAGCCTTCTTGACGGCCGAGTCCACCATCCAGCGCACTACGCCGCCGGTGAAGATAGCCAGCGTGGTGCCGATGGAAAGATACGCGCCCACGGCGAACGAGAGCGAGCGGATTCCCAGCAACTCGACGGCGATGACCAGGAAGACGCCCAGCAGCACCAGTCCCCAGGGAAGCTTCCGGCTCAGAATGCCGCTGATGACCGTGGCCATCAGGCGCGCCTGAGGCGCCGCAGCTTTCTCGCTGCCGATGCCCGAGATCCACTGCACCTCAATCTCTCCGGTCTTGGGCGAGTAGAGGTACTTGCCGTCGGCCAGCTCCGGCGAGCCAAGCGCGTTCAGGACGACATACTCGCCCTTGTGGTGGATGGTTGTGGTCTTATTTAAGCCGATGACCGGAAACTGCTCGTGGAGGGCGGTTGTATCGTTTTGGACGTTAACGCCGGGGTGGGGCGCGGAGATGTTCCACGCTTGCGGAGCTTCGTGGAACTCCGTCAGGCCTTCGTTCATCAGCCGGAGGGTGAATCCGATGGCGACGGTGGAGACCACAATGCCGATCAGGAAGGCAAACCGCTGCAAGCGGGGCGTGGAACCGACCAGGAAGCCGGTCTTCAAGTCCTGCGAGGTGTCGCCGGCCTCAGCTGAGGCGATGCAGACCACGCCGCCGATGGTGACAGCCAGTGCGCCGAAAGCCGGAGCGGTCCAGCCTTTCACCAGGAAGATAGCCGAGGTAGCCATCAGCGTGGCGATGGTCATGCCGGAGATGGGGTTGGCTGAACTGCCGATGAGGCCGACAATCCGCGAGCTGACAGTAACGAAGAGGAATCCGAAGAAGACCACCAGCAGTGAGGCGGCCAGGTTGGCCCACACGCCCACGAAGGCGCCCGGAACCGGCTTGAACTCCAGGAAGCAGAACATCAGGACCACGAGCAGAGCCGAGCCAACAATGGCCGTGCCCATGGAGAAGTCTCTCTCCGTGCGTTTTTCTGAGGTTTTGGCCGCTTTGCCTCCGCGCATATGCCGGATGCCCGAGCCGAGCGCGCTGAGGATGGTGGGCAGCGTCTTGATGAGGGTGATGAGTCCGGCGGCAGCCACGGCCCCCGCGCCCATGGGGCGCACGTAGGTGGCCCAGAGCTGGCTGGGGCCCATCTGCGCAACGGGGATGGTGCCGGGGTAGATGGGGGCGTTCAATCCCTTGCCGAAGAAGTAGATCAGCGGCATCAACACCAGCCAGGAGAAGACGCCGCCGGCAAAGATGATGCCCGCGGTCTGGGGCCCGATGATGTAGCCCACGCCCAGGTACTCCGGCGTTGCGTCAGCCTTGATGGAGGAGCCTTTCAGCACGTGCTGGGGACCAAAGTCGGGCTGGAACTCGGGTGTGCCGGGCCAGACGCCGAAGAGGTTCTCATTCTGGAAGAAGGTGTAGAGCGCGCCCAGGCCGAGTCCGAAGAAGACGCGGCTGGCAAACGAGCCACCCTTCTCGCCAGCCATTAAGACGTCAGCGCAAGCCGTCCCCTCGGGAAACCTCAGGTTCTCGTGCTCATCCACAATCAGTTGCTTGCGCAGCGGAACCATGAACAGCACGCCCAGGAAGCCGCCGATCAAGGCCAGCATGAAGATGCGCGAGTATTCCAGGTCAAAGCCCAGGAAGATGAGCGCCGGCAGCGTGAAGATGACGCCCGCGGCGATGGATTGCCCGGCGTTGCCGGTGGTCTGGACGATGACGTTCTCAAGAATCGAGCCACGGCCGAAGGCGCGCAGGATGCTGATCGACAACACGGCGATAGGGATGGAAGCCGCCACCGTCAGGCCGGCACGCAGGCCGACATAGACGGTAACGGCGCCAAAGATGATGCCGAAGAGTGAACCCAGCAAAACCGCGCGCACGGTAAATTCGGGCGGATTCTCGTTAGGTGAAACAAATGGTTGAAATTCTGGCACGATGAGCCTCCAAAGCTCTGCAAGCAATTTTGCGGCAAATTCCCTGAAGGGGAAGTGTACCAGCGCAGGGGGTGGAGCCGACAAGGAGGGCCTTCCGGAAAGGCCGGATTGCGAATGCTCTTGAGTACCATCGAATCTTGCCGCTAGACCTTTTGCACCGCCTTGACCGGCCGGAAGAGCCACAGGATGAGCAGCGTAAACAGCAACCCGCCGACGGTAAACTTGAGCCAGACGGGAGCCGCGGAGGGAGAGAAGAATCCCTCCAGCGTTCCGGCGATCACCAGCAGGGGAATGATGCCGCTGACCAGCCGCGTGGCTTCAATGCCCCCACGGGCCACCGACTCCCGCCAGCGCAGAGCGCCGGGGAAGAGCATGGCGTGGCCCAGACGGAATCCGGCCCCGCCAGCGATGAGGATCGAAGGCAGCTCCAGCGATCCGTGCGGGGCCACGAAGCTCCACAGCGCCAGCGACATCTCGTAGTGGTGGCAAGCCGCGCCGATTACGCCCAGCATGATGCCGTTGGTGAAGAGAAGCCACAGGGTTCCCAGCCCAAAGGTGATGCCTCCAGCGAAGATCGCAAAGCAGACCGAGAGGTTGTTGGTCATGATCCAACTGGAGGCCATCGGAGCCACGCTCACCACCGACTCGGTCCACATCGTGTGGCGCTCCATGGTGGCGATCATCTCCGGGCCGACGAAGTGGCGCATGAACTCCGGCCGCGCGCTGGTGAGCGCCGCGCCCACCAGTCCAAAAGCCACGGAGACCAGCAGCGAGGCCGCGACATAGCCGATCTGGCGCTGGAAGATGGCCGGATACTCGTCGCGCAGGAAGCGGAAAAGCGTGAGCAGATTGGTCTTCCGGCCGGAATAGATGATATGGTGGGCGCGAGCCAGCAACTGATTCACATGCTGCGCGTAGGTGCGGGAAGTCGGGTCCTGGCGCAGCACAGAGAGATCCGCCGCCACCTGCCTGTAGAGCAGGGCAAGCTCCTGCAACTCAGCGCGCGAGAGCTGGCCCAGGCCGCTGGCATCGCATTGGGTCAGCAGAGCAGCCAACCGGTCCCAGTGGGGCCGGCGCTTGAGAATCCACTGGTTGGAGAGGATTTGCGCCATGGAATTGGATTCAGACCAGCTTAGCATCGACACGCCGGAACTGGTGGCCATCGAGATGCCCCTGGCTGGTATCGGCAGCCGTTTTATCGCGCTTCTTGTCGATACCCTGATCTGGCTGGCCGGCTTTCTGGTGCTTGCGGTGCTCTTCGCCATCTTCCTGCCGGGCATCGCGGCCTTCTCAGAGGTTTCAGCAAAATGGGCCGTCGCCCTCGCCATTTTGATTGTGTTTCTGGTCAACTGGGGCTACTTCACGCTCTTTGAGGCCTTCTGGAACGGCCGCACTCCGGGCAAGCGCGTAGCCCGGATTCGCGTCATCCAGCGCTCCGGCCGCGCCATTGGCCTTTTCGAGTCCATGGCCCGCAACCTGGTCCGTTATGTGGATATTCAACCCTTCCCGCTGTATGCCGTGGGGGTGATCGCAATCTTCGCCACTCGCCAGCACCAGCGGCTGGGCGACCTGGCCGCGGGCACTCTGGTCGTGCTGGATCGCGTCGAGGAAGCGCCCTTATGGGGAGACTCCGGAGCCCGGACCTTCACCGCGCAGAGTTTTTCCCCCGGCATCCCGGCGCCTGAGCCGCAGATGGCCTACTCGCTGCCGGCTACCGGCATCGCCAAGCTATCGTCTGCCGACCTGGAGGTTCTGGAGGGGTTTTTCTCGCGACGGCTGGACATGAGCCTACCCACGCGCCACGCCCTGGCCCAGCGCATCGCCGCCGCCATCCAGGCAAAATCCGGACTGGAGCCACCGGAAGGCGCCAGCGTGGAAACCTTTCTGGAAGCCACAGCCCGCCAACTGCGCGATCAGGCGCGCATGCAGTAGAGCTGCGGCGGCTAGGCCCTTTCTAGAGATTGCCCGGACAGGAATGGCTCCGGGATTCGATGGCCTTTTCCTGCTCCAGCAACTCCGACAGCGCCCGCTCCGGACAGATGTGCCGGACCTCCAACTGCCCCAACTCCTTCTCTGTTTCCACACAGAAGGCGATGGTCATGAAGCAGTACAGGCAGCGGGTGTTGTAAGTCCCGTTATCGTTTTGGGTGCGGCTGTACATCGTTCCCTGGAATTCTCCGAAAGTGTGAATGATGTTAGACGGCCTCTTCTTCCCAAGACGTGACCTGCATCACTAAGGTATGTTTGGCTGCTTCTGGACGGACTCTGCCGCCCCAGAAAGCATCTATATCGTTGCCCCTTGGTTGGGATTGCGGCGCAGTTGCCAGCAGGGGCTTTGGCCCGCCTGGGGAAAGAGCGAGATCGAGCAAGGCACATCCATCGAGCCGAGATAGTCGAACTCTAGTTTGTTGCCCTTGAGCGGAATTGTCAGGTAGCGGTTGATGGTG
This sequence comes from uncultured Occallatibacter sp., assembly GCA_964420185.1. Lineage (GTDB taxonomy): Bacteria > Acidobacteriota > Terriglobia > Terriglobales > Acidobacteriaceae > Telmatobacter. The sequence goes on along the minus strand of CAYQSI010000002.1, from coordinate 41,688 downwards.
ACCTTGGACCGCGGCGAGCCACGCAGTTTAAAAAGCGCCCAATCGCCAGCATAAGTGGCCATAAACGCCACCACCAGCACCACAATCATCCGTCGCAACCAACGCATCAACCAGCGCATCATGCGGATTCAGCCTTCCTGAAGCAGACGGTATTCTTCCCTTTGAGCGAAGCTGGTTGGCAGGCGCACCCTAGTTTGGCCCGATCAGCGCGCATCTGCTTGTCATTGCCCAGCGCGGCCAGCGTGGCGGCAAGAATGGAGGCAACCGCGGCATCGGCGGGCGTGCAGATGCTGTAGTGCATCCACTTCCCTTCCCGGCGAGCTTCGACAATGCCGGCCTGGCGCAGGTAGGCCAGGTGGCGCGAAATTTTTGGCTGGCTCTGGCCGAGAATCTCCACAAAATGGCAGACGCAAACCTCGTGACCGGCCATCAGGTTCAACAGGCGCAGCCGCGTGGCGTCGGCCAGCGCCGCGAAGAGGCCGGCCAGGTTGACGGATTTGGAGCCACGGGTCATGAATGAATTATATACGGATTGACAAATATGAGAGCGGGCCATATATTCGTTTTAGCGAATGCGAGGTGCGTTCTGTGGAGACGAAGACAGATACCAAGACCCTGGTTCAGGATAAATATGGAGCCGCGGCGCGGCAGGTGCGCGAGAACGGCACGGTCGCCTGCTGCGACCCGTCGCTGCGCTGTTGCGACCCGATGACCACCAACCTCTATAACGAGGCCGAGAAGAGCGGGCTGCCGGCCAGCGCCGTGCTGGCCTCGCTGGGCTGCGGCAACCCGACGGCGCTCATTGAGTTGAAGCCGGGCGAGACGGTCCTCGATCTTGGCTCCGGCGGCGGCATCGACGTGCTGCTCTCCGCCAAGCGCGTGGGGCCAACCGGCAAGGCTTACGGCCTGGACATGACCGACGATATGCTCGCCCTGGCGCGCGAGAATCAGCGTCAGGCTGGCGTGGAAAACGTCGAGTTTCTCAAGGGCGAGATCGAAAGCATTCCCTTGCTGGATAACTCGGTGGACGTGTTGATTTCAAACTGCGTGATCAACCTCTCCGCCGACAAGGACCGCGTGCTGCGCGAGGCCTTCAGGGTGCTGAAGCCGGGCGGACGGTTTGCGGTTTCCGATGTTGTCGTCCGCGGCGAGATTCCCGGCGAAGTGCGCCGGTCCATGCTGCTTTGGGCGGGCTGTATCTCCGGCGCGCTCGAAGAGCAGGAGTACATCTCCAAGCTGGCCGCCGCGGGATTCACCCGCATCTCTCTCGAGCCGACCCGCGTCTACTCAGCCAAGGACGCGGAGCTCTTCCTGGCCAAGGCTGGCTTGGATCTTGATGTGATCGCCCCGCTGGTCGAGGGAAAATTCATGAGCGCCTTTATCCGGGCTACAAAACCTGGGGCGGCCAAACCGGCGGCCTGCTGCTGCGCACCGGGTTGCTGCGGCTGAGAAAATAACGGACGGAAACAAATGCTCCGTGCCCCATCCTTTCGCGTTTTTGGCGAAAGGATGGGAAACCACGAAAGCCCATTGTCATTTTTCCCATGGAGAACATTTCCCATGCAAAGGCCCTATAACATCCTCATCTTATGCACCGGTAACTCGGCGCGCAGCATCATGGCCGAGGCGCTCTTCAACACGCTGGGCGCGGGCCGCTTCAAGGCGTACAGCGCCGGGAGTCATCCCACCGGGAAGGTAAATCTCTTCGCCATCGAGCAGGTGCAAGCCCTGGGCTATCCGACAGAAAATCTGCGCAGCAAGAGCTGGGACGAGTTTGCGCAACCCGGCGCGCCGGAGATGGATTTCATTGTGACCGTCTGCGACAACGCGGCGGGCGAAGTGTGCCCGCTGTGGCCCGGCCAGCCGGTTACAGCGCATTGGGGATTTCCCGATCCTTCGGCGTTTGCAGGCACGAACGAGCAAAAGCGCGCGGTCTTCACTCAGACCCTGCACCAGATGAGGAATCGCGTACAACTCTTTCTGAGCCTGCCGCTGGAGACGTTGGACCGGATGGCCATCGAGAGCCGGATGCGTGCAATCGGCAAACTGCCGCTGTAACCTCGCGATTCACCCCGGTAGGAGAGATTGAATGCAGACTCACTCAGACCTTTGCTGTACAGTGCAGGACGGCACATCAAAGCTATCCTTCATTGACCGCTTTCTAACATTATGGATTTTTCTTGCCATGGCGGCCGGCGTCGCTTTGGGGCGCTTTGTGCCCGGCGTGCCCGCGCTGCTGCAACGCTACCAGGCTGGCACCACCAACATCCCCATCGCCGTGGGTCTGATCCTGATGATGTATCCGCCGCTGGCCAAGGTGCAGTACGACCGGCTGGGCGAGGTCTTTCGGAATCGCACGGTGCTGGGCCTCTCGCTGATGCAGAATTGGGTGATCGGGCCTGTGCTGATGTTTGCGCTGGCGGTGATCTTTCTGCGCGGCTATCCGGAGTACCGCACCGGCCTGATTCTGATTGGACTGGCGCGCTGCATTGCCATGGTGATTGTGTGGAATGAGTTGGCAAAGGGAGACACCGATTACGCGGCGGGCTTAGTGGCCTTCAACAGCGTCTTTCAGGTGCTTTTCTATAGTGTTTACGCATGGTTCTTTCTGGCAGTGCTGCCGCCGCTGGTCGGATTGAAGGGCGTATTCGTTGACATCCGCATGAGCCAGATTGCGCAAAGCGTCTTCATCTATCTCGGCATTCCATTCCTGGCCGGGATGTTGACCCGCTTTGCCCTGGTGCGCGCCAAAGGCCGCGCGTGGTATCAGACGCGCTTTGTGCCCGCCATCAGCCCGCTGACGCTCGCTGCCCTGCTCTTCACCATCGTGGTGATGTTCAGCCTCAAAGGCAACCTCATCGTCCAGCTTCCTTTGGATGTGTTGCGCATCGCCGTGCCGCTGTTGATCTACTTTGTTGTCATGTTCTTTGTAAGTTTCTGGATGGGACGCAAGATAGGCGCCGATTACTCGAAGACTGCCACACTCTCCTTCACCGCTGCGAGCAATAACTTCGAGCTGGCCATCGCGGTTGCTGTAGCCGTCTTCGGCCTCAACTCCGGCGCGGCCTTTGCAGCGGTCATCGGCCCTCTGGTCGAGGTTCCCGCGCTGATTCTGCTGGTGCAGGTCTCGCTGTGGCTCAAGAGGAACTGGTTTGGAGAGAATAATTCCATCAACGTTTGAATGGGCATAAGTTTGAAGAATCCCATATCCCATTTGCAAAATTAACGAGGGCCAGCCGTCACCGGCTGGCCCTCTCTGTTTCTTCGGATAACTCGCGAGTTAGAACTTGACCGAGGCGGCGCGCGGCGAAATTCCGCTCAACTCGGCGGCGCGGGCTTCGGCGTAGGCCGCTGCGCCCAACAGTGCGGCGCGGCTCTCCAGAATGATGCGCACCGGCATATTCACCAGTAACTGGCTCAGCCGTCCCTTGTCGGTGAAGGCCTTCATGAAGCGGCCATCCTTGAGCTTTTCAAGAATGCGGGGCGCGATGCCGCCGCCCACGTAAACTCCGCCCACCGACAGCAGCTTGAGGGCCAGGTTGCCGGCCTCGGCGCCATAGGCGGAGACGAACATATCCAGCGTCTTTTCGCAGATTTCGCTCTTGGCCGCCATCGCCAGTTCAGTAATCACGGCGTTGGGGTCTTCAGTCGCCATGCGCTCGGCCAGCCAAGCCGGCTCGTCGATGCCGCGAACCTCGCGCAGGAACTCGTAGACGTTGGTCAGCCCAGGGCCGCTGACCACGCGCTCTTGGCTGATGCGTCCGTTGTACTTCTGTTTCAGAAAGCGCAGCAGGTCGATCTCGTCTTCGTTGCGCGGCGCGTAATCGGCGTGGCCGCCCTCGGAGGGATATGGAGTGTGGGTGCGGCCGTCCCAGATCAGCAGACCCTCGCCCAGGCCGGTTCCCGCGGCGATCAAGGCGCGATTGCCCATCTGGCTCGAATCGCCCTCGCTGAGGGTGTAGACCTGATCGGCGGAGAGCTCTTCCACGCCGTAGCCGTTGGCCTCCAGATCGTTGATCAGGAAGACGTGCGTGACGCCCAGGCTCACCGACAGCTCACGGCTGTCCAGCGTCCACGGCAGGTTGGTGAGGCGCAGCCGGCCGTCGCGCACAGGGCCGGGCACACCGAAGCAGGCCGCGGTCACTTGGTCCGCGCCCTGAAACTCCCTTACAATCTCTTCCAGCCCGGAGTAGTTCTTGGCCGCATACCGCTCATCGCGGGAGGATTCCAGTTTTCCATCAACAAAGTCATACAGCGCAAGGTGAACCTTGGTACCACCCACGTCGCCCGCCAGAATCATCTTTCCCTCTCTAAAACTCCACAGCCGTCTTCGTCCGTTGGGGGTAAGAGCGCGGCTGCGGCCTTATCCAGAATCAAAGTGAGTATACCGCTTGAGGGCCATATCAATTGACTGGGCAGCCGCTCCGGATCGCGCGGCCCGGTCAGGACCTCTTTCAAAATAGCGGCCTTATCAGCGCCGGCGGCGAGGAAGAAGACCGAACGGGCGTGGTTGATGACCGGCCAGGTGAGGGTGATGCGCCAAGCGTCCTTCTGCGGCACGTGATTGGCCGCAACCAGGCGGCTCATTTCTCGGATCGCCTCGGTATGCGGAAAAAGCGAGGCGGTGTGGCCATCGCCGCCCATCCCCAGGGCCACCAGGTCAAAGCGCGGGCTCCCGGCGCCATCCAGATGAAAGCTCGAACGCAACTCCGACTCGTAGCGCGCCGCGGCCTCGCCCGGCTTCAGTTCGCCCTCGATGCGGTGAATCTGCCCGCCGCGGAGCGGCACACGATCCAGCATCGCCTCGCGGGTCATGCGGTAATTGCTCTCGGGGGCGTCGGGAGGGACCGAGCGCTCGTCCACCCAATAAAGGTCGAGCATCTCCCAGGGCATCCGCCCGCGCCACGGCTGGGCAGGGTCGGCCAACAGCTCAAAAACGGCCTTCGGCGTCGTCCCGCCGCTGATGGCGATCCGCGCTCTCCCCTGCGCCTCGACGGCTTCCCCGGCCATCTCAACAAAATACTGCGCCGCCCGGCGCGCCAGGGCTGCCGCATCCGGTTCCACATAGTAATTGACCTGGAGCTTTCTGGGCATATGCGTAGGGTAATCCCTTGTGGTTACATTACGCTGAACGTCTTGTGAACGCCGTGTGGAGCGGGCCGCACGCAGTTCGTTTTGAGCCGCTCTTGCCTCTACCGTCCCAGATAGGCACGGTACTGCGTCTCGAGGATGCCCGCGGCATGGGCTAGTGCCAGCTTTGACAGGTTGTATTGGTAGAGGCTTTCCACCAAGTTGCTTTCAGCGGCGGCCAAAGTGGCTTGCGCGGCAACCAGGGGCAGGTTGTCGTCAACGCCGGCGCTCACGCGGTCGGTTTCGTCAGCCAAGGCGCGGGTGGCCAGTTCGACGTTGGAGCGGGAGACCTGGACCAGCTTGGCCGTCGCCTCCACATCCAACAGAGCCGAGCGCACCTGCTGGTCAATTTTGCCGCGCAGGTCCTCGAGTTGGGCATTGACGGCGTCGAGGTTGGCCTGAGCCGCTTCCGTGTCGCCGCGCAGCCTGGCCTCGCGGAAAAGCGGAACGCTGAGTGTGCCCTGGGCGACAAAGTTGCCGTGCGAGCCCACGCCGCCTACCTGGCTGACGCCGTAGTAGCCGCCGAAGCTGAGGCTGGGCAACCGCTGGCTGCGGTAGGCAGTGTGAATAGCCTTGACCGCGACCGCCTGATTTTGCAGGCTCTGATAATCCTGGCGGTTTTTATAAGCGATAGCGCGAACCTCTTCCGGGGTTTGCACGGCCAGTTCGCTGTAGGGAGCCGGGTCGGTCAGCGCGATCTTCTGGCCGGAGTCGATGCCGATCTCGCGCTTGAGCAGGATGAGGCTCTTTTCCAGGGCGTTCTGGGCGGCGATCAGGGCTTGCTGCTGGGCCTGAAGCTGAACCCGCGCCCGCAATTCATCCAGATTGGCCGCGGTTCCGGCCTCGTGGGCGTCGTGGGCATGGCGAAGCAGCAACTGGTCTTCCAACTCCAGGGCCTTGGCGTTGTCCACCTCGCTAGCGGCGGCGATGGAGTGCAGATAAGCTGAGGCCACCTGCTCAACGACCTCGTTGCGCGCCGACATCCTGGCAAAATAAGCGGCCTTCTGCGCCGCGCCTGCCGCCTTCCAAGTAGCAATCACCGGACCGGAGAAGAGCATCTGGCTGAACTGAATCTTGCCCTCGGTCAGCTCGTCGCGGGTGATTCCGGGGATTCCAGTGAGACCGAACTTTTTGACGACGCCGGGGGTGAAGCCCAACGAGGCCAGATCGGTCTGGTGGACGCCGGTGTCGCCGGTCAGCGTGACGGTGGGCAGAAAGTTTTGCAGGGCCTCGTTTTTTTGCCCCTGGTACGATTTTTCGCCGTTTTCTGCTTCTTTCAGGCCCAGATTGTTCTTGAGGCCAAGAGCGATGGCCTCATCCAGCGAGAGCTTCAGCGTCTCATCCGTGGCCGGCCGCGCCACTACGCTGCCGAAGAAGGCGTTGGCGGCAGAACTCGGGTTGGGAGCCTGGGCAAGCAGAGCCGCCGGCGCGCCCGACAGAGCTATGGCTGCCAAAATGGCCGGCGCCAGCGCCTGCCGGAAGACAGATTGTTGCGCTCGATTCACTCTCACTATTCTCTCAGATGACCGAGGCGGCGCAAGGATTCCGGCTGAATTACACTTCACCGCTCATTGTTTCGCGGATTTGCAAACATTGATAACGTTTCAGTTGGTTCTGTCGTTTCATTGCAGTGCGCGCCTGCAAGGGCAATTTTCCGCAATGCTAACTGGAAAGCCGCTGTCCCTCCCAGACCCGAAAACGGAAGGACTGCGCATCCGGCCGCCTGAAATCAGGATTCAGTGACAGGCAGCCAAATCCTGAAAGGCGTGGCTTTCCGTCATGGATACAAAACCTCGCGCGCAACTGAGAATCTGTTCTTCAAGAGGACTGCTGTTGAATGTGTCAAGCGATATGAACGCCGACTGCTTGCGCAATGCGAGGTAGCGTTCACTCAGATTTTGCATATTGTTGAATTCAGCGGAGAGCAGCGGGGACGCGCTGCGGTCGTCGTCCGTCGTTGCGGCGGAGGAGGCAAGCGCAAGATTCTTCTCTGCCAGCCTGTGTTGCGCGGCTATCCAGTCTTCCGCCGCCGGAGCATTATTCCGGACCGCGCTGACGATAGCGACTCGCCACTCCCGGATGATGCTCAGCTCCTCGATGCTCGCCTGGACGAATGCGGTTGAGAACCCGGCCTTTTCACGAGGCGCAGATGCCGGCGTGGCGGCCTCCGCGGGCGGAAGCGTCAGTGTCGTCTGACCTGCTTTGAACGAGAGGGTCCCTTTCGTCAGGCGCGCAAGCGTCTCCACCTCGACATACGATTTTCCGTTGACCTGGAGGAGCTGTGCTTCGCCCGGGTATCCCGCGATCTTCAATGTGGGGGCTTTGGGCTGCGTTTGCGCGTTGACCTTTCCCGGCAGCATCAGCAAAGCGGCCAACATTGTCGCAAACACGGCAATGGTGATTCTCATGGGATTCTCCTCTGAGATTCGCTCTCAGTCTCCCACTACCCAACTCCTCATGCTGCTCAATCTTGTGCACAATTGCCGGGCGGATGAGGTTCGTGTCGAGTCAAATCATCCTCAGATAAGGGTGCCGCAGGTCCGGATTCTCGGACCTGGGATGGAAGCTCCCCGTTTACACGGCGGCGGGAGTATGCAATTCGAACTGGATCACGGGTGGATGGAGCAGCGTGTTGTGAATCAGGCAATGGTGGACTGCCTGGTCAACGCCGGCCCGGTCCGCTTCGCTGAGCGCCAACGGGATCTTGACCTCGATTTTGAAGTTATCAAGCCGCGCGGGAGGCCCAGCCTTCTCCGCCGTTGCCCGCACCTCGACTCCCTCGCGCGGCAGGCCCTTCTTTCTGAGGTAGGCCGAGGCGTAAAAGGCCGCGCACGAGCCCAGAGACGCCAGAAGGAGTTCCGGCGGCGTCATGCCCTCATCGGTGCCGCCGTGTTCTGTCGGCTGGTCGCACAGCAGCGAGTGGCCTCGCGCTTCGACCTCAAACTTCACATCTCCCCGGAGTTTCACATTCACTTCCATCGTCTTTTCCTTTCAAAATCCATCGAATTTTTACTTCACGTCAGGGCGTGGGCCACCGACCGGGACTGCACAGCACCCGCCGCGCTGCGGACGGTTCCACGGCATGCGGGCCAGCAGTTCGCCCATGCCGCAAAACCCCGTGCATCCGGCAAAGACCAATCCGCAGCCCACGAATCCCGGCAAGAGCAGCCACCACCGCGAGATGGCAACCGCAAGCAAAACGCCCACTACCACCAGCAGGCCGGCAGTCAGGCGCACCTGCCGCTCCAGCGCCCAGCGAGCGGCCGTGGAGCGCACGACCGGGTACCCAGCATGGAGCCAAGCTTGAGTTCCCCCCTCCAGCACCACCAGATCCTTGCCACTTGCAGCCAGCAAGGCGCTCGCCAGCCGTGCGCGCGTGCCCGTCTGGCAGACCAGCACCACCGGCGCGTTGGCCTCCAGATCCTCCGTTCGCCGCTCGATCTGCTCCAGCGGAATGTTGATGGCGCCGGGCAGATGCGCTGCGGCAAATTCCGTTGCCGAGCGAACATCCACGAGCTGCGCCCGCTGTTCCGCCGCCTGCCAATCCTTCCAGGTTTCGATGCTGATGGTGCGTACCGCCAATTCGGGCATTTTTCTCCTCTATAAGGTAGAGCGCCGATCTGCGGAAAAGGATTCGCCCAGGATGGAGTTTTCTTTGCTGTGCCCGGTCCGGCCCGAAAAGATTACAACTCCGTGCCCCGGCCTGCCAAGTGTCCCCTGCGAACGGCTCAAGCACGCTTTACAATCGAATCCGTGAGCCACTCCTTTGAAATCGGTCCGGTCCATGTGGGCGGGGGCCAACTCTTTCTGATCGCCGGTCCCTGCGTCATCGAGTCCGAAGCCCACGTGCGCCGAATGGCCGAGGCCATTCAGCGCATCGCGGCGGACCTTGGCATTCCTTACATCTTCAAGGCCAGCTACGACAAGGCCAACCGCACCAGCGTAAAGAGCTTTCGCGGGCCAGGACTGATTGAGGGCACGCGCATCCTGGGGCGCCTGGCTAAAGATACCGGCCTGCCTGTGCTGACCGACGTGCACGAGCCCGGCCAATGCGCGATAGCTGCCGAGGCTGTGGATGTGCTGCAGATTCCGGCGTTTCTATGCCGCCAGACTGACCTGCTGGTGGCCGCGGGCAAGACGGGCCGCGCCATCAACATCAAGAAGGGCCAGTTTGTGGCCCCGTGGGACATGACGCACCCGGTCGAGAAGGTCCGCTCGACGGGCAATGAGCGCATCTTCCTGACTGAGCGCGGAGCCACCTTTGGCTACAACACGCTGGTGGTGGATTATCGCTCACTGCCGGTGATGCGCCGGCTTGCGCCGGTGGTCTTCGACGCGACACACTCCGTGCAACAGCCCTCGGCGGCCGGTGGGGTCAGCGGCGGCCAGCCGGAGTTCATTCCGCTGCTGGCGCGGGCCGCAGTGGCCACGGGGATCGACGGACTGTTTCTGGAGGTCCACGACGATCCGGCCAACGCCAAGTCCGACGGCGCGAACGCGCTGGATTTGAAGCTGCTGAAGCCGCTGCTGGAAAAGCTGCTGGCGATTCATAAAGCGGCGGGATAGTGTGCCGCGGGGATGGTTGTCCAGATCGCAAACACTGGATTTGGCCCCCGCTAGCAGCCTGTGGTGAAAGTCAAAATTACAGAAAAGACTTTCCTCCGGGGCTAAACAGGCTGCGGACAAACTCCAGATTTAGGCGAAATTGGCGGAAAGTGTTTTTCCGTGGCTAAAGCCAGCGTTGATTCTATTGGCTTTATGCGGGGGTTGAAACCCCCGCCTCCCTCCGGAATGAGTTTTTCCGCAGCCTGTTAAAGCCCATCGTTTTTTATCAACCCTTACGGCACGGCTGAAGCAGTACCCTTTCAAAACTGGACTTTCACTACGGGCTGCTAGCCGTTACCACCGCTGGAGCGGGGTCGGCTACAGAAGAAAATCGACGCTATAAACTATGCCGGGCCAGGACGCGCCAAACTCGCTGGCGCGTTCCGGCCCGGTAAAAGTGCGGACGCTCTGATGGCTAAGGCGCATACAAGCCGGTGCTCTTCCAATTCGTATCTGGCGCGCTCCATATCGACATTCTTCCGGGCCGCAAACTGCATGCAGAATCGGAAACAGACTGAGGAACGAGCCTTTATATACTCACTGAGCCCTACCTTATAAGCTCGTTCCAGATCCCTGCAGATTAAGCAACCCATGTTCATTTCCTCCGGCCTTCCGCCAGGCCGCGATGGCTGATACGCAGTACGTTAGCGGCCGAGAATCTCCTGCTCGGCGCGGCGCCAATCCTGTTTGTCTCCGCCGTGTTCCTTGCCACGGCTTTCATACAGCTCAAACGCTCGCTCTCTTATCAAATTCCGGGACGGGACAACGGCTGACTTTGTCACCATGCTGACCGGAGCATGTTTCGATTCGGTAACATTGTTTAGCTTCGGTTGTTTCTGAGACTTAGATTTGGTCATTGGGAAACCTCCTGGGGGTGATGGGTTATGGGCAAGATGCTGCAGATGGGCTGCCTTGGTTTAGAGGATTTCAAAGAGGAGAAGTAAAACTCACTTTTACTCAAGTGCTATGCCAGGCATCGCATGAATCAAGCGCTTCTTTTGGAATCGTCTTATTATCTCCAAACCATCCAAGTGATGCCGCTTCAAGAAGGAAACCCAAAAGATTGGGCCGACGGTTGCGATTCCTTGGGCGCGGTTCCATAACTAACTGCAATCCCGATCAAGGCGATGCTCCGGCCGGAGTGAGAATGTTCCATCATGAAATCTTCGGCAAAAGTCAGTCGATTCGCCCTTGTTCCATCCAGCTTAATCCCGGAGGAATTGGTTCTATCGGCCTGGCCCACCGACATGAACAAATGTTGGCACTTATCCCGGCTAGCAGATGGAAGATTCCTTGTGCCGTTTTTATTGAGGATGCCCATAGCAGCTCCAGTCGCCCGGTTGCGTGCTTGAACGATACTCACCGGGAACGAAGCATTGAAGGCTCGAGGCGAGAAGAACATATCTCAGCCGCTCCAGGCTAAGCTGAACACACCCGAAATGGCTTACGTGCCACCTATGCTATGGAAGGAAAACTTTCGAGGCGGCGACATTGACTAGCTTCGGTTATTTATCAGGCTTGCGACCGATCCTTCGGAAGCCTTATGGAGCCAAAATAGATTTAACTAACTTCAGATGGACTGCCTTAGTTCAGAGAATCTGAAGGATGAGGGGAAACTTAGCTCATTTATAAGTGTTACTCCAGACCAACGCATGTGTCAAGCGGCTCTTCTGGCGTCTCGGCTTGAGTCCCAAGCCACTCAAATGCCACATCTCCGCAAGCCGGTTCCTGCCTGATAGCATTTCCCTATGTTACTGATGCCGATTCGCACATCTCTCCGCGCCGGACTGATTGGCGGCGCAGCCCTAGTCCTGGGCGCGGCTTTCTCACTTTCCACCGCGCTGGCGCAGGCGGCTCCCCCGGCGCAGGCTCAAACCTCCACTTCCCCGGACCGCGCCCGCATTGAAGAGGTGCTGAGGGGACTCAACCGCGGCCATTCCTTTGGGCAGGTGGCGATTTCCGCGGACGGCAAACGGTTGGCGTGGATTGAGTTAGCGCGGGAAGGCGCGGAGATTCGCGTGGCGCCGCTGGACGATTTGTCCAAAGGCGGGCTGGGCAAAAGCGAACGGGTGACGGCGGCGGGCAAACCGGAGCAGCACTGCCAAGAGGGCCAGATCACGTGGTCCCCGGATTCGCAGGCGCTGGCCTTCTTCTCCGATTGCGCCAAACCGGGGCAGCCGGAGCTTTATCTGGCGCGGCAAGGCAGCCCGACGCGGCGGCTGACGGAGTTGAAGGGCTACACGGAGGCTCCTGCCTTTTCGCCGGACGGAAAGAGTGTGGCCTTCTTATATGTGGAAGGCGCAACGCGGGCAGCCGGGGCGCTGGCGGCGATGAAGCCTCCGGCGGGGGTGATCGGCGAGGACGGCGTGGAGATCCAGCGGGTGGCCATAGCGGCCGTGGATGCGGGCAAACCGGCCGCCCCCGTGATGGCCACGCCCGCCAATCTCCACGTCTACGAATTCGATTGGTCGCCGGATTCCAAGGCGCTGGCCTATGTGGCTGCCAACCCGCCAGGAGAGAACAACTGGTGGGTAGCCAAGCTGTATACGCAGGCGCTGAACGGCGCGCCCAAGGTCATTTTTGCTCCTGCCGAGACGGCCGGGGCGCTGCATGGGTTGCAGATTGCCGTGCCGCGCTGGTCGCCGGACGGCAGGGTGATCGCCTTCATCGGCGGGCTGATGAGCGACCAAGGAGTGACGGGCGGCGATGTGTGGATCGTCTCAGCAACGGGCGGCGCGCCGCGCAACCTCACCCCGCAACGCGCTGCCACGGCGTCCTGGCTGGAGTGGGACAACGCCAGCCATATCTTCGTCAGCAGCCTCCAAGGCGGCAACGCGCAACTGGCGCGCCTCGACTTCCAGGGCGACCCAACAGCCGAAAACGGCACAGCCAGCTTTGAAGCGCCTCTCTATGACATCCCGGCGACGGTAGGGGATGGTCGGATGGAGATGAGCCTGTCCATTACACGAAACCAGGGCGCACGAAACCAGGAGACGCGGAACCACGAACTGTTTGCCTTCATCGCCAGCAGTTTCGACCATCCACTGGAGATTTTTCTGGTGCGCAATACCCCGGAGACGGCAACCAGCCTTTCGGCTCTCATCCAACTCACTCACGTGAACGACGGCGTGGAACCGGGCTGGGGAAACTCCGTTTCTCTGAGCTGGAAGAGTGACAAGTTTCATGTGCAGGGCTGGCTGACGCTGCCCAGAGAGTACGATCCGGCCAAAAAGTACCCGCTGATCGTCATGGTGCATGGCGGACCGGCCTCGGCGGCGGGGTCGCGCTGGAGTTCGGGCGGCCTGAGCGCGGCGGCGTTTTCGGCGCTGGGCTATTTTGTGTTGCAGCCGAACCCCAGGGGCAGCTTTGGGCAAGGCGAGGAGTTTACACAGGCCAACCGCAAGGACTTCGGCTACGGCGACCTGCGGGACATCCTGGCCGGAGTGGACAAGGTCGAGGCCAAGTACCCGGTGGACCCCAACCGCGTGGGCCTGACCGGCTGGAGCTACGGAGGATTCATTACCATGTTCGCCGTGACCCAGACCCAGCGGTTCAAGGCGGCGGTGTCGGGCCCCGGCATCTCCAACTGGCAGAGCTACTACGGCGAGAACTCGATCGACCAGTGGCTGATTCCCTACTTTGGCGCGCCGGTCTACGACGATCCGGCGGTGTACGCCAAAAGCTCTGCTATCAACTTCATCCAGGCCGCGCAGACACCCACGCTGCTGGTGGTGGGCGACCGGGACGGCGAGTGCCCGGCGCCCCAGTCCTACGAGTTCTGGCACGCGCTAAGAGCCCGGCATGTGCCCACGCAACTGGTCGTGTATCCCAATGAGGGGCACATGTTTGCCGACCCGGCCCACCGGCGGGACGTGATCGAGCGGGCCATCGAGTGGTTTGCCCGGTACCTGCAAGCCGCGCCTTAGGGTCAGACCCAAGCCCGCGGCCTGCTCTCCATCCGAGGCCAGCGGAGTCTATGAAAAAAGCGGGGACGGGGGATCGCTTCGCCCGGCCTCCAGCCGGGAACCACCCCGTCCTGATACACTTTTCCTTGGAGTTTCGAGAGCGTGTTTGTCAATCAGCTGCAGGATGAGTGGGACGCCGGAAGCCGGTCATTTGAGCGGATTTCACCGGTGGCAGACCAGCCATAGCGTGTTGACGGGCCGCTCCAGAGAGCGTCTTTTCAATTTCCGTTGCCTTTTTGAGGTGTGCGCAAGAGGACTCTTTCGCAAAGAGAGAGCCACTCGCTACCGGCAAAGGCGGGCAGCGGCGATGAGAAGTTTGCTTGTAACCCAATTTTCCCGATGGTATCGGGAGGGACCGTTCCGCGGTTCGACAAGGCGGGGCGGGGAGGATTCATGCGGCGGTTCTTGACGCTTGTTTGCTTGTTGTGCCTGGCTATTCCAGCCGGGATTTCGATTTCCGGCTGCACCCGCAACCCGGGCGAGAACTACTGCAATGGCCTGGGCTACGGGATGAAGATTACGGATGTGGCCGCGATCACGCTACAACCCGCGACCACGGGCATCTCCATGGCCTATGGGCAAACGCGCCAGGTGGGTTCGCCTTCGGCCGTTACCTGCAAGGGCACCACGGCCAGCGCCAGCTCGTTTAGCTACGGCACCACCAACAACCAGTTGGTGGATATCACGCCGGGCGGCAACATCTGCGCCGGCACCTGGAACCGGAACTCGGGCGGCGGAATCCCCGACTACACCATCTGCAGCGCGCCGAATCCATTGCCCTCGACCGGCGGCCTGCCTTATGCCACGGCCTATATCTCGGCCTCCGCCCAGGCGGTGACCTCCAATCCGGTGGAGGTGTTCGTGCATGCCCAGGTGACCTCTGTCAGCCTTGTCACGTCCCCCTTGTCCGGTACCTCACAGAAGTGTTTTTCTCAGGGACAGCAGGCCACGCTCGACGCGCAGGGTTGCTACAGCAAAACCATCAACGGCCAGCCCACGAATGTGCTGCTCTGTGCGCCGGCCTCGGTGACCAGTGCAAACAGCGCCTGCAATATGCCCGGCGTCACGCCCGACATCATCGCCAGCGGAACATTTACAGCACCTTTTATCTCCCCCACTGGCAACATCATCAGCGAGAACTATGTGTCGGGGGGATCCATCAACGGAACCGCGGGGCAGACGTGTAATCTAAGCGGCTTCAATAACGGTTCCAGCGGAGCGACTGCGACCGTTGCTTTGACAGGCGCAAATACGATTGCCAGCGGGACTGCGCTGACCATTACGGCAGGCGGAACAGGCGCAACCTCTGCGCCTACTACAGCCACGCTATCGAATGGCACGGCCACTTGCTCAGGAACCGCAACAATCAGTCCGATAGTCGGATCGGCAGGGCAGACCTGCAACCTCAGCCTTTTCAATAACAACTCTGTCGGGGCCACCGCAATAGTTTCCCTGACTGGCGCAAACACGATTGCGACCGCGGCTCCGCTGACCATTACAGCCGGTGGTCTCAACGCAACCTCAGCGCCTACTGCAGCCACACTCTCCAACGGCACGGCAATCTGCTCAGGAACCGCAACGGTTAACACTACGTTGACTCAGGTTCCCAACTGCACTGGGTCCATCGGCACGCTCAGCTACTCGGTGGGCACCTCCTCCGTTGCCTCCATGACCACCAACACCAGCACAAACCTGGTGACCATCACCGCGGAGGAGCCCGGCACCACATCCATCACTGCGTCAGTAGCCGGCTCTGGCTCTTCAGCCGGATACTTCTCCGCCTGCCCGCCGGCATCCATCTCAGTGACTCTGGCCAACTTACAGACCTCGGGTACCATCACCCAGGGCGTGACGCAGAATCTGGTCACCAAGATCACCGACACGTACGGAAACCCCATTACCGGCCTGACCCTCACTTACCAGTCGACCGACCCGATTGACATCTCGGCGAGCAACGCCGGGTCCATTACAACCTCCTACCCTGGGGTGGCTTCGATTTATGCCATCTGCCAGCCGCCCGGTTGCAATCCTTCCCCGATCAATGAGGTCGGCGTCTACGGAACCGGCCTGCCCGTTTCCTCCAACTCGGTTACCATCACCACCCCCGGCACGGCCAGCGACTACGCCTGGTTTTCGGCTCCCGGCCAGTCGGAGTACATCATCCCCGTCGAGCTGCTCACCGGCACGGTGGGCTCCACGATTCGCCTGCCTTACGTGCCCAACTCGATGGTGATGGACCAAATGGGCAACAGTCTTTACTTCGGCTCCCCCCACGAGCTGATGGTTTACAACACCACCTCCAGCGCGGTTACCACCCAGAACAACGCCGTTCCCGGCGTGGTGTTGGCGGTATCGCCGAACAACGGGCAACTGCTCATCAACGACCAGGTACGCCAGGTCTTCTACCTCTACAACATCTCCGGCAACACCTACACGACTTATGGCGGCATGGGCAACGCCGCCGCATGGACCCCGGACTCCCAGACGCTCTACATCACCGACAGCGCAGCCCTGGGCGGCGGCCACGCCGACACGATGTACATCTATAACGCGAACACCGGCTGGACCAACTACTCGTTGCCCTGCTCCGTCTACAACGCCACCACCTGTCCCTCCCCCTCCACTGGCGCGCAGAGCCTGGCGATTACCATTCCCAGCGTCGGCGCGTTTCTCAGCGGAAGCTCGACCGTGGCCCACACCTGGTGCCCATCCGGCACGGTTGGCGACTACGCCAGCATGAGCTTCTATCCACAAGGGCCATCTCCGGACAATTCGGTGGCTGCGCAGACCGATGTTCTGGCGGCCACTACCGATGGCAATCACATCCTCGGCGCATCGACCACCGGCACAGCCAGCGCTGGCAGTAACATCACCTTGTCCGACATCGGAGTCACCATCCCGGCATACAACTGCCTGCCTCCGGAAACCAACCCTAATTATCCGCTCGTTCTTGGCGATACACTCTCGCCGCTGGTGCTTGCAACCAAGTTGAGCCAGCCGCCGCCGATCACGGCCAACGCTGCCGCTGTCAATCAGGTGGTGCCATCGCCTGCTTCCAACCTGGCCTTCGTCACCTATACCCCGCCGACCACCGGCGCCACCGCCGGCGCCTCGCTGCCTTACTACCTGCCAGGTACCGGCACAGTGGGTTATGTTCCGCTCAAAGGAAGCTCGGCAACGAAGATCACTGCTCCTCTGGCTGGGGCCTTCACTCCGGACGACCAACTGTTCTTCGTCTCCACCGCAGGTGACAACATGATCCACTACATCAGCGTTCCGCTGGTCACCAGCAATCCGGCGAGTGCGGACACACAGCAGATCAGCCCCAACCTGCCCGCCTGCACGCCCGTCTCCGCCGGTGGAACCGACCTGGGCTGCGCTTTTTCCGGCAGCGGCACAATCGTTCCGGCCACGGCCATCGCCGTCAAGCCGCGCGCCACTACATAGTTCGCGGCGCAACAATCAGCAAACAGAAGGGCCGGCCATGCGCCGGCCTTTTTGCTTTTCCAGCCACAATCGGCCCGTGCCCCTTCCTCCCCGCGTTTTATGCAGAGGGGGAAAGCGCGAACGCATGACCTCCTCGCGAATCGCCCCGCCCGGCCTGCGCACGATAGAATCAAAGAATGATCAAGGGGATTTCCTATCTTCGTCCAGCAGGCAGCCGAGCGGCTTATGACCGGCTGGGGAGCTTCTTTTCCACGCTGGGATTTGCTCCCGGCAAAGGGTGGGAGGATGACCACCCCAACGACGAAGACCCGTCGCTGGGGACCCCAGCGACAAGCCGCGGCGCATCGTTCCTGGCTCCGCTGGGCAACCTGGAATTCGTGGATGGCCAGTTCCCTTCCACCGCCGATGTGCTGGTGGAGGTGACCGCTCTGGACGCCGCGCATCAGGCCGCCGCAACCTGGTTGCGCGCGCAAGGGGGCGAACCCGCCGTCGCGCGTCTCTCTTCCATCACGGAAACGCACTGGAAATCGCGCATCTTTACCGTTGAGCCTGAGCCGGGTTTCGCCTTCAGCTTCTGGGCCTGGACCGACCCGGAGCGTGGCAAGCCGCTGGCCGTTGAGGGCGATCTCTCCGCCACGGGCATGAAGTTTGGCATCGTCGTCGCCCGCTGGAATGCGGTCATCACCGAGCGGTTGCTGGATGGCGCGCTTGACGCCCTGCTCCGCAGCGGTGCAAAGCGGAGTGACATTGAAGTGGTTCGCGTTCCCGGCGCATGGGAGATCCCTGCCGCTGCGCGCACCCTGGCCAACGCAGGCCGGGTAGACGCCATCATCCCCCTCGGCTGCCTGCTGCGTGGCGAGACAGCCCATTACGAGGCCATCTACAACGAAGTAGCCCGCGGCCTCGGAGAGTCGCAGCAGGAAACCGGCATTCCTCACAGCTTTGGCGTGCTCACCTGCGAAACACTGGAGCAGGCCCTCAACCGCGCCGGGCTCAAGGCCGGCAACAAGGGCTTCGAGGCTGCCACAGCGGCCATCGAGATGGTCAGCCTCACCCGCAAACTCCAGCATGGCGACGTGCAGCAAGGCGGCCCCGCTTGACCGCCGGACCGCGGCGCAAGTCGCGCGAACTGGCCATGCAGATGCTCTACCAAGCGGACATCGGCAAGCAGACGCCGGACCAGGTGCGCGCCAACTTCTGGAAAGCTGCCGACGAGGTCGAGCCCGAGGTGCGCGGCTTTGCCGAAGACCTCTTCCGCGTGGCCATCGAGCACCAGGAACAGATCGACGAACTGCTCGCGGCCAACTCCAAGCACTGGAGGCTGGAGCGCATGCCCGCCGTGGACCGCAACCTGCTGCGCATGGCCGTGGGCGAGATGCTGGGCTTCAAAGGCACACCCTTCCCCATCGTCATCAACGAAGCCCTGGAAATTGGCCGCCGCTACTCCGCGCCCGAGTCCATCAACTTCCTCAACGGCATGTTGGACTCCATTGCGCGCGGCCTGATCGGCAAGTAAGGCGAAGCTGGCACATCTACGCCAGCTTCATCCCCAGGTGTCGCGCCCGATTCAAGGTACGGGCCGAGAGTCGAGGATGCGGCTCGTGAGAAACCAGACCGATCCATAGGCTGCCAACGGGCTTTGCGCCGAGACTTTTTGCCGTCAGGCGCAGAGCTTTGGCCGCTCCGGTGGCGAGAGGAATCAGGAAGCCCGGCATGGCGGACGAGGCCACCAGCACAGCCTTACGCGGTTGCCGCTTGCTGCGTGGGCGGGGCGCATTCTGCCCCCATGGCCAATAGAAAAAGCCCAACAATCTCTCCAAAAACCTGCGAAAGATGGCCGTGACGTTGTAGTAGTTGACCGGCGAGCCGAGCACAATCGCATCCGCCGCTTCAATTTCTTCCAGGATGGACTCCAGATCGTCCTGTTGCGCGCACTTGACGCGCTCCTTGCCTGGCTCCTGGGTGCATTGACGGCAGTTGGTGCAAAACTCCAGATGCTGATCGGTCAGGTAGATGGTGTGCGTCTGGGCGCCTTTTTCCCGCGCGCCCTCCAGCACGGCTTCAACCGCGGTATCGATCGTCCCGCCCTTGCGATAGCTGCCAACAATGGCCACAACTTTGCTGGTCATTCACGTCTCCGATTCGATTTGAGGCCAGATTACTCCAGGCGGGGCAACGCCCACAATGACCAGGTTTCCCTTGTCTCTTGCCGCCACGGGGGGCCGAGCCTTCCCCTGCCAGCATCGACTGCCCCAGCGCTTGAAATCAGCCTTACCGGCAAGCCTCATTGGGACGGTCGAGTTGGTCATTGGTTCTTCCGCGGCGATCTTGCTGCACGACAGCGCCCGACTTGAGCACCAGCCTGCCTTCCTGACTGAGGAGCGGGTCGAGTTCAAAGTCCGCGACAACCGGCACTCCCTCCACCGTTCGCGCGCAGTACCAATCCTTTCCGTAGAAATCGCCGTTCATATACCACTTGCGGCAGGCGATCACAGACGCATGAGAATCCAGGTCGCACTGGAACCACAGATAAGGATCGCCCTTGCCGGAGCCGGCAAGCGCAAAGGCCTCGGCGGGAACCTTGGCCGGCCGCTTATGCGAGTAGGCAACCACAAGGATCGGCCGGCGCACCGCGGTGACGCATCCGGCGTCCTTGAAGTTCTCGAACTGGGAGCCGCGTTCGATCTTCACCGTGTCACCGCCAGGCGGCCTCATCCAGATATGACTCCCATTGAATCTGACCTGAAACTGCTTCCCCGCCAGCTCTTCCAGGCTGGAGAACTTTTTCTCATGAAGGTAGCTTCTGCCGTCCCCGACCAGAACCTGATCGCCCATCCGGAAGCAAAAGGCGCTGGACGGCTCGGCGTGCGCGGAGCACCCATTACCGCAGGGAAGGTAATCCGCCGCCTCCACCAGCGTCGCTGCCGCAAAGCTCTTGGCCTCTCTAGCCGAAGCGCAAAGGTTCAGGCTCAGAGCCACACTGGCGGCAAAAACGAGGAGCAGCAGAGACCGGAAGCTCTTGGGACGGAAGTGCATGAATCGAATCGGGAGCGATGATTGCGCCATGCGCTTAAAGTTACTACTGCCCGTTCTCGTCCCGCAAACGCCAAGGGAGAACCACACGCCGCCCGGCCGCTCCGGCGGGTGCGAGTGCCCAGAGAAGATGCCCCAGAGCCTGCTTCCGAGACCCGGAAAAGTGCATCTCCACAAGCCATCTGACACCATTATCTGATACCCTCTTGATCGCATGGAATACACAAATCTTCGCCTCGAGAAACGCTCCCCTCTGGCCGTTGTCACCCTCGACCGGCCTAAAGTGCTCAACGCCCTCAACGCTGAGACTCTCGCCGAGCTTTCAGTAGCTTTCGAGGAGTTGGCCGCCGATCCCGCAATTCGAGTGATTCTCCTCGCCGGCGCGGGGGGCCGGGCCTTTGTTGCTGGCGCCGATATCCGCGAGTTGGCCGCGCTCAGCGCCGAAGAGGGCCGCGCCTTTGCCCTTCGCGGACAGCAGGTCTTTCGCCGCATCGAAACCCTGGGCAAGCCGGTGATCGCCTGCATTCAGGGCTTTGCGCTGGGCGGCGGCTGCGAACTGGCCATGGCCTGCACCCTGCGCCTGGCGGCAGACGATGCCCGCATGGGCCAGCCCGAGGTGAAGCTGGGCATCATGGCCGGCTACGGCGGCTCGCAGCGCCTCACCCGCCTCGTGGGCCGCGGCGCGGGGCTCAAATTGCTGCTAACCGGCGGCCTCATCGATGCGCACGAGGCTCTGCGCATCGGCCTCGTGGATGAAGTCCTTCCTGCCGCCGAGCTGATGCCGCGCGCCGAGGCCCTGGCGCGAGAGATTGCCGCCAACGCTCCGCACGCCGTGGCTGAAACACTTCGCGCTGTCGATGAAGGCCTCGACCTGCCGCTCGACCTGGCCCTGCTCCGCGAGGCTGGCCGCTTCAGTTACCTCTGTGGCACTGCCGACAAGAACGAAGGCACACAAGCCTTCCTGGAAAAGCGCGCGCCCGTCTGGAATGGCAAATGAAGCGGAAGATCCGAGCCGCGCGGAGCCCAGATCGCAAATCCTGTTATTCTTTAAAGGTGATTCAGCGCTCAAAACTCAAAGGATTTGCTGCGATGGGCCTGCTGCTCGGAGTGGCCCTTGTCTCCTGCCACAAGGAAGAGCAGGCAGTCGTCGGCGTTGCCCACAATGCGGTCACTGCCGAGCAGAAGGCCCAGGCCGCGGCTCAGGCTACAGCCAATGAGCGCGACCAGCAACGCACAGCCCTGGCACTGATCCCGCTGCCCACCAAGAGCATGTATGTGGATGTGCATGAACCGAACGCATGGGACAATCCCTTCCTTTCTGTCGATGCCGACACGCTGAATCTGCGCATCACCCTGGCCGACGCCAACCCCAGCCACGTGGGCCGGGGAACCATGCTGCGCCCTGAGGCGGCTCGCCGCCAGGAGATCCAGGTACGGCCCGCCGACCTGGCCAAGGCCCTGATCGCCCTGCCTCCCGGCGCATGGCGCTATGGCCGCGTCATCGCCGTGGCCGAGTCGCCCATGGCCAGCCGCAAAGACCGCCCCCAAATCCGCCGCAACGTCGAAGCCGCCATCCAGCAACTCAATGACCTCGGCGTCGTCGTCGAAGAGTGGCCTACACGCTGACGGCGCTCACACCGCCAAACACTCGCAGCGCGTTATCATTTCAGCGTGAATACTTCATCCTTTTCTATCCCTCTTCACCAGCCCCCGCTGGCCCATGAAGGTTTTTCGGCTCACCGCGAGTTGGAAGCTCTGCTCAAGAAGACCCTTCGCGGCGACGTCCGCTTCGATCTCGGTTCCCGCGCGCTTTATGCGGCCGACTCCTCGAATTACCGCCAACTTCCCGTAGGCGTCATTCTGCCCCGTGATGCCGCCGATGTTGAGGCTGCTCTGACCGCCTGCCGCGCGACCGGCGCCGCCGTGCTGCCGCGCGGCGCGGGCACCAGTCTGGCTGGCCAATGCGCCAATGTGGCCGTGGTTTTCGACTTTTCGCGCTACATGAACAAGCTGGACTCCATCGACCCCGCCGCCAAGCTGGCGCGCGTCGAGCCGGGCATTGTCCTCGACCGGCTCCGTGAAGCCGCCGAGGCGCACCACCTTACTTACGCTCCCGACCCCGCCACTCACTCGCGCTGCACCCTCGGCGGCATGATCGGCAACAACAGTTGCGGCGTCCACGGCTTGCTGGGCGGCAAGGTCGTCGATAACGTGGAATCGCTCGACCTGGCGCTCTACGACGGCACGCGCATGACCGTGGGCCGCACCTCGCCCGCCGAACTGGAAGCCCTGATCCGCAGCGGCGGCCGCGTGGGCCAGATTTATGAAGGCCTCGCCAAGCTGCGCGACCGTTACAGTACACTCATCCGCGAAAAATTTCCGCGCATTCCCCGCCGCGTTTCCGGCTACAACCTGGACGAGTTGCTCGACGAGAACGGATTCAATGTGGCCCGCGCCCTGGTGGGCTCGGAGGGCACCTGCGCCACCGCCGTCTCAGCCACGCTCAACCTTGCCGCCAGCCCGCCCTTCCGCGTGCTGACCGTGCTCAGCTTTGCCGACGGCTTTCTGGCCGCCGATGTTGTACCGCGCGTCCTTGAATTCGGCCCCATCGGCCTGGAAGGCTTTGATGGCCTGATCGTCGACTTTATGCTGCGCAAGAAGCTCGCCGTAGACGATGTCGAGCTGCTTCCCCCCGGCGGAGGGTTTCTGCTGGTGGAAATGGGCTGCTGGGACGCGGCTGAAGCGCAAGCCAAGGCCGAAGCGCTTGCCCGCGCCGCGAAAAGCTGGCCCGAAACGATTGAAGCTCGCATCTACAACGCGGAAGACGCCGCCCGCGTCTGGCGCGTGCGTGAATCCGCCCTGGGCGCAACCGCCTACGTTCCCGGCGAGCCCGAGCGCTTTGAAGGCTGGGACGATGCCGGCATCCCTCCGGCGCGCCTGGGCACTTACCTGCGCAAGCTTACGGCCCTGATGGCCGAGTTTGGCTATCGCAGCCCGTTCTACGGCCACTACGGTCAGGGTTGCGTCCACACGCGCATCAACTTTGACTTCCGCACCGTCGAGGGCGTACGCCGCTTCCGCGAGTTCCTCGACCGTGCGACCGATCTGGTCCTCAGCCTGGGCGGCTCGCTCTCCGGCGAGCACGGAGACGGCCAGGCCCGCGCCGCCCTTCTGCCTAAAATGTTCGGTCCGGAACTCATTCAGGCCTTTCAGGAGTTCAAGGCCCTTTGGGACCCGGACAACCGCATGAATCCCGGCAAGCTGGTGGACCCGGTGCGCGTCTACGACCCGACAGAGAATCTGCGCCACCACCCGCTCGCCCCCGGAGAGACACCCGCGAAGCTTGAAACCCACTTCGTCTTCGCTTCTGATGGCGGTTCGCTGGAGCGCGCCACCGCGCGCTGTGTCGGCGTGGGCTCTTGCCTCAAGAAAGAGGGCGGCGTCATGTGCCCCAGCTACCGCGCGACGGGCGAGGAGCAGAACTCCACCCGCGGCCGCGCTCGCCTGCTCTGGGAGATGCTGGCCGGCGCGTTGCGCAAGGAAGGCTTCCGGAGCAAGGCGGTCTATAAGGCACTCGACCTCTGCCTCAGTTGCAAGGCCTGCAAGAGCGAGTGCCCGGTCGCGGTGGACATGACCGCCTACAAATCCGAGTACCTGGCCCAGCGCTACAAGCACCGCCTGCGCCCGTTGCACCACTACGTCTTCGGCTTTTCCGACCTGTGGGCCCTGCTGGGCTCGATTACCCCGGCGCTCACCAATGCCGTGCTTACCAGCCGCCTCACCAGCCCGCTCATCAAGCGCATTGTGGGCGTGGCACCCGCGCGCCAGTTCCCGCTTCTGGCCGCAAAAAGCTACAGGAAGGCGAGAATCGCAGCCGACGAGACCACCAACGTGCCACGCGCTTCGATCGGGCAAAATGTCGCAAGGCCCGAAGGGCAATTGCCCGCAAAGCAGGTGGTGGTTCTGTGGCCCGACACATGGAACAACTACTATCACCCGCAAACTCTCGCCGCCGCTGAATCGGTCCTCACCCGGGCCGGTTTCAAAGTTCAAATCCCCAAAGACCACATCTGCTGCGGCCGCGCGCTCTACGACTTCGGCCTGCTGGGCGCCGCCCGTGCCTACCTGGCAAGGGTTTTCGACCGCATGGCTCCGGAGATTGAAGCCGGCCTTCCGTTCATCTTCCTTGAACCAAGCTGCGCCAGCGTCTTCAAGGATGAGGCGATGGAGTTCTTTCCCAACGACCCTCGCGCCCAGCGGATGAGCAAGCAAGTCTGGCTGCTGTCCGACTGGCTCGCCGCCAAGGCTCCTGATTGGGTGAATGGCCGGCTGGAGGGCGCGCAGGTAATCCTCCATGGCCACTGCCACCACAAAGCCGTCTTCGGCGGGCCGGTCAACGAGATCGCCTTGCTCAGAAAGGCCGGCGCCGCGGTCGAACTCATCGACTCACCTTGCTGCGGCATGGCCGGTCCGTTCGGTTTCGAGGCCGACAAGTTCGAGGTTTCCAAAGCCATCGCCAATCTCGGCCTGTTGCCGGCGGTCAACTCCGCCGCGCCGAAGACGATCATCGTCGCCGACGGCTTCAGTTGCCGCGAACAGATCGAACAACTCTCCGACCGTGAGGGAATGCATTTCGCGGAAATTCTGGCAAACTCACATCGGGACGGAGAGTAAGACGCGGGTGAAGTGAGTCATATCCGCTTGCCTGCATGGAGTCTCTGAGCGAGTAGATGTACGGGCTCTAGCCCATACATCTACTCGGCAGAGTCAAGCGTGCTTTCGTTTCTGAGGAAGTAGCAACGTCATGGCGATGATTCATTCAGAGGTTACAGGCGCGCCAGGGACGAGTTAGAGCGGGTGGTAACTTCCCTTGCCCCAGGGAATTTCGACGGCTGCTGAACATTCCTTGGGGGCTAAAGACACTCTGAGCGAACCTTTATCCTTTCCGCCTACGAAGGGAAAGTCTACCGTCGCGGCGTGACCTTGGGCGTTCACACTGAGCTTTCCCGTTTCCGGCTCGCCCTCCGAGACCAATTGGAACGGAATTTCAGCGTTTGCGGGAAGCCCTTCGGCATAGATCAGGACCGCCTTTGCATCGGGCAAGGCGAGCCGCACCTCAAGCCGGCAGCCTTTGTCTGTGTCTTCAAGCGGGAACGGAACCACCGTGCCGACGATAAGAATCTGCTTGTCAGTGGAAGTGAGAGCGTAACGGACAGGCTCGCCCCGCGCTGCCTCCACTGTAAGGTTGAGTTCATCGTCCCCAACGAAGTCACTATCCTCCTGCTCCGGACGGGGCTTACGAATCATCAAAAGCCCCTTGGCATTCACAAAGACATCGCCGGGAAGAAGGTGCGGATTCGATCCGATCTTCCAGACTGTCAGCGTATATTTCTTGTTTTCCGGGGCTCCGGAAACGTAAGCTCGGTAGCGCGTAAGGCGCTTCCCCGAAGAGGTCGTCTCATCAGTTTTGAAAAATTGAAACTGCGACCCGGCAGGACTCTTCCCGTTCAGCCGATTCTCGTCCCAGCTTATCTGCCTCTGAAGCAAATTCTGCACTTCGTCCGAAGATGTTTGCTTTAAGGCTTGGGCAGGGAAAACCGGCGCAAGAAAGGCGAGGCAGAAACAGGACAGAAAATTCACGAGCGTGATACGGGGGGGAGGCAACATGGCACCATTTTCCGCCATTTGCCTCCTGCCCGCAAGTGCTTCTCCGCTAGAAATTTAGCGTAATCTTCGCCGTCAGCGCCCGCGGAGTTACATAGTGCGTGCCGCTGAAGGTGGAGAGGAAGTTATACAGGGCGTACTTGTCGGTAACATTGATGGCCGTCATGTCGAGGTTCACCTTGTAGCGTTCGGCGTGGAAGAGGTTTTCCTTGCCGATGGAGGCGTCAAAGAGGTCGCGAGGAGCAATGCGCGGCGGATTCTTGTCGTTGTCGCCTTTACCCGGAGCAGGAATATTGACCAGCGTCGAGCTATACTCCGAGGCCTGGCAAATGGCGGGCAAGGGATGGCCAGGGGTCGCCTTCACGCCGTTGCAGGTAAGTCCGGCCTGAAACTCCTCGTCGGCGGTCAACCCACTTAGATTCACAGCAGGCTGTCCGTTGAGCGTGGTCGAAGTGGGGCCGCAGGCGCTGTTGGGGTCGTTGGAGAGCAGGTTGTAACAAGGGGCTGCGCCGGCCACCATGCCCGAGTCGTAACGCCAGTTGAAGCCGCCCCACAGGCCGCTCAGCACCTTGCCGTGAGAGAACGTGTACTGCAGGTGAGTGGTCTGGTTGAATTTCTCGTCGTGGTCAATGCGGAAGGGCAAACCGGTCTGGCCCACGGTGGCTCCGGCTCCGGCAACCTGCGGCGGATAGAACCGCGCCGACACGGAAGACGCAACGAAATAGGCGCTGAAGTTATGAAACTGGGGAATATCCGCGCGCAAAGCATAACCCGGTATCTTCGAGCTATGCCAGTCGATGGGGAAGGTAATGGGCGTGTTGCCCAGCACGCTGAAGTCGAAGGCGTTGTGGGTGTACTTCCAGATATACTCGCCGCTGACCATAACTCGCTTGCCGAAAGCCTGCTGCAGGCCGGCATGAAACTCATTGCGAAAGCCGGGCTGAAGCGTTCCCGAGACGCCTGACGTGCAGTTCAGAAGCGGCGCAAGCACCGCATTCGAGCATCCGTTGTTCGACAGCACCAGGTTCTCGTTGAAGGGCGTTTCCAGCGTGCGCGCATAGGAGACGCGCAGCACGGTCGTAGTCGGCTTCACGTTATACGCAATGCCGACCCGCGGCTCGGCCTGGGTGGCCGCCGTCAGGCCGTTGTAAACGTCGCCGCGCAGTCCCAGGTTGAAGAGCCAGTTGCCAGCCTTGATCTGGTCTTCAATGTAGAGGGCCAGCTCCTTTACATCAGTGTGGCCGAAGTAACTATAAAAGCTACCGCCGCGGGTAAGATCGTAAGGCGCAAGAATCGGGAGGTAACTCTGGTTCGCGCCGTTGGGACAGTTCGACTGGTTGAAGTAACCGGCAACGGGGCTGCCGTCGGCGCCCAGGCAGGGTGCGCTGAAGACGTAAGCCGGATCGACCACGCCCAAGCTGTCGTTTTCGCGCAGAAAAGTCTGCCCGTACTGCGCGCCAGCCTTGAAGGTGTGGATTCCTTTGTCGTAGGAGACGTCGGAGTGAACCGCGGCATTGGTGAGGGTGCGGTTCTGCACGATGGACGAAGTTTGAAGATTGGCCGGCCCCAGGTCAGCCAGAGGATTGCCGCTGGGATAGTAGTTATAGCCGTCCCTGCGGACAAAGGCGCCTAGGTTGAATACCGTGTTATTTCCGATGACGCGCGTGTAAGTGGGCGAAATGTTGATGGTCCCGATCTTGGAGCGCTGATCGGCGTTTCCCACGTTGCCAAAGACCGGGCTGGCGCTTGTGCCACCGCTCACCACGTTCTGCACGTTCAGGTTGTCGTAGGAGTTAGGCGTCTGGAACCAGGAGCGGCTGTAATTCAGGTCCAGATGGATCGAATCGACCGAAGTGAAGTTATAGTCCACGCGATCGAAGACGTTCTGCTCGTTGCCCTTGTCGTGAAAGACTGAGAACTCCGGAGGATCAAGAAAGCGGCCAGAGTTCAACCCGTCGGCCTCGATAAAATTTCCCCACTTCTTGCCGCCATAGGCCAGGTCGAAACCGGCCGTGGCCGACCCGAAGGCGCCATAGGAGCTGCTGACGCTGCCGGTGGGCTTGGAGACGCCCTGGCCGGAGCGGGTGGTGGCCACAATGACCAGGCTGGTTTTGCCGCCATATTCAGCGGGCGGCGCGCCGGTAATCACCTCGATGGATTGAATCGAGTTGGCGGGAATCTGGTTGGAGAAGACCTTGCTCTGCTGGTTGGTCATCGACTGGCCATCCACGGAATACGAGTTCTCCGCGTGGTCGCCGAGGCCGTGCATCTGGCCGTCGGAGTCGGCGGAGATGCCGGGCGTGGAAAGCGTCACAAGCGAACTGAGGCCGGAGGACTCGCTCTCCATGGGCACTTTGATGAACTGTTCGCGGTCCACGTCGGTGTGGAAGGTGGGGTCGGTTTCGATCAGGTCGCCTGAAGCCTCTACGGTTACGGTCTGGGAGCTGCCGGCCACCTGAAGAACCAGGTTGAGGTTGGTTCCCACCACTGAGCGAATCTCGAAACTGCGGCTCAAAGGAGTAAATCCGTCGGCCGAAACTTTGATTCGATAGGGGTTGAAAGGGATGTTCGCGAAGACGAATTGGCCGGTCGCGTCGGAAGAGACGGCCCGGTCCAGCCCGCTGACCTCGTTGATCAGGTGAATCGTTGCACCGGGAATCACAGCGCCGGAGGGGTCGGTGACGGTGCCGCGCACAGCACCGGCGTTGCTGCCGTTGCCCTCCGCGGGCGCATGAAGCGTCGCAAGAATCAAGATGAGAACGGAAAGTATGGGTAAAATTGCGCCGCGTTTGAACGGCATAGGGGAACCTCCTGGCAATCGCTATATGTGCGGAAAGCAGGCCGTGGCTCTCGCGGCCGCGGCATCCTCTGGGCGGGGCAATCGTCTCGATTTCAGGATCAGCCCGTGGAAAAACGCCGGAGCCGCGTCCGCAAAAAGCACGGAGCGAACCGGAATCAGGCTGAAACGGAAGATCGGAAGATGCCCTAGCAGCCGGTGGGAGGGGGGCGTGTGTAGAGCTTGGGATGCCAATGCCGGATGACAGAGCGCGCCTCAACGAAGGGCGCGGGGGTCCCGATTCTGACCAGGACAACCACGGCCGCCATGACCGCAACCGGCGCCGCCGAGTGCATCGCGATGCACAGCGAGCAACGGTCGGCATCGCTGTCCAGCGGGTGCATGTGCGCCACCTGGACCACAGCCAGCGTCACCAGGAGGGCCAGACACAGTAGAGCGGCTGCCCCGAAAGCACGTGGCTTCCGGCGGCCAGCTCCGCGGAAATCTGCCTGCAACCCTGTCAAAAGAACATCCCCTGCTTCAAGGATACACAGTATTGGACGCAGCAGGAACGGTCTGGGCTCCAGTTCCGCTGGTTTTTCGTGCCTAAGGCCTTTCACCCTTAAGTCAGAAGAAGTACGCAACTATCTCCTGCAATTGGGTTTTCTCCAATATAGGGAAGTTACACTTCAAGGTTATGGCAGTGATTCAACGGCCAAGCCGAAGCAAGGGGGGAATATGTTTCCGATTCTGAAAAAAACTGCCGCGATGAGCGCTTTCTTGCTTTTCTGCGCAATTCCGATCTGCGCCCAGGCCCAGAGGAGTTCGTCTGCCAAGGGCATCAACAGTGTTTCGGCGCCTGTGCCCGCGCCGCTGCTCAACGGCAAACGTGCGTTCATCTCTTATGAGTTGGGAGACGTGACTGCCTTTCCATCCGCCTACAGCGGCGGACCGGAACGGGCGTACAGCGAGTTCTTTTCGCAAATGAAGGCGTGGGGCCGGTTCGAACTGGTGATGGACCCCAAGGATGCCGATGTGGTGTTTGCGGTCCGCTTCGTCGATTCGCCGGGTCTGCCAAGGCCGCAGATCAGGGTGGGTATTTCAGACGCGAATACGCATGTAACCCTTTGGGGCTTCGTGGAAGAGGTCAATTTCGCTTTCTTCAAGAAGCATCGCGACGATGCCTTCTCAGCAACGGTTCAATTGCTTGTCGCCGACGTTCAGGCTCTGGTCACGCCGAACGCAACGCCAACGACTGCCACGCCCGCCGGAAAAACTCGATTCTCCGATCAGGCTCGCTAAGGTCCGCAGCCGCGATCCATGGTCTAAAAATCGAGGCTTGGGGCAACCAGCATGGGGCGCGGGGCGAATCCCGCCTCAATATGATTCGCGACCGTAGCGATTTCCTGTTCTTACGCCACGAGCACAGCGATTGGCTCTATCACCACCGATATTCTTGAGATTGGCCAGAACTTTGCGTTCAGTCTCGGGCTCCATCCCTCCACCATCTTCCTCACCGGCACAGGTGCATAGCATCAACTGTTTTTCTGGAGAAAATGTAGCTAGCGCCGCGAGAAAATCCCGTGGATTCTTCTCTACTTGATTGCCAAGAAAATATCCCCACCCCTCAGATGTGGGCACATTGTCGCCATTGCCCCGCGCAAAGAGTGAACGCATAAGTTCCTTGTGGCCTTGCTCATACAGATGAATCAACAGTTCCATGATTCCGTCATCATCAGTGCTTTGCCAGGAGCGCACCAGTTCATCCCGGTTGCGCTCGTAATCATGGCCTAGCGTAGCCAGAAGATAGATGGCCAGTTGCCTCTGCCGGCCTGTTTCGTCTCGCTTGACGACCTCAAGCAGTCGGATCGCACGTGCCTTCTCTGCGGGCTTCAAGGCAAGCGAATACGGAATCATACCGTCCGGTACCAATTGGTTGAGAATGTCCCTGGAGCCTGCTGGACTTATGCCTTTATTCGGGGCAGGCATTGGTTGCCCTGAAACTACCGTGCAGCATGGATAAAACAACAGTGCAACCAGCAAATACTCAAAGAAGCGAAAGCGTAATCTCACCAAAACACCTCCTCGCGTGGTTCATCCGAATTACCAGATGCGGCGCACTCCAAAGTGGTCGAGTTGCGAGTCGGGGCTGAGGACTGCAATGTCGAGCGCCAGGGCCTGGGCGGCGATCATGCGGTCGAAGGGGTCTTTGTGCTCGGCGGTCAAGCGTCCGGCGCGTAGAGCGGACTCGGCATCGATGGACAACTGCGTATAGCCTGCCTCATCGATCACCGCGAGGTAATTCTGCTCCAACTTCTCCGCTCCAGGAAGTTTTCCCAATCGCACTTTGGTCGCGATCTCCCACGCGGATGCCGCTGAGACAAGGACTACGTTGCCCTCGTCGGCCATCGTCTCGCGAGCCTGACGGCCGAGGGCAGCTGGAGACATCGTCGCCCAGATAAGGGCGCAGGTGTCAAGCAATACCGTCACTCGCCGCCCCCATTCCAAAGGCGAAGCTCCTCATCCGGCAGCGGCTCGAAGAATTGCTCGGAGAGAACGAATCCAGGAGTCTCCAGAGCGCCCAGCCGCTTCTTTTTGACAGGCTGAACGGCTTCAAGGCGAGCCACCGGAGTCTTCTTCCGCCCCGAGGTGATGGTGACCATTTCGCCCTTCTGCGCCTGCTTGACCAGGTTGGAAAAGTTGGTTTTTGCCTCGAATATGGTTGCTAAAATCATAGCCACCTCCATCCTGTCCTATTATCTTAACCAAGTTCTTCCGCGATTTCAACTTCCTATTCCCGCACGCTGATTCCCAGGGCCTTCATCTTGCGATAGAGGTGGCTGCGTTCCAGGCCTAGCAACTCGGCGGCGCGGCTAATGTTATTGCGGGCTTCCTCGATCTTCTTCAGGATGAACTCGCGTTCGTAGGCATCGCGCGCCTGTTGCAGCGTGGAGAATTCTTCCGTGGAGCGCGTGCCTGCCTTGTGGGTCAACGGCGGCAGGTGCTTCCGCTCGATGCACAGGGTGCGGGGATTGAGGATAAGCACCCGCTCGATCACGTTCTTCAGTTCGCGCACGTTGCCGGGCCAATGGTATTGGGCCAGCGCCTCCAGCGCCTCCTCGCCGATCTCCATGCGCGGACGGCCGTACTGGCGGCCAAACTCGGCCAGAAACTCGCGCGTGAGCGGCGGTATGTCCTGCTTGCGCTCGCGCAGCGGCGGCACAAAAAACGGGACCACATTGAGTCGGTAGAAGAGGTCCTCGCGGAAGTTACCCTTGGCGATCTCCTCTTCGAGATCCTTGTTGGTGGAGGCGATCAGGCGCACGTCCACACAGATAGGCTGGGTGCCGCCCACCGGGGTGAACTGCTGATCGTCGAGCGCGGAGAGCACCTTGGATTGCGTTTTGAGGCTCATGTCTCCGACTTCGTCCAGAAAAAGCGTTCCGCCGTCGGCACGCTCCAACGTGCCGCGCTGCTCCGGCAAGCCGCCGGGTTGGGCGCCGTGCCGGTAGCCGAAGAGCTCTGCCTCAATGTGCGCCTCGGGAATGGCGGCGCAGTTCAACTCAACAAAAATCTGATCCCGCCGCAAGCTCTCGGCGTGAATGGCGCGGGCGATCAACTCCTTGCCGGTGCCCGACTCGCCGTAGATAAGCACGCGGCCATTGGTGGGCGCCATCAGGCGAATCTGCTGGCGCAGGGCTTTGACGGGGACGCTTTCTCCGGTGAGCGCCGAGCCGACGCTGAACTGGCGCTTGAACTCCAGATTCTCCGTGCGCATCCGGCGCGCCTCGACAGCGTTCTTGAGCACGATGAGCGTGCGCTCCAGCGAGAGCGGCTTCTCCAGAAAATCGTAAGCGCCCAGCTTGGTGGCCTTGACGGCGGTCTCGATGGTGCCGTGGCCGCTGATAATCACCACTTCGGGCCGCGATTCGGAGGCCTGACGGTGAATGTCGCCCAACACATCAAGGCCGTCGCGGTCGGGCAGCCAGATGTCGAGCAGGACCACGTCATAGGGCGCATCCTCGAGCAGCACGAGCGCCTCGGCCGCGGTGGCCGCGCTGGCCACGCCGTAACCCTCCTCGCGCAAAATCTCTTCGAGTGAAGAGCGAATCTCCGCCTCGTCGTCCACCACGAGAATGTGATTCATCCGAGCGACCCTCCAGGCAAATCGGTAGGTTTGATGGGCGCGGCGACGCCGGCCGCCTGCAAGGTCTGCGCGCCAGACTCCGAAGGCTCAATCGGGGGATCCATCAGCGGCAGCCGCAGCAGAAAGCGCGCGCCCTTGGGGCTGTTGGCCTCAGCGCGCAAGCTGCCGCCGTGCTCCTGCACGATCTTGGCCGCGATGGAAAGCCCCAGGCCGGTGCCGCGCTGTTTGGTCGAGTAGAAGGGCAGAAACAGCCGCTCACGGATTTCATCGGTCAGACCGTGGCCGGTATCGGAGACCTCGACCTCGACCGACGCGCCGTCTTCGCTGAGCGAGCTTTTGACGCCGAGTACGCGCAGCAGACTATCCTGCATGGCCTCAGCGGCGTTGTCGATGAGATTGGCCAGAGCGCGGCGAATGGCTTCAGGATCGGCCAGCACCGGCGGCAACCCCGGCTCCAGGTTGCACTCGACGGTGATGCCATCGAGCCGTCCGGCAAAAAGCGCCAGCGCCGCTTCAGCAACCTGATTGAGGTCGCAGGCGCGCGGTTGCGGCGCGGGAAACTCGGCCAGCGCGGAAAACTGGTCTACCAGTGTGCGCAGCATGCCCACGCAGGCCAGAATCACCTCGCTGCATTTGCGGATAACGGCGGGCGAATCCGGCTGGCCGCGATCCAGGTGCCTGCCAATCCGCTCGGCGGAGAGCGCAATCGGCGTCAGAGGATTCTTGATCTCGTGAGCCACCCGCTGCGCCACCTCTTTCCACGCCAACTGGCGCTGCGCGCGAAGCAGATCGGTGGTGTCTTCGACCACCAGCACAGTTCCCGGCTGGCCTTGGGTCAGCTCAAACCGCGCGCTGGTGATGGCCAGGTGCAAAATGCGGCCGCCGGCGTGGATATCAATCTCAGTGAAAGCGGCGCCCATGCGGTGGCCGCGGCGAATCACGCCAGCCAAATCCTCGGCGCACTCGGGGGGAAAGAGCGATTCGATCTTCTCCCCGCCCAAGCCCAGGTCCACGCGCCGGCCCAGCAGCGCGGCAAAGGCGCGATTAGATTGCAGGACCGTGCCTGCGCCGTCGAGCGTCACCACGCCCGAGGGAATCGTCTCGACGATGGTCTCCAGTTCGCGGCGGCGCTCTTCGATGGCCATGTTAGCGGCGGTCAGTTGCGCGGAAGAGGTTTCAGCCAACTGCCGGCTGGTGTCCAGATCGGCCGCCATGCGGTTGAAGGCGCGCACCAGTTCGCCCATCTCCCCGGTGGCGGCCAACTCCACGCGATGATCATACTTGCCCGTCGCGATCTCGGCCATTGCCACGGCCAAAGCCTCCACTGGGCGGGTGATCTGGTTGGAGAGAAACTGCGCCATCCACACGCTCAAGAAGAACGCGAGTACGGTAATCACCAGCAAGATCAGGAAAAATGTGGTGCGAATGCGATTGCGCGTGCGGAATAGCCCCAAGTAAGTGGCCGAGCCGGAACGGATGCGCATGGCGGTCTGGCTGAGCCCCTGCGGCATGGGCAGCGCCACCACCACCACCTTGCCCGAAGGGGTCGCCGATATGCCCAGCGCATACTCCTGGCCCGCCGTACTCATCATCGGCTCATCGCCGCGCCGCGCCGTAAAGAGCAGGTTGGCCGAGAGCGGCCCATGCAGCGTGATGGCCTTGCCCTGCTCGCCCTCCTCCAGCCAGGGAATCAGACTGGCCTGGCTCGACTCCGCCGGAGCCTGAAAACTGGCCAGCATCCGCTGATCTTTGCCATAAACCACCACAAAACCGCCGGCCAGCGTGATGCGGTGCGAGGCCAACTCATCCTGAAGCGCCGAATGCTCTTGGTCCGGCGCTCCCGAGGCCGTAATCGACTCAGCCTCCACGCGAGCGTTGGCCCTCACGTATTGCGCCAACTCCTGCACCACCCGCGTCGAGTCATTGCGCAATTCCGAGATGTTCGGCGAGAACCAGCGGTCCAGCGACCGGTTCATCAACTGAAAGCTGAACAGAAACATGAAGACCGCGGGAGTCAGCGCAATCAACACCGCGCCCAGCACCATCCGCGAACGCAGCCGCGCGCCCAGCCCGCTGCTGCCTTGTCCGGCGTAGACCTTGAGGATGTTCCTCAGCAGCAGCACCAGCATCAGCAGCAGCAACAGGAACACCAGCCCCGTCAGGCCGGTAAAGATCAGCGTCTCCCCGGAGGTCACCGGATTGAGAAAACCTATGTTGGAGGTGTTGAATGCCTGCAAAGCGCCCAACAGCACGAAGATCAGCAGCACTCCGCCTGCATACAAAGCAACAGACCGCCGCCGACGATCACCCTTGAACAGCATGGGCTGATTATAGAGCCAAGAGGGGTTAGGGATTGGGGGTTAGGGATCAGGAAAAGCTGCACCGTTCCCATCAAAACTGAATGTCCCATCTTTCCGCCATGTTTCGGCGAAAAGATGGGACATTCCAACGACCGTTATCGATACTGACAACTAAAACCGATAACTGCTCTTACTCAAGCACTTTTGCCGCAGGCGTCCACGGCCGCTGCTGGCTTTCGCCCACACCGCGATAGGTGAGCTTGCCCAGCCATGTGTTCAGGCCCTCTGCCAGACCAGCATCCTGGCGCAGCGCCTCGCGAACCCCGAGGTTGGCCATGCGCAGCAGGTACGGGAAGGTCGCGTTGGTCAGTCCCAGCGTAGAAGTGTTCGGCACCGCGCCCGGCATGTTGGTTACGCAGTAGTGCACCACGCCATCGACCTCATAACTCGGGTTGGAGTGCGAGGTAGGCTTGGCCGTCTCCACGCAGCCGCCCTGATCGATAGCCACATCCACAATGACCGATCCCTTCTTCATCTGGGAGACCATGGCGCGAGTGACAATCTTGGGCGTTGTGGCTCCGGGGATCAGCACGCTGCCGATGACCAGATCGGCCTCGCGGGTCGCCTGGGCCACGTTGTAACTGTTCGAGGCCAGCGTGTAAAGCCGCCCGCCGAAGATGTCGTCGAGCTCACGGAGCCGGTTCAGGTTTACATCCACCAAGGTAACTTTGGCGCCCATGCCGAGCGCGATCTTGGCTGCGTTGGTGCCCACCACTCCGCCGCCGATAACGGTCACGTTGGCAGGAGCCACGCCCGGGACGCCGCCCAGCAGAATGCCGCGTCCGCCGTGTTCCCTTTCAAGATATGTAGCACCCACCTGCACGCTCATGCGGCCCGCGACTTCGCTCATCGGAGTCAGCAGCGGCAATGTGTGTTGGCGATCGCGAACGGTCTCATAGGCGATGCCGATGACCTTCGAGTCGAGCAACTGGTTGGTCAGATCCGGCACCGGCGCCAGATGCAGATAAGTGAACAGCACCAACCCCTCGCGGAAGAGCGGATATTCCTTCTCGATAGGCTCCTTCACCTTGACCACGGTGTCCGCCTTGTTCCACACCTTGCTGGCCTCGGCTATGATCTCCGCGCCTGCTTGTTTGTAATCCTCGTTGGGAAAGCCGGATTGCGCACCGGCCTGGGTCTCAACCAATACGGTGTGGCCGGCCTCGGTGAGCGCCTTCACGCCCGCAGGGGTCACGCCCACGCGGGCTTCATTGTCCTTGATCTCTCTGGGAACGCCAATAATCATCGCTGTTTCTCCTGTCTGGTTTCAATCCAGTTAGGTTGGATGCAGGCGGAAATAAGCCTACTACGCCAACCCGCGGCGCCGGGGGTTGTCCTTGGGAGGCAGGTTTACCCGGCGCCGCGCTTGCGTACATATCCAACTGGCAACAATCCTACGGCGCAAACGGCTTCCAATGTATGCAAAGTTCGTGATAAAACTGTTTTATGGGAACGAAACGTGTGCAATTTGCCGGTTTGGCACAAGAAAACGGCGTCGCCGGGCAGGCGGGCGCGCCGAGCCATCCAGGGAGCGCTCCAGCCAGTGGGAAAAACGGCCTCGACGAACTGGACACGGCAATTCTGCTCTGCCTGGAGCACAACGGCCGGGCAACCAACTACGAGGTAGGCGAACAAGTGGGCTTGTCGGCATCGGCGGCCTCACGGCGCATCCAGGCGTTGGAGGCCTCGGGCGCCATTCGCGGCTACCGCGCCCAGATCGACGACCGGCTGCTGGGCAAGCAAATGACGGTCTACATTCGCGTCACGCTGGAGCGCCAGTCGGCGGCAGTACTCGGCGCATTCGAGGCCGCGGTCCGGCGGTCGAAGAACATCACCTATTGCCATTTGATGGCCGGCCAGTACGACTATATGCTGGTGCTGCGCGTAGCCGACATCGACGACTACGGCCGCCTCCACCAGAACGAGCTATCCCGCCTGCCTGGAGTGATCAGGCTCGAAACCAGCTTTGCGCTCAGGGATGTGCTGGAGGAAACAAGCTAGAGGCGCATGGCTGCTTCGAGGAGGCAGCGGGCAGCGCCTGGTTCCTGCTCCTGCGAGTATCCCCGGATGGCCACCACCAGATTATGGTTTTCACGGAAGAAGATGTGTGGTCCAATGTGATTGATTTCAACGGCCGAAATTGCCCTCCCCTGCCGGAAAGAGGAGATAGCGGATGATGGAAGCAGACTACAGATTCCCCAACCGCAAGAAACCCGCGGGGGAAGAGCCGAATCTCGGCCAAGAAGTCACTGAGCCGGCCCAGCAGAATCCCCACAGCGGTCTGGAGAAGGCCGGCCTGCAAGATCCCAGCGGCGAGAAGAAAGAAGAGAAAAAGCTGCCTCTCAGCAGCTACAAGATCATTGAGTCTGAGTTGGAGCCTCCCCGCTACAATCCCCCGGTCGCGGAAGAGCCCACTCCCATCGACGTGAATGCCGACGCGGAAGTGGAAAATGCCACCGATAAACCTCCAGTTCCCTTGCTACCCTTACCTGAGCCTTGGATTGATAGGATTCGGAAACTCGCACAGGGCCCAACAAAGTTCTATGCGACGGCAGGCGTGGGCCTCGGAATTCTCTTTGGAGTCGTAATCGCAACTTCTTTTTGGCATACGAGCAGCCCGGAAGGGCCGTACGATTTAGGTTCGGTCACCTCCAGCGCGGTCGGATTGAAGGGCCATTTGTTTACCAAATGGGATAAGAAGCTTGAATACCGCCTGACGCTCGAACCCAGCAGCCAAAACCAGCAGGCAGGGTTTGCAATGGCGGTTGCCAGTCCACCACGCCCTCTATCCATCGAAATCCACTTGCAGAATTCCCAGGGCTCTGTGTTATGCACCACGGAGATCTTATTGAAATTCGATGCCCGGAATGCGGCAGCTCTTGCCACATCCACTTCGGGCTCTGAGGCCGGCAAGACGGATGCGCACAAAATCTCCAGCGACCAGTTGGCGCAAGGGATCGATCTGGCGCGATTAGAAGCTCAGGAACCTGCGCGGGAGCTAGGCAGGGACATCTTCCAGAATCAAATCGGGAAGGATGGACAGATTGCGGCCATCTACGCTCAAGGCGAAATCCCCTGCTCAGAGGAAGCCTATAAAGACACTTCTTCCTGGAGTTTTTCGCCCAACTTTCTATCCGTTGCCGAGCAAGATGAATTACTAACACGCCAGGAGGAGGTAAAGGCCCACGCGGCGCGGCTGTCCGCTGCGGAGCTTGGCGCCCACGCGAAGAGAACTCCTAACTCCGCGATCAAGCTCTTGCCTTTCTCCGTTGAAGGAGACGATGCAATCGTCGAGTTTGACACCTCGCGAGGAATCATCGAAACCAGTGGGAGAAAAATCTTCTTCTTCGACAGAACAGGCGGACAAGGCGCTGACCTCAGATGGCAGGACTATCCCGTCAGCATCCATTACCAGTGCGACCGGAGTTCAGACTGCACACTCACGCACGCGGGCTTGGGCGTTCTGCGCGCAAGACTGAAGAAATAGGTCAGCCCGCTTTGAGGATTCCATAGGGACTTCCGCTTCACCTGGCCAATCAAGCACACAGCACTACTTGCCGCCACGATGAATTGCGCGTGGCGAGCGAACCAGTTCCATGGCCTTTTCCGCGCACCAGAGCTTGATCAGAGACTGATAGGGCACATCGAGCTTGCGCGCATGATTGCGGATAGTATTCAGAATATCTTCCGGCATGCGCAGCGAGATCGTCTCCGTGGAAGGGCGCAACTTGGGAAAGGTCACCAGTTTGGCCTTGCTCCAATCCACATATTCCGTGCTGTCGTTTTCCGGCGACTCCCAGAAAGCGCGCTCCTCGGCTTCGCTGGCAAACTCAGGAATAGGCTTTAATTGCTTGCTCATAGACGGCTCTCTCCTTCCGGCTCATCACGCGTGCCGAAATGGGACGAATCAAGGTTTCATTTCGATCCATTGAAGGATGAATTGAATCCCCGGTCTCGATTTTGAGACCGGGGATTCAATTCGGCATGCCATGGTTTTCATGAACTACACGCTGTGTAACACCCAAGAGCTACTCAGCGTTGTCGATCTGCGCTCTTTGCAGTTTTCGGAGTAAGGGCCTGGATTACGAGTGGAACTCGACTCCCTGCGCAAGGTGAATTTCGCCACCCCAATTGACGGTATTGGACTGGCGCCGCATATAGGCTCTCCAGCAATCCGAACCGCACTCACGGCCTCCGCCGGTCTCCTTTTCGCCGCCGAAGGCGCCGCCGATTTCAGCACCTGAGGTGCCCACATTCACGTTCGCGATACCGCAGTCGGAGCCCTTGAAGCTGAGGAACCTTTCCGCCTCGGCCATGCTGTCCGTAAAGATACCGGAAGACAGGCCCTGGGGAACCGCATTGTGCAATGCAATCGCCTCGTCGATGGTCCGGTATTTCATCACGTAAAGGATCGGAGCAAAGGTCTCGGTTTGCACAATCTCGGCGTCATTGCGGATTTCGACAATGGTCGGCAGAACGAAAGTTCGCCGGCCAAATGGCGATGGATCGAGGACCTTGCCCCCATAAAGCACTGTTCCGCCTTGCTGGCGGGCAGCAACCAAGGCATTCTCGTAGTTCGATACGGCCTCTTCATCGATCAGCGGCCCCATCAGGGTTTTCGGATCGAGTGGATCGCCAATTTTCACTTTTTCGTAATTGACAATCAGCTTTTGAATGAATGAATCGTAGACGCTCTCATGAATAATCAGTCTGCGCGTGGAGGTGCAGCGTTGCCCCGCCGTGCCGACGGCGCCGAAAAATGCCGACGCCAGCGCTCCAGTCAAATCAGCCTTGTCCGAAATGATAAGGGCGTTGTTGCCACCGAGTTCGAGAATTGTGCGACCCAGGCGGGCGCCGACAACCTGACCGATGCGCTTCCCCATCCGGGTCGATCCAGTGGCGCTGATCAGGGTGAGCCGGCTGTCGGCCACAATCCGTTCGCCGACGGTGGACCCGCGTCCGACAACCACGCAGGAGACTCCGTCCGGAACGCCGTTGGCCCGGAAGACCTCGCGGATGATGTTCTGGCATGCGATGGCGCACAGCGGCGTCTTGCTCGAAGGCTTCCATACCACCGGATCGCCGCAGACAAAGGCCAGCGCGCAGTTCCACGACCATACCGAAACCGGGAAGTTGAAGGCGCTGATGACCCCGATCGGCCCGAGCGGGTGCCACTGCTCCATCATGCGGTGCATCGGCCTCTCGCTCTGGAGTGTCGGGCCGGAAAGCGTGCGGCTTAGACCGGCCGCATAGTCGCAGACGTCGATCATTTCCTGCACTTCGCCCATGCCCTCGGTCAAGATCTTGCCCATTTCCATGGAGACGAGACGTGCGAGCATGTCCTTTTTCTCGCGCAACGCCACCGCATACTGACGCACGATTTCGCCTCTTTTGGGAGCAGGCAGAGCGCGCCAGAACTCGAAGGCTTTCATCGCCTGCCCGACAACGGTGTCGTAGTCGGCCTCGCTCGCCTGTTCGACTTTGGCCAGCAATTCCCCGGTGGTTGGGCTGTGGACTTCGATCCAGTCCCCGCTGCTCGCAAACCACTGGTCCCCGTAACTCGCGCCCGAAAGGGCTGCCTGCAATCCCAACGCGTTGAAAATCCTGTCTTTCTCTGCCATGCCGATAACCTCTCAAAATCTGTCGATACAGTGGTGAACGATCAGTTGTCAGTTCCTGAAGCCAAAATTTAGGACACGCGGCCCAGCCTGCACCAAATCCGATGAAAAGCATACATCAGGAGCCAGAACCCGCGCTCCTTGCCTCCCCCGGCGGAAGCCGGAGGCATACCAGCAAGCCGGTGGCGGAACAGGGCTGCAAACAACTGAATATAGGGCACCGGTTGCCGGAATGGCGCGTCGCATCGGCCCCCGGCGCGGGGGGCCGATGCGGCTTTGGCCCGCTGGCCGTACAATAAGTCTTGAGGTATATCCGGTCTTCCCATGTCCTTGAATAGTTACCCATCGCGCTCCACGCGGTCGCACGGCCTCCGTTCGCTGTTCAGCATGTTCTCCAGCGACCTGGCCATCGACTTAGGCACCGCCAACACGCTGGTCTATGCGGCCGGCAAGGGCATCGTTGTCAACGAGCCTTCGATCGTAGCCATCAACAAGAACACCGGCGAGGTGGAAGCCGTGGGCAAAGAGGCCAAGGAGATGCTGGGCCGCACGCCCGGCAACATCGTGGCCATCAAGCCGATGAAGGACGGCGTCATCGCCGACTTCAAAGTCACCGAGAAGATGTTGAACTACTTCATTCAAAAGGCGCACAACCGCAAGATGCTGGTTCATCCGCGCATCGTCATCGGCGTGCCTTCCGAGATTACGCAGGTGGAAAAGCGCGCGGTCGAGGACTCGGCCTACCGCGCCAAAGCCAGCGAGGTCTTCCTCGTTGAGCAGGCCATGGTGGCGGCCATTGGCGCCGGGTTGCCCATCACCGAGCCGGGCGGCAATATGGTGGTCGACATCGGCGGCGGCACTACGGACATCGCGGTCATCTCGCTCTCTGGCATCGTCTATTCGCGCTCCGTGCGCATGGCCGGCAACCAGATGGACGAGGCCA
>CAYQSI010000001.1:0-139192 GCA_964420185.1 uncultured Occallatibacter sp. | reverse complement strand
TGCGCGAGATGGCGGAGTTTGCCTTCAAGGTGAATGAACAAACCGAGAACATCGGCGCGCGGCGGCTGCACACCATCATGGAGCGAGTGCTTGAGGATGTAAGCTTCCTGGCCCCCGATGTAACTCGCCACGCACCGGACGAAGCGGCTGCCGCGGCACTGAAGGAAGCCATCAAGAGCGAGTCCTCCACGCCCCTGCCCTATGAGGAACGCGTCACAACGTCAGGGCCGGAAAAGGTCTTCCTGATCAGCGCGGAATACGTCAAGCAGATGGTTGCCACCATCGTGCGCGACCAGGATTTGTCGCGCTACATCCTCTAGAGCAAAACCAGAGTTAATATGCCCTTTTTGAGAGTTCGCGAGGTGGCTTTTTCTTGAGGAAAAAACCACTTGAGGTCATTGCCTCTGGGTACAGCAACTCTGGTTTTGCTATAGCCCGGCTGCAAGTTACCTTGCGGAACCATCAGTCGAACTTCCCCATGATGCCGTTCAAGACCGCCATGCCTTCCCCGAGAGTACTGCGCATCGCGGGCTGCCTCCTGCTGGCCGCCTGCGCGCAACTGGCTTCCGCACAAGCGGCGCCTGCTGCTCAACCCGCGCAGCTTCCTCATCCTACGGAGACCCTGGTGGTTCTCGGGGTCCCGGTCGCCGTCCCCCTGGCGGAGTCTTCCGCTTCGGTCGTGGTGCTGCCGGTCGAAGGCAATACTCTCTTGCTCGAGTCGCCGCAGGATTTGTTGAGGCAGGACTCGACTGTCTTTCTCGAAGAGCGCGGCGCGGGCGGCGGAGAGACGGACTTGGTTCTGCGCGGAGGGACATTTGAGCAAGCCCTGGTGCTGTTGAATGGCTTCCGCATCAACGACAGCCAGACAGCGCATCACAACCTGGACCTGCCCATTCCTCTGGACGCGATGGACTCGATTGAAGTGCTGCACGGGGCGGGCTCCACGCTGCATGGCGCGGACGCATTGAGCGGCGTCGCCGACTTTCTGACCGCCGCGCCCTCAGCCTCCTCGCTGCGTCTTCGCCTGGGAGACGGCAGCTTTGAGTCGAACGAAGAGTCGTTGCTGGCCGCTCTGGCGCGCTGGCGATGGAGCAGCCGGCTGACCGCGAGCCGCAACTTCTCCACGGGATTCATGGCCGACCGCGATTACCGCAATGAAGACGCCTCCTCGGAGAGCTGGGTCAGTTCGCGGCTCGGCATTTCAGACCTGCTCTTTGCCGCGAGCGACCGCTCCTTCGGCGCAAATCAGTTTTACGGCCCTTATAACTCATGGGAACGGACCAAAGGATGGTTTGGCTCCGGCCGACAGGAGTTAGGCAGCCGCACCGTGGCGGCCTTCGGTTATCGCCGCCACACAGACGAGTTCGTTCTGTTGCGCGACGACCCATCCGTTTACGAGAACAACCACATCGATGGCTCGTGGCAAGCCTCTGTGCGCCACACACTTCCCATCGCGAGTTCCTCCGTGCTTTTGTTCGGGCTGGAGTCGGACGGCGACAGCATCCACAGCAACAATCTCGGCCTTCATGCCCGCAATCGCGGCGCGGGCTACGCGGATCTGGACCTGCGCCCCGCATCCCGCCGCTGGAACTTATCGATGGGGCTGCGCGAGGAGTTATTCTCTGGCGGATTGCAATCCGCATTGGCGCCGCACCTGGCGGGGAGTTTGCGACTTACTGATAAGTTGAAGCTGCGAGCCAGCGGCGGCTACGGATTCAGGCTTCCAACATATACCGATCTTTATTACTCCGATCCGGCCACCATCGGTAATCCGAATCTGAAGCCTGAGTCGGCCTGGTCCGGCGAGGCAGGCGCCGATTGGACGCCATTCAGCCGCTTTTCGCTTTCGGCCACGGGGTTCTATAACCGCCAGCACGACACGATCGATTATGTGCGCGCAGCATCCCTGCCTAACTCTCTTCTTCCTGCATGGTGCATCGTGAACACATGGTGCGCAACGAACCTCAGCGGCCTGCATTTTGCGGGTGCCGAGTCTTCAGCAAACTGGATACCCGCAAAAGGACAAACCGTCCAGGTCGCGTGGACCCAGTTGGTGGGCGCACAGCCGCCCTTGAACGGCCTGCAATCGGAGTATGCCCTCAACTATCCGGTCGAGAATCTTCATGCCACCTGGACGGCTGAGGTGGGACACGCTCTGATCGTGACGAATTCAGTGGCCATCGCACAGCCCTATCAGCAGCCGGGCAATCCGCCGTGGAATGCTACTCCCTACCCGGTGTGGAACGCCGCTCTGACGCGGGCCACGGGAAAACTTCGGCCCTATCTCCGCCTGGGAAATTTGAGTAACACCGGCTATCAGGAGATCAACGGCGTCAACCTGCCGGGCCGGTCGATCACCGGCGGCGTTTCACTCTGGCTGGGGCGATAAGCAATATCCCAGGTCTCAAAATCGAAACCTGGGATATTCACTGTTGTGGATTGAATCAGGCGGTCGCTGGATTGC
The DNA here is from genome assembly GCA_964420185.1 of uncultured Occallatibacter sp. Lineage (GTDB taxonomy): Bacteria > Acidobacteriota > Terriglobia > Terriglobales > Acidobacteriaceae > Telmatobacter. Next base: position 136,728 of record CAYQSI010000001.1, on the reverse strand, counting down.
GGGCTTCCAACTCAGCGAGGCGCTTGGCGAGCAGTGTTTCCAGCTTGACCAGCGCGGCCGAGAAGCCCTCAATGCCCTCCTTCAGCTTGTCGGTGGCCATGCGGTCAGCAGCGTGCAAACGGTCGAAGGCGGCTTTGTCAACGAGAATCTTTTCGAGAGGCAGCGCCTTGGCCGTTGAGGGGTCGAGCTTGCGCGGCAAATCGTCTTCCGTTGATTCGAGCTCAGCCAGCAGTTGCGGCGAGATGGTGAGCAAGTCGCAGCCGGCCAGCTCGCGAATCTCGCCGATGTTACGGAAGCTCGCGCCCATCACCTGCGTCTTAAAACCAAAGTTCTTGTAGTAGTTATAGACATGGGTCACGGAGATCACGCCGGGATCGCAAGCGCCCTGGTAGTCCTTGCCGGTGTCTTTCTTGTACCAGTCGAGAATGCGACCGACGAAAGGCGAGACCAGCGTTACGCTGGCCTCGGCCGCCGCAATGGCCTGATGCAAGCCGAAAAGCAGGGTCAGGTTACAGTGAATGCCTTCCTTCTCCAGCACTTCGGCGGCGCGAATGCCCTCCCATGTGGAGGCTATCTTGACCAGCACGCGCTCGCGGCCAATGCCCTCAGCGTCGTACTGCTTGATGATGCTGCGGGCCTGCGCGATGGTGGCCTGCGTGTCGTAGGAGAGGCGCGCATCCACTTCCGTGGAGACGCGGCCGGGAACGATGGCCAGAATCTTCTTGCCGAAGGCGATGGCCAGCCGCTGGAAACCGAGGTTGGCAACAGCCGCATCCGCGGCTCCGCGCCCAAGTTCCTTGCGGGCAGCGAGCAGCACGCCGTCCACAATGGGCTGGTACTGCGGCAACTGCGCGGCAGCGGTAATCAGCGAGGGATTGGTGGTTGCGTCCTGGGGGCGAAACTGCTTCATCGACTCCATATCGCCGGTGTCGGCGACGACCACGGTATAAGTGCGCAACTGTTCTAGCAGATTCTTCGGCATGGTTCCTCCTGGGGAAAGGTCACTTGCGCTTCCATTGCACGCGGAATCAGTGTACCGCTGCAAGGGGAACGGCACAGTTTCACTGGGTGTGTGTTTGCGTGAAGAAGCGGGCAGTAAGTCGTTTATTTTTAGTATGTTAGGCTAGGCTCCACGGCTTCACAAGTTTACTGGGTTTGTGCTTCCGTGGAGGATATGCGCGGAAGTTATTGATTTTGAATTGGTTAAGTGCCGCTCCGCAGTTTCACGGGGAAATTACGCGATTTTTCTTACAGGGGGTGGGGGGTGCATGGTTTCTCCGATGAACAGGGGCTTTGCTCTCTCGTTCTCTATCCATTAGTGTGCTCCAACGGACGATATTTTTCGGCAAATAGGGGTGAGAGTGCGAGTCTCTCCCTCTCCGGAAAACCGAAAATTGGTCACCCAAATTTCAGTTGATCGCACTTGATGGGGACGCGGGCTAGCCGCCCACCCCAACACTCCACCTCTCTAAAAAACACAAGACGTACTATCGAGGTTCGCGGTTTCCCACCCTTCCGCAGAAAAAAGCGGAAAGGATGGGGCACCCCAAGTTATTGATTTGTTTAAGGATGGGGCACACGCCCGTGACCACGGTCAGACCCGAAGACCCGCTCATCGCATAGGGCCGCGATGAACGGGGCACAGCTTCTCAAGGCTCATAGCGATTCTTCGGGGTTGATGAGCGGGCCACCTGCCGTCACACGCCGTCTCAACCCTCGTCCGGCTGGAAGGTGTTGGCCAGGACGCCGAGGCCGGGGATCGAGATTTCCACTTTGTCGTCAGCCTTGAGCGGACCTACGCCGGAGGGGGTTCCGGTGAGCACAAGGTCACCGGGTTCAAGCGTGATGATGGCACTGATGTAGGCAAGCAGTTTGGGGATGGGAAAGATGAAGTCGAGGGTCGAGCCGTGCTGGCGCAGCTCACCATTGACGCGGGTTTCCAGCATCAGGCCGGAGTCGAGGTCCAGCTCGTCGCTAACCACGGGGCCGACGGGACAAAAGGTGTCAAAGCCCTTGGCGCGGGTCCATTGGCCGTCCTTGTCTTGCAGGTCGCGGGCGGTCACGTCATTGGCTAGCGTGTAGCCGCGGATGGCCAGACGCCAGTTTTCTTCCTTGAGATGGCGCGTGCGGCGGCCAATGACCAGCGCGAGTTCACCTTCATAATCCACGCGGGCCGAGACCCTGGGCATACGCACGATTCCCCCCGGCCTAAGCAGCGCTGAGGGCGGCTTGAAGAAAAGCAACGGCTCAGCGGGCAGGTCGTGACCCAGCTCTTTTATGTGATCGCGATAGTTGCGGCCCACGCAGACGATCTTGGAGGGCGTGACCGGCGCCAGCAACTCGGCATCCAGCAGCGGCATGGGCTCGAAATCAAAGCTCCAGGAGGTCTCGCGTCCGTGCGCCAGACGGAAGGCAAGGTCTTCCTGGGGAGCCGCGATCAGGCGCACAATCCATGGCTCGCCGTCGCGGTCTTCCACCGCGCCGTAGTGGGTTTCATTCTCGAAGAGAAAGCGGCAGTATTTCATGGAACATCCTTCCTGGAAGATGATTCGAGCTTCCCCTCAGGGGCTAAAGGCCGGGCTGTTTTTCGGCACTTACGGCACGACTAAAGTCGTGCCCTGATACAAAACGTCTTTTCGAAACACATTTCCGAAGTTTTTCCGCAGCCTGTGAAGCCCGCGTTATTTTGCGGTATTTATGGCACCCTTCGACAGGCTCAGGGCAGGCTAAAAGTCGTGCCCTTTCAAAACGACCAACTTAAAAAGAAACAAGATTCCGGCAGTTCTGCAAGTTGGGCATCTAAATGGAAAATCTGTGGAGAATCTTCTGTCAAATGCAGCGAGTTAGCCCCGCTGCGCGGGGTTGGCGAGTTAGCAAGTTAGCGGAAGGCTGGGATCAACGCAAGTTCCTTCCCTCGGTGGGTCGGCAACGCCGGTGGAGGACTCTGAACGAGCCTTCCGGCAATCGCTTACGGATTGGGCACGGTCTCCTCGGCCTCGACGGAGCGGGCGCTTTCGTGTCCGCTCTGGTCAATGGCGCTGACGGCGTAGCGGTAAGTGTGGCCGGGCTGAACCTGGGCGTCGTGGAAAGCCGGGGGAACGAGCGGTCCGGCGGGCGAGATGCGCTGCCAGGCGGCCTCGGCTTCACGGCGATAAACTGCATAGCCCGCCAAGTCAGTGTCGGTGACGGGTTGCCAACTTAAGTCGATTGCGGTCTCCGCGGCGTTTTCGCCGGTGGTGGCCACGGCGGCCAGGCCGGTGGGCACGGCGGGCGGAAAGATGTCAAGAACCTCGACACGCAGCGGAGCGGAAAGCTCGCCGGCGAGTTCCAGAGTTTGCTTGTCCACCGTAACGCGGGCTACACGCTGGGCCCGGTACTCATAGGTTTGGCCGAAGCGGATCTCCTTGTCCAATGCGCGACAAACTTTCACGTGTGCTTCCGGCGCGCAGGAGTCGACCAGCAGGTTCCGCTCGATGGGCTCGGGCTGGGGCGCCAGCAGTCCCTCATGAGGCTTGGCAGCCGGCGGGGTCAGCAGCCGGCGATGCAGCCGGATCGCGGAGGATTCCTCTGCCGAGGGCGTCCAGCGCAGGACCACGCCCTGCTTGCGTACCTCGGCGGTGAGATTGGTCACCGGCGCGGGCGCAACGCCAGCCAGCACGACGGCGGCATTCGACAAGCCAGCGGAACGGCCGTTGTGGTTCCTGAGCTCGACAAAGTAGCTAAGCGGACGCGGCGCTCCAGCGGCCAGCGGGGCAGGCAGCGCCTCAGTGAACGCGCCCTCCGCTCCCGGCGCGAACGACAATTCAACACCAGCCGGCGCGCAGTTGCCGCCTGCGCTCTCTTTGCGGCAGACCCGCACGGCGACGTTACCCTTCAGCAGCAGCTTGTCCGTGTTCTTTTTGGGCATGGTCCAAGTAAGCATCACCTGGCTGCCAGCGCGGCTGGCGGCTAGGTCTGACACCAAAACCGGCAGGTTCAGCGAGGGCGGTTGCGGCGCAGCCTGCGTTCCGCAGCCGGTGAGGGGCAACGCGGCGGCCAGCACGGCAGCCAGCGCGGCGATCTGAATTTTGTCGATCATACTCATCGCCTCTCAGTCTACCGGAGCCAAGCGGATGTGGCCACGCAATGACGGCAGGCGGATTGGCAATTGCATGAACGAAGTTCAGCGCCGGTGCAGAGCTTCGACGCGGCCCTCCGGGGCGCGACGGGATGACGGGAATGCTTTCCCAGGCTTCCGCTGCGCTCCAGCCTGGGCTATTTTCGCGTCTTCCCTCCGGGAAGGAGGACTTCGCTTGTCCGGACCAGCGGCAGACCGAACCATCTTCAGCATCAGATGTCATTGATGCAATTGCCCTGCTGTGGGTGCTTGGCGGCGGACGGATGGGGCAAAAGCGTAAAATTTATCTTTTATGCATGAATTGTCCATTATTTCGAGCGTTGTGGAGTCGGTGACCGAGTCGCTGGGCCCTTATCCGGGCGCAAAGGTGCTCGAAGTGAGGCTGCGCGTCGGGGCGCTGGCGTCGGTGGTGCAGGAATCGCTGGAGTTCTGCTACGGGATTGCGACCGAGGGAACTCCGCTGGAAGGCTCGCGGCTGGTGGTGAACGTGCTTCCGGTGGTGATGCACTGCGCGCGCTGCGATCAGGATGCGGAGCTTGACGGCATCCAAAGCTTCCGCTGCCCCAAGTGCGGCGAGCCCTCCTATGATCTGCGGCAGGGGCGCGAGCTGGATATTGATTCGATTGAGATTGACGATGTTGAGGAGAAGCCATGACGACCAGGATTGTGGAGCTGCGGCGGGGAATTCTGAAGAAGAACGATGAACTGGCGGCGGGGCTGCGGGCGAAGTACGCCGAGGCCGGCGTGCTGGTGCTGAACCTGGTTTCAAGCCCTGGGACGGGCAAGACCGCACTTCTGGAGCGGACGCTGAAAGAGTTGAAGGCGAAGGGCAAGCGAGTAGCGGCGCTGGTGGGCGATCTGGAGACGGACAACGACGCGCGGCGGCTGGCTTCGAGCGGCGCCCCGGTGCAGCAGATCAATACCCACGGAATCTGCCACCTGGACGCGGAGATGATCGGCAAACACCTCGCGGATTGGGAAGACGTGGCGCTGAGCGGGCTGGATTATCTGTTTATTGAGAATGTCGGCAACCTGGTTTGCCCGTCGAGCTACGACCTGGGCGAGAAGATTCGCGTGGTTCTGCTGAGCGTGACCGAGGGCGAGGACAAGCCGCTGAAGTATCCCACGATGTTCAACTCCGCCGACGCCGCTGTGATTACCAAGATGGATATCGCCGAGCCGTGCGGCTTCGACCTTAAACTGGCTCGGAAGAACATTAATGAGATCCGGCCGGGGATACGCATCTTTGAGACCTCAGCCAAGACCGGGGCGGGGATGGAGGAGTGGCTGGGGTATCTGGCGGAAGCGCGGGCGGGGCGGGGCTGAACGGCCCTGCTTCCAGGTGATCTAAATCACGCTATACGCAGCCTCGAAGGCAGCATACTGTAGTAACTATGTGTCTAGCGATTCCGGGAAAAGTGGAAGAGATTCTCACCGACGGCGATCTCCGGGTGGGGTGGGTGAACTTCGGCGGCATCCGCAAGAAAGTTTGCCTGGACTACGTGCCGGAGCTCGTGGTGGGCGACTATACCATTGTCCACGTTGGGTTTGCGCTCTCAAAGATTGACGAGGAGACGGCCAAACAGACGCTGGAGGACTTCCGCGCTATGGGCGTGCTGGACGCGGAGTTGGAGAGCGAGGAAGAAGCCTTTGCGCGGGCTGCCGCCGCGCCGCAGTCGGCTTGCCCGGATGGGAGTTGTGAGAGCAAGTCGGCGAGTCAGCGAGTCAGCAAGTCAGCGTGAAGCTGGTTGAGGTTTGTGGTTTCCCACCCTAGCCGCAAAAACAAAGACGCGGCGAGGGTGGGGCACCCGGCGTTTGTGGCTTACACGGGAGTTGCAGCAAGCAAATGAAGTATCTTACCGAGTTCCGGAATGGCGAGATTGCGCAGCGGATGGCGCGGGAGATTCATGCTGTCGCCACGCGGCCATGGAAGATCATGGAGGTCTGTGGCGGACAGACGCACTCGATCATCAAGAACGGGATCGACCAGATGCTCCCCGCCGGGATCGAGATGATCCACGGGCCGGGCTGCCCGGTGTGCGTGACGCCGCTGGAGCTCATCGACAAGGCGCTGGCGATTGCGGCGCAGCCGGGAGTGATCTTCTGCTCCTTTGGCGACATGCTGCGGGTTCCGGGCACCGAAGGCGACCTGTTTCAGGTGAAGGGCGCGGGCGGCGACGTGCGGGTGGTCTACTCTCCATTGGACGCGGTGGATCTGGCGGCGAAGAATCCCGACAGGCAGGTAGTCTTCTTCGGCGTGGGCTTTGAGACGACGGCTCCGGCGAACGCCATGAGCGTCGCCGTGGCCAAGCGGCGGGGGTTGAAGAACTTTTCGCTGCTGGTTTCGCACGTGCTGGTGCCACCGGCGATTTCGGCGATTCTGGAGTCGCCCGGAAACCAGGTGCAGGGATTTCTGTTGGCGGGGCACGTGTGCAGCGTGATGGGCTACTGGGAGTATCCGCCGCTGGCCGAGAAGTACAAGGTGCCGATGGTGGTGACGGGCTTTGAGCCGCTGGACCTGCTGGATGGGATTCGCCGGACGGTGATCCAACTGGAGGCCGGACGTCACGAAGTGGAGAACGCCTACGAGCGGGTGGTCACCTTCGACGGAAACCGGGCCGCGCAGAAGCTGCTGGCCGAGGTTTTTGAGGTGACGGACCGGGCGTGGAGGGGGATTGGCGTGATTCCCAAGAGCGGCTGGCGGCTGAGCCCGGATTATCGGGAGTTTGACGCCGAGGAGCGCTTCCATATCACAGGGATTCGTACCCAGGAGTCGGCGCTGTGCCGGGCCGGAGATGTGCTGCGCGGGGCGATCAAGCCGTCGGAGTGCGCGGCCTTTGGCAAGGAATGTTCGCCGCGCCACCCGCTGGGAGCGACGATGGTTTCAAGCGAAGGGGCCTGCGCGGCCTACTTCAATTACGGGCGTTTTTTGTCGGCTGAAGAGCTGGCGAGCGCCGGGTCAGGGCTGACGAGGGTTGCAAATGTCTGAGGATGTGAAGACGGCACCGGATTTTTCTGGTTGGAGTTGCCCATTGCCGCTGGCCGACTATCCGGCGATTGTGATGGGCCACGGCGGTGGCGGCAAGCTGGGCAATGAGCTGGTGGAGCACCTGTTTTTGCCGGCGTTCCGCAATCCGGAGCTGGAAAACCTGGGCGACGCGGCGGTGCTGGATCTGGGCGGCAGCAGGCTGGCCATGAGCACCGATTCGTTTGTCGTGCAGCCGCTGTTTTTTCCCGGCGGGTCGATTGGCGAACTGGCAGTGAACGGAACGGTGAACGATCTGGCCGTTTCCGGGGCCGAGCCGAAGTTTCTGAGCGCCAGCTTCATTCTGGAAGAGGGCTTTGCGCTGAACCAGTTGGCTGCGATTGTGGAGGCCATGGCGAAGGCCGCGGCCACGGCGGGCGTGAAGATTGTTACCGGCGACACCAAGGTCGTCGAACGCGGGCACGGCGACGGCTGCTACATCTGCACGGCGGGCGTAGGCCTGCTGAGGCCGGGGATTGCGGTGGGACCACAGCGGGCGCTGCCCGGCGACGCGATTCTGGTCTCCGGCACCATCGGCGACCACGGCATGGCGATCATGAGCGTGCGCGAGGGGTTGGAGTTCGAGAGCCAGATTCGCTCCGATTGCGCGGCGCTGAACGGGATGATTGCCGAGGTTCTGGACGCGGCGGGAACGGCGGTTCACGCCATGCGCGACCCCACGCGCGGCGGGCTGGCTTCGACTTTGAATGAGATTGCACAGGCTTCCGGCGTGGGCGTCGAGATTGACGAGCCCAGCCTGCCGGTGCGGCCCGAGGTGCAGGCGGCTTGCGAGTTGCTGGGATTGGACCCGGTCTACGTGGCCAACGAGGGCAAGGCGGTCTTTTTTGTCGCGCCCGAGGCTGCGGAACAGGTACTGGAAGTGCTACGCGCGCATCCGCTGGGCAAGGACGCTGCACGTATTGGCCATGTGACTGCGGAGCACAATCGGATGCTGGTGGCGCGCACCGCCATGGGCGCCAATCGCGTGATTCCTACGCAGATTGGCGAGCAGTTGCCACGAATTTGCTGAGAGAAGCGGAGTTAGCCACGCTTCGCGTGTGTTCGCGGAGTTAGCGGAGTTCGTGCGAAACTCAAGGGTTGGATGCCCTGCTCTTTTTCAGAAGTCAAGAGCGCACTCTGGAACCTCCTGCGGAGTGGTGCGCAGTTTGTTGCAGCGGATGCAGGGCAGCGATGACGGCGGCGGGATTTTTGGCTATCACCGTGAGGAAGGCCCGCGCTGAGGATTCAGGAGTACGCCGCCCGCCTTCCCAATGCTTGACCGCATCGAGGCTGAAACCGAATGTATCTGAAAAGCGGGCCTGCGTCATCTTCAGCCGCTTTCGTATGCCCTTCACATCGACATTGGAGGGCAAGTTGACCTTGTAGCCGACCGTCTCCCCGGCCAGGAAGGTATCCACTTCATCCAGTCCCGCCATCAGGTCTTTAAAGATCGCCGCCATGGTTTACCTCCTGTATTTCGCGAAGATTTCATCAGCGCGCTTGGCTAGTTCATTGCGCTCTTTCACGGTCAGGTTGTCCTTCTCATTCTTGGCATAGGCCGTTATGAGGAAGATCGGGAATGCCTCGTTGCGCAGGATGTAAATTACACGCGCGCCGCCGCGCTTTCCCATGCCACCGCGCCCAACCCGCACCTTGCGGAAGCCGCCGGTTCCCTGCATGACCTCGCCACACTCCGGCTCCGCCGCCACCATGGCTACGATCCGCTCGCGCTCAGCTTCGCTGAAGAGGTTTTCCGCAGTTCTGAGGTAACTTGGCGTCTCCACGACGGTCTGCACTTTTTGTACTCCATTGGACACTTTTAGTCAAGAACGACGTTGCTACTTGTGATCGAGCCGCTGGAAATCAATCCTTCCAAGTTCGCAGGAGCGAGGGCTGGATCTCGCAGACTATGGATTCGGAGCGGCTGGCGGCGGCAGGTTTGCCACGGGGGCTTCGCGCTGGGTGAGCATCACGCGCTTGATCTTGTTGCGGTCGATGTGCTGGATGCTGCCACCGACGCGAATTTCAACATCCATTCCCGAGATGGAGACCAAGTCGCCGTTGAGCACACTGCCATCGCGCAATTCGATGGAATCGAAGGCCGAGGAACCGAGTTCATAGCTCACCGTTCCGCCCGACACATCGTCGCGACTGATCTCCAGGGGAAAGTTGCCAGCGGTGAAGCCTTCTTTGCTGAAGGCAAGAGTGTGCCGGCCGACACCCACATAGATCATCCGAGGAGTGGCGCCGACTTCGGTCCCATCCACTTTGAGCATCGCGCCCTGCGGCGTGGAGTTCACCGTGAGGGAAATGGACTTGGGGGCTTGGACAATGTCCTGGATCGAGACCGACACCGGCACTCCGGAAGCCATGACGGTGGTCTCGAACTTCACCGTTTCACCAGGGCCGACGTTGCTCAATCCAATGGCGTCTTCGCCGATGCGCACTTTGTTCTTGTCGAAGAGATAAACCGAGAACCGCGCGGCTGGAATCAGCTTCGGCGAAAGATTCTCCGCGGTTGTGTCCATGACATAGCCGTGCGAATTGCTCATGCCGGGCAGCGGCTTGAACTTGCCGAAGGTGAAGCGCACGACTGGGGCGCCCGTGGCAGGCCAGTCAATGACTTGAAGCGGCGCATCCTTAGCCAGAGCCGGGGCCGTGAGCAACAGAAGGACGATGGAGAGGCGGAAGAAACGCGATGGAATCAGCGCTGTAATCATGACCGAAACATCATAGCCGGAATTGCCCGCTTCCGCACAATCAGTCGAGCAGGTCAAAGGCTTGGCGGATGCGGGCGGGGAGGGCGGACGGCTCGACGGGAAGCTTGGAGCTGATTTCCAACACCGTGGCGGGCGGCTCGGGGAGGGCGTTGAGGGCCGCGGCCGTGGCTGGCCAGTCGATGGTGCCTTCGCCGGGCCAGAGATGCTCGTCCTTGAGGCCGTGGTTGTCGTGCGCGTGAACCTGGACGATGCGGCCGGCAAGCGTGGCGATGGCCTCGGGGACGCCTACGGTGAAGTGGGCATGGCCGAGATCGAGGCAGACACCGATGGAATCCAGGTGGCCGGTGGTGAGGATTTCCATCAGGTGTTCGGGGGTGGTGGGGTCGCCGGTGAGGTTCTCGACGAGCGGACGCACGCCCAGCGGACGGGCAAAGGCGTCAATGTATTCGAGAGCGATGAAGGCGTACTCGATGGTGCGCTGCGACCACGCATCAGTCCGCTCACCCAGATGAACGACGAGGTTGCGGAAGGGGATGTGCTCGGCGGTTTCGAGGGCGCGCTTGATCTCGTCCATGGCGTCGATGCGGCGGGCCTTCTCAGGGTGCAGCAGGTTGACGGCAGGGGCGCCGGCGCGGCCCATCTCGCGGCCGAAGTAGAGCGGGGCGTGCATCGACCAAGCCTGGAGGGGGTTGGAGCGGAACCAGGCGGCCAACTCGGCCACCTGCTCGCGAGCGGTGTAGTCGAAGTGCTGGCGCGCGGCAAAGATCTCGACCGCCTCCGCTCCGGAGTGATCGGCTAGCTCCAGCAGTTCAGGGTGCAGGCGCTGGTTCAGGAAGAGATGCGTCGACAAGACTCGCAGTTTGGCCAAGATTCCCCCCGCGCCGGGTTGGCAGGTTCTACGCAACCAGACGCTGTTCTCATTGTCGCATTTTGGCAATGGCATACAGTTATCGGTCCGGTTCCCGGCAAATGCATCGTGGCCTTCCGCCCTCGCCGCAAAAGGGTACCCGCAGGTTCCCTTTGACTACGCTCCTGATGAACCGGGCGGAATTAAATCCCAGGTTTCTCAGAAAAATCAGCAAGTTAGCCACCGCTTCGCGGTGATAGCAGGTTAGCGGATTTGTGCGGCTGGCGGTGTCTTCCAGCCCTAGTTCACTTCAGCCGTGACGCGCCGGGGCGAGCTGAGCTGCTCAGAATTACGGCGAGGATGAGCCACACAGCTTCCTGCTGGCAGGCCGGGGTTCAATTCTTCAAGATCAAAATTCTTTTTCACTTTTTAAAAATTAACAGCCAAAAAGTGAGCAAAGAAGAACATTTTTTGGCGGACGGTCAAAGGGGATTCATAATGAATTGGAGTCTGGGTGTATTCCAGGACCGAGCAAGGAAAGGCGGTGTGAAGCGGGCACTCCAAGGAAGAATCTTACGCAGGATCGCGGAGGGGAACGGAGAATTCCGATGACGGGTTTGGAGCAGTTGCAGTTCGATCCAGCAGTTTTCCTGGCGCAAGCCGGGCTGGGCCGGAGGATTGTTCATTTGAAGGCGAAGGATGCTTTCTTCTCCCAGGGCGATGCGGCTGATTGCGTCTTCTACCTTCAGAGCGGCCGAGCGAAACTCATCGTGGTCTCCAGCGAGGGCAAAGAGGCGACCATCGCGCTGCTCTCGGCCGGAGAGTTCGTCGGTGAGGAGTCGTTGGCTGGAACGCCGGGGTTGCGGTTGGCAACGGCCACGGCCATCACCGAGTGTTCCGCGCTGAAGATCGACCGCGCAGAGATGATCCGCGCGATGCACGAGGAGCACGCCTTCAGTGACCTGTTTCTGAAGTTTCTGCTGGAGCGCAGCATGAGAACCCAGGCGGACCTGGTCGATCAGCTATTCAATTCCAGCGAAAAGCGGCTGGCGCGGATTCTGCTGCTGATGGCGGAGTTTGGGAAGCCGGGCGAACCGGAGTCTCTGATTCCCAAGATTTCGCAGGAGACGCTGGCGGAGATGATCGGGACGACCCGGTCGCGCGTGAGCTTCTTCATGAATCGCTTTCGCAAGATGGGATTTATTGACTATAACGGCGGAATACACGTAAACAAATCTCTATTGAACGTGATTTTGCACGACTAGAATCTTGCCTGACACAATTGTGGATGCAAGCCCTGCGCGTTCGCTCAGGATGATGGGGCTCGGGACAAAAGCGGCAAGTTAGCCCCGCTTCGCGGGATAGCAAGTTAGCGAGTTGGCGGGAAACTGTGGCTAGCGTGGCTCTGCCCGCTGTCCATTCGTGGTGAAATCGGAACATTCCTCCGTGGAAATTGTGAAGCGCCGAACCTTCTGTTTGTGTCTAATGAGTGCGATCGACACTTCCCCGTGCGAGGTCACTCCATGCTCATCGGCAAGCCGTCCGACATTCTGTCTTCGGAGATCACTCCGCGAGACGCGTACGAGCGGTACTTCAATCGCCGCCGGTTTCTGCGTTCCGCTGTCTTGGGCGCTGTGGCGGCGGGGGCAGCCGCGGTGGGCGCCGAGCGGCTGGGCGAGGTCTTTCAGCCGAGCATCGGCGCGCTGGCCGGCACGAGGCTGGAAACCGTGCAAAGCCCGCTGACCACCACTGGCGAGCCACTGACCAGCTTCGCGGACATTACCCACTACAACAATTTCTACGAGTTCGGCGTGGAGAAAGACCAGCCCGCGAAGAACGCTGGCGGCCTGCCCATACGCCCCTGGGCGATTCGCGTGGACGGCAAGGTGAAGCAGGAGAAGACCTTTGACATCGATGCCCTGCTCAGGCTGCGCTCGCTGGAGGATAGGGTCTATCGCCATCGCTGCGTGGAGGCCTGGAGCATGGTGATTCCCTGGGTTGGCTACTCGCTCTCGGAGTTCATCCGGCAATGCGACCCGCTGCCGAGCGCAAAATTCGTCCAGTTTCTCTCTTACTACGACAGGAAAGTGGAGAAGTGGGGCTCGGAAACCTCGATCATCTGGCCTTACTCCGAAGGACTGCGCATGGACGAGGCGATGAACCCGCTGGCGCTGCTGACCTTCGGCCTCTACGGCGAGGTGCTGCCAAACCAGAACGGCGCGCCGGTGCGCATCGTGGCGCCGTGGAAGTACGGCTTCAAGTCCGCCAAGTCGATTGTGGGCGTGCGCTTCCTGGACCGCCAGCCGCCGACCACATGGAACGAACAAGGGCCGAGCGAATACGGCTTCTACTCGAACGTCAATCCCAACGTGGACCATCCCCGCTGGAGCCAGAAGACTGAGCGCCGCATCGGTCTTCCCTTTTACGCGCAGCGCCGCACCACGCTGATGTTCAACGGCTATGGGGACCAAGTTGCGTCAATGTATAGCGGCATGGATCTCAGAAAATACTATTGAAGCGGAGTTAGCGGGATTAGCCGCGCTGCGCGCTTGTTCGCGGAGTTAGCAATAGCGGTAACTCTGTTCATCAGGGATTATGAAACGATCGGCTCACATCGCGCTGAAGACTCTTGTGTGGCTGGGCTGCCTCTGGCCGCTGGGCTTGCTTCTCTGGGGCGCAGCGACCAACAAGTTGGGCGCGGACCCGACAGCCACGATTACCTTTGCCACCGGACTGGCTACGCTGCGGCTGTTGACCATCTCGCTGGCCATCACGCCGCTGCGCAGGCTCTCACCGCGCCTTGGCTGGCTGATCAAGTTTCGCAGGCTGGTGGGGCTCTTCGCCTTCTTCTATGCCACGCTGCATCTGCTGACTTATGTTGCTCTCTACGCCGGCTTCGACGTAAACGCGATGGCCACAGACATTGCCAAGCGCAGATTTATCACCATCGGCGTGGCCGCGTGGCTTCTGCTGCTGCCGCTGGCCGCGACCTCGACGAATTGGGCGATCCGCAAACTGGGCGGCAAGCAGTGGAACCGACTGCACAAGCTGGTCTACGCGGCCGCTGTCTGCGGAGTGATTCACTACTGGTGGCAGGTGAAGCCCGGAGTGCGCACGCCGATGACCATGACGGTGATTCTGGGAGTGTTGCTGATGGCGCGGCCCGCCTGGGCCTGGAATCAACAACGCAAAACACGCGCGGCGGCCTGAGTGCTTACTTCCCACCCTTCCCGATAAAACTGCGGAAGAATGGGGCACCCTCAGTTTTTGGGTAATCCCCATTCCTGTGACAATGAGAATCATCAATCGAATTGGAGCAGGGCCTGAGCTACAGGGCGATAACTCTTGCGGTGAAGCGGCGTGGGCCCCAGCCGCGCGAGAGCGGCCAGGTGCGCGGGACAAGGGTAGCCCTTATGCTGGGCCAGACCGTAGCCGGGAAACTCGCGGTCGAAATCGACCAGCAGGCGGTCGCGGTGGACCTTGGCCAGCACAGAGGCGGCGGCAATGGAGAGGCTGGTTGCGTCGCCCCGGATGACGGCCTGCTGCGGACAATCCCAGTCGATGGTGTCGCGGCCGTCGATGAGCAGGAAGTCGGGCCCGAGGGGGAGTTGCTGGACGGCGCGGCGCATGGCCAGCAACGACGCCTGGCGAATATTGATGCGGTCGATGGTTTCAGCGTCCACGGCCGCGATGGCCCAGGCGATGGCGTTCGAGCGAATCTCCCGGTCGAAGTCGTTGCGCTTCTTTTCGGAGAGCTTCTTGGAGTCGGTCAGGCCCGACAGGAAGAAGCCTCGGGGAAGAATGACCGCGGCGGCGACGACCGGCCCGAAGAGCGGCCCGCGGCCCACCTCGTCGAGTCCGGCAATGCGTAGCGCTCCACGCCCGCGCGCAGCTTCTTCGAGCGTCCATCCACAAACCGGGGCTTTGGCCATGCTTCCAGTATAGAAAGATGCCCGGCAAGAGCGTAGGGCGTTGAAGTGTGCGGCCGGGTCCGGCCAAACGGCCGCGGCGCTGGAGTAGTCTGGTTGCTCAGGAGATTGTTGAAAAAGTATCTTGAGCAGAGAGTTTTTCCCTCAGGGCCTAAAGGCCTCGTTGATTTTGCGGCATTTTCGGCACGACTAAAGTCGTGCCCTGATACAAAACCAGGTTTTTTAACAAGTTATTAGGAGATTATTGCCGAAGATGTTGATGTCGAACCGCTTTTCGCTCGCCGTTCTGGCCGTTTTTGCCCTTGCGTTTCCCGTGGTCCGCGCCCAGCAGGCGGCGCCGGACGCTCCCAAGGAAGATTACGTCCGCGCCCACTACATCAAGTACGAATTTCGCATTCCCATGCGCGACGGCAAACGGCTGTTCACGGCCGTTTACGTGCCCAAAGAGCAGGCCGCAGGTCCGTACCCGTTCCTGATGGACCGCACTCCTTATAGTGTGGGTCCCTACGGCGAGGACCAGTATCCGCGCCACCTGGGGCCCAGCGAGGAGTTCGAGAAGAGCGGTTACATCTTTGTTTACCAGGATGTGCGCGGGCGCTGGATGAGCGAGGGCGGGTATCTGGAGATGCATCCGCACATCGACGAGAAGAAGTCGGTTCAGGACGTGGACGACTCCTCAGACACCTACGACACCATCGAGTATCTGCTCAAGCATGTGCCCAACAACAACGGCAAGGTGGGCATCTGGGGGATTTCGTACCCAGGATTCTATACGTCGGCGTCGATCATTGATTCGCATCCGGCGCTGGTGGCCGCCAGCCCGCAGGCTCCGATGACCGACCTGTTCATGGGCGACGACGCCTATCACGGCGGGGCGTTCATGCTGAGCGCCAACTTCAGCTTCTATGCCTTTTTCCACCCCCAGGAGGGCCCGCTGACCCCAAAACCAACCGTCCCCTTCGACTACGGCACGCCGGATAGTTACAGGTTCTATCTCCAGGCCGGAAACATCGCCAACCTGGACAAGCTGTATCTGAAGGGTTCGAACTGGATGTTCAACGACCAGGCGAGGCACGACACGTACGACAGTTACTGGAAGGCGCGGGATCTGTCGCAGCACATGAAGAACGTGCACTGCGCGGTGCTGGTGGTGGGGGGCTGGTATGACGCGGAGGATTTGAGCGGCCCCTACAAGACCTTCTATGCGATCAACAAGTTCAACCCGGCGACACCATCGACGCTGGTGGAAGGCCCCTGGGTGCATGGCGGCTGGTCACGCAGCGATGGCTCCCACCTGGGCGATGTGCAGTTCAACTCGAAAACCAGCGAGTACTTCCGCGCCAACGTGCAGTTCCCTTTCTTTGAGCATTATCTGAAGGGCAAGGGCGCGGCGCAACCCAAAGCAGTGGTCTTCGAGACAGGCACGAATGTGTGGCGCAGCTTTGACTCATGGCCGCCCAAGGCCGCCGCAGCAAAGACGCTCTACTTCCACAGCGGCGGCAAGCTGAGTTTTGATCCGCCGACGGAAGAGAGCGGCGTGGACGAGTATGTGAGCGATCCGAACCATCCGGTCCCGTTTGTGGGTTACACCACCGACACCGTTCCACAGCGCTACATGGTGGACGACCAGCGCTTCGCCAGCTACCGGCCAGACGTGCTGGTCTACCAGACCGAGCCGCTGGAAGATGACGTAACCATCGCCGGGCCGATCTCGCCCAGGCTCAAGATTGCCAGTTCGGGAACGGACTCGGATTTTGACGTGAAGCTGATCGACGTCTATCCGGAAGACTACCCTGACGCGCCGGATACCTCGCACGGCAGCAAGCGCATCCTGGACGGACCGCCGCTGCACATGGGCGGCTATCAGCAACTGCTGCGCGGCGAACCGTTCCGGGCAAAATTCAGAAATGGCTGGGAGAAGCCGGAAGCGTTGACTCCGGGCAAGGAGACAGAAATTGACTTTGCCATGCCCGATCTTTTCCACACCTTCCGCCGCGGCCACCGTATTATGGTCCAGGTTGAGAGTTCCTGGTTCCCGTTGACGGATCGCAATCCGCAAACCTTCACCGACATACCGAACGCCCGGCCAGAGGAGTTCCAGAAAGCCACCGAACAGGTCTTCCACAAGAAGAGCGCGGCCAGTGGAATCGAAGTGCTGGTGCTGCCAAAACCCTGAGCGGATTTCCGGAGTCTGGCGTCAATCGATTGGCCTTCGTTTTGGGCGATACTCGCTCTTATTTCTCTCTGCGGGCACGACTTGGAGAAACATAATGGTGAAATACAAATCCGTTTGCACTGGCATGTTTCTGATGCTTGCAGCGGCGGCGCTACTGACTGGTTGTGGCGACTTCTGGCAGGCGCCATCCGGTACAGGGACGGCCACCACCACCACGCTCTCGGCGCCCGCGACGGCAGTCGAGGGCACCAGCGTCACATTGACGGCCACAGTTTCGCCCTCGGCGGCGACAGGGACGGTCACCTTCTATAACGGCATGACTTCACTGGGAACCGGAACGCTGAGTTCGGGAACTGCTACGCTGTCCACCACGTTCTCGACCACCGGCACGAAATCGATCACCGCCTCCTACGGCGGCAACTCGACTTACGCCACCAGCACTTCAGCCGCGGTAAGCATTACCGTCAGCGCAAGCCTCACAGCCACCACCACCACGCTTACGCCATCGACTACGACGCCTGTCGAGGGAGCGAGTGTGACTTTGACGGCCACAGTTTCGCCCTCGGCAGCGACCGGGACGGTCACCTTCTATGACGGCACAACCTCGCTGGGAAGCGGGACGCTGAGTTCGGGAACGGCGGCTCTTTCGCCCTCGCCTACGTTCAGCACCACGGGCACGCACTCTCTCACGGCCATTTACGGCGGCGACTCGACCTACGCCACCAGCACTTCAGCCGCGGTAAGCATTACCGTCAGCGCATCATCCAGCTCAGCGGAGTGCGGTTATCAGGACAGCACCAACAGCGTTTACGCCACCGCCGCCGATGCGTTTACCAGCGGCACGAATACGCTGACGAGTCCGTCGATCACGGTTTCAAACGCCAGCGAAAGTGCAGTCTGCGCCCAGAACTCCGGCACCACGGTGGCCGTAACCAATCCGACGATCATCTCCAGCAGCGCGGGCGGCAACCAAACCGATAGCAACTTCAATGGCACCGATGCCGCGATTCTGGCCTATGGATCGAGTGCTACCTCGGCTACCGGGGGCTCAATCAACGTCACTGGCGGAAGCATCAGCACCACCGGTATATACGGCAACGGCGTTTTCGCCTCCGGCGATGGCGCGACCGTCACCCTCAACGGCACCACCATTACGACAACTGGCGGCAATGCGCACGGCGTGGACGCGACAGAAGGCGGCACGTTGAACCTGACCAACGTGACGGCGACGACCTCAGGCGCAAGCAGCCCGGTGGTGGCAAGCGGCCAGGGCGGGGGCACGGTGTGGATAAGCGGCGGCACTTACACGGCTGGCGGCTACCAATCTGCGGGTCTCTATTTGACTGGGGTCTCCGAGGTTACGGGCGGAAGATTCACCGCCAGTAATGCAGAGGCCGCGGTGGTGGATGGATACGATAGCCCCGCAGTTCTGACCGGCACGACGCTGAGCGGGACAGGCGGCGACGACCGCGGCGTCCTGCTTTACAGCAGCGCCTCGAGCACAAACGGCATGTCAAGCTTTACCATGTCCGGCGGGTCGATTACCTATAACTGCCCTGTGACCTCGACAAGCACGACCTGTGCCAGCGGATCGACGTCGAGCGGGCAAAACAATCCAGCTACGCTGTTCTCAGTTGCCAACGCCACGGCGACGATTTCGCTGACCGACGTGACGGTAACCAACAACACCTCGACCACCACCGACAGCTATGGCACCCTGCTGACTGCCCAGGCGCTCAACAGCGGGACATGGGGCACGGCTGGCTCGAACGGAGGCAACGTAACCTTCACAACCATGGGTACAGCCGTGACCGGCGACGTCATTGTGGACAGCATCAGCACGGCGACGGTACAGATCTATATGGATAGCTCTCTGACCGGCTCCACATTGACTGGCGCGATCAACCATGCGAACACCGGAAAGGCCGTAAGCCTGGTTCTGGACTCGGCCAGCAAATGGACGGTTACTGGAACCTCGTATCTGACGACAATCGCAGGGTTGACGCTGAACGGAACCACCGTCAGCAACATTGACGGCGGCGGCCATTGTGTTTACTACTCGGGCTCCATCAACGGATCAACCAGCACCACCACCTATACTCTCAGCGGCAACAGCGGCGGCTATCTGGCTCCCACGGGAACCACCGGACTCACCTGCAACTGAAGCCGAGCGGCTGTTTAGCCTATGGCTGCCGCGCGCGAGCCTCGGAAACGCCCAGCCGGGGTATGATGGGAAGTCGGAAACACAAGTTGCGGGCGCGGGCCGTCTGCCTCGCCCATCGATTACCTCACCGCCGTCGCCGGCGAGTGAGTCCTGCCATTCATGAGGATTTTTATGTTCGCTTTTAAACTTCATTCCGTTGTGCTGCTGCCCGCGGCTTTGCTGCTGGCCGCAGGACCTGTGATTCACGCCGAAGAAGGCATGTGGACCTTTGACAACCCGCCGCTGAAACAGTTGGCGGCCAAGTACAACTTCCATCCCAGCCAGGCCTGGCTGGACCACATTCGCCTTTCCAGCGTGCGCTTTATGGACGGCGGCTCGGGGTCGTTTATCAGCGCCGACGGCCTGGTGCTAACCAATCACCACGTGGCGCGCGGCCAGTTGCAGAAGAACTCGACGGCCGAGCACGACTACATTCGCGACGGGTTTTATGCACCCACGCAGGATGCCGAGATGAAGTCTCCCGACCTGGAAGTGAACGTGCTGGTGGGCATGGAAAACGTGACGGCGCGGGTGCAGGGCGCGGCCAAGGGAATTGCCGACGAGGCCAAGGCACAAAAGGCCCGCGAGGCTGAGACTGCGGCCATCGAAAAGGAGAGCAAGGAGAAAACCGGTCTGCGCTCCGACGTGGTCTCGTTCTACCAGGGCGGCGAGTACTGGCTCTATCAGTACAAGAAGTACACCGATGTGCGCATCGTCTTCGCGCCTGAGCAGCAAGCGGCCTTTTTTGGCGGGGACCCGGATAACTTCACCTATCCGCGCTACGACCTGGACATGGCCATCTTCCGCATCTACGACAACGGCAAGCCGCTGCATAGCGATAACTACCTGAAGTGGAGCGTCAAGGGCGCGGCTCCCGGAGAACTGACCTTCGTCTCTGGTCATCCCGGCGCTACGGAGCGCGACGACACGATGGCCCAGTTGCTGATGGAGCGCGATGTGCATGGGCCGGCGATGATTGAGTATTTAACGCGCCGTATTGCCACGGCACAGGCCTTTGGCGCGCAGGGGCAGGAGCAGGCGCGGCTGGTGAACACGACCATCTTCGGGCTGCAGAACAGCCTGAAGGTCTACCTGGGCCGCCGCGATGCGCTGGCCGACAAGGTCATTCTGGCCAAGAAACAGGCCGAGGAGGACGACTTCCGCGCCAAGGTGGCCGCCAATCCCGAGTGGGAAAAGGCTTACGGCAGCGCTTGGGAGACGATCGCCCGCGCTGAAGAGAAGGTGAAGCCGGAGATGAAGGGCCAGGTCTTCCGCCGCGCTGACAGCCAGTTGTTCACTCTGGCGTTGCAGATTGTGCAGTACGTGGCCGAGATCAAGAAGCCCGATGGCGAGCGGCTGCCACAGTTCCATGAGGCCGGCCTGGAATCGCTCAACCAGAAGATGCTGTCTCCGGCCAAAATCTATCCCTCCACAGAAAAGCTGTTCATGGCTTTCGCGCTCAAGCTGGGCGAGGAAAAACTGGGTAAAGACGACGCCTATGTGCAGGCCATCCTGCAGGGCGGCGACGTGGACAAGACCGTGAACACGCTGGTGGACGGAACCAAATTAGCCGATCCGGTCTTCCGCAAATCGCTGATCGACGGCGGTGAGGCCGCGGTGGCTGCTTCCACCGATCCAATGATTGTGGCCGCTCGGCGCGTGGACCCCATCACTCGAGCGACCTACCTCCGCCAGCGCGACACGATCACCAGCGTGCTGACCCCGGCCGGCGAAAAGCTGGGCAAGGCCCGTTTCCTGGTCTATGGCAAAGACGCCTATCCCGACGCCACCTTCACGCTGCGGCTGAGCTACGGAGCGGTCGAAGGCTACCCCTACAACGGCACCATCGCTCCGCCCTTCACCACCTTCTACGGGCTCTATGACCGCGCGGCCAGCTTCAGCAACAAGCCGCCCTTCGACTTGACGCCCAAGCAGGCAGCGGGCCGCGACAAGCTGGAGCTTTCAACTCCGCTGGACTTCGTCACGACCAACGACATCATCGGCGGCAACTCCGGCTCACCAGTGGTCAATCGCGACGGCGAGCTGGTGGGCCTGGTCTTCGACGGCAACATCGAGTCGATGGCCGGCGATTTTGTTTATGACGGAACAAAGAACCGGACGGTCGCGGTGCACTCGGCGGGCATGATCGAGGGGCTGCGCAAGCTCTACGGCGCCAATGCCCTGGCCGATGAACTGGAAGGCAAGAAGTAACTCAACCCTATCACCACCAACAGAAAGGGGAGCCGCACTGGCTCCCCTTTTGCATGGCGCGCTCCGGCTGCGCACGCCAGTTGCAAAGTAAGTGACAGAACTTGCCGTCCAACCCAGGCACTAATCGACATTCTCATGAACCGGGTAGTTGACCTTACTCAAGAACAGCCTGTATTGCGGATCGTTGCGCAACGGCGCAAGGATTGGATCGGACGGAAACCCCAGGCTCCAGAACGCCCCGCCACGATAGGACTGCTCCAGCCGTTTTACGGCTTCCTCTTTCTGATTCAGGCCAAGCAAAACGAGTGCGGCCGCGTAGGGTTCGAACATCTTGTCGTGCGCTTCACAATGCGCCATGCCCCCGAGGATCTCGCTCGCCTTTCGACCTTTGCCAGCCACGCCATAAGCATAACCGAGCGCACCTTGCAGCACATCACAACCTGGAAAATCCGCACACAGCGCTTCCATGCGTTGAATGGACTCATCCGGCTTTTCAATCTGGATGGAGGCCAAGGCCTCCACTGCATCGAATATCGGCCCAAACTGGCCGATGGCCCGGGCTTGTGCAACCTGGGCAAGCGCCTTCCCGTACTCACCAGCCAGATACTCGCTCCAGCAGTACAGTGCTATCGGCGGAGTGCTCAAAGCATTCTGTTGGGCGGCTTTCAGCAGGAGAGCGGAAGCCTCCTTGAGGCATCCTTCCGCGATGTGAAGCATGGCCCAGCCGATTATGGTGGGTACATCTGGGGGGCGATCTTTGAAAGCCTCGTCAAAGCCGCGGCGCGCGCCCTGCCAGTCCCGCGCGGAAACCATCTTGAGCCAGGCGGCCGCACATTTTGCCCCCAGAAGTTCTGGAGCAATCTCTACCGCGCGTTGCAAGGCAGCCTCGGCGGCATTGTAAGCAGCCGGAGCGCTCACCATGCCCAGAAAGCCCTGAGCGATCAGAGAATGGGACAAGCCGGCAAACGCTTCACCATTACCAGGGTCCAGATCAATCGCTTCGCGGAAGAGCCGGGCGATTCCGTCCAGGTTACTACGCGACAGAGCCTCCCACATTTTGTACGCGAAAGCCACCAACTCGGCTGAGCGGGCTTTTTCCGGACCGAAAATCAGAGAGGGATCGAGGATCTTGTTGCGGTGATCGGACTCATCGCGCATGAGGGGTGCGTGAAGTTGTGCGGGCCTAAGGATTTCAGGCGGCTCGCTGGCCACAGCCCGGCCACGGTTTCTCATCCAATCATCCAACTCATCGGCATAGGCGAAGATGGGGCTCTTCTTGCCGCCAAGATGATGAATCGGAAGGCCGTACTCGGAATCCCATCGCTGAACGGTACGGCAACTGCGGTCAAGGTACCGGGCAATAGATTTCCAAGAGTCCAGCCTCTGCTGCGGAAAGGATCCATCTGATACCACTGAGGCCACGCTGTTCGCCTTTCGAGAAAGAACTCGCAGGGCTCGCTTACGCAGATCCAAGCCTGGCTATCAACAACAAACCAAAGCACAACGGATTCACTTCCGCTGAGGTTCGGATGCACTTTAGAACTTGCTGCTTGCGGCACAGAATGCAAGCACCGGGGAATCGCATCCGAGAAACGCTTTTGCCTGCATACTGCAAAAACGGCGTCTCAGGGACTTACATTTGTAATACACCGTAGCATAAGATCAATTATTTTTCACACATGAAAAGAAAAAATAATGGAAAAAGGTAACTTTAAACCTGTATTGCCCCAGTGTGACGGCCGCTAGCCGCATGTCGAAAAAACTCGTTTCTTCAAGAAAGAAAGCTCTTAGGGATTTAGATTCAGCGGGTTGCTAAGTGTGGCTACCAAATTGTCATTCCGCCATAGGTCGCTGGTACCTTACCGAGAAGTCCGGAACGTAATGCCCCGGCGTATTACGTTAGGAATCATCGTGGGACACTCCAGCCAACGCCCTGCTCGCCTCAGAGTCCTCCGGGCTCAGCGCAACTCCGAAGACTAAGTTGCCACGAAGAGCCCGGCGGCGAACCAAGATGACGGCCGAGGCTGCCGCAGTGGCGCATATTGTCGTCTTTTCTGCATCTTTTAACATATATTTGCCAACCTACAAGTTTCGGTTAGGACTTAGTATGCTTCCAGTTGTTCGACTCTTTCACATTCGCGGCTAAGATCAACATAATATGCAAGTAGTTAACACCGCAACCAGTATCAGGGCTTAGCTTCTGTGGGTTTGCTAAGTCGGCATGGCGAAGCTTTATGCCAGAGTTCTCTTTGCCGGGCCAGTGTTCTGGGAGCTCAACCCCAGCCACCGGCTTGAGTGCGAGCGATGCATCGGACGGGACTTCAGCAGGAGAGTCAAGATGGACAGCTCCCGATTGCAGACGTTTGGCCGCGTAATCGAGCGGAACACGCTGGCGGGGGTTGAAAGCCAAATCGAGGACAACGAGCACAAGTGGTGCGCGGTGTATACCTTGCCTCAGAACGAGCGATCAGTGGTGAAGCATATTGACATCCACCAGATCGAGTCCTTCCTTCCTACATGGGAAAGCACGCACGTTTGGAAAAACCGGCAACGCGTGAAAATCATTCAACCCTTGTTTCCCTCTTACCTGTTTGTGCGAATCCACGCCACCGAGCGCTCGATGGTTCTTCGATCGCCCGGGGTTGTCAGAATCGTCGGCAACAGTCACGGCCCGATTCCGATTCCGGATGCGGAGATCGAATTTCTCCGCTCGGAATTCTGCCGGCAGAGAATTGAGCCGTACCTTGACCTCGTTGTTGGTGACCGGGTCAGAATCAAGCGCGGCTCGATGCGGGGAGTGGAAGGCGTCCTGGTGCGGAAGAACTACGGTCTTCGGTTCGTCGTAACCCTCGATCTAATTAACCGGCATGCGGCGGTAGAAGTAGACGCCGACGAGCTAGAGCCTGTTCCCGGAACATAATTCCAAACCACCAACTTGCTTTTCAGTTAGCTTGATGAAGCAACGCCTGACACTCCCCGAAGACTCGTGTCCCACTTGTTACGCTAACTCCATTTCCTTGAAACGCACGCAGAATCCCACAAGAACTACGCCAAGATGCAATCGGTACTGGCAACTACCGAATGAAAAACACTCTTTATGGTCAGGCGCATCTCACCCCAGGAGTGACCCATGCATAGCATTCCGTGGCATGTTCTCCATGTGATTTCGAATCATGAAAAACGAGTTGCACAGCATCTTGTTGTGCGGTCAGTGGAGCACTATCTACCGCTCTACACCGAGCGTGTAAAGTGGACCGACCGAACCGTGGTCGCGGCGCGGCCGCTCTTCTCGGGGTATGTGTTTATCCACTTGTCACCTCAGAACCGGCTCTCCGTCATCTCCACTCCGGGCGTGCTTCGCCTGCTGGGCGAAGAAGAAAGGGACTTAGTAAGTTCCGCGGAACTCGATAAGATTCGTGAGGGGCTGGCGAGCGGATTGCTTCTCCGGCCCCATCCCCGCCTCGCCGTGGGAACGCGGGTTCGAGTGCGTGACGGCGTCTTTGCGGGAGTTGAGGGCATAGTGGCGGAATTCCGCCATCAATGCAAGGTCATCATCGGCCTCTCCGCGGTTCATCAGTGCTTTTCGCTAGAGGTGGAGTTCGATGACCTCGAAGTGCTGAACAAGCCGGCGGTTCAGATAGGGCTGAGACCTATCACTGTCCCTGCATAGAGCTACTGATTCTCGGTGAAGATAGCACGACTGCGGCCACGAAATTACCCGGTTCAAATAGCTTGGGCCGAGACGGAACAGACATCCAGGCGCCAAACAAAATAGACCACGCCACACCGCTTTTGCGGGCAACGTGGTCTATTTTGTTGCGGACCATGTTAGCGAACTGCCGTAACTAACTTGATAGCCGTCTTATGAACTTGTTGAAAATCTAACTCAGATCAGGAAATCAGTCCTCAGGGGTTAAAACCCCGCTGTTTCCTGGCCGTGTACGGCACGACTGAAGTCGTGCCCTGATACAAGGCGGGTTTATGAAACAAGCTCTAACTTAATAGTCGTCTTTGAGGATGGTATCAATCAGGATGACGGTGCATCTCCATCATGAATGCAGCACGCGCGTCTTGCTGAGGCGTTGAAGAAGAATCCGGCGTGCGATGCGGCCTCTCCATAATGAAGGCGACATGGGCTGTTAACCTCCATGAAATGGCCACAGAGCGGCAATCGGGCGCCAACCTCGCGCCCCGATCACATAAAAGCGCGATGCCCCGGA
Organism: uncultured Occallatibacter sp.; assembly: GCA_964420185.1. Lineage (GTDB taxonomy): Bacteria > Acidobacteriota > Terriglobia > Terriglobales > Acidobacteriaceae > Telmatobacter. The sequence goes on along the minus strand of CAYQSI010000001.1, from coordinate 111,280 downwards.
TGATCCGGGGCATCGCGCGTCCATCAACTAAGCTGGATACCGTCAGCAACTCGATAGGCAGGTGTGCTGGAACCTGGGGTTAACGACTCGCCGGACTCGAAGGCTGGTTGTGCTCGTAAATGCCTACCCCGAGACCAGCACCGCCGGCGACAGCCACGCCGCCAACAATTAACCCCGTACCCGACGACATGCCGGCAACCGCGCCGCCAACCACATCCCAGCTGGCTACCGAAATGACAGCGGCAGCACCATCCGCGGGCGTAGCCACAGTAACGATATTCCCCGTGATCGTGACAGTCTTCCCTACCAGCTTGTCGAATTTCTTGCCAATCAACTGGTACTTGACCCCGGTGCTTGTGACCGTGACAAAGTACTGACCATTCTCAAAGCTGATTACGCCCGTCCCGGTGAATGCAGAGTTAGTCCCGCCCGCTTGCATGGCGAAAGTGAGCGGCCGGCCGGGGCGCACACTCGCCAGCAGGACACCTTGATTGTTGGTGACTCCGAAACTGCCCGTCAACGCCGCAACTTCCACTGTGTTCGCGGATTTCATCGAAACCAAGCCGTGTGACTTCGGCTGATCCGGAGTCACGCGCAGGCCATTCGCCTCAAGCTGAAATGGAGTGGAGACCGCCAACTCACTTTCTCCCCGCTCCAGCACGAGCCGGTCGCGATACAAGATGCCGCGCGAACTTGTGGACAGTGTAATCTGTGCTCCTTTGTCGAGGCGCAGATTCGCGCTAGCCTGGCCGGTTTCCACCACGGATCCATCAAAGAGCGTGGCGTTGCCCTTGACCAAATAGCTATCCACGCGCATATCTCCCCGAGCGCTGGCGGTCCCAATGGAAACCGTCGCTGCCGCCGCAAAAGAGAACATGCACAGCAGAACCGCTACAACTTGCAGCCTCCTAAACATGCTTGCCTCCTTACCGTCCCATGCAGACAAGATACCCTCTGCTTCATGGGGGCTGACGTTCTTTGTATACGCCGAAATCATGCCGCCTGCAAGAAATTTCTTCATTAGAATCAACTATTTATGTAATACGTGTGTCATACATTGGGGCCCAGAATCTGGTCGCCAGGGAATGATCCTGGAAGTAATGGCTGTTGTCCGTTGTATTTGACTTAAGCTTCACCCCATGCAGTTCGATTGGCATCTCCAAACGGGCTGGCCGCAATACTCCAGCGTGTGTGTCAAAAGATAATTGCGGCATTGGACGCTAAACCTGGTTTGACAGCATTGTTCCGTGTGCTATGCTTTCGGCTTGAATATGATGTACCTTCTTCGCCACTCGGCTGGGGTCGCACTGCGAATCATCATCGCAGGAGTCTGTTGCCTCGGAATCTGGAGTTCGTGGGAGTTCGCTTGTGCGGACTATCTGTTCCAGCAAGATACCGAAGAATCGGTACGCTCGGCGATTCGTCTGGTGCCCGACGGATGGAAGTACTATATGCGCCTTGCCCAGTTCGATCGCGGGCATGCCCGTGAGCTGCTGGCCACCTCGTTGCGCCTCGACCGCTTCAACGCCCAGGCGGATATCGAGTTGGGATTGCAGTATGAGACCGAAGGAGAATATGGCCAGGCCGAGAAGCTTCTGCTGGACGCCTATGAGGTGGACCACACGTATCTGCCCCGCTGGAGCCTTGCCAACTACTATTTCCGCCGTGACAATATGCCGATGTTTTGGGCATGGGCCCGCAGCGCTGCCGAGATGCCTGCCGACGATATTGGGCCGCTCTTTGAGCTGTGCTGGCGCGTGTCGCCAGACGCTGACAAGATCACGGGGGCAATTCTTAACGAAAAGCCCGAACTGATCCGCCAGTACGTCGGATTTCTGCTGGCGAAGGACCAGCTACGTGCTGTCGCAATCGTCGCTCCGCACCTGGTTCGTTCCGGCGAGCCGGAGACGGATCGCCCGCTGCTGTTCTCTGTTGTAAACCGGTTGGTTGCGGTCAACGATGCAACTGCTGCCAATGCCCTGTGGCATTTACTGATCGAGCATCGCTGGGTTGTTGCCGACACCACTGTGCCCAACAACGCCGGGTTCCTGCGGGAGCCGCTGCCCGTCAGTTTCGACTGGTCCCTTCCGGAGTATCCCGGCCTTCATTCCTGGCCGGGATCTTCCGGTCTAGAAACGGAATTCACGGGAAGTCAACCGGAGGATTGCACTGTCGCTGAGCAGGCAGTGGCGCTGACGCCCGGTAACTACACAATGGCTTATGCCTACCGCACCTCAGAGATTCCTCCGGCCACGGGAATCCGGTGGCAGATTATCGATGCGAGGTCTAATATGGTCCTCACGGAATCTCCCGATCTCTCCAGCGACGCACTGAATCACTCGGCGCTGGCGTTCTCTGTTCCATCGGGCACTTCCCTCCTCCGGCTGCGTCTTGCGTACCGGCGGGCTCTCGGAACCCCGCGAATTTCAGGTACGCTCGTGGTACTATCAACTCAAATCCAGGCTGGTCCCAAGTCATGACTTGTCCAAAATGCGGAAGTTCCGATATTCGCACTTCTAAGAGCGCTCACTGGAACGATGTCTTCCAGCGCGTTCGCGGGCGAGAGGCGCTCCGCTGCCGCAAGTGCCGGCTGCGCTTCTTTGCTTCGAATATGGCCGAACCTGGTTCGGAGCGGGTGATTCAGTCTAAACACACCCCCCGGTCCGCAAAGCTCATGAGCCCTCGAACCAAGAAGCACCTGGTTCGCCGGTTGATTGTGATCTCGATCTTCGCCGTGGCGTTCGTCCTATTCTTGTTTTTCCTGCGTTATCTCACGACGGAGCGGATGCCCGCGTCGGATTCCGGCGCAGTAAGTTCCCCCTTCGCCTGTTCCTCCACGGAGTCTGCCTGATTCTGAGGGATCAATTCGTCTGAACCGGCCCAGCAGGACCGCCATATCACTGCTCAAGTGGATTTTTGCGCGGGTGGGCTATCTTCAATGGGCTGATTGGCTGCCCGGTGGCGTGTCCTGTCCGGCATTCGCGTCATATAGAGAAGTCCGAGCATGGCAAACATCCATCCAGAAACCGCTGGGCGCGGAAAAGGAAAATCCACACACGCATGTAACATCACAGCGATCAGCCCCAACCCCCAGGGACTCCGAACCGCCGCGGGAATACCAGAGGCAAAAGGAATCAGCACCAGCAACATAAAAGGAACTCCACCGTCAGCGGCAAACTCCGCCCAGTCATTGTGGGTGTGGTTGGCGTAAAACGGGAAATCCTTGATGGCATATCGCTGGTAGGCCTCTGGGAAGGTATCCAAACCGTAACCGGTCAGCGGCCGCTGCCTGGCCATGTCCACAGCAGCCACAATGAACTCCCGGCGCACCAGATACGGGTCATTCTGCTGAAAACGCAGCCAGACGCGCTCCCATCCAACAGCAAGAGTGAATGCCGCCGCAAAGACGGGAACCATCACCAGGATTGCCGTTGTTGAACGCGTCAACAGGCCGGTCTCCGGATCCCGCAATCTCACCAGCCCAATCATCAGCATGACCAGCAGTTCCGCCGTGCAGAGCACTGCACCCGCACGCGAAGCCACGCCGATCGCGGACGCATAGAGAATGCCGCCAGCAAGCGCATACCCCCAGGATCGCCAGCCCTCGCGCAGGGCCCGCCAGAGGGCGATCGGCAAGGCTATCTCAACAAATTGCGCGTAGTTGTTGTAGGAGGGGAAGGTTGCGTAGACGTCCGGAAACCCGGTCGGGAATATCCAGAGGACGAGGCCCTCAGAGGTAAAGAGCTGCGTGAGACAGAGTACAGCCATCCCCGTCGCGAAGATAAGGAACGCGCTGAGGAGGTCGCGCCGGGCTGTCCGGGTATGGCCGGCGATCTGGCTCAAAAAGAACACCCCGGCAAGAGCGCCCCAACGCAGGATAGCGCCGCGAGTCTCGACGCTGGATGCGGTTGTATGCCTGAGGATCTGGACCAAGCCCCAGAGGGGAATCAGATATACGAGCCACGGCGCCAGCCCGCCGGCGATCTGTTCCTTCCCGCGGCGAATGCCCACGAGGAAGTACGCAGCAAGAAGGGCAAAGATTCCGATCTGAAAGGACTGAAGCGCCCAGGCGTCCTGCACAAAGACGGTTACGGTGGAAAAGACAAGCAGGAGAAACAGACACGCGCCCACGACCAGCGGCGCACGCCGGTTAGCAGTGACTCCGGGGTCATCCAACCCGGCATCCGCGCGAATAGGTATGACTGGCAACGCGATCATTGTATTCCACATTCCTGTTCTGAATACAATTTAGGCTTGAATATTTTTCGGGAAAATGACGCCCTTGCAACTCTTGCGGCGGACGCAATATCCCGTCCACCATCAAAGCCGAGGAACCGGCCCTCCCTGCATTGAAGCCACCTGCAAGGTTCTACGGGGTGGAATGCGGTCCGCTGCATGCGAGTTTGCACCGGGCGCGGTGCGTCAGCGAATTTGCAGGTTTTAATGTTATAAACTGGGGTGGGCCCAAAACTTGCACTGTGTTTTGCCGATAGACATCTCGGCCGCAAGCGCATTACGGCTGGAGCAGAACATGAACGCAGTGCAAGGAACGATCCTTGGCCTGGCGATAGCTATGGCTGGTTGGGCATACTCCGCGCAAGCGGCCACGATTCCATTCGGACAACTCGAACGGGATGCACAACTTTCTGCAAGACTGACGGCGGCGGACAACGAGACCGCAAGCAACCCCTCCCCAGGAGCCGGCGCTCCGGAACCATCTTCCTCGGGCTTCGTTCGCGTGCCTCCTGTAACGGTTCCAAAAACCCTCAGTTCGAAGTTTCTCCTGCTCAATGGACTGCACCTGGGGATGGCGGTCTTCGACGTGGAGATGACGCAACACTGCATTGCGACTGACCACTGCAGAGAGGGAAACCCGCTCATGCCTTCGTCGCAGGCGGGACAGCTCAGCGTGAGTTTCGCGCTCGTCGGCTACGGCTCATTCGTTAGCTATAAGCTGAAGAAGCGCGGATCCAACTTATGGTGGATTCTGCCGACGGTTGGTGTGGCGACTCACGCCGTGGGCGTAACGACAGGATTGATGAACCAATAGGATGTTTCGCCAGTGGTCATCACCAACATTTGCACTTATGTTGCTATGAATCGCATGACATTTGACGTGTTCGCTGAAGAACACTATCTGCCTTACATGAGGGATCAGGCGAACTGACGGTTCAGAGAAACAGTGGCGGAAGAGTGCCGGAGAACCCAAAGGAAAATATGGCAGAGGAGCGGTCCGGTCATGCCGTGGCTGGCACGCTGTCCGAAGTGGGTTGGCCACGAATTTGCACCGGCTGGGCATAGCGGAGATCGTGGTCCAGGCGATTCTCCGGCACTGCAATGTGGCTGTCACCCGAGAGTCGTATATCATGAGAGATGGCGTGGACTCGCAGAGCCTCGCTGCAATGCAGGCTCTCGAAGAGTGGCTATGCAACTACGATGCAACCGGGGGCTCGGAACGTGAGGATCAGGTTCTCGTAGTAGGTTCAATAATGCGGTTCCCCCCTTGCGGAGGGATGGGTGAGCGGTTGATACCGGCGGTCTTGAAAACCGTTGTGCCTGAAAGGGTACCGGGGGTTCGAATCCCTCTCCCTCCGCCATTTAGATGTTTTATACCGTCCAATAAAGTCCAATAGAGCCAATCAACATCCTGAAAACAAAGTATTTCTGTTCTTTTGCCGTCCAAGGCCGTACTATGGAAGCCACACGCTGGCGGGGGTACTTTTGGGGGTATTTTCTTTTTCGCCTGGGGGTACTTTTCCAAACCGGGTGTTTTGGAGGAATAAATGGCGCTGACGGACACGGAGATTCGCAAGGCCAAAGCCAAAGACAGAGCGTACAGAATGGGCGACACTGGGGGCCTATATCTTTGGAATACCCCTGCTGGTGGAAAGCTCTGGCGCTGGAAATACCGGCATGAGAAAGAGGAAAAGCTCATGTCGTTTGGAAAATATCCAGATGTGCCTCTCGCCCTGGCAAGAGAACGGCACGGTGCGGCGCGCAAGCTCCTGGCTAAAGGCATTGACCCGATGGCACAGCGCAAGGTTGAGAAGACTGCGCAAATGGCCTCAAGCGCCAATTCCTTTCAAAGCATCGCTTCCCTTTGGCTGGAACACTGGCAGGATGGGAAAAGCCCGCGCCATGTGGAGTATGTCAAGCGGCGCATGGAGGTTGATATTCTTCCCTGTCTGGGAGCGCGCCCCATTGCGGAAATCGAAGCGCCGGAACTGGTGGCCATGACCAAAGCGATTGAGGAACGCGGCGCGCACGACATTGCCAAGCGCGCCCTGGAGACAACGGGGCAGGTATTCCGCTTTGCGATTGCCCACGGATACGCAAAGCGCAACCCGGCCAGTGAAATCCGCCCCAGCGACATTCTGAAATCCACACGCAAGATCAATTATGCACGCATCGATGCAAAGGAACTTTCATCCCTTCTGAAGGCAATTGAACTCTACAAAGGCACGGCAGTGACACGCCTGGCCATGAAGCTGATGGCCATGACATTTGTGCGCACCAGCGAATTGATTGGAGCGAAGTGGGCAGAGTTTGACTTGGAGGCCGCCCGTTGGGACATTCCCGCCGCGCGCATGAAGATGCGAACTCCGCACATTGTCCCGCTGGCTTCACAGGCAATCGAAGTGCTGAAAATGCTGCGCACGTTGACCGGGGAAAGTCAGTGGCTGTTTCCCGGTGATCGAAACGCTGCAAAGCCCATGAGCAACAACACGATTTTGAAGGCGCTGGAGCGCATGGGCTACAAAGGCATCATGACGGGGCACGGCTTTCGCGGCTTGGCCTCGACGATCCTGCACGAACAGGGTTACAACCACGAGCACATCGAGCTGCAACTCGCCCACGCGCCCCGCAACGCCGTCAGCGCGGCCTACAACCACGCGCTTTACCTGGAGCCGCGCGCCACCAAGATGATGCAGGGTTGGGCGGATTTCCTGGAGTCCACACTACGCGGGGGAAAGGTTATCCCCTTCCGCGCCCAAGTGGCATGAAACCCCGGACGACTGCAATGATGGGTTGATTACGTGGATAGCATCGCGAACGAATCCGAGGTAGTCGTGAGCAACTTCGGAAACGGCGTTGACCTAGTGCAGCATTTCTGAAAATTTGAGTTTAGCTAAAGCGCTTGAGAAGGTTGATTTTGGCATTCTGAAGTGGCCCACTTCGGCCGTTTGTTTTGGCCCACCTCCTGGACCGAACGAACCCCAGTCTGGACAGAGCGTTTGCGTGGTTGAGAGCTGTGTCGTTATGCCGCACCAGACGACAGGGAACGGTCTGTGAGTACCCGCAAGCTGTGCGTGCCCGTTCACTCTACTACCCAGGGCGTGCTGCAATCTGGAACGACGATGTCCCGATGTATTTTCAAAAGGCACTCCATCGAGTGAGGTTCCACGAGCCTACCCATAGCAAGTGGTTTCTCTTCTACCTCTGGTCGCAGGACGCTACTGGATGTTTAAAGCAATATTTCACTGGCACTGGAATTCAACACTTCACGGGCGCAGCGCTCGGGCGTTTTGTCCTACCGATAGCCCCGAAGAAACAGATGGTTGAATTGTTGAAAGTTATGGAAAAATTGCAAGATCAAGTGCGAAATCTAGAGGATGTTTATCAAAGCAAGCTTGCTTCGCTCGAAGAGCTAAAGCAGTCACTTCTCCATCAAGCCTTCACCGGCAAGCTGTAATGAGTTTTGAACTGGTGTCAGTTTGTCTCCAGTTGAAGGCTGAAAACATTGCAGCCGTGATTCTCCCGAACGACTTTTTCAAAGGAGGGGGACAATTTGTCTCCCTCCTTGCACTACACTTCTAAAAAGACTGTCACCCAATGCGCAATGAGTACGAAACCCGTGCCGAGCTGTAAGGGAGCACTGATGCAACACCTGCCTACGCAGTTTGAAAATCAAGCCATCCGGCGCGTCTATGACGAGGCCACCGATACTTGGTGGTTTTCGGTAGTGGACATTGTTCAAGTGCTTACACAGCAGCCAGATACCCGGAGGGCAAGCAATTACTGGAAAGTGCTGAAGAACCGTCTCGCCAAAGAAGGGAGCCAACTGGTTACAAATTGTAACCAGTTGAAATTGACCGCCGAGGACGGCAAGCAGCGCCTGACGGATTGCGCCCAACCCGATACGATTCTGCGACTTGTGCAGTCCGTTCCCAGCCCCAAAGCAGAACCCATCAAGCTCTGGCTCGCCAAAGTTGGCCACGAACGCTTGCAGGAAATGGCCGATCCCGCCCTTGGGCTGGAACGGACCAGGGAAACTTGGCGCAAGCTAGGCCGCAGTGAAAAGTGGATTACCCAGCGCATGACCGGGCAGGAGACGCGCAACAAACTGACCGACTACTGGGCCACGCATGAGGTCAAGCAAGGGCAGGAGTTCGCCATTCTCACCAACATCATTCACGAGGAATGGTCCGGTGTCTCGGTCAAGGAGCATAAAGCGCTGAAGGGGCTTGAGAGCCAGAATCTGCGCGATCACATGAGCGAAGCCGAACTCATCTTCACTGCCCTGGCTGAGCTTTCCACCCGGCAGATTGCGGAGACGACGAAGGCCACGGGCCTGCCTGCCAACAAGAAGGCCGCCAAGACCGGGGGCAGCATCTCCAAACGCGCCCGGCTCGAATTGGAAAGCAAAACCGGCCGCAATGTCGTCACCGGCGACAACTACCTTTCGCCATCGAAACAGAAAAAGAGCCTCAAGCCGTGAGGAACGAGTCCGAAACTCGCGCCGAACTGATCGACCCTGCACTGCGGGCGGCGGGCTGGGGTGTGGTCGAGGGTTCGCGTATCCAGCGCGAGTATCCCATCACCAAAGGCCGTCTGCTGGGCGCAGGAAGGCGCAGCAAGCCGGACATCGCCGACTACGTTCTCGTCTACCGCAACCATAAGCTGGCTGTGATTGAGGCCAAGCGCGAAGAGCTTTCCGAAGCCGAGGGCGTGGCCCAGGCCAAGACCTACGCCGCCAAGATGGCCGTGCGCTTTGCCTACGCCACCAACGGCCACAAGATCTACCGCATGGACATGGGCGCGGCTCCTGCTCAGGCTCCAGCCAGCCTTCAGGAGCCCAGCGGCCCGATTGCCAGCAGCGAAGGGCCGATAGACCGCTTCCCCACCCCCGAAGAGCTTTGGAAGCTGACCTTTGCCGAACCGGACGCATGGCGCAATCGCTTTGCTCAGATCCCCTTTGAAGACCGCTCCGGCTCCTGGGAGGTGCGCTACTACCAGGACATCGCCATTCAGCGCGTGCTGGAGGCTGTGGGCGAGGGCCGTCCGCGCATCCTGCTGACGCTGGCCACGGGAACCGGCAAGACGGCCATCGCCTTCCAGATTGCGTGGAAGCTATTCCAGGCCCGTTGGAACCTGTCGCACCAGCCCACGCGACGCCCGCGCATCCTGTTCCTGGCCGACCGCAATATTCTTGCCGATCAGGCCTTCAACGCCTTCTCCTCCTTTGCTGAAGATGCCCGCATCCGCATCGCCCCGGATTCAATTCGCAAGGCGGGCAAGGTCCCCACCAACGCCAGCATCTTTTTCACCATCTTCCAGACCTTCATGACCGGGATCGGCCCGGATGGGCAGCCTGCACCATACTTCGGCCAGTACCCGCCGGACTTCTTCGACCTGGTGATCATCGACGAGTGTCACCGCGGCGGCGCCAACGACGAATCGAACTGGCGCGGCATTTTGGACTACTTCGCCCCGGCGGTTCAGCTCGGCCTGACAGCAACGCCCAAGCGCCGCGACAACGTGGACACCTACGCCTACTTCGGCGAGCCGGTTTACATCTACTCGCTCAAAGAAGGCATCAACGACGGCTTCCTGACCCCATTCAAGGTGGTGCAGATTTCGACCACTCTGGACGACTACGTCTACACCTCGGACGACTACGTGGTGGAAGGCGAAGTGGAAGAAGGCCGGCGGTATGTCGAATCGGATTTCAACCACATCATCGAGATCAAAGAGCGCGAGGAGGCCCGCGTCAACATCCTGATGAGCCGCATCGACCAGCGGGAGAAAGCGCTGGTGTTCTGTGCAACCCAGGCCCATGCCGCCGCCATTCGCGACCTGATCAACCAAAAAGCGACCAATAGGGACCCGCTTTACTGCTGCCGTGTGACGGCCAACGATGGCGCGCTGGGGGACCAGTACCTGCGCGAGTTCCAGGACAATGAGAAGACCATTCCGACGATTCTGACGACCTCACAGAAGCTCTCCACGGGTGTGGACGCGCGCAACATCCGCAATATCGTCCTGCTGCGACCGATCAATACGATGATCGAGTTCAAGCAGATTATCGGGCGCGGGACGCGGCTCTACGACGGCAAGGACTTCTTTACCATCTACGATTTTGTCCGCGCCCACGAGCTTTTCAACGATCCGGAGTGGGACGGAGAGCCGTTGGAGCCGGAACCCTTGCCAGAGCCGAGACCGCGGCCCGAGCCTCCAGAAGGCCCGAAGCCTGAACCGCCGGAGCCACCAGAACCGCACCAGAAGCTGGTGATTCGGCTGGCGGACGGCAAGGCGCGCGAAATTCAGCACATGACGGCTACCAGCTTCTGGGGCGTCGACGGCAAGCCAGTTTCCGCAACCCAGTTTCTGGAATCGCTGTATGGCGCATTGCCGGAGTTCTTCAAGGATGAAGACGAGCTTCGGGCCATCTGGAGCAAGCCCGACACGCGGCGCACTCTACTGAGAAACCTCGAAGACAAGGGATTCGACCGGACACAAATGAGCGAGATTCAGCGCGCTCTGGATGCCGAGCAGTCGGACCTCTACGATGTGTTGGCTTATATTGCCTTTGCCTTGCCGCGTATTACGCGCCAGGAGCGGGCCGACCGGGCGCGGCCCTCCATCCACGCCACCTTTGGTGCGAAGCAGCGGGCATTTCTGGATTTCGTGCTCTCGCAGTATGTTGCCGAAGGCTATGAGGACCTGGACCAGGACAAGCTGGCTCCTCTGTTGACACTTCGCTATAACTCTCTCTCGGACGCCTTCTTGGATCTTGGGCCAGCACTTGAAGTAGGGAAGATGTTCGTCAGCTTCCAGCAATACCTCTATTAGGAAGAGCCGCAGCGAGTACCAAATCTGCAGCGGCGGCATTCCGAGCCTTCAGCGTGTGTGTCTAGTCACCCATTGGTGCTGGCGCCGATCCTCGTCGAGTTCAGCGGCACATTCTGATTCTCGCTCATGCTTTTGGCCACAAAGCGCCTGAAAAATGGCGCGTGGGGGATGCGCGTGAGGAATTCCCTGTAGTGTGCACGGTTATTTGTGTGGCATTCTCGACACGCTACGATCATTTTTGTGCGGACAAGTTCAATGATTTCATTGATATCACCAATGGTGTAGACCCTGCGATGGCTTATTAATTATCTCTTCTAAAACGCGATATAGATAAGGGGAAGCCATCTGCGGGTAGTCACCTTTGGTGCCAGGCGCGGTAGGTTGGCCAGTCGAACACTAATGGTGCAAAATCCCCTCTATCGGCTCGTGAATCACCATTGGGCGGTACCAATATTAGTCGTACTGGATAACTAGCCAACGGCCGTCTTATTACTGTATACGGTAGCTATCTCTATTGGGCTGGCGAGTCTCTTCGGGCGGTGCCAGCAAACTCAAGGGATCTGGGCAAAATGGAGTGCAGCTTCTCGCGTATTGCACTAACAAAGAAGTCCAGGCAGCCATGGGTATTAGCAACGCGCCCGATCCCCCTACCCCGTACTTCCTGATAATCCCGTCTGTGAGAGATTCCAATCAATTTCGGCATTAGCTTCGGCCGAATTGCGTTGTCGAGTACTTGTCGTTTCGCTCGGCAGCGAACCACATAGGAGCGCGGCCGGCACCAGCGACTCCGGGCCTATCTACGCCCTGTACTGCAATGTCTGGCGGCTCTCATCCTCATGACCGAGCATCGGCCTGTCGGACCGATTGAACATCTCCTTTCTCCTCTTAATGTACAGAGAATCCCCTTCTTTCCCTACTAGCGTTACATCTGAAACAACAGAGAAGGGAAGACGTGTGGTCGACAAGCGCGGGGTCATGTGCTGGTTCAGGTAGTCCCGTGATACTTGAACGTAAGAAATCTGGATTCCGCGTTGACGGAGAAGATCTGCCATTTCCCGACACGATGGCACTCTGCCCAGTCCATTGCAAATATCTCTGATGGCCTGCCGACGATGGTCAGTACGCTGCAAAGGCTTTAGGTCCATGTCACTGCATCTGATTTCTGGCAGTGCGCCACGGTCAGCCCAACGCGGAACAAATTGTGCTTCTTCGTGCGTAACCTTCAGGTAGTCTGCAATGATGGAATCTCGAATCTGTCCCCGGTTGTACTTGCTTTGCTCAATGGCACCATCTATCTCGCTCACAGTGAGCGGCGGTAAGCACTCGTTGCCCATCTTTGTCAGTTCTTGTTGCACAACTTTATCCTTCATTCCGTACCCCCGCAGGATCACGGCATAAATGTAGGCCTCATGGTTTCGGCACCCCTCGGAAAACCTGCCCCGCATTTTGCGCAGTATTTGGAAGTCATCGAAACGGTGTTGCCACAGTGCTTGCCAGCCTCTCAAGCCACGCTCGCAGGCTTCCGGGCGAGACTCGGGTAGGCGATGGGTATGTCGGAGTTGGGGAAGTTCGAGATCAAGAAAACCGGCGAGAGATTCCAACGTGTAGACGTAAGCGCGTCCATCGGCGGCACGTTGCGTCCAGTACGCCACGCGCATGGCATCACCAGCTTTGGAATTGATAGACCCAGGAACGCGGGTTATCCGAGCTATATCGTGGGCCGCCTTATCGGCGTTTGTGCGGCGGATTAGCTCAAGCTCGATAGCGTTGTATGCCAGCGCTTGTTCTGGGAAAGCCCGAGGCGGAATCAGGAGATTCTCCGGACTCGCTAACAACCAGAACAACCAGAGCCCGCGCCCGCTGCGCATTACCAGACTTGCCGGTGGAATGATCTTTTTGTCTTGAAGTGTGATGACTTGGCCGAAGTGATAACCGAAGTCGAACGGGCCGGACTGGTCATGAAAATCGATGTCAGCGAAGCAGGCATTCAAGTAGCGAGCATCGTCGGCCTTACGGTGCGCCGGCTTTAGCCCAGGTAAGCACTTTCCGACGAAGCCTGGCCGGTAGAAGCTGTTTACGGAGAAGTAGCTGTCTCTCTCCAATTCAGCCGCAAATTCGGGGAACATGGTCTCCAATTCGTCAGTCGGCACGGAGCCAAGGTTCTCCAGTTTGTCCCCGCTCTTGCGATGAAATGACACAAAGGCACGGGGACCACGATGAATTTCCCCGATGGGGCAGACGTAGGGAGCCGTCGGCTCTAGGAATTCGGGTCCAATCTCCATTCGCCCGGGGTGTTCCAAGTCGGACGCGGTGAGACTACCAGCGGCGGCGATCTCCGGCGGGATCACACGCACAACAGCGGCGGTCATCAGCGCAATTCCTGTACCAATGATCGTCCTGCCGGCGTTCTGCGGCTCCGTACAATCTGGGCAGAGAGCCACGCTTCCACTTCTGCGTCGATCCAGCCGACCGCGCGAGCGCCTAAAGAAATAGGCTTCGGAAAGTTGCCCTCAGCAATGCGGAGATAAATAGATGATCTTGATAGACCCGTTCGGGTCTTGACTGTTGGAAGCCGCAAAATCGTGTAAGCCATTATTAACTCCTCTAGGATTTATACTCACGCATGTTCGCCATCGATAATGTGGAATACATAGGTTTTGTATGGGTGGAAAACTTTATTAGTTATTCCAGATTGGAAATTACCAAATCTGAGTATGTTAAATATAACTCCCGACTAGTAATTTTCTGCCTTTTAAAATCAGATGTTTACGAGAAAAAATAAATAACTCATGATTCCCGTTTTGAGAATCAGTCTCATTTTGGTACTTGCGGGTTTTTTTATTTTGAGCCGTTTTGGGAAATATCGGTTAATTGAAACTGCTGATGGATAGACTGGTACGCTTCTTGGATTCTCGCGCAGATGGTTCTCAAGAAAATTCAGCCTTGGCGCCGTCAGACTGCAATTAACTAGATTTCTCTAGCTGAGGTAGTGCAGAGGCCAAAGGCCAATTCCAATGTCTAGCATCCACAGCAGTGTAAGTTCGGACAGGTGCCCGCTCTAGCGGGCTGGCGGGGGCACATCAGAAGCTGGACGCGGCGGTATTTGCGGCGTATGGGTGGCCTGTGACTCTAACCGATGCGGAACTGCTGGAGCGCTTGCTCGCCTTGAACCATGAGCGCGCCGCCGCTTCGCAGGGATAGGCTGCGCTGGTGCTACAGGCTCACTTACCGCTGCTGGTGGAGTCACGGGCGGGGAAACAGTGCGGGGCGTGAGCATGAAGACCACTAGCCCGCCAGCCATGAACGCCAGAATGAGCATTCCCACGGTAAGCCCGGAGCCGCTGCTTTGCCCCTGTGTCGCGCCGGGCACGGGAGCCGCGCTTCCGCCCGCCGCCTTGCCCTGGCTGGAATACGTCCGGCTATAAAGGCCAGTGCCGGGGATGGAGGCCGCCGTGTACGATCTACCCCTAGCATCCTTGCCCACGCGGAAGCCGCGCCCGCCCACGGAATAGCCCACGCCGGACTTTGAGAAGTTCAGCTTGAGCGGCCCGAATTTCAGACTTCGCCGAAATCGCCACGCCATACGCTGCCCAGTGTAACGCCTGAGCCGCGCAAGGGGGTGTTGGCCGCACCGATCTGTGAGTAACCACGCAACGGGATTCTATCGGCGGCTGTGGGCGATTCTGAAGCGAGATGGCCTGCACGAAGCACGGGAGTCTTTTTGCCCTTAGCATGGCTCCGCCGGGGGTACTTTTGGGGGTATTTCTGGAAAGCTAATTTACAAGTTATTTAAAATAATCGGCTTGCGGGGCGATATGAATCCCTCTCCCGCATTTGAATTACGCAGGACATCACTGGGCGCATCCCTTGCCAAAGATTAACATTCAATTTGGTTCAAGAATTCAGCATTTATTCATAACCCAGAGAGGAGAATGGCAATCATAACGTTCGTGATATCAATAGGTTATGTAATGCGTGGTATTCGCTGGTGGAAAGGCCCGCGAGTTTAAGGGCGTGCCATGCTATGCTGGACGAGAAATCGCCATGGAAAACATTTCGCAACAACTCAAAGAGATTATTATTGCCGGTTTGCGGATCAAGGACAGAACAGCCGGTGATCTGAGCGACGATCAGCAGTTGCTGGGGGGCGATCTCGAGATCGATTCCATCGATATTCTGCAACTTATTCTGGAAATTGAGAGACGCTTTGGGATCAAGCTCGTAGATGGCGAGTTCGACGAAAGCGCCTGGCAAAGTATTGGAACGCTGGCGGCAACCGTCGAAGCCAAGGTCGCGGCCAAGAACTAAAAATTCAGGAGCAAGTCTGGCCATGCCGACCAGCAAAAGAATGAGCCCCGCGCGAGTCTTGCTGGTGGAATGCAACAACATGAACAAGTGGGTGGGCACAACCATGCCCTACGAGATGCATGTCCCTCCCCTTGGCCTCATGTATCTGGCCTCCAGTGCCCGCGCCGCGCTGCCCGGCATCGAACTGCGCATCGTCGAATCCTCACTCTCCTGCCCTGACGACGAACGATTTCTGAGCATCTTGCGAGATTTTCAACCCGATGTCGTTGGCCTTCGCTCTATCGCATTCTTTCTCGAGGAATTGCAGCGCATCGCTGGGCTGGTGCGGGCCAACAGCGACGCCACGCTGATTGTTGGCGGGCCGATTGTGAAAGCCTACAAGCACCGGCTCTTCAAAGAAGTTCCGGAGCTGGAGATTGCCGTTCAAGGAGAAGGCGAGCAGGCTTTTGTTGAGCTGCTTTCTGGAGCTTCCGCCAGCGCGGTCGCGGGAGTTCTATACCGCGACGGAGACCAGGTGATAGAAAACGCCGAGCGGGTCCAAAGCGCGGAAATCGACAGCCTGCCCTTTCCCGCCTACGATTTAATCGACCTCGATCAGTACCAGCACCAGCTCAGCTATGCCTACAACCACCGGCGCCAGGGCGTGCTGCTGACCAGCCGCGGTTGTGTCTACGACTGCACCTATTGCTTCAGCCATTGGAAGGGTATCCGGCTGCGCAGCGCCGCCAATATCTTCGCAGAGATCGCCACGCTTTACGACCAGCGCGGCATCCGGTATTTCTACATTGTTGACGACATCTTCAATGTCGATGTGAAGCGCTCGCTGGATCTGTTCGACAGGATTCAGGCCGCTGGTTTGAAGCTGCGGATGTACTTTGTCAACGGCCTGCGCGCCGACATTGCCAGCGAGAAGTTTGTGGATCGCGCAATGGAGACAGGCGCCGTCTGGTTTACCTATGCCGTCGAATCGGCTACCGAAGAGATTCAGCGCCTGGTGCGCAAGAATCTCAATCTGGAGAAGGCGCGCCAGATCATCGCCTACACCCAGAGACAGAATGTAGCCGTGAATATCTCGACCATGTATGGCTTTCCCACCGAAACCAGGGAGATGGCGCAGCGCACCCTGGACTGGCTGGGCGAACTGCCCAAGCCATCGCTGTTGCCCTACCACTTCTGCCTGCGTTTCTTTCCCGGCTGCGAGATCAACCAGCAGGCCGTGGAGGCGGGCTGGGATGCGGAACGGTTGGGACTGACCAGCCGCTTCTCTTACAACGACATGGCCATGAGTACGCCCACCCTTTCGAAACACGAGATGAACGAGATTCAGATCGAGTATCATCGCCGCTTCGGCTTGAGCAATGCTGCTGCCGTCGACGCCGCGGTGCGAACGCTTCGCTCCATCGGATACGACGACACAGACATTGTTCATATGTACTCGGTGCTGAAACGCAAGGTGATTCGAGAGGTCAGCGAGCTGACACAGGAAGGTGGTCATTGAAGCGCTGGTACTGGCATCACTTTCACAACATGCCGGCGCTGCGCTTCGCTTTTTTCGCGGTGCGCTGGTTGCCGCGCTTCGCGCAGCCGCCGGTCGCCTCGGTGACCGCTCTGATCTTTTTTCTGCTGTTGAAGCGCGAGCGCAGCGCCGTGGCCCGCAATCTGCGCCAGGTTTCCGGCCAGCGAGGGCTGGGGCTGCAATGGAAGGTCTATCGAGTCTTCTATTCCTTTTCCGACCTGATCGTTTCCTATGCTTTTGTCCCCCAAGCCAGTCATGCGCAACTGCAAGCCATGCTGGTGGACGGGGAGCGCGGCGCTGCCGTGATCGACCGCTGCCTGGAGGCGGGCCACGGGTTGATCGTGTGGACGGCTCATCTGGGCAATCCGGAGTTTGCCTCACGTTTGCTGGAGATGCACGACCGTCCCGTCCATGTGGCGCGTGTGGTCGAGGATAAGCCCGCGGAGAAAATGCTGCGCGACCGGATGAGCAACGAGCGGCTCCGGATTGTTGACCTGCGTGGCGGCGCGCGGGCCACCATCGAACTGTTGCAGGCCCTGCGCCGCAATGAGATCGTCGCCATCCAGGGAGATCGCGTCTACCACCCGCGCTCCAGCGTAGGGGTGCAGTTTTTCGATGCGCTCGCGGAATTTCCGCTGGGGCCTTTTCTGTTGTCGCAGGTCTCTGGCGCGCCGGTGCTTCCCGGCTTCGTCGTTCGCAGCGGCTGGCTGCGTTATCGAGTTCTGATGGGCGATCCCATTCTGCCAGCCTCCTCGGGCACTCACGACGAAGGCGAGCGGAGCGGCCTGCGCCAGGCGGTCCGGTTTCTCGAAGCGCAATTGTCGGATTACTATGATCAGTGGATCAACTTCTTCGATTTCTGGCCGGTTCAACCTCGTGATTGATGCACAGAAAACTGTTGTTGTGACCGGGATTGGCGTGGTCAGTCCTTATGGCATAGGTCTGTCTTGTTTGCAGGCTGGGATGTTGGCCGGCCAGTGCTGCCTGGCGCCCGCCACGGAGATGTATCCCGGCTTTCAGGGAACAGTCGCGCCGGTCCGTGCCTTGCCCGCTTTGCACGACGGTCATCACTACTCCCGCTCTGATCGGCTGGCGATGGTGGCGGCGCGCGATGCCGTGGTGGATATTGCCGGGTCCTGCAGCACCTTCCGCGAGAGCGGCATTGTAATGGCCAGTACGGTTGCGGGTTTGACCGAGATCGATCCAGAGATCTCCAGAGGGCCGGCTGCTTGGTATCGGCACGGCGGATTGTCGCGGGCAGCATCTTATTCAGTGTCGCGGGTCGCAGCTTCTGTAGAAGAGTATCTGGGCCTTCAGGGTCCGGGCTGCGCCGTTTCCGTGGCCTGCGCTTCAGGAACAACAGCGGTGGTTCTGGCCGCCAACATGTTACTCGACGAGGCCGCCCCCATGGTTCTCGCCGGGGGCAGCGATGCACTGTGTCCCTTTACCCTGAGCGGCTTCAACTCGCTGCAGGCTTTGGACGCGGACGCCTGCCGGCCCTTCGACCAGAGCCGCAAAGGGCTGAACCTGGGCGAAGGCGCAGCCGTGCTGGTGCTGGAAACCCTGGCCCATGCGACGCGGCGCGGCGCGAGGATTATGGCTGTACTGCGGGGTTGGGCCATGACCAACGATGCCTTCCATCCCACCGCGCCGCAGAAAAACGGCATTGGATTGGCCTCTTGCATCCAACGCTCCCTGGAGATGGCCGAATGCAGTATCGAAGAGGTTGGCTATGTGAATGCTCACGGCACTGGCACGCCCTTGAACGATATTGCGGAAACACATGCTTATGAACGCGCCTTCCATGGACGCAGTCGTCCCATTCCGGTTTCGTCGACAAAATCCTACTTCGGACACTGCCTGGGGGCGGCAGGCG
The DNA here is from genome assembly GCA_964420185.1 of uncultured Occallatibacter sp. GTDB lineage: Bacteria > Acidobacteriota > Terriglobia > Terriglobales > Acidobacteriaceae > Telmatobacter. The sequence continues at coordinate 92,507 of CAYQSI010000001.1, read as the reverse complement.
CGTTAGAAGCCGCCATCACCATCATGGCCATGCGGGCCGGTGTACTTTTTCCCACCCTGCGGCTGACCGATCCCATTGAGAGCGATCAAGTAGACTGGTTGCGTGGCGAACTACGCCGGCAGCCGCTGCCTGTAGCAATGTCGGTCTCCGCGGGCTTTGGCGGCAGCAATGCCGCGCTGGTCTTCGGGAGTTACCGCGCATGAATACAACCTTGCCAGTACTTACCGGCATAGGCTCCGTGACCCCCTATGGTCCGTTGGCCGGACTTATCTCGGCGGAGCCCCTGGAACCCAGCGCCATCACAGCCTGGACCACTCCCGAATTGCGCCGCGCATTTCTGGTTGAGCCGTTTCGTCCTGCCAGCATTGTGCCCGGCCTGAAGACCCGGCGGCTGGATCGCCTTTCGGCGTGGGCTCTAGTGGCCGCGTCGCTGGCCCTGCACGACGCGGGCATCGACCTGGGACAAATGGATCGCTCCCGCATCGCCGTTTTCTTTGCCACCGGCTTTGGCTGTGTCGAACTCACCGAGGCTTTCTATCAAAGCGCCGCCACATATGGATGGGCGGAGACTGACCCCATCACCTTTCCCGAGACGCTTAGCAATGCTCCGGCCAGTCATGTGGCTCTTTTTCACGATCTACGCGGACCCAACGTGACAGTCAGCAACAAGAGCTTTGCGGCGGAAAGTGCACTGCTACAGGCCGCCTCCCTGATGCGCCATGGACAGGCGGATATGGCGATTGTGCTTGCCGGAGACACGCTGACTCAGGCCGTTTACGAGTGGTACGAAACAGCCCATTTGCTCTCACCTGCCTGTTTTAGCAACGAACCTGTGCCCTCAACGGGCGGATTTATACCCAGCGAGGGCGTGGTGGCCATGGTGTTGGAACCAGCCGGCCGGCTGGCGGCTCGTTCCTATGTCGCTCTCGGCGCGGGGCGCTGGGCGGCTGGCGGCGATGCGCGCGCCGGCGTGCGTCAGTTGCTGGACGGCGACCTGCCAGACTTCACCATCTGCGCTGGCAATGGCGCGCCGTGCCTCCCCAATCCCTTGACCTGTTCGTACCGCGACCTCGTTGGCGAAGACACGACGATCTTTCCCGCGCAGCCTGTTGCGGCAGGGATGGGAGAAGCCGGCGCCCTGTTGCATCTGCTGTTGGCTTTGAGCAAGCGCCCAGGCCATGGCGAGGCGCTGCTGCTGGGAACATCTGCTCATGGCGGCTTTGCCGCGCTGCGACTGGAGCTATTTTGAATCTGAATGTACGCATTGCAGCGGCAGCTTACGCCGTGCCTCCCGGCGAAGAGAACGTGACAGAGATACTAGAGCGAGAGCGGCTCAGGGTGGAGACCACGTTAGCGCCGCTGAGTCCTTTGGCCAGACAAAAGGCCCTGGACAATCTCGGACTCAGCCGCGTGCGGGTCTGCGGCGACCAGCAACCCTACGACCTTGTTCTGAAAGCCGCAACGGCGGCCATTGATGAGGCCGGGGTTGCAGCGGGCAACATCGACCTTATCCTGGACTACAGCACATTTCCCGGTGAGAACTCGCAATCCATCTCTTTCGCCCATCGGCTCAGCGCCGATCTTGGGGCGGAGAGTTCAATGAACCTCAGCTTCCGCGCAGGCGGATGCGGTGCGCTGCATCTGGCCATCAAGACCGCGCTAGGCTGGATGAGCATGGACGAACGCATTCAGACCGCGCTGCTGGTCACGGGCGATGCCGCCCCCGCGCACAACCGTTCCCTGCTGCCCATCACCATACAGGGCGACGCCGCCAGTGCTGTCCTGCTCCGCCGTCAAGGCACGCAGGGGCCGCTCTTACTGGGCGTAGAAGCCATGACGCTGAGCCATCTGCACAAGGCCATTCTCCTCACCCAGAACGACGGGCACATCCAACTCACCGCCGACGCGGTCATGATCGAACACAAGGTCATGCCCATCTTCTATCTCCATCTCTTCCGGCTGGCCAACAAGGTTCTGGCGGATGCCGGACTGCGTTTGAGCGATGTGGACCATTTCATCTACTCCAATATCAGCCGCCGTGATCGTGAGGGTTTTCGCAAGATGGTGGGGTTGCCCGAGGGAGGTTTGCCACTCACCCGCATGGCCGAGTTTGGCCACACCTTCGCCAGTGATCTGGTCATCAACTATGCGGAGATGCGCTGCGATGGACTCATTCGTCCCGGTCAGTTGCTGTTGTTTGCATCGGCGGGCATCGGCTTCACCTGGGGGGTAACGCTTGCCCGAGCCTGACAGCGAACTGCTGCACGAGTGGCTGCGGCGCAGCGCTGCGGTCGCACCTAATGCCGTCGCTATCGTCGAGGAAGAGCGGGTCACATCCTTCGCCCAGTTGTTCGCGCAGGCCCAATCGTTGGCCCTGTGCTTCCGCGAATACGGTATTCAGCCACGGGACCGCATCGCTCTTGCCTTGCCCAAGAGCAGCGATGCGATCATTGCCGTCTTTGCCTCGCTGCTGGCCGGGGCCATCTATGTCCCCATTCACCCGCGCTGGCCACAAGAGCGCATCGATGCGGTTCTGGCCGAGTGCAGGGCACGGCTGCTGATCGATGGCGACTGCACTCCGCCGCGCATAGCCGATCTGCGCACGGGCGCAAGCTTTGCCTGGGAGGCGACGGCGGCGCAGGAAGCCGATCCGGTGATCTTGCCGCAAATGAAAGCTGAGGACACAGCCTTCATCCTCTTCACCTCCGGTTCCACGGGGCGGCCCAAGGGCGTTGAGCTTTCTCACCGCGCCGTAAGCGCCTTTGTCCGCTGGACCGCGCGGGAGTTTCAGATCACCTCCCGCGACCGCATCGCTTGTCCCTCGCCGTTGGGATTCGATCTTTCCACCTTCGACATCTTCAACATGGCCTTATGCGGCGCAACCGCGGTGCTGGTTCCCGACAACATCGTGTGGATGCCGCGTTTTCTGGTGCAGTTTGTGCGCGAGTCCCGCATCAGTTGCTGGTATTCCGTGCCCTCCATCCTTGTAGGCATGTTGCAGTCGGGACGCATGGCCGCGCATTCTTATCCCGATCTACGCCTGATTCTCTTTGCCGGCGAGGTCTTTCCCTCACCCACTCTGGCCAACTTGCAGGCAGCGGCGCCTGATGCGCTTTGCGCGAACCTCTATGGCCCCACCGAGACCAACGTGGTGACATGGTGCCGCGTACCACCTGGATTCGACGGCTCAAAACCGTTGCCCATCGGCCATCCCTGCCCCTACGCCGTGGTGCGGATCGATGCCAGCAACGGAGAATTGCTGGCCGGCGGCGATTCGCTGATGCGCGGCTATTGGAATCGTCCCGATGAGACCGAGCGCAGCTTTGTTACCCTCGATAGCATTCGTTATTACCGCACCGGAGATCGCGTCTCGGTAACTCCCGATGGAAGCTACCTGTTTGCCGGGCGTCTCGATCGCCAAGTCAAGCGCCGTGGCTTCCGCATCGAGCTTGGAGAGATCGAGGCCGCTCTCCTATCTCATGGAGATATACTGGAGGCGGCTGTGGTTGCCGTCGAAGATAAACAAAAGAGTGTAATGATTGCGGCCTTTGTTCGTCTCTGTGTTCCGGGCGCCATGACCCTGGCCGATCTCAAAGCCCACTGCGGGCGTCGCTTGCCGTCTTATATGTTGCCCGACCGCATTCTTTTTCTCGATGCGATTGCCAAGGGGAACCGCGGCAAGATCGATTATCTCGCCCTGAGCAAGACCGCGGAAGGATTGATGCGTGAAGATTAAGACCGAAGTCAGGGAGTTTATCGCCAGCCATTATCTGCCCGATGCGCCTGCCGAAACCATTACGGACACCATGCCTCTTATCACCAGCGGCATCATCGATTCCATCGGCATGCTTGGTCTGGTCGACTTTATCGAAAGCCGCTACGCCATTGAATTCATGCCCCGCGAGATCGACGTCTACACACTGGATACGGTGGAGCGCATCGAGTCGTTGATTCGCGCAAAGCAGTCTGGCCGCAAAGCCGCTATCAGCCAAACTCAAATCTGAATAGATAGTGCGGCATAAATTCGCAGCGCCTTCGTGCAAGGTAGACAGGCAAGTCAGATCGAGGTTCGATGAAAGCATTGCTGGTTCAAAGTCCCGCCACATCGCCTTGGGTTCCACGCCGCCAGTGGGAGCCGCCTAGCGTGGCTATGGCGACCATCGCCGGACAGATCGACAATCACGATGTGCGCGTGATTGACATGGTGGTCTGGCGCAAGCAGGCGGTGCCGCGTTTCCTCGAACTGTTGCGCACCTTCAAGCCGGATGTCGTGGGCTTCACCTCCATGACCTTCCAATACGAGACCACGGCCGGCTTCGCCTATCTGACCAAGCAGTTCGATAGCCGTATTCGCACCGTGCTCGGCGGTTATCACGCCACCTTGTTTTCCGAATCCATCGCCACCGGTCAGGACGTGGATTTGTGGGACTTTCTCATGCGCGGCGAGGGTGACTTTGCCTTCGGCGAGATGCTGGACAGCATCGAAGCCGGCGGTAAGGGAATGGACAAGATTCTAGGCCTCTCCTACAAGGAAGACGGCGTCTTCCGCCACAATCCGGCTCGCCCCCTCGAAGATCTCTCGCGCATTCGCATTCCCGCCCGCGACAAGCGCTTGGCCGGTGGCTTTCACATGTACTTTCGCAAGGCCGACGTCATCGAGACCTCGCGCGGCTGTCTGAATCTGTGCAACTTTTGCAGTATCCGCGAGATGTATGGCCGCTCCTTCCGCCTCTTCCCGCTGGAGCGCGTGCTAGCCGACATCGAAGACGCTTACAGCCGCGGCGCGCGCCACATCTTCTGCACCGACGACAACATCACTCTCGACATGGACCGCTTCGAGCAGTTGTGCGATGGCGTCATCCGCCTCAAGCTGAAGAATGTGATGTTTACCACGCAAGCCAGCCCCATCGGCTTCGCCCATCGCCCGGAGATCGCCAAGAAGATGGTCGAGGCGGGCTTTGTCTCCATCTTTCTGGGCATCGAAAACGCCTCACCCAAGAACCTGCGCGCCATGCACAAGCCCAACACCCTCGACACCATCCAGCGTGGCGTCGCGGCGCTGCAGAAAGAAGGCATTATCGTCGTCGCCGGCATCATCAATGGGCTGGCCGAGGACGACGCCGAGAGCATCCGCGAGAACTACCAGTTCATCAAGAAAATGGGCATCACCAGCGTCATGGATCAGATCATGACCCCCTATCCCAGGACGCCTTTGCGTGGGGAGATGATTGCTGACAGCCGCGTCGCCAACCTCTCCGATTTCCGCTGGTATGACGGCTACTTCAGCAACGTGCGCACCAGCCAGCTCACCCCCGAGGAACTCAACTTCGTGCGCTGGAAGACGCGCCGCGAGGTGATCGGCATGTGGCGCGCCACGGCCGGAGACTGGAAGTTTTTCAAGGGCTATACCTATCTGTGGGAGTTTGGCTTCCGCCATATTGTCTGGCTCAATGAACGGTTGCTCGAAGCGATCTTCGGCATCGAGGGGCGATACAAACTACAGATGCGGCAATTTCTGCAACTGAATGATTTCGGCATTGAGATCCCCGGCCGCAAGCGCGTCGAGACCTATCATCCGATCTACGGAAGCAATGCCGACCCGTACAGAGACACGCGCTGGAGCCTGCTCAAACAGCGGCTACCTTTCCCCTGGCGCAAGCGGATGGCGGGCGATCGCAGAGAAGCGTAGCAAAGCAGCCAGCCCCACGACCATACGGTTACCGGTGGTGAGAGCCAAATACCCCACGTCCAAGTAGGCTAAGACTCGCGGCTGGCTGCTATGCCTTGGCTATTTCTTCGTCATGGACATCGAGTAGCCCTTTTCCTGGCAAAGGCCAGCGCCGAACTTCAAGCGCGTATTCCGATAGTGGTAATCTCCGATCAAGGCTTTGCTGCTCGACGCGCTTAAGACGGCGCAATAATCCACCGTGCCATGTCCAGTGCCGAAAAGCAGGTACAGCATCTTGCCGCTGACAACTCCTTTGAGCTCATACTTGCCTTCCGTGCCGCTTACATCCCTGCTTCCTTCGGCTTGTTCAAGGCGCATAACGCCAAAATCAGAATCCCAGATTCCACTGACATTGATTACCGGGGGATCTTTTTGTGCGTCAAGCCACGCCTTGCCTCGATTATCCAATGTGCCGGCACTCAATACCGGTACTGAAATGAGCACAAAACAAGCCACAAACAACGCGAAGAAAAACTTTTTCATTGCTAACTCCTCCTTCTCGGAAAATTCGAGTTCCACAGTTGCACGTTTACTTCACACCGCTTGAAAGCATGAAGATCGCCCGCCTACAGCGAAATGACTCACGCTCTGACAGCTACTTCTTGCCTTGCGGCACACCCGTAATTTCCACTTGAAGCTTGGTCCCCACTTCCTTCAGCGCCATAACCAGATAATTCCTGAGACCCCAGTCGTTCCCGTAATATGGCCTTGCGGGTATTACACCAATCTCAGTATTGGTCTTGGGGTCAATGAAGTGGATTGAAAGAATCAGATGGTAGTTGTCATAGTCTACATGGACATCTGAAAACTTGATGTAGAGGTCGTACCCTGCGGCGTTCGTGTCCTCTTTGTCTTTGGCCGCGACAATCGTGCGACCGGGCAAATATGCCGCTGGCAGACTGGATGCGAACGACGCGTTCAAAGATCCAATAATGTCGGTCCACTGGACTTTTGTGGCGTAGCCGTGAGTAGCCCATTCGTCTGGGCCCAAATCAACCCAGCCAACAAAAATGCGCTGCATTTGGCTCATGTCAACGGTAGTTTCCTTGTTCTTGTATTCCTTGACACTGTGCCGTCCGGCCATCAGTGGGGCCGGAGCAAGACAGAGCAGCAAAAATGCTGCGAAGACGACGAACCGTTTCATGCGAATTCTCCTTTACTCGCTTCCCGTTCAGAAAGGGATTTGATGTTTGTTAGATCACATGCAGCCTTCCGTCGACGAACCTCAAGAGAGCCGGAAAGCCCGTCGCGCCAAGCAACTCAATATCATGTTGCTTGTCATTCTTGCTCACGCCCGCCGGTTATTTGCCTCTATTCCAGGAAAAGAATCCCACACCCCAGACTGACATATACAATTCGCCGCCACGTCGATTTCCGGGGTATGGCCTTATGAGCATCGAGCCACACATTCCTGCTAAGTCGAACTAGCCCTCCGCCACCCATTTGATCGAAAACAGCTTTCCATCCTTGAACGTTATGCTTGCGGGGAAGCCCGTTTGCTTAGCCACCTTCAACCATGCTCCATGCTTCGTGCTCCATCCAAGAACCTGGCCTGGATCCTGGCGGAGGGTCCATGTCTCGGTCTTCACTCCGCCGTCCGTGCTGGACGTAACACTGAGGGGCGCGCCCACCACGATCCTGGCCTGATCCACAGTCATGCCCACAACCAGTTTGCCTGCTGCAATTCCCGCCCGCACATCGGCCGGCCACTCAGGATGCTCATCCTGTAGGGGCGCCTTGGAAAATGTCAGTTTGAATGCCTTGGTGAAGTCGTCCAGGGTCTTGATGCCGATAAAGTCCACGGAGACATCGGTATTGGGATCGACCCGATCACACCAGACCACCAATATGCCTTTCTCTGAAACCAGCTTGCAGTGATCGAGGGCGGTATTTGCCAAGTATCCCCAATAGACTTCTTCGTTCTTGAGATGGTAGCCATTCTTTGGGATGGACTTGAGCGGCTCGGCCAGCTTGCGTTCGGCACTGACTCCCGCCGCAGAAGCCTCCAGCATCGACACCGAATAGGGGGCCCAGAGGCCCATGCCGTACTTTTGGGGAGCCTGCACGCGTAAATACAGGGTGCCCGAAATCAATCTCGCGGCCGCCTCGTGATCTTCCTTGGACAACTGCGCGCGAAGCAACGGTGACAGACAAAGCAAAAGCAGGAGCAATACTCCAGCTTGACGACATACAGACTTGCTCATCATAGTTACCAGCCTCCAACTTTCATTCATGAATCAAGGAATGATTCCGGAAATTCAAAACTTATTGAAGGCTGCTTCGGACTTTGGCGCGATTATAGCATCGCGGGTATTGCCCGAACGTGTGAGGGGTGGAAGAATTGAGCAAGTTGTTCATTCCAAAAGGGAACAACTTCTCTATCGACATTAGATCAGTCCGCCATCAACCGCAATGATCTGTCCGGTGATGTAACTAGCCTGTGCTGAGGCAAGGAAGGCGATCAGCGGAGCGATCTCTTCCGGCTTGCCAAAGCGCCCCAGAGGAATTTGAGAGAGTAGTTGACCCTCCTCTTTTTCGATGTACTTTGCCGACATGGGGCTGGGCACCACGCCGGGGCAGACGGCATTGACGCGGATGTTGAAGCGGCCCACCTCGCGGGAGAGAGCCTTGGTGAAAGCGATCATGCCACCCTTGGAGGCGGCGTAGTTGCACTGGCCGGCCTGGCCACGCACGCCGCTGGGCGAGACGATATTGCAGATGCTTCCGCCGCCGCTGCGCATCATACCCAGCACGGCCAGCCGCGAGCAGACGTAGGTGGCGCGCAGATTGGTGTTGATGACTTCGTCCCACTGCTGCTCCGACATGAAAGCCAGCAGCACATCGCGGTTGATGCCCGCATTGTTGACCAGGCAGTCAACAGGGCCGAACCGCTCCTCGACCTGCTTGAAGAGCGCGGCCGCGTCCTGCTGGATGCCGAGATCGGCGGCGACGGCCAATGCTTCTCCGCCGGAGGCAAGAATCTTCTCTACGACGCGGCTGGCCGGCTCTTGGCCGCGATGATAGTGAACGGCCACGCGCCATCCCGCCGCGGCCAAGGCCTGCGCCATGGCCGCGCCCAGCGTTCCCGAAGCGCCTGTAACCAACGCCGTCTTTTTGTCAGTCGTCATTGGCGGTCATTAGAACGGTTTGAAGATCATGATGGTTGTGCCCCAGCGGGAGTTATAGCGGGAGATGTTTCCGTCCAATGCATAGGAGACGGTGCCCTGGATCAGAGTGCCCTTGGGGCCAGCAGTATTGAAGTTGGTTTCCACGCCGTCGAACTTGCGGAAGTGGCTGGACTCGTCCAGGTTGCGCGCGCGCGCATAGCTGTACATGCCCTCGAACTTCATCAGGTCCATCACGTTGAAGCCGTAGTGGACATTGCTCATGGCGATGGCGTCAAACGAATCCGTGCCGCCGGGAATGCCGTGGATGCGCGGATTGGAAAAGGAGGAAGGAAAGTAGCGGGAGAAGCGATCCAACTGGTCCCCGCCATAGTAGGCCAGGTCCCATCCGCCCTTGGTGAATTTGCGGATGTAGTAATCCTTGTTGAGGTCGGCATCGTAGAGGGTGTAGGCGCCCTGTGGACGCGCTTGGGAAGCGGTATAGCCGAATGATTTCCAATTGACACGCTGGCCGCGCGTGCCGTCGGCGGTGAAGAGATAACCCTTGTCGGTGAGCCGGAGTTGGAGGCCCGGCAGCAGCGCAACGCCGTTGCGCGGCGGCTCATACGTGTTGGCGGTGTCGCTGGTCCGTCGGTAGATGTTATAAGCCAGATAGGTGAACGCGGTCATGCTGAGGTGATCGGTGGCCTGCCAGGAAGCGCGGCCTCCGAGGGTCTGTTCCCAGGCCCAAATTTCTTCTCCGGTGTTCTCTACATTGCCGTTGTAAACCCGGTTCTCACCGGGCAGGGCGGAGAGCGCCAAATCCGCTGCCAGACGGTACTTGGTTCCGTACTGTTTGGAGAGGTCAGTGGCCAGAATAGGTCCGGCAAAGAAGGTAGAGAGTTGCGCTCCAGTGTGCCGATAATCGAAATCGGCCATGCTGATGCCCGCGATGGGAATGGGGAAATTAAAGGTTCCCTCGTACATTGCGCCGCCCACCAGGGAGATGATGCGCTTCTCGCTGGTCTGCTGCAGCACGCGCTCGCCGCCTTTGATCTTCAACTGGCGCAGTCCCTGGTCCGTCTCTCGATACATGGGCGCGTCAGAGCGGCGTGCGGCCGTCAGATCTTCCTGATAGCGCGGAGTATTGATGGCGTAGTCAGAGAATTGCAGCGTCCTTTGCAGAAGAAAATCGCGCCCCGCGGCATTGAGCGTCTGCTGCGCCGAAATGGAGCTGAGCAGGTTGTACTGATTACCTTGACCGTCGTTCACCAGCGCGAAGTTCTGGGTTTCAACATTGACCACGATGTTGCTCTTGGCGCCGTGTTGACTCAGCGTCTGCCGCACCTCGCGGAAGCTGACGCCGTCGATCCAGATCTTGCCGCTGTAAAGGTTCTCGTCCTGCGCCTTCGGTTCCACTCCCACTACATAGCACTGGGCGCCGTTGATCTGTTCCGTGCCCAGAAGTTTGTAAGTGTAGCGCTCGTTCAGTGTCAATTCCAACGGCTGGGACAGGACCTTTCCCGGTTCCAGTTGCGGCAATGGGAACTCGTGCTTGTTGCTGAACTTCACTCCGTTGACGTAGAACTCAGTCTGCACCAACTCCATCTTGCCGCCGCGCTCGAAGAACTGCTTGAGACGCATGGATATGTCAAAGGCCTGGGCCACGTTCGTGCTCTCGAAGTGCAGGTTCATGAAGCTGGAGGCCTGGTAGTTGTCAAGCCGACGCTTCTGGGCCTCGCGATTCTGCTGCCACCGGGCAATGATCTCTTCGACACTGAGGTCGACTCCGCTCTTGACCTCAACCTGGTTGTACACCGTTGTTTCGGTGCTGCTCTTCCTGTGAATATCGACCAGAACAAATTGATTGGCGCACGCGCAGGTTGAGGTCAAACCCGCTTCGCTCTTGACCGGTTCGCTTGCCGGGATGCGGCTTCCGGTCTCAGCGTCGAACCATTGAACCTCGTATTGCGCCTTGGCCGTGGCCTGCAATGCCACCGTTCGGGGATGACCAGGAAGGCCATGAACCGGCGCCAGCACAACCGTGTCTCCGGATTGCCCGCTGCCGAACCAGCCGGCCTCGTCGCTCCTTGCGCCGTCCACCGTAAGCGTGAAAGGAAGAGCCTTGCCATTCAGGCGAAGATGGCTGGCGGGAAGGGAATGTGCCAGGAAGCTATCGGCCACGCACAGTTGATTGGCAGCGCTGGCATCCGATGGCGTTGACCAGAGTATTTCGACTGCGGAGTCAGAGGTTGCCAACGCCGCGGTCAGATACGATGCGGTGGCAGCGGGGCCGCTCTCCAGTTTGAGGATGAGGGGCTTATTGAGCGCATGTTCGGCAATCCAGGCAGCGTCCGAGCGCCATCCTTGTGCGTTGGTCGTGCCCAGCAGATCGGAATACATGGCGAGCCGCTTGACTGTCTCTCCGTATTGGCCAATGAAGCCAGACGGGAAGACAAAGGCCAGTCGCAGGGCGGGATTGCCCGACTTGGCGGTGACCGCCAGACGCAGCAACGCAAAGACAAAGAGATCGGAAGCCGTCCGCGGCGCATTGGGTTCGATGATGAGTCCGCGCACGGCGGGGGCGGAAAGAGGCGCCTGTTTCAGAAAGTCATTGACCTGCTCGGTAAGTTGCTTTTCAGCCTCCTTGCCGGTGAGTGCTTCGGGAACAACGCCCACATGCAGCCAGACCTGTGCGCCGGCTGGAAGGTTCTGGACGGCCTGAGCCTGCTCCGCGAATTGCCGGCCTGAGTCGCCTTCTGCGCCAAACTGAAAGACAACCTTCGGCAGCACGATGGGCGAGTCCTCTCCGCATTGGTTTGCCGCCTGGAGACTCGCGGCCAGGCTTGTGTTCGGGCTTTGATCACTCCCCAGCGCGGGAATTGAGACCACATTGCGGGGCAGACCGGCTTGCGCTGTCGCTGTTGCCAGCGCACAACTGGAAAATAGCAAAAGAGCGGCGATGCGCTGCAAACTTGACCTTCTGGAGGAGGCAGGCGTTGCCGAAAGAAGCGATGTATTCATGATTTGGGACCACTGGCCCTGGAGGCGGTTGAAAAGCTCGAGCGGTTCACCAAATGCTGGAGAGGCAAACCGCACATACTCGGAAACGCCACTCAAACTACAGAACCGCTCTAGTCGGCCTGCATCGATAGCTCGCCAGCCGGCGCGGCGTTAACGGAATTGCCGCCATGCGGAACCTTGCTGGCGATGCGCGCTAACTCCTCGCTATCGCGAAGCCGGGCTCCTGCATTGTAACTGCAGAATGGGATCAGTTGCCCATCGGTGGTGACATACTGGATGATGCATCGCCTGAGACGGCGCAGATTGTAACTATGCGCATCCATAAAATGCATACCGGCGACGAAGATGCCGTTGAAGCCGCGTTGCTCCCATCCTTCGGATCGGCCGTCAGGCTTATCTTCCCACGCATCCAGACTGCGCAGCAGGCGCTGGAAGGTGAGTCCGGGAGGGGTCTTGCGCCGATCGAGGCATTGCGACAACTGGCCGAACTCACGGATCTTGGATATCTGGCGCTCGATCAGGCCTTGCTTTTCGTAGGGCTTGATATTCGCCATGCCGCGCAGAAAGCGGTCAAGATCGAAAAAGCTGCTCAGGCAGGATGCCTTGTTGTTGTCATCCACGTAAAAGAAGGTGCCGATGGAGCAATGTGCATCGCTAAGCGGCGGATGCACCTTTTCATTGCGGACGCGCTCGATGGCGCGGCAGAGCAGCGAGATGGAGTTGAGCGGAAACCAGTCGTCAGGGAAGCGGGTCAATCCGGTTTGTTCGCCAAATGCCCGGGCCATGGTGGCCAGGTTGAAGGGCTCAGTGCCACCGTCGGCAACCGCGATGCGGCCTACATCCGCGACCGGCTGAACGCTGATGCCGGTGACGAACTTGCTGTGTTCCAGAGCAAACTGAAAGATAGGGCCGAGCTGGTCTACATTGACCGAACTCATGATGGCCGGCACCAGGACCAGACGCATGTTCGTCTGTTCGATGCTGCGCACGGCGGCGAGCTTCTTGTCCAGCAGCCGCTGGCCGCGCATCTTGAGATAGACATCGTCATTCATGCCGTCGAACTGTAGATAGAGTGTGTGCAGGCCCGACTCTTCGCAGAGTTTTGCATAGTCCGGGTCGACAAAACGACTGCCGTTCGTAGCCACCTGAAGATGGGTAAAGCCAAGATCGCGGGCGGCACGGAGAATCTTAGGAAAATCGGGGTGCAGCGTTGGCTCGCCACCAGAGAATTGGACGCTGCGGCAGGGTATGGGCCGGTTCAGCAGAGCCTTGAGCATCTTGACCACCACTTCCATCTCCAGAAAATAGTGGCTGCCTTCGCCCTTGGCCTCGGCAAAGCATATCGGGCACTTGAAATTGCAGTTATTGGTAAGGTCGATCACGGCCAGACACGGTTCGTTCTGGCTTCCTATCTCAGTGCCGCAGCAGCCTGGCGCAGACGGCGCCTGTGCTGCGCCGGACTCGGGAAAGATCAGCTTGTTCCACTCTTCCAGCTTCCTGTACAGCCCCGTGTCAGAAAAGATCAGGTCATCGCTGGACGTATGGCATGAGCACTCCGCGCGCTGGTAAACCTTTCCCTCGCGATCGAAGATTGTCGAAAGAGATGGCTTGCCGCAGCGGGGGCACAGGGAAGAGACGGTATCAATTGTTACATCGCCTACAAGCTCATTCAATGTATGCCTTCCAATGCCAAGTCCCAGTTTCGTAAAGTTTACACGAAGGCTCTCAAGCCAGGTGCAAATTTCACGTATCCAGGGATCTTAAGGAGAATAAAAAGCGAAGATAAATCAGCGCTCGTAACAGTGCGGCATGTAGTCTATTTTGTTTCTCCTTCGCCTCCGATCAGGAGCACGGCGGGAATGATCCACAGGCCGCCGACCAGGGTAAGTGCAACGCCCACGGAAGTAACCAGGCCCATCTCGGCCAATGGCGGAAAGGTTGCCGCCAGCAGCGCGCCAAAACCGATGATAGTCGTCAAGTTGGACTGAATCAGCGCCGCGCCCGAAGCTTTGGCAACATCCAGAATGCTGTTGGGCGTGCTTTCCAGATAGCGGCGCACCAGATGAATCCCATTGTCAATACCGATGCCGATGATGAGCGGGATCGCTGTAACGGACATGAAGCTGAAAGGATGCCCCATAAGCCGTAACAGGCCAAACGTGACAACGATGGCGAAGACGATCGGCATCAGCACCAGCAGAGTTATGCGCCAATTGCGGAAGGTGAGATAGACAATCGACAAGATGGCCGCGACGGTCCACAGCAAGGCCCGGCGGCTGTCGCGCAGGACTTGGCTCTGCAAGTCACGATTGATCTTGTCGAAGGAAAACTCCACGAAGGGACCATACTGCTTGTTCCATGAGTTGAGAACCGCGTCGGGAATCGCCTCGTGTGCATTGGGGTCGGTGGCATAGAAGGCGATGGCTGCGACGTAGTTGCCGTCTACTGTCTTGCGCAGACTGTTGTCGAGCAGGCCGGCTGGAAGGTAAGCAGCAGCGGATTCCAGAGTGATCGGCTCCGCGTGTTTTCCCAGTTTGCGCAATTGCTCGATGTAGGGCTGGTGAGGCTCTGTGCGCAGACCGTTTTCGCGCAGCGCGTCTTCCAGGGCGCGGGCCGAAGCATTCATGTCGATATGGGCCAGCGAAGCAGTTCGTTGCCTTTGTGCCTGGATGGAAGGAAGCAACTGCGTAGGAGAGAAGATGGATTTGAGGGCGCCGCTTTGCCGATAGGATTCCAGGCCAGTGGTCAGATTCTCGGCGCGGCGCAGGACCTCTTCCTGATTGCCGGTAATCAGCAGGAGCGTGGGGCTGCCCTCGATGCCAAATTTTGCGGAAAGCAGGTTCTGCCCAACCACTGCCGGGCTGTTGGCGTCTCCCATAATGGCAAAGCTCCCGCCCATTTTGATGGTGGGCAACAAAAGGGCGGAGGACAAAAAGAGACCGGCAGCAGCAGCCACGACCCAGCGGGCGTGCCGGCCTACAAAGTTGAGCGAGCCGTGCGCCAGCGCGGGTAGAAGACGGAAGGCTATGCCCGCAGGCGCGAAGGGCCGGATGTGGCGGTTCCACAACTGCATTAACGCAGGCACCGTCAGCAGTGTGTGAATCATCATCATGAACATGCCGACGGTAAGGATGAAACCAAACTCCGCCAGCGCCTTGAAACCGGAGGTGGCCAGCGCGGCCGTGGCGGAGGCGGAGGTCAGAATGCAGAGAACAATACTCACCCCGGTGGTTTCATAGGTGCGCAGCATGGCCGCGTTGAAGCTGCCACCCTTGGGCCACTCTTGCGGCGAGCGGTTGAAGAAATGCACCACCTGATCGTCGCCCAGGCCAGCCAGAATGGCGATGAACGACAGACTGATCAAATTCACTTCGCCGGGATAGAAGCTGGCGATGCCTGTGGTCCACAAAATGCCCAGGCTGGTGGGAAGCAGCGACAAGATCAGCAGCGGAACGCTGGGATAGACCAGCAAGCACAGCGCCAGACTGCCGATGATCGAGACCAGCGATACACGGCGAATATTCCTCTCGATGAATTTGTGGTCCTGCTCCGCGTACACATAAGCTCCGGCCGGAATGGCGCGCACGCCGGCGGTGCGCAGTTCGGGATCGGCCTCAGCGCCCTGAATGTGCGTGCGCGTCCATTGCATGATCTGCTCGGCATATTTGTAATCCACTGCCGAGGCGCGCGGCTCGGCGATAATCAGCAGCGCTTTGTGATCCCTGCTGAAAAAGCGGTTTCCCGATCCCCAGGAGAGGTCGAAGCTGGAGAACTGCGAGAAGCCGTTGCCCTGGCCCGCCGTCACGCTCATCAGGCCCAGTGGATCGGCGACGAAGTAATCCGCGCCCAGAGTGGAAAACGGCGTGACCAGTTCGGTGGCGGCGCGGCGCACATTTTGATGAATCTGCTGTGGCTCCAGACGTTGCGCCAGAGCCGCGCTCTGACCGGGCAAAGCGTACGAGGGAAAGTTCCAGGAAAAGAGCCGCACCAGGTTGAGCAACTCACTCGCCTGCAGGCCGCTGCGCTCCTGTTTGAAGAGCCCGCTGGCAGACATCTCAGCGGTGAGCCGGTCGGCCATCGCTTCCATCGCTTCGCTGCTGTCCTGTTCACCCTCCGGGGCCTGGACCATCACAAAGAGCTGGTTTCCGTAGCCCAGTTCCTTGCCGATCTGGCTGGCGGCCCGCCATTGCGGATCGCGAGCGCCGAACATGTCGGTCAGCTCGGTTCCGGTGCGCAGGTTGTGGATGTTGGCATAGAGAAACAGGGTCAGGATGAGTACAAGCCCCACCACCAACCCCGGATGGCCGATCACCAGCCGTCCCAGCCAGCGCATGAAGCGAACCATCATAATGCACTCTCCGCGGCCGGACGGCGGGCAAGAAAGAGGATGTGAACCAGGGGAAGACGATTGCGGAAGCGGCGCGACTCGACCTGCATGCCAGCCTCCTGCAATGCGTTCTGATACTGCGGGGCGGAGAGGATCGTAGGGCGGGCGCCGACGTGCTCGGAAGAAAACAGCAGCCGGTCCAGACCCACGGTGAGAGCGCTCCACAACCCGCGTTCGCGGTCATGCACCCGGAAGATCAGCCGTCCGCCCGGTTCCAGCGCGGCACAGCAGCGCTTCAGCAGCGCCAACTGCTCCTCGGCAGGCAAATATTGCAACACATCCAGGATAAGGATCAGGCCGGCGGGGGGCAGCTCAAAATGGCGCACGTCCTGCACGCTTGGCTCCGCATTCAAAGCGTGCAGAGCCTGCCGGGCCACGGCGATCCGATGGGCATTCAAGTCGCAGCCCACCAGGCGTCGGCCGCTATCGCGGAAAGCCGCAAAGCACAACGCCATGCCGTAGCCGCAGCCCAGATCCACGACCGTTCCCGACCCCAGTTCCTCGGCGGCCAGCAGGGAAAATATCCGGTCCAGCCGCATCTTCCAGCGGACAAAGCCACGATCGTACTGGGCGCTTTCGGCAAAGGCCCGATTGACGAAGCGAATGCGCTCACGCAGGCTGCGCTGCGAAGGCGCGGCCCAACACACCACAGCCGCGGTGACGATGGCCAATATCCCGCCCACCAGCAAGCCCAACGCCAGGCTTCCCAGCACCCATGAAAAGAGCTGCTCTTTCAATTGCGCGCCGGAAAACGCCGTCAGATGCCAGGCAACAAACGATCCATGGCGTAGAAAGTCACCCAGCTCCACCGAGGAGATCACGATCAGCGGTTGCAGCAGCGGATTGTTGATGAAGGTGGCAGCCAGGGTCAGAGGCTTGTTCAGCCGCAGCAAGAAGGCCACGCCCAGGGCGGCCAGGGTCTGCAGGCCATAGATCGGGACGATGCCAATAAAGATTCCCCAAAAGACGGCAGCCCCGGCCGCAGCCGGGTCAAGCCGCTCGGTCAGCAGGGTGGTTGCGAACTTGCGAATAGGAGCTTTCAACCTTCGGAACACCGCTTGACCTTTTCTTGAGAATGCCGCTACCGTCCGGATACAACCGTCAACTCGCCGCTGGCTACCTTTTCCCCCAGTACGCTGACCGTGCCTTCAATGCAAGCCATGGTTCCGGCCTGGGTCAGCTTGGCGGTTTCGATGCGCAACTCGGTTCCGGGCAGCACGGGCTTGAAAAACTTGAAGCGATTGACCGCTGCCAGCAACGCAGAGTCCATGGTCTCCGCGGGGGTGGCCGATCCCATCATCACGGCCGCTGTCTGTGCCACCGCTTCGATCAGCAGCACTCCCGGCAGGATCGGCCGCGCGGGAAAATGCCCCGCGAAGATGGGGTTCTCCGCATCGACCGTGAGCCACGCGACGCAACGAATGCCCGGCTCCAGCTCCTCTACCCGGTCAATCCAGAGAAAGGGAGGGCGATGGGGGATGATCTTCTCGATTTCGTTTCTCTCCATCACTTTGGCTTGTACACCTCAAAGGTTTCCGCGGGCAGCTTCGTATTCAGTGTAGTGAAGTTGATGAGGAAGACGCTGTTGACCCCGCTCTTGCCGTCCACCTCCAGCGAGCGCGGCAGAAAGTCGTGTTTGTTGAGCTTGACCACCAGGTAATTCAGGCGGCGGCGAAAGGCCTCGCTGCGGGGAACAAACCTCATCTCGTATTCCCGGCTATTTTCCTGCACGGTGATGGTGAAGTTTTTCTTCAGCTCCTTTATGGAGGTGTCACGGCTGAAGGCCGACTGGGCGCGGCGAACGCCGCTGCCGATATCCAGAACTTCGGTCTTTCCGTCTCCGCTGGTCACGTTGAGGTAGTTGGTGTTGAAGCGGATTTGCATGGCGTTGGGCGTGAAGTACTCCAGCGAGAAGCGCGCCATGCCCTCGGCGCAGAATTTTCCGCGCAGCACCATGGGTTTGACCATCAACCTGGAAGTGCGGGTTTCCACCACGCTGCCGCAGCCGGTCGTGAACTTACCCTGCGCCTGCTGCACGCCGTTCCAAACTCGCATCAGCAGATCTTCGGATTGCGCCGCCAACAGGGACGGCAGCATCAGAAGCGCTGCAATGCAGCAAACTCGGCGGCGCAGACTCATCTCAGGCTCCTAAAAAGCGAAACGCGAGCGACCACAGGCAGATGCGCACCGTATCACTCACCGGCTTCATCTTGGACCGCGCCTGGCCGTCGTCGTAAACCATGTGAATGGGTGCGTAGGCAATGGTGCAACCCGCGCGGCCCAGCTTGATGAGCGTTTCCATTTCAAACTCGTAGCGCCGGCTGCGCAGCTTAACGCGGTCCAGACTTTCGAGGCGAAAGAGCCGGAAGCCGCTCTGGCTGTCCTTGATCTCGCGTCCCACCAGCACCGAGGCTAAACGGTTGCCAATCGTGTTGGAGTAGTAGCGCGCGCGCGGCATCAGGGCGCGATCGAAAGGACGGGAGCCAATGACCAAGTCCGCTTTCGTCTCCTGGGCTGCGCGCAGCAGTATGGGAATATCTTGCGGCAGATGCTGGCCGTCGCCATCCATTGTGATGGCTTGGGTAAAGTTCTGAGCGCGGGCATGGGTGAAGCCGTGGCGTAAAGCGGCCGCCTTCCCGCAGTTTGATGGCAATTCAAGGCAGAACGCTCCGGCATTCCGGGCCAGCTCCGCAGTGCCGTCGCCCGATCCATCGTCGATCACAATGACCGATTCGACATACTCTCTGGCGCCTTCGACCACCTGTGCGATGTGGGAGGCTTCATTGAATGCGGGAATAAGTGCACATAATCTCATAATTTGTTTTAACTGCGGATGGATTCTCGAGAACCGACCAGCACAAACTCGAAGCCACGTTCCCTCAATTCGTCAATAACTCCAGGCAGAATCTCTAACATAACTTGTGTGCCTTTCGGCAGTCGATCATGCATCAGGATGATGTCTCGGTTGGTTACATTACTCAGAATGCGGCGGGCAAGCAAACCGGAATTTTGGATAATCGTATCACAGCTCCGGATGCGCCAGGAAACGAACTCCAATCCTGCTTTTTGAAGCGCAAAGCGCAGCAGGGGATGACGTATGCCGACCGGGGAACGGAAATAGCGCGACCTCGTCCCGCAGATACGGTCGATGCACTCCGCGGTGCGTTCGATCTCGGATCGTAGGCGTCGCGGAGAGAGGAAGCAGAATAACGGCTGATGCGACCATGTATGGTTGGCGATCAGGTGTCCTTCTTCCCAGGCCCTGCGCACGATCTCCGGATACTGTTCGGCGCGCTGGCCCACAACAAAGAAGGTAGCTTTCACGTTCTTTTCTCGCAGCAGGTCGAGCAGCCGGGGCGTATCCACGGGGTCGGGGCCATCGTCAAAGGTCAGCGCAACGCAGCCATCCTGTTCCACTTGCGAACGGTTGGGAACCAGCCACTGATTGCGTGGCTGAAACAGCAGGAAAAGCATCACCCCCGTGCCCAGCGCATAAATGGTGGTCGCAAGCAGTAAGCGCGCAAGAGAAAAAGGATAAAGCAGCACCAGCGAGGCGTTGGTGACACAAAACAAGAGGATAAAAAGCGCTGACCGCGCCATATCAATCCTTCCGAGACCCCAAATGAACCTTTGCGACAGGGATTACATTCTAGCATCGGCTTCAGGTTGCAAGGTACTCGCGATGGCGCGGTTTACCGGCAAAGGAGCAGGTCTTTCATTTCACGGGAAAGCGCTTTACGATCCCGCGGACCGCACTCTAAGATGGCATAAAGCCTCTCAGATCGCTTCGATTTTCCTCCAGCCTGAGAGGATAGAGTGGATTCATTTTGAGAGTTTTCTCGTCAATCCGCGCTATCTGGCCGAATATAGCATCCCCTACGACACTGAATAGGACCCGTGATGGATTTTCGCTTGTGGGATGAGGCGCACGAAACGATGTGGCGGATCGCCGGCAGTGCGGAACTGCTGGAGGTGCGCAACAAAGCCCGGCAGACAGCACGTGAGACAGTGGCGCCTCTGCTCTTGCAGGCGCGCACTCCCTGCGGATGGACGGAAGAGAAAGCGCGTCTCCTCCGCGCATTGGATGCCCAAGGGATGACCGGGATTCTGACGTCCGCGCACAACGGGCTCACCATGCCACTGGCGCTGGCGGTTTGGGAACTGGCCAGCGTGGACGCCGGCGTTGCCACATGCAGCCTTTCAGGAAGCCTGGCGCAGATGCCCATCCGCGACTTTGGAACGCAGCCGCAGCGCGATCGCTATCTGGGGTCGGCCGACGTGCGCCACGGCGCTCTTTGCCTGACCGAACCGCTTCCCGGCGCGGGCGCGGATGCGATTTCTCTTGCTGGCCGCATGACGCTGGCCGGCGCGGGCGCGGAGGGCGAGCCTCTGCTGGAGATTTACAAGCGCGGACGCTTCATCAGCCACATGGACTTTGCGGAGTTTGTGGTGGCCGCCGTTGAGGGCGACGGCAATGGCGTGCGCGGTAGCGCTCTGGTGATTCTCGAGCCAGGGGACGCGGGCGAGTTCGAGCGCGGCGCGCCAGTGCGCAAGCTGGGACACCGCATTGCTTCGACCACCGATCCAGTCTTTCGCCTCAAAGTGCCGGCCTCGCGCATTGTTGGGGGCTACATGATGGAGCATGGAGCACTTGTTCCGCGCTTTACCCATCGCACCTTACTGGAGCCGGCCCTGCGCCGGATGCGCGCCCTGCTCGGCCTGATGACCGCTTCCAAAGCGCTCTCCACTGTTCAAGCCTGGTTCGATTCACCGGAGCAGAAAAGCGGCGGCGCGGAGTTCCGGCTCACCATGGCCGATCTATGGGCTACGGGCGAGGCCGCGACCTCGCTGGGCTTTTGTGCGGCGCGTCTCAACGACGAACTGGACGGGGCAAAGGATCGATCCAACGCCGATACAAAGCTGGCCACGCTCTTCTCTCCGGCGGCAAAGCTCTTCAGCAGCAGCCACGTTGCGGAGTTGCTGCGGGAAGTGGCCGCATGGGGCAAGTACGGTGCGCAGGCCACCACCGATCTGCACGCCCGGCTGGTCGATGCGCAGATCGAGGACATGTACATGGGTCCCGCAGCGCTGCAACGCAGACTGGTTTCATTCGCCATGACCGACATCCGCTTTCTCGCTGACTTTCAGAAGTGGACCGAGGAGATTGATGCGCTTGCGGCACGCCTGCCGCGAGCGGGCATGCGTAGTCTTGCCGAGGCAATGCGGCTCTGGCGCTGGACTCTGGAGCGGCTGCAGCAGCAAGCTGATGCGCGGGGCGCCAGGCTCTATTGCGATGCCCGGCAGGGTGTGACCTTCGCCATGGCGGATGCACTTTGCGGACTGCTGGCAGCGCGTTCGCTGGCTTTGGATGTTCTGGAAATGGAGATGGATCGCCGCTCGCCCGGCAGGGAATGTGCGGCCATCTTCCGGGATCTGAGCATTCTTGCCGCAGGCCGCGCCGCGTCGCGCGTATCGCAAACCTGTGCGGATCTACTCTGCGGCTACGCGGAGCGATTCCCCATCTCCGGCGCTGAACGAAGAGCCTTTGCGGAGCTGCGGGCAAATCTTTGCGTCAGTCTGGGCGGTACGATGAATGCGCGCGAACGGATTGCGGAGTTTCTGCGCGCCGCGGTCCGCAGGAGCGCCAATACGCCAATCTGACCTGCATCTTTAAGGCTTCAACGGATCAAGCCCAGCGCCGAAGTTGCGCTCAAAAATCCCCGCGAGGCAAGTCCGACCGGGTCCAGGAGTACCGTTCTGCCGCTCAACAAATCGCCGACCGGCTGGCCGCGGAAGTAGCCGATGCGCCGGTAATGAGCGATGAAATAGAGTACGCGCAGAAAAATTTTCCAGCTCAGGGGCGCTAAGAACGTGGGCAGAACAAGCGACACGGCGCGGCCCTCCTTGACCTCCTCGGCAAACTCCTGAAAGCTCGTGGCTTGCGTCAGCGAAAGGACAGAACTGGCCAGCAGCAGATGGCTGTCGCCTCCGCCTAAGACCGGTTTGCCAACCTGCCTGGCCAACTGCAATACGCGGTCGTTTTCCTCCCGGCTGCGCATGCCGTTGTATTCCAGGGCATGAATCGCCCATCCGTAGCGGTGCAGCAACGCCTCGGCGGGAATTTTGCGGCCAGGCTCCTTGCCCCAGGGAACCAGGGGATGATTGAAAACCACCAGAGAGCCGCTGGCGCGCAGCATTTCAAAGAGGTCGTCCAGGCGGCGCTCCCTGGCCGCTAACTGCAAGCTGGAATGGAGCTGCTCAATCCCTTTGGTGGGCATTCCCGTCACGCCGATGTGAAAGAGGTAATCGTCAAAGTAGATGGAAATCTCTTCGCCAAGGGGATTGCGATGCGCCTCTTCCGGGTGCGCGCGCAGCAGTTCGATGCTTCCCGCTACTTCATCGTGGTCGGTAATCCCCAGATGGACGCCCGCGAAGCCGAGCGCCGCGGCGCTGGCGGACTCGGTCAGAAATACATCCTCGACTGTTAATGGAGAGCGGTAGTAAATGTCGGCATAGTTCAGATCCGCGATGCCCGCCAGCCCGAAGGCCGACTGCAACAGGCCACGAAAAGGCCGCATGAAGCACAGCTTGACCACTTCGTTGAGAAAGGCCATCTTCTCGATGGAGTGATGGGAGTGGTTGTGCGGCGAAACAGCATAGCCGAACTCCCGCGCGGGATTCGGACAGGAGCGATAGGTATAGTTCTCGATGGCCCAGCAATCCGCTCTCGACATGGCGCCGTTTTCTCCGCTTCCCGCTCGACGATCCGGATGTGCGGAGGAAGAGCGGCCATTACCGTTCCCATCCACCCCTTTCCGGCGTGTTTTCTACGATTATCTCAAGCCATTCATTCCGCGGCTCATGACTCAAAAACCGGGAGCGCCCGACAGAGCGGTTCACTTCCAGGCAACACCCTGATCTGAAAGCTGCTTTACACTTGAAAGGCTAGCAGATGTGGGTCCGCGCGCAGAGGCTGGGCGCAGATTCACATCGCGTAGAGAGGTTCTTCCTCAATGGGACTCGATCGCAACTTCGCGGGCGCGGCTCTTCCTTTGCAGAAAGAACCGATACAGTGCGCCCCCGCGGAGCAGGAGCGGCTGGTCGAGGGCTCTGCCTCGCACTGCAAAACCGGGCATT
The DNA here is from genome assembly GCA_964420185.1 of uncultured Occallatibacter sp. Lineage (GTDB taxonomy): Bacteria > Acidobacteriota > Terriglobia > Terriglobales > Acidobacteriaceae > Telmatobacter. The sequence continues at coordinate 69,127 of CAYQSI010000001.1, read as the reverse complement.
ATCACCGTCCCCTGGAGCGGCCCTTCACCGCCGAGGAGCGGAATCAGGTGACGATCCTCTTCGGCGGCTTCACCTGGAAGCACGAACGCTTCATTGAGGCCATTCTGCGAGCCAGCGGTTATCGCTGCCAGATGTTGCCGACTCCTGATGTGGCAGCCTTCACCTTTGGCAGGGAGTACGGCAATAACGGCCAGTGCAATCCCACCTATTTTACGATTGGCAATCTCATCAAGTTTCTGCGTTCCCTGGAAGATCAGGGCTATTCGCGCCAGGAGATCGAGGAGAAGTACATCTTCTTCACGGCCGGCTCCTGCGGCCCCTGCCGCTTCGGCATGTACGAGTCGGAGTATCGGCTGGCGCTCAATAATGCGGGCTATGAGCGATTCCGCATCATCCTGTACCAGGCCGAGCAGGCCATCAAGGCCGCAGCCGACAATCCCGGCCTGAAGTTTACGCTGGACTTCAACCTGGGCGCGCTCAACATGCTCAACCTGGGCGATGTCATCAACGACCTCAGTTATCGCATCCGCCCCTTTGAGGTCGTTCCGGGCAGCACGGATCGGGCGATTGCGGATGTAGTCGATCAGTTGAGTCATTTCCTTGAGACCCGCCGTCGATTCGAAATTCTCGAGCGCGCGCCGCGATGGCTGGCCGCGCCATTGCGGCGCACGCCGAAACTCCAGGGATTTCTCAACGCCTCGGGCAAGATTCTGGACCATCTCTACAGCGCGGAGTTTGTCCGTCAGATGCAGGACGCGCGCCGGCGCCTGGACGAGGTCGAGGTCGATCACACCCGCGTCAAGCCGGTCGTAAAAATCGTTGGCGAGTTTTGGGCGCAACTGACCGAGGGCGACGGCAACTTCAATATGTTCAGCTTCCTCGAAGGCGAAGGCGCGCAGGTGCATGTGGATTCGATCGGCGGATGGATCAGCTACCTGCTGCATCAGGCCCGCATCAGCATGGAAGCAAAGAAAGGCCTCGACGATCCCTATCCCGAGGCGCGTTGGTGGGAGTGCGGCAAACGGCTGGCCAATGCGTGGAAGTTTGGCCGCAAACGGTCGCTGTTGCGCTTGAGCGAAGTTCTGTGGAGCTATCTGTATGCGCGTACCAGCCGCTACATGGGCGGCATTACGCCTCGCCTGCTCTCGCAGCGCGAATTGGCGCGTCTGGCGCATCCCTTCTATCACTCCCTGGCGCGCGGCGGCGAGGGCCACCTCGAGGTGGGCAAGAACGTCTACTACACTACGCAGGGGCTGTGTCACATGGTGCTGGCGCTCAAGCCCTTTGGCTGTATGCCTTCCTCGCAATCCGACGGTGTGCAGTCGGCCGTGGTCAATCGCTTTCCAGAGATGATCTTCCTGCCTGTCGAAACCTCGGGCGAAGGAGAGATCAGCGCCTATAGCCGCGTACAGATGGCCCTTGGCGAAGCCCGCGTCAAGGCTCGCGCGGAGTTCGATGCCGCGCTCGCTTCCACCGGCAAATCGCTTGTCGAGATCAGGGACTATGTCGCCAGACATCGGCCACTGCGCAGTCCGTTTTATCCGATTCCGCGCCGCCGGGGGATCGCTGGCAGGGCCGCCAACTTTGTCTTGCATGTCGGCGATCTGATCGATGGCCGAGTTGCGCTGGCCCGGCTGCCCGGAAAGCATTGAGAGACGATGCCCGAGAAGACCCAACCATGCGACCACCCATCCCGCGAGATTCATTTCCTCGTAGGTGTGGACGTGGGTTCCACCACAGTCAAGGCAGTGGTGGTCGCGGCCGGCGGTGGGCGCATCCTCTGGCGCGACTATCGCCGCCATGACACGCGCCAGGCCGAGATGCTGCGCGAATTCCTGCTGCGGATGGAGAGTGAAGTCGGCATTGCGCCCGGCAACTGCCGTATCTTCATCACCGGATCCGGCGGCCATGGGCTCGCCGCGCCGATTGGCGCCCGCTTTGTGCAGGAGGTCAACGCCGTTGCGCTGGCCGTTGAGAAAATGTATCCCGAAGCGCAGTCGGTCATTGAACTAGGCGGCCAGGACGCCAAGATCATTCTCTTCAAGACAGAGAGCGGCAGCGGACGGCGACGGAAGATCGCTTCCATGAACGACAAGTGCGCGGGCGGCACCGGCGCGGTCATCGACAAGATACAGGCCAAGCTGAAGATTTCCGCCGATCAGTTGTCGCATCTTGCCTATCGGGGCGTGCGCATCCACCCCGTCGCGGGAAAGTGCGGCGTCTTTGCCGAGACCGACATCAATTGCTTGCAGAAGCAGGGACTTCCGCCCGCCGAATTGATGGCCTCGCTCTTTGATGCCATTGTGCTGCAGAATCTCACCGTGCTGACGCGCGGTCATACGCTTCTGCCGCATGTATTGCTGCTGGGCGGGCCCAATGCCTTTCTGCGCGGAATGCGCGAGGCATGGCAGCACAACATTCCCCTGCTCTGGAAGGAGCGCGGTATCGAACTGCCCCGCGGTCAGGCAGCGGAAGATCTGATCCAGACTCCGCCGGATGCGCTGTATTTTGCCGCGCTGGGCGCGGTCGAGTTCGGAATGGGCGAAGCGGAGGAGAGCGGCCGCTACCTGGGCTGCGCGGCGTTGGGGCGTTTTCTCGTTGCCAGTCAACAGGAGCGAAGGTTTGCCTCCAAGCCTGGATTGTGCGCTTCACCCGAGGAGTTGCAGGCCTTCCTAGCCCGCTACCAGCCCGCACAATTCATTCCTGCGACTTTTCAGCGCGGCGAACAGGTCGAGGCCTTTATAGGCCTCGATGGCGGTTCCACGTCCACCAAGGCGGTGCTTCTGTCGCAGAGCGGCAAGGTGCTGGCCAAGGCCTATCGGCTCTCCGAGGGCAACCCGATCACGGATGCCATTGAGGTGCTGGGCGATCTGCGTCGCCAAGTGGAAGAAGACTCCGGCGCCCGCCTGAAGATTCTCGGCGTGGGAACAACGGGCTACGCCAAGGACATTCTGCAACAGGTGCTGAGCGCCGACGTGGCCCTGGTCGAAACCGTGGCGCACACCGAATCAGCCTTGCGCTATGTTGCCGATCCGCATGTGGTCGTCGATGTCGGCGGGCAGGACATCAAGCTTATCCTGTTGCGCCAGGGCCGCGTCCGGGATTTCAGGCTCAATGCGCAATGTTCGGCGGGTAATGGCTATTTTCTGCAATCCACCGCGGAGGGCTTCGGCATTCCGGTCGAGCGCTATGCGGAGACTGCCTTTGCCGCCCAGTCAATGCCGACCTTCGGTTATGGCTGCGCGGTCTTCCTGCAATCGGATATCGTCAACTTCCAGCGTCAGGGCTGGCGGGCTGGGGAGATCCTGGCCGGGTTGGCCACGGTGCTTCCGCGTAACGTTTTTCTGCATGTGGCCAAGGCTCCTAACCTCACTGCGCTGGGCTCGCGTTTTGTCCTGCAAGGAGGCACGCAGAACAACCTGGCCGCGGTCAAAGCGGAGGTTGACTTCCTGCGCGCTGGTTTTCGCGCCACCGGCATCGAGCCGGAGATTGTGGTTCACCCGCACTGCGGCGAAGCTGGGGCCATCGGCGCGGGTCTCGAAGCCATGCGCCTGTGGAGCAAGGGACGCGCAACCTCCTTCATTGGCATGGATGCCGTGGGCCGCATTCGCTATACCACCAGATGTAATGAAGAAACCCGCTGCCGCTTTTGCAAGAACGCTTGTTTGCGCACCTTTCTCGACGTACACCTGGCTGGCGCTGAAGACCACGAAGCCGATCCCTCCGCGGCGGAGACGGTATTGAAAGCTGGAAGCCGGCGCATCATTCTTGCTGGCTGCGAAAAAGGAGCGGTGGACGATCTGCAAACCATGCGCGGCATTCAAGCCCATGAGAATGCAACCAGGGCCGCAAATCCCAACCTGGTGGAGAGAGCCGCCAGTGAAGTGTGGCGCTCGCGCCATCCGGAGAGCGTCGCTGATTCGCTTCCTGCGCATGCTTGGAGTGCCGCTGCGCGCCGCCGGATTGCGCTCGCGCAGCAGCGCCCGCTGATGCGCATCGGTATTCCCCGTGTCCTGAGCATGTATTCTTATGCGCCACTCTTCAGCGCCTATCTGGAGAGCCTCGGCGTGCGCGCGGAAAACATCGTTTACTCGGACGTCACTACCGGCGAGTTGTACCGTAACGGTTCCAGCCGCGGATCGATCGATCCTTGCTTCCCTTCGAAGATCGCCATCGCCCACTTTCATAACCTGCTTTTCAAGCAGCATGGACACAACCCGCTGCACGCGATCTTCTTTCCCATGTTTGATGTGCTGGCCACGCCACTGGTCAATACGAGGGCCAACAACGGCTGCCCCACGGCCTCGGTGACGCCAGAAACAGTCGAGGCGGCCTTCACCAAAGAGTCCGATCTTATTGCCGAGCGCGGCATCCAGTACATCCATCCGTTGGTCAACCTGTCGCATCGCAAACTTTTCGCGCGCCAAATGGGCCAGGCCTGGGGGCCGGTGCTGGGCCTCAGTCCAGAAGAAAACGATCGTGCTGTCGCAGTCGGCTTCCGGGAACAGGAGCGTTATGAATCTGGCCTCCGCCGCCAAGCCCGCGAAGCCCTCAACCAAATGGAGGCCGAAAACCGATTGGGAATTGTGATGCTGGGACGCCCCTATCATCACGACCCCGGCATCAACCACGGCATCATGGGGCAGTTCCAGCAGTTGGGCTACCCCATCTTTTCGCAGAGCACCTTGCCCATGGACGAAGATCTGCTGGAACGACTCTTCGGCGAGGAGATCCGCGCTGGCGTAATCGCACATGCATTGGATATCTCCGATGTGTGGAAGACCACTTTTTCGGCCAGTTCCAATCACAAGCTCTGGGCCGCCAAGTTCACAGCCCGCCACCCTAACTTGGTGGCAGTCGAGTTCTCCAGCTTCAAGTGCGGCCATGACGCCCCCATCTACAGCGCCATCGAGCAAATCGTCGAGTCTTCCGGGACGCCCTTCTTTTCCTTCAAAGACATGGATGAGAACTGCCCTGCTCATTCCATTCGGCTGCGCGTCGAGACCATTGACTATTTTCTGAAGCGCTATCGGGAAGACCGCTTGCTCTGCAAACGACCTGGCAAATAATCTCACGCCAGGTGGCGCTCTGTGGCCTATTTCTCCTCGGGCACTCATCCCGCATTTCGCAACCCCGGCATACATCCTCAGCAGCGTTCTGCGCCTTATCTCAACTAACACTCAACGACTACAACCACGGACAACTCACAAAACAGCCTGCCGATGGCTCTCAGGGGCTATGGTGAGAAATGCGGGTTAGGCACTCTCCAGTCCACCGCAATCACACATTCGCCCTCCATTCTCCCTCCTTACCCAACTCTTAAAGTCAAAATCAGCCAGAATTCTCACACTCTCTCCCACAATGTCGCAATTTGATACATTTTATCGATTCTCAATTCACAATATTCACATTAGCGTGTATTCTGTGATTACTCCAGACCACACGCCTCAACAATCTCATCTCTACCACCAAGGAGACGGCTCGCATGTTCCGCAAAATTCGCCTCTTCACCCCCGGACCCACCCCCCTGCTACCCGCCGCGCAGTTTGCCATGGCCGCGGCCGACATGCACCACCGCACACCGGAGTTCAAAGCTCTCTACTCCAAGGTCCTGGCGCAGTTGAAGCAGTTTGTCGGCACCCAAAACGATGTGCTCCTGCTCACCAGTTCCGGTACCGGCGCGATGGAGGCCTCGGTGACCAACTTCACCTCTCCGGGCGACCGCGTGCTGGTTTTATCCGCGGGCAAGTTTGGCGAGCGCTGGGTCTCGTTGACCAAGGCCTTTGGCCTGAGGCCCGACGTGGTTTCCGCGCCCTATGGTGAGACCTTCGACCTGACCGCCATCCGCGCCGCTCTCCATGAGGACACCCGCGCGGTCTTTGTTCAGGCCACGGAGACCTCGACCGGGGCGCGCCACGACATTCAGGCCATCGCCGCTCTGCTCCGGCAGGCCAATTCAAACGCATTGCTGATCGTCGACGGCATCACCGGGCTCGGCACCACCCACTTTGACATCGACGGCTGGGGTGTCGACGTTCTGATCGGCGGCTCGCAAAAGGCCGTCATGATTCCGCCCGGCCTCTCCTATCTGAGCATCAGTGAACGCGCATGGGCGGCGGCCGAGACCGCCAAGAATCCCCGCTTCTACTTCGACCTGCGCAAGGAGCGTAAAAACGCCAAAGCCGGCGAAAGCGCCTACACCCCTGCGGTTTCTCTGATCGCCGGCCTCGGCGCCGCGCTTGATTTCATCGCCAGCCAGGCCGGCGGCGATCTCGTTGCTGGCCGCACCCTGCTGGTCGATAACGCCCAAACCTGCGCGGCGATGACGCGCGCCGCCCTGACGGCGATGGGCTTCACCCTCTTTGCGCCTGCGGCGCCCGCAGCAGCGGCCACGGCCGTCTCCACACCCGATGGAATCGACTCCTCGACCGTGGTCAAGGAGCTCAAATCCCGCTACGGCGCCATCATCGCCAACGGCCAGGGCGAGATGAAGGGAAAAATCTTCCGCATCGCTCACCTCGGCTACTTTGACCCACTCGACACGCTCGCTCTGGTCGCCGCCCTGGAGCACGTCGCCAAGGACACATTGCAGATGCCGGTCGAGTTTGGACAAGGCCTGGTGCCCGCACAGCGCATCTATGCCGACGCCATGAAAATCTGAGTGCTTTGAGCGGTTCTTCCACTCCAACGCGCCCATGCCGCCGCCATATTGTACGAGGCCGACAGGCGCACGATCATTGGAGAACCGCTCAGGAAAGAGGCGCCGCTCGCCGGCGCATGGACACCATCAATGCCGGAACTGACATTTGGCGAAAAGCTGATCATCGCCCGCACCAAGCTGGATCTCTACCAGTACCAGATGGCCGAAAAGCTGGGCGTTCATCCCAACTCGATCTGGAAGTACGAACGCGGCGAGGGCAAGCCGCACGCCGCCGTGGTGCGAATGTTCGATCTCTTTTGCGAGCAGAACGGCATTCGCTTTGACGAATTCGAGGCCAGCAGAAACTCCAGCAATGCTGACAAAGGACAAACCATGAAGATCGTCTTGGCGGAAAAGGTTTCTCCGGCGACGCGCGCAGTTTTTGATGCGGAACAAGGCTGGCAGGTTTTGGCGCACGATCAGCTCTCGGACGGGCTGCCGGCGGCTCTGGCCGATGCCGACGCCCTGGTGGTGCGCTCGGCCGTGCAGGTCGACGATGCGCTGATGGCCCACGCCCCGAATCTGCGCGTAATTGGCCGCGCCGGCGTGGGCATTGACAATATCGACGTCGATGCGGCCACTCGCCGCGGCATCGTGGTGATGAACACCCCCGGCGCCAACGCCGTCGCCGTCGCCGAACTGACGATTGGCCTCATGCTGGCATTGGCCCGCAAGCTCACGCAGGCCAACGCCACCATGCACGCTGGCAAGTGGGAGAAGAAGAAGCTGCAGGGCGTCGAACTGCGCGGCAAGACCCTTGGCATTCTCGGCCTCGGCTACATTGGCCTCGAAGTCGCCAAGCGCGCGCGCGCCTTTGGACTCGAACTGCTGGGCCACGATCCATTCGTCTCCGCCGCCGTGGCCCGCGAGAACGGCATCCGGCTGGTCTCCGCCGAGGAGCTCTTTGCCGCCTCCGATTATCTGACGCTGCACGTCGGCCTCACTCCGCAAACCGTTGGCATCATCAACCATCGCACCATCGCCACGATGAAAAAGGGTGTCCGCATCCTGAACGCCGCCCGTGGCGAACTGATTGAGGAAGCTGCCCTGGCCGCCGCGCTCGAAAGCGGTCAGGTCGCCGGTGCGGCCCTCGATGTCTTCACCCAGGAACCGCCCGCCAATTCGCCCTTTGCCGGGATGGAGAACGTCATCCTTACGCCGCACATCGCTGGTTCAACGGCCGAGGCGCAGGAGGCGGTCGGCATCCAGATCGCACGCCAGGTGCGCGAGTACCTTAAGCTCGGCGTGGTGCAAAACGCCGTCAACCTGCCCTCGCTCACCCACGAAGAGTACCTCGCCCTCGCTCCCTTTATTGATCTGGCCGACCGGCTCGGCCGCTTCCTCTCCCAAGCCGCTCCGCAGTGCATTGAAAACATCGTGCTCACTTACTCCGGGGCGCTGGCCGAAGCCAAAACCGAGCTGGTGCGCAACGCCGCCATCGCCGGCCTGCTGGCGCAATCGGAGAACGTCAACCACATCAACGCCGCCGCCGTGGCCGACGAGCGCGGCATTCGCATCCACGAAGAGAAGCTGCAAAGCCAGCACGGCAGCGCCACCAGCGTGTTCGGCATCACCCTCTACGGCGCCCAGGGCACCGACCCGCTGACGAACTCCACTCGCGCCAGCGCCACCGTACTCCGCGGCGAGCACCCCCGCCTGCTCGAATTCGACGGCATCGACGTGGAAGCCCCCCTCGAAGGCAATCTGCTCGTCTATCGCAACCTCGATGTTCCCGGCGTCATCGGCAATATCGGCACCATCCTCGGCCAGCACGGCGTCAACATCGCCAACTTCGCCCTGGGCCGCGAACGAGGCGGAGCCAAACCAGGCCGCGCCCTCTCCGTCGTCCAAGTCGATGAGGACGTTCCCCCGGAGACCATCAATGCCATCATCGGAATCAAAGGCCTGCTCGAAGCCCGACTGGTAAAGCTGTAATCCTAGCTGTTACCTGCAACTTTAATTCAGGGCGGATCAATCAATGCTTATTGCTCTCTCCGGATTGCAGCAAGCACCGCTGACTCGCTGACCTGCGAACACAAGGACGGCCACTTATGCTGATTCAATTTTCCGGCCCCTACCAAGCCGAAGCCACGGCCACCATCGCCCGCAAGCTCGCCGAACTGGACGCTCGCATTCTCGACATTGGCCAGACAGTCATGCATGGAACGCTAGCCCTTGGTCTTCTGGTCGAGGACTCCAACTCTGGCGCCCTGCGGCCAACAATCTCCGCGCTGGCCGCGGAACTGGGCCTGGATTGCAGATTCTCTCAGCCGGAGACCCATTCCGGCTCCCCATCGCAGCCGCCGGCCGCTTGCCTGATCACCTTGCTCGGCAACCAGATCACGGCTCACCATCTCTCACGGGTGCTGGCCATCGTCGCTGCCCATGGTCTCGACGCCAATTGCATCCATCGCCCCAGCGCCCGGCTCGCGCTCGCCGATTCCTCGCCCTACGCCTGCGTGGAAGTGAAGGCCATCTGGCGCCGCCCGCTCATCGGGCAAGGCCCCGGCGCCGATCCGCTCGAAGATGCCCTCCGCGCCCAGCTTCTGGACGCGGCCAATGAGCTGGGCATCGACATCGCCTTCCAGCGCGACAGCATCTACCGCCGCAATCGACGCCTCTTCGCCTTCGACATGGATTCCACCATCATCGCCGGCGAAGAGATCGACGAACTGGCCAAACTCGCCGGCGTCGGAGACCAAGTGGCCGCCATTACCGCCTCTGCCATGCGCGGCGACTTCGAATTCCAGGAGAGCTTTCGACGCCGGATGGCGCTTCTCAAGGGATTGCCCGAAGAGCAGGTCTACAGCTTGTTGGACAGAATCCCCCTCACCGATGGAGCCGAGCGCCTGCTGCGCACCCTCAAGGCTCTCGGCTACAAGACGGCTATTCTCTCCGGCGGCTTCACTTTCTATGCCCGCCATCTACAGCGGCGTCTGCAAATTGACTATATTCACGCCAATGAGATTGAAATTGCCAACGGCAAAGTCACCGGCCAGGTCACGGGACCGATCGTCGATGGCCCGCGCAAGGCGGCGCTGCTCCAACAGATCGCGGCCCACGAGCAACTCAGCCTCGAACAGGTGGTGGCCGTAGGCGACGGCGCCAACGATCTGCCCATGTTGAAACTGGCCGGCATGGGCATTGCTTTCCGCGCCAAACCCCTGGTGCGCGCCAACGCCGGCTTCGCCCTCAGCCATCTCGGTCTCGACAGCCTGCTCTACCTCATCGGCGTGCGGGACTCTGACCTCCAAACCCTGGGAATTCCCGCGCCAACCGCATCGCAACTCACCAGGATCTGAGCTTCAGCCTTCCCACTTTCGCGGAAATCGGACAGAGCCGGGGCGGGCCCTGATCCATGACCCTGATCGCTGTGTGAACTCCGAACTAATAACGCTGCCCTCGCATTTTTTCGGGGCCTCAGGGAACCTCTGCGCTGATTCTGCATCCCGCGCGCGCCTTCTCTGAAACCGCTCTAGCCGCGAAAGCGGGCAACCAGACCGGTCTGCGATGTTTTTCTTTGCAGATTCTGCCACTCCGACTGCACTACGGAACTGGCGAAATCGACGACGCCCGAGACGGTCTGGAGCGCCTGTTCCGCGGCTTCCCGATTATGTTCGTGGAGCAGGAGTTTAGCGTTGCTTATGGCCTCCGCAAGGACCCGGTCGGCAAGAGCCTGTCCTCTGGCGCGAAAGGCATCCGCCATCGGCAGGATGAGGTGGGAATTGCCGCAAGCCACCACGGCGCGCTGCATCAGCGCTTCGCCTGCCGGAAGATCGGCCCCCAGTCCCGCATAGGCTCTGCCCAGCGTCCGGAAGAGAGCTTGCGTGCGCTCTTCCTCGAGCGCCGTCAGAGCCGTCTGCACGCGAGCTGAATGCAGAACAACCTGCGGTTGCGCCTTGAGAAACTCCAGGGCCTCGTCCCGCTTGCCTGCCTCAACCAAGCTGACAGCCGAAGCCAATATGGCCTCGGTTTGCTTTTGAAGAGAGTCGCGGCCAGACGACGCCTGATCGAGAAGCATGTGCAATGCCGTGTCGTCTGTTTGCTGAAGCGCATCTTCCAGAAACGCGATCGCTTCATCGTAGGAAGCATCGTTGATCAGCGACTGAGCGCGGGAAAGTTTGGCGCGGAGTTCCTCCTGGCGCCGGTGCTCCAATTCCTCGCTACGGGCAAAATCCAGCAAGGAGAGGATTTCGCCTGTGGCGATGCCCTCGGTTTGGCACATCTCCAGAACGCGAACGGCATCGGCATACTGAGTGCTTTCGAGCGCCTCGCGCGCCCTGGCTAGATAATCGGCCCGTCGCTCTTCCACGGTTTGCTGCCTGAACCGGTCGGCTAGCAACGCCTCCAGACTCAGCAACCGCTCCTCACTCGGCAACCGGAGCCGCGCCTTCCGAACCAGATCCAATGCCTCACGGGGACGGAGGTTGCGGCAGGCCTGAACCGTCTCGTCCACCAGGGAGCGATTCTCATATTCCTTGATCTGACGTTCGACCTGAGCGTTCAGCCGGAAGAGCGCTGATTCAAAAGGCATGTCTTTCATTGCCTGCTGAACCGATCGGGCAACCTGTTGAAGCTGCTCAAAGCCGGTTGCCTGGGCGACTTCCTCCTCCAGCTTGGCGACTACCTCCCTGTGCCGGCTCTGTTCCAGTCCGGAACTGGCATCTCCGAGAAGAAGCTGGAGTTCCGGGCTGGTTGGATCGACTTCCTCAACCTGCTTCAGCAACTCGATCGCTTTGTCATAGTGGCGGAAGCCGATTTCCCCGCGGGCAGACTCCAGCAGCGCCTTGGCCTGTGACTGCCGCTGCGCCTGTTCCGCCTCTTTCGTAAGAATGTTGCTGAGCGCGACGATCCTGGGATTCGACTTATCGACTTTCAGCGCCTTCTGCGCGGCCGCAATTGCCGTCTTGAAGTCGCCCTTGCGCCGCGCGGTTTCGATTTGATGCAGAAACTCGTTGATGCGATCCTGCTTGTCCTTCTCCTTGCGCGCCTTCTCCCGCAGTTTCACCAGCTCGGGATTGGAGGCATCCAGTTCCAGTCCGCTTTCCAGCACCGAAAGGCTCTGGTCGAAGCGGTTGTGGCTGAGAGCGTCTTCGGCCTGCTGGCAAATCTGCTGGATTTTTTCGTCACGCTGGCGCTGGGTAAGGTGCCGCTGAATCTCGGCCAGCATCGTCTTGGCCTCGGCATGTTTACTGTCGATCTTCAGCAGTTGGTGGAGCACGCCGCGCGCGCGCGTGAACTCCCCGGCTTCCATCAGCCGCTGCGCCTCGGGCAATAGCTCCAGAACCTGCTCCTGCCTCAGTTCAGCAATGACCGCGGTCAGATCGGCAGCCATCTCCTCGGCCGTCGGGTATCGATCATCGGGGGACTTGGCCAGAGCGCGGTCGACGATCGGTTCCAGAGAAGCTGGCAGGTCCTGGCGAATGCTGCTCAGCCGGGGATGCGGCTCATTCAGAATCTTCTGCATGAGCACATTGTCCCCGCCGCTGAAGGGAAGCTGGCCAGCCACCAGTTGATACAGAACCACCCCCGCGGCAAAGATGTCCGACCGCCCATCCACTGCCTCGTTCCGCAAGCGCTCCGGCGCCATGTAAGGCACCGTGCCGATAAGATGGCCGGTTTGGGTCAGGTTCACGTCCTGGTCGCGCTTTTCAAGCCGCGCGATGCCAAAGTCCAGCAGCTTGGCCGACCCGTCCGGCTGCACAAAGATGTTCGCGGGCTTCACGTCGCGATGGATGACGTTGTTGCGATGGGCATAACCGAGCGCCGAACACACCTCCTCGATGATGCCCAGCCGGTCAGCCATGGAAAGCTGCGCGCCGGAGCGAATCAGCTTGTCCAGCGGTTCGCCCTCTACCCGCTCCATCACGATGTAGGGAGTCCCGTTGTCGTCCCCAAGGTCATAAACCGTGACGATATTCGGGTGTTTCAGGCGGCCCGTTCTCCGGCCTTCCTCATAGAAGCGGGCCAGCATGTTGGCGTCGCCCAGAAATCCCTGGGTCAGCGTCTTGATCGCCACTTCGCGGCCGATCTGCTTGTCGATGCCGCGATAGACAACGCCCATGCCGCCGCGCCCCAGCACATCGATAATTTCGTACTTACCGATCTGGGTAATCTCGCCGGTCTGTTTGGTTTCAGGGGAATCCACGTTTACGTTCCGCCTCTCGCCTGCCTCGAACCGCGCTCGTGCCGGTCGCTCCCGGACGCGCCCCCAGCCCGGCCCAGTCACCGTCCCTGCCGCGCTCACCTTTTGCATCAAACGAAGCGAGTGAGCCGCACATTACGGAGCATTGCTGGTTTCCGGACGCATATTGAAACTATCCAGCAGAAATTTCCTGGCGTGCTGGCGTTCGGGTGAATTGTCTTCCCGCGTGAGTTTCAGAAACCGCAGGTAAGATTCGCCGGCGCCGTCCAGATCGTCTTCTTTCTCTCTGCTGCTGGCGCTCTGGTACATTTTCCCAGGTAATTCTTCCACCCTTTTGCGCACAGCGGCGATCAACTCATCGCGCGCCGAGTTTTCCAGCGTGGTTATGAACTCCGATGGATCGGTCACCGTTCCGGCGCTCTTAATCCCTAGCGTGTCCTCCGGCTTCACGTCTTCCAACAGAACGTCTGTCCTGTGCTCCTCTTTGCGAATGGGCACGAGATCCGTACGGGGCTCGCTGAGCGAGTCGCCGATGCGAAACTGCAACTCAATCACCCCACCGATATTGATGATTCTCTTGTGGTAGGTATAGGGCCGGATGATGTCCTTGGTCACGTTCTGGGGCGTCGAATCGAGCACCACATGCGCCTCTTCGACCTTCTTCTGGGCTGCCTGCACGACCCTGGTCAGATCCTTGATCTTCCCCGACTTGCCATGCGATTCCGCGCCTGAGAGGGATTGCTGAGCTGTTTGCAGCTCCTCCCGCGCGCTCTCATATGCGCGATTTGCCTTGTTCCACGACTCGCTGGGGACCTGCTCCGTGCCGGCCCGGTACTCGGACTCCTGCGGCTCGATGGTGGGAACCACCGGAAAATGATGCTTTAACACATCGCCGGCCAGCACATAGTCCGGCTCCACGGCGGTGGTTTCACCAACGCGAACCACCTTGACCGGAACTCCCGAACTCTCCAGCCCGGTGATAATGGCGTTTTCCAACTCGCCGGCAAAACCCTGACTGTCGCGCTGCGAAGTCTGGTCGCGAAACTGAACGCGGATCGACAGCTTCGACCGCATCGCATGTGCCGGCGAAGCCGAGACGATGGCATCGCGCACCGCATCCAGATTGGAAGCCTTGTACTGCCGGGCTTCCTCGAGATATGCCCAGCCCAGTTCCGTGCCGCTGCCGCCCGGCTTTCCCAGATAGTGCTTTGACTGCTCCAGAAGATATGTGCTCAGCTCATTCCCATCCAGCTCCATCTTGTCTCTGTAGGAGTCGTTTTCGCTCAGCCGATAGGCATTCTGCAAGCACATGTATGCCCTTTTAATGCCGATCTCGTCGGCCGGCCCGCGAATGGGGCTGTGCGCCTGGTGGAGGCTCTTCGCCTCCTGAGCCGCGCTCTCCACATAGGGCTTCTCCAACGCATTCATTTCATCGGCAACCAGCGCCTGCTGAGAAGCCGGCAAGCTGGACAGCACCTCATAAGCCCGGACCATGTTGTGCTGCTGCGCGAAACTCTTGCTGCTCTCCAGCGCCCGGGCGGCCGCATCCTTGTCCTGGACAATCACCAACTGCCTCTGCGCGTTCTTCAGGGATTCCCGCGCCTCCGGCGTGTCTTTCACGTTTGCGGCCAGCTCGAACTGCTTAATGGCGCCTTTCCAGTCCTCTCCCTGCTCGAGCTTGTTTCCGCTGTCCAGGTGGAAGCCGTAAACCGCATCGACGATTGCCGCCATGCGCGGCTCTTCTTCCGCAAACGCGCGATAGGGAAGGACGAATGTATAACCTTGGTCGAACTGCTTCGCGGTCATGGCGGAGTCGGCCGACTGCAGCGCGGCTTCAAACGCGTTGCTCTCCTTCAGCACATCTCCCGTCAGTGCCTGCCCCTGCGGCAAGAACGGATCGATTCCACCCACGATATCGCTGAATTTTCTGGCGTTCTGCAAGTGAACATAGCCGGGGGCGTGGGCAGCCAATGCGGTGCGATAGGCATCCAGCTCGCCGCGTCCCAGCTCCACGATGGCGGCAAGTCTGCCGCGAACATCTCCGTCAAGTTTCACAGAGGAGGGCAAGTCCAGCGTCAGGCTGTGTGCCTTATCCGCCTTGGCCTTGGCGGCCTTCAATTCGGAATACAAGGGCGCTGCGGCCGCCACCGACTTGTCGTAAGCCTGGAGAGAGGCCTGGCCGGCGTCGACAAACAGCGACGCGAGGGCGCGTTTTGCCTCCCCTGCATGTACCGATGCCGAGTATTTTGATAGATAACTTTGCCAGCCGTCTATATCAGATGCCCTTTGCGCGCGCAGAAACTCGGCTAACTCCAGATTGGGGGCGGTGACAAAGACCAGCTTCACCCCTTTCTGAATGGGCGGCGCGGCGGAAGGAGTTCCAGCTCCGCCGCTGATCACGGTTGCGTGCAGACCGGCCTGATCTTCCAGCCCGGAGAGCGAGTAAGACCCTCCATGCTCGAATTTCGCGTTGGCCGGCACAACACAGACGGCCTGCCCCGAGCCGGAGTTGTAATGCATCACGCCGTCGGCGCCGCGCTCCAGAACGCCGCCGGGGGCCAGTACCACCTTTCCCATCCTGCCGTAGCTGGATTTGTCCACTGCCGCAACCTGAAACGGGGTACAGTCCCGCATCTCCGCCTTGCCGTTGATCAGCACATCAGTAAGTTGCACATAAGCGGCGCCGGATGGCCCATCGTAGATTTCGATGGCGGTCAGAGAAGCCTCTTTCGCCGAGGCCGCCGGTGCAAGCCATCCCAGGCAGACCATTGCCAGCATCAGAATCCCCGCCAGAGGACTCCGCAGACCAGTTACCCTGTGTGATATAGAGCGCGATGTCATGATTTCCTCTGTGAGCTGGCTAAAATAACAACTTCCCATGCCACGAAGGTTACACAAGCGTCTTAAAAGCCCCGAGCGGAACGCCCCTGGAGTATTGTCCACCGCCCCCCGGGGAGGGGGGGAAATAACAAACAGATCTTACGCCCGCTCTCATTTTCTGCTACGCTAGCACTTCCCCCATGAAGGTTGCAATTTATTTTGCACGATAGTGAGCTGGAGACTGTTAAAGTGGCCTTACAAGAAAATATGGCCGCGTCTGCGCACTCTCGAAAGCCTGAACAGGCGGCGACGCCGAGTTCCCCAGGGACCCAGGGAAATCGCCGTCCCCACCAAGCCTGCATTTCTCTCAGCCTGTGGACCTCCGCCAACGCCGCAGGATCCGCCCCATCTTTTTGGGAGAGAGAAGAGCCGGCGGTTTGCATGGCCCTCGACCTGATTGCCGCTTCCGAAGGCGTTCTGGCTTCCCGCCAGGGAGAAGCCCTGGTTGCCAGTTTTCCCTCCTTTGAACTGGCGATTCTGGCCGCGCGGCGTTTGCAGTGGGCGGTTCAGGGATTCTCCGAATCCGGAGGTCCGCAGGCAATATCCATTGCGGTTCTGGTTCATTCCCCTGAAGATGCATCCGCCCAGACGGCCGGCGGCGCTCTCCCTCACTTTCTCGAGCAGGCGGAGCCGGGCGAGATTCTGCTCACCGAAGAGGTCAGCCGGTACTTTGAGAATATGCCGGGCTTTCCCTTGCAGGAGGCCTCCGGAAACGGTCTGCGGAGACTCGCATGGCGCGACCCTGAAAGCCAGACGACCCGATCCTTCGACGAACAGATCGTTTCCCAGCTCGTCGAGCAGCAAGCCGCGCAAAAGCAGTCTCAGGCGCAACTGGAGCAGCCGGCCCCGCCAGATACGGTTCTCGCCACGGATGCCGGGACTGGAAATCTGGACCAGATTCGTTCCACATTCTCGCGCGCGAGATCACGCTGGGTGATGGGCGCCGTGGCCGTGGCCGCGGTGATACTGGCCGTCGTGGCTCTCCTTGAGTTCTCTCACACGAAGCCAAACCCAGCCCCTGCTCAGGCTGAGGCCCCGGCCGCGGCTCAGGTTCAGAACGCGCCTTCGTCAACTGCGGCAACCCAACAGCAGCCGGCTCAAGGCGGTGAGCCGTTGAGCGCCACCCCCGCGCGTCCGGGCGGACAGGACCGCGGATCTCGTGCAGCGGCCAGAGCAGCAAAGAATGGCTCAAAGAGTGCAACAAAGCTCCCTGAGCAGCCAGCTACGGAGAACCAGCCTCCGACCAAAGCTCGAGTCGAGCCACCCGCGCAACGCGGCAGATGCGACCTGGAGTCAAGCCAATACTCCGGACAGATTGCGCAAGCCTGGAAGAACCTGGGGCGTGGCAAGTATGCCGACGCGCAAAGAGAATTCGAAGCTGTGCTGGCCTGCGATCCCAATAACGCAAATGCGCGCGAAGGTCTGGAGCGCGCCAGAATGGCGGCACGCGAAGCGGACGGCCACTCCGATAACTAGGCGTCTGTCCAGAAACTGCCAGCACCGGAGAGCGCGTGCTCTACAGACTGTTGAATTACTCTCGTTGGGCCGTCTGCCCGCCTAGGGCTTTGGCGATTGGGAGTAAGAGTAAAACTCAAAGCCCTGGAGAAAGACCGCGAGGGGAAGCGTGAAGACCCCGTCTGGATCGGGACGCGCGCCCCATGGGTTGCGCAGGGTTACGATCTGCGCGGCGTCGTCGTAACGCAGCAGCGTGTAACAGTGCGCCGGAACCCACGAATTCATCTTTGAGAACCCGTCGCTGGTTCCCGTGCCCCACGATCCGGCCACCATGGCCACGTGGCCCGCGCGAAATTGCGCCAACTGCTTCATCATCTGCTCGTTGTCAGCCACGAAATTCGAGTTGGCCTCGCCCATAAAAGCCTCGATCACCCGCACCGGAATCCCTCCCATCCCCAGGCTCTTGTAAGTGCCGAAGACCTCGCCGTCCTCCTGCACGGTTCGCTCCAGTCGAGAGAAGAACCCCTTTTCGTCGAGGAAGCCAACCAGCAGTTCCGCTCCGGCCGAGGGAATGCCCAGGGAATTCAATTCGGAGGCCAGCGTCCGCTTCAGCGTGGCCTGATCGATCGTCCCGTCCTGGTTGACCACGGAGCGGATGGCGCGGTCATAGGCCACGAGCAACAGTCCCGACTGATCGAGCAGCGACAAGGCAAACGGCTTGGTAAAGACGGGGATGACGTCCGATTTCTGGATAGCGCTGACCAGGCTCTGCCGCAGGGCGCGCTGCGCATAGGCCCTCATCAGCACCGCAACCCATGTGCCCTCGGAGCGGTCGTAGCTGTGCGCCCGGCCGAACTCCACGTCTTCGGGAAAGACAACCTCTTCCGGGCCATCAAAGAAGCGAACCCGGTAGCCTCCGCCGGGATTCTCGCGGATGGCCGCGCGCAAGACTTCGGGCGCCGCCTGGGCCAGCGCGGCAATCGAGGCATGAAAGTAGCAGCTCCCCAGCAGGCCCTGACGGACCGCCTCCGGGCTTACCCCATGCTCTCCGTAGAGCGGCCTCGCGTCCTCGGCCACCAGCGGCTTGCCCAGCGTGGCTGCCAGCAGCACTGCCGCGGCAAGAGAGAAACAGGGAAAACTGCGCCGTCCAGGAAACCAGCCGATCATCGCCATTCTTGCCTTTCTTGAGTCCAACCTCGAGAATCCCTTCAATATAACCCACAGCCACCTATGATTGGGAAAATCAGACGTTCAATATGCTACAGTGTGAGCGTTCTGGAAACTCTCTTCATCTATGTTGGAAGATAAGTTCAGGCCGAAGGCTTCATGGGTGATCGGGCGAGGGCAGGAGTGTGACCTGGTGGTGCCGGAACCTGCCGTTTCGACGCGCCATTGCCGGTTGACCCACCAGGCGGAAGGCTTCGTGCTGGAAGACCTGGGCTCGCGCAACGGCACCTATGTGAACGGGTTCAGGATCGCGCCCGGCGAGCAGGTGCGGGTGCAGCATGGGGCGCGCGTGACTCTGGGCGGCCAGGTGCCGATGCCCTGGCCCGTCGCCTCCGCGGGGCCTTCCACGGGGTGGTCTTCCCGTCCGCCTGCACGCCCCGGCTACGCCCGCCAGATCACCATCGGCCGCTCTCCGGATTCCGATGTGCAGATCGACCTGCCCATCGTCAGTTGGAATCACGCCGTCATCACTGAAGAGAACGGCCAGTACATCCTTGAGGACTGCAACTCGCGCAACGGAACGGCCATCGGCGAGCTGAGCAACCGCATCCAGCGCGTCATTCTGGAGCCCTCCGACGAGGTGTACCTGGGCTCCTACAAGATTTCCGCCAAGCAACTTCTTTCCCTTGAGACGAAGGTGGAGATCGGCGAAGCCGCCTTCCAGACCGTCTCCTTCCGCGGCGACACGATGGAGGTGGGGCGCGATCCCAAGTGCGAGATTTCCCTCGATCTGCCCATGGTCTCCTGGCGCCACGCCCGGCTCACGCGCACCCCGGCGGGGATTCTGGTCGAGGACCTGGGCTCGCGCAACGGCACTTACGTCAACGGCGTGCGCGCCATTGGCAGGGTGCTGGCCCGGCCGGGCCAGGAGATCGGCCTGGGCAGCGTTCGCTTTCAACTGCTGGAAAACGGCCAACTGGCGCAAAGAGATTACAACGGCAAGGTCACCATAGAAGCCAAGGAGATCGTGGTCCACGCGCCCAACGGCAAGCGCCTGCTGGACCCGGTCTCGCTCACCATCTTTCCCTATGAGTTAGTGGCGCTGATGGGCCCGGCCGGCGCCGGAAAAACCACCTTATTGAAAGCCTTGAACGGCTACACCCGGCCGGTCCAGGGCACCGTGCTCTTCCGCGGCCAGAGCCTCTACGACTACTACGACCTTTACCGCCATATGATGGGCTACGTGCCCCAGGACGACATCGTCCATCCCCAGTTGACGGTGCGCCAGGCGCTCTATTTTTCCGCCCGGCTGCGCACCGACCTGACCGGCACGGAGATTGATACGCGCACCGAAAAGGTGCTTTATGACCTGGGCATCCCGGACAAGATCGACACAGTTATCGGCTCGCCGGAACGCAAAACCCTGAGCGGAGGCCAGCGCAAGCGCGTCAACATTGCTCTCGAACTGATCACCGACACGCCGGTGCTGTTTCTGGACGAGCCGACCTCCGGACTCTCTTCCTACGACGCCGAGTCGGTTGTGGATCTGTTGAAAGAGCTATCCAAGACTGGCAAAACCATCCTCAGCACCATCCACCAGCCCAGCCTCAAGGTCTACAAGCAGTTCGACGACCTGCTCATGGTCTCCCGCGACAAGGGCGACAGGCCCGGAGCGCTGGTCTTTTTCGGGCCGGCCTATCCGGATTCAATCCAGTTTTTCAACCCTCCCGCCCTGGGCCCAAACGGGACGCCGCCAAGTGCGAATCCCACTCTGAATCCGGAGATGCTCTTCTCCGGGATGAACCAAATCCCGGAGGCCAACCGCACCGAGACTTGGCGGCAGCGCTACCTGGCCTCCCGCTACCGCCAGGAGTTCGTCACCAACCGCAGCGGCAAGCAGCCAGCCGCCGCCGACAAGACCGGCGAAGAGAAGCCGCGCCGCCAGTTCAATCTTGGCCAATGGTTGGCCCTGGTCAAGCGCAACGTGATTGTCCGGCTCCAGGACCGCGCCCAGACCGCCATCCTGCTGGCGCAGGCGCCGCTCTTCGCCGTGCTGGTGGCGCTGATCAACTACCCCTTGCGCGCCAGTCATTTCGACGAAATCTCCCAGAAGCTGCCCATCGTCCATTTCCTCATGGTGGTGGCGGCCATCTGGTTCGGCTGCAACAACGCCGCCCGCGACATTGTGGGCGAGTGGACCATTTACAAGCGTGAGCGCATGGTCACGCTCAAGCTTTTCCCTTACGTCTTCTCGAAGCTTGCGGTACTGCTGGCCCTATGCATCTTCCAGTGCGGCTCCATGCTGGCCATCGTCTATCTGGTTTGCGGGCTGCACAGTAACTTCCTTTACGACTTCCTCGTCCTGCTGCTTTCTTCCATGATCGGCGCGGGACTGGGCCTAACCATCTCTGCGCTCTCCAAAACCAATGAGAGCGCCATCGCGCTTCTTCCCGTCGTGCTGTTGCCCATCATCGCCCTGGGCGGCGGCATGAGGCCCATCTATCTGATGCCCAAGGCAGGCCAGGTCATCAGCGCTATCATTCCTTCCCGCTGGTCCTATGAAGCCAATCTGCTCCATGAGGTTTCGGCCAGCGAGTGGGGAGCCAGGCAGCCGGTTCCCGACCTCACCTGCGACGTTGTGCCGCAGTTGAAGCTCTCCGGCAGCCAGTCGGCCGCGCCGCCCATGGCGTCCATGCCTCTGGGATCATCCATGCCACTCGGATCGTCCATGCCGCACGGATCATTCGACCCTGCCGACGCCAACCCATCGCTCAATATTCAGGGAGATGCGGCCGAGGGTGATATTCCCCGCTATCTGATCACCTTTATTGATGCCGACGGGGCCGAGCGCACCTGCCGCGCCTCGGCCGACGAACAGTATCCACGCATCAACCCCACCGCTCATGCCGTCGCCTACCGTCACCGGTTCCTCGATTCCCTGGCCGTGCTGGGGGCGATGCTGGTGGTGCTGGTCGCCGGAGTCATCGCCATCCTGCGCAGGCGCGACAACGACCCGCAGTGAGCGGGGCTTCGGCCCGTCCCCTTCATCTTTCATAGCGATTCGACCGGCTTTACTTCGCAGGCGCAGGAGCAAGCACCAAAAATGCCCTCTCGTCGCTGTTATGCGAAAAGGGGGCAATGCCGTCCGTTGGTTGCCGGAGGGCGGAAAGTGTTATTGATTTGCGAGTGCGAAATGTTGTTGGCGCTGTCCGACCCTTATCGTCGTTCCGTTAGGAACGACACTTGAGGGGAGAATGCCAAGCGACACGCCATAAACGCCGATAGGAGGAGCGGAACCGAGAGTGGTCACCGTGAATGTTGGATTCTCGTTTGAATCCAGCGTCCATGAAACCTTCGTGAGGACGGTTTTCCCTGCCGTCTGGTCAGTTGACGCAATGACAACATCGTTACCCGAGGGATCCGCCACCATGCGAATGGCAGTGGAAGGGATACTCGTGGTAACGTAGGTGCCGAGTTGGCGCATGGTTCCCACCGCCATATCGACAAGCGCAAACTCCATGCTGTATGCCTTAGTGCCATCCGGATTAGTTCCTCCGGTGAGGACCGGCGCGAGCACTGCGGCTTTGCAAGAGCCATCCCACGCAACAACGTATCGCGCCAAGGTGGTAGTAAGCTGGCTCGCCGGAGAAAATCCGGAGAGCGAGACACTGTTGGCGCTACCGATGGTCACCGTGCCTCCGCTTGTCGCTCTTACGACATCGAGACGGTCGATGACTGTTGCTTCTTGGTCGTAGGTAAGCACCGTCGCGGTGTTGGGGTCTGAATTGCAGCCCGTTGACATTGCGATCGATGCAGGAGCGATACCGAGGCTTTGATCGACCACGGTAGGCGCAAACTTGGTCGCGTTGAAGCAGGATAGCATTCCACGAGTGGACTGCGTATAGCAGGGTATCTGGTTCTTCATAGCGATATCAGTGATGACGTCGCTAGTCCGACCAGCGCCTGAAACATCGGCTCCCGTGCTTATTGCATTAACCCAAACGCCGCTGCTTCCAAGATTAGAAGCTGCCAGATAATCCCCATCAACGGCGCTTACCAATCCCGCACCCGGCAGACACGCACCATCCGGAGTCCCATCGGTCAATTTATACGGGCAAGTGGTTCCTGCCGCAAAATCCGTCTGGAACTCATCAGTGGTGTTGTATCCAGCCCACATATTCCATGGGCTGAGGATGGGAATGTACTGGTCATTGGATCGCGCACCGTCGGTTCCGGTCACGTATTCGTCATACGCACCAGGCGAACAAAGGTTCGAGCCATTTGGTTCGTTGCCAATTCCCAAGCTCACCGTGAATGTGCTTCCCGGGGTGCTAGTGAATGTCGCCGGCTGATAGGGATCAATATGAAGAGTATCTCCATTAAGAATCCCTGTTTGCGCGATGCTATAGAAGAAAAGCTCCGAGCAATTTGCCAGCCAGATATTTCCGGTGGGCGAACTGATCGTGATCTTCCTCACTGTCACTGTAATCTGTACCGCACCGGACTTGGTTGAGTCCGCCGTGGAAACGGCAGTGATCGTCGGTGTCGATGCGCCAGTAGATGCGGGGGTAAAGGTGACCGCCGTTCCCGAGCTTACGCCCGAGGTGGCGCTCAACGTTCCCGCCGATGCCGGATTGACCGAAAGATTCACGGTGTTCGTGAATGATCCCGTGCCGGTGACCGTCGGCGTACAACTCGTGGTCTGGACATCCGTGATGGATGTCGATGTGCACGCGAGTGAAACGCTGGTGATCGTCGGCGTCGCCGGATTAATGGTGATCGTCGCCGATCCCGTGACATTGGTATATCCCGGAACCGTCGATGCCGCAGTGATAGTGGCTGTCGTGATCGCGGCAAGCGTCGCGGAAGAAGTAAATACCCCTCCCGTGACCGTGCCGGCGGTCGTCGGGCTCACCGACCAGGTAACAACCTGACTCGGATTTCCCTGCCCCGCAACTGCTGCGGTGCATGTACTGTTCTGCCCTGCCGTCAGGGTGGTTGGCGTGCACGAAGACGTCACCGAGGTAACGGTAGTGGTGATTTGCGTACTGGTACTACCACTGCCGCCGCCGCAGCCCGTAAGGATGGTGAAGGCACCGCTCAGGCAAGCAAACAACCCAAGCGCGATGAACAAACGAGAACGCTGCTGCAACTGTTTGCTGCGCATAATTCCCTCTTATTTTGG
This sequence comes from uncultured Occallatibacter sp., assembly GCA_964420185.1. GTDB lineage: Bacteria > Acidobacteriota > Terriglobia > Terriglobales > Acidobacteriaceae > Telmatobacter. The sequence goes on along the minus strand of CAYQSI010000001.1, from coordinate 45,595 downwards.
AGCAGGGGCAAGCGCCGCCGCGGGCGCCAGAAGGTCTGCGGGCAAAAACGCTCCCGCCTGCTCGTCCTGAACCAGCCCGATCACCCCATCCGGCGTCGCAATCGGCGAGCCGAAGACCGCCGCATCCACCGGTTCGGAAAGCCGGATGGCTCCGCCCTCCCGGCGCGCTCCCAGTTGCAGCACCTCCACGGAAGGCTTCCTGGTCTCCGGATCCTCCCGCAGGCGAAAGACGGCAACCTGCTCCCAACTCTCCTGCGCCACCACGGCGGCTGAAGCCGCGGCCAGTCCCGGCAAAGCGGGCGGCGCATGAAGCGTCAGCACGGCCAGCGAGGTGGGCGAAGCGCGGCGCAATACCTGAATCTTGCCGTGACCGCTGCCGCCAACCACGATCAAGTTGTCTTCCTCGTGGGTCCCGCGCAACTCCACGGAAAAATCCTTCGCGCTCAGCCGCAGAAGGTCGCCCTGACCGATGGGCCGAAGCTGAATCTCCTGGCTATTCTTCACCAGTTTGGCCGCGCCCGATTGCACCGCGCCCAGAAACTCAGCATCGTACTTCCACGGCGCCTGCGCCTCGGCTGTCGTCACCACCCCGCCAGACGCGACGCGAAAGCCTAACTGGACCGAAACCACCGGATAACTGGCATCTCCCTGGGCCAGCGCATAACTCGATTCCACCGCAAAGAGATTCGCCTGTGCCCCGGCCTCAAGATCGCGAATCCACGCGGGGCGCACACCGGGAATGTACTTGCCCGCCGAGGAGGTAACCTGGAGCCCGGACTCGATCACTCCCAGAATGGTCAGCGCCACGCTGCGTTCCAGCGCCGTGCCCCCAACGTCCGCCGGCACGTCCTGGCTGAGAGAGATTTCCACGCTGGGATGCTGCGTGTGCAGCGCCAGCTTCTCGACCATGGTGAGCCGCACGTCCGCCACCATTTCGCCTTCGACACGAACATGCTGTTTTTCGATCATCCGCCGCAGCGGCTCGACCGTGTGCAGATCGCGAAACAGGACCGTCACATAAAGAGGGGGAAGCGCCGTAGCCACGCCCTTCTTCAGTACGATCTCCTGGTTCAATGGCGCGGCAAAGACCGGCAGTCCGTTGAGATGAAGTGAACAAAGACGCACGTTCTCCAGGGTCGCAGTCTGCGCCGTCGTCAGATTCAAATCCACGACCAACTTCACATGCGACGTGTCGATCTCCGCGACGTTGACTTCCTTGACCTGCAGATTCCCGAAGGTCGCTGCCGGCCCGGCTGGTTGAGCCATCCCCCCTGCCGCCGCCAAAACGCCCAGCCCGGCGATTGCAACCCGCAAAGCTGCCTTCATGCCGCACCCCCGTTTCTCTCCATGAATGATAACGCTCACAGTGCGGGACGCCACAAATATCGATCATCGGACGCGAGTTGCGGCGTAATAGGCAGAAATGGCCTGCGCGGAGCCACGCTGAGAGGGATCAAGGCAGGTTGCAGTTCCCTGCCCTCGCCTGGCGGGCCGGAACGCTGCTCAGAATTGAGCAAGTTATGCCGTCCAGGCAACTGACCGGCCCGTGTATGGGAACTGCATAACCACTCTCGCGGAATTCTCCGCCCGCTTTGCCATGCGTTAAGCTAATGCCGGGCAGAAACACGGGCTTCCGCCGCCTTCGGCGAGAGCTTCCAGGTGAACGCGAGCAGCAGAATTCCCAGGAAAGTCGATACCAGTATTCCGTAAAGCGCGACATTCCAACCGTATCGCTCAGCCAGTGCGCCGATGCCTTTACCCTCCACTACACGCCCTAACGAGCCGAAAACAGAGATGAAGCCGTTCGCGGTGCCCACCGCTTTCTTTGAAGTTGCATCCAGCGAGCAAATGCCCAATAACATGACAGCCGGATAAACAAAAAAACCAATTACGCCGAATAAGACAAGGTCCAGCCATAACTTATTGTCGGGACTATATAGAATTCCGATGAAAGCAAGAAACACGGGAACCATGCAGACCAGGCAAATCATTCCACGGCGGCCGCCCAGCTTATCGGATAACCATCCCACCAGGACAGTGCTCAGCATGGCGGAAAACTCCAGCGTTGCCGTGCCCATCCCTCCTTCACCGAGACTGGCGTGCTTCACCTCTTTCAGAAACGTCGGTCCCCAGTCGAGCATCGCGTACCGTGCGATGTAAGCAAAGAAATTGGCGCCGGCAAAGAGCCACAGATACTTGTTCTTCAGAATGTAATTTACAAACAGATCGCGAGTTCCCAGTTCCTTTTCGCCTTCTCCATTGCCGCCAGCCGGGTAGTCGTTGTGGTATTCCTCGATAGACGGCAGACCTTCCGACTGTGGCGTGTCTCTGAGTCTCAGAAGCAGATAAATTGCGCAGAGCACGGCCAATATGCCCGGAACATAAAATGCCGATCGCCAGCCGAGCAGGATGGTGCAGTAAGCGGCAACCAGACCGACCAATCCGCCACCTACATTTTGGGCGAGGTTCCAGAAGGCAAAGACCGTTCCCCTCTCGCGAATGCTGTACCAGTGGCTCAAAGAGCGGCCGCAAGGCGCCCAGCCCATGCTTTGCGCCAATCCGTTCATTGCCCAAAGGGCCATGTGCACCGGGTAACTGCTGGCGGTGGCAAAGGCAAAATTGCACAAGGCGGTCAACAGCAATCCAATGGGCATGAAGTAACGGGGATTGCTGCGATCCGACAATGAGCCCATGATGAATCTGCCGAGGCCGTATGCGGCTACCGAAATGGCCAGCATGTCCCCGATCTGATCTTTACTGTAGGCAAGCGCCTGCCCCATCTCCTTGGAGACGACGGGAAGATTGTTTCTGACGAGGTAAAACGTGGCATAACCAATAAAGGTGGATTCCAGGATCCGCCATCGCATTTTAGGATAAAGCTGCTTGACCTGCGCATCGGGAAGCTTGGCAATATGCTCGGCCGGTCTAAGAAAGTGAAAGTTCAGAGCCATTCATAACCTCATCTGCGTTTGTTATTATTTCGGTCGAATAAAGATAGATTATACGTGCAAGCAAATCACATGATATTCGACGATGGTACCCGTTGCTCAGGGTCCAAGGTACAGATGCGTGCCCCCACGCAGGGTTTCTGCTACTCTGCTTTGATTGAGATTAGCCAGCGAACCTGAAAGCGTTCTGCAACTTGCACTAACATGGGTTCACCGGCTAACCGTTCCGCGTCCGCACGAGCGATGGCTAGAGCTTCGCGGTCATGGCCTATGCGCTGAGACGAGTGATGGGCTCAAGGCCGAGGCGCTTCCGGCACTCCTCCAGTATGGCCAGAGTGTTGGACGTGCCCACCCGGCTCGCTCCAATGGCGCGCATCGCCAACAGCGTATCGAGATCGCGAATGCCACCCGCTGCCTTGACTTGAACCTTCGCCGGAGAATGTCTGCGCATTAGTTCGATGTCGGGAAGAGTCGCTCCACTGGGCGCGTAACCGGTGGAAGTCTTGACCCAATCAGCTCCAATCTCCGCGCAGATCTCGCATAAGCGAATCTTGGCAGCATCGTCATGATAGGCATTCTCAAAGATCACCTTGATCTTTGCCCCGCCGGCATGAGTGACCGACGCAAGTTCCCGAAGCTCATCACGGACATATTGCCAATCTCCGCTCCGGGCCTTGCTGATGTTGATCACCACATCCAGTTCCTGCCCGCCGTCTTTTAGTGCCTGCCGTGCCTCGGCAAGCTTGACAGCGGTGGTGTGCCCACCATGTGGAAAGCCAATGGTGGTGCTGGCGTGAACCGTGGTTCCAGCAAGCAGTTCAGCGCACCGGGCCAGATAGTAGGGCACGATGCAGACGCTGGCAACGTTATATCGAACCGCCAACACGCAACCTTCTTCGAGCGCCGCAGCGGTCAGACTGGGGTTGAGCAGCGAGTGATCGATCGTCTTGGCAATTGCTTCGTAGTCATAGGAATTGGTCACGTTTCATCTCCATACTCTGGTTGAGGCTTCTTGGTCAACGCATATTCTTGCACGGCGAAAGCGACTCCGCCAATCTATGGCCGTCTCTCGAAAGGTGAAACAGCCTACTCTGACTAGTTCAGATGAAAACATCCGGGAGGTCGCGACTTTGCAGAAACCGCCAGCCATCCGCTCACCTAACATAAGTGCGCAATAAGAGCAGTAACAAACAGCGGTAGGCGCTGCTCTTCTCTGGAACAAGCATAAACGGTGAACCACTGTGCCGGTGTTAACGGCGTCATCAGTCCTGTCGCCAGTATCACCAGGATCATTTCGAAGGCCCTGGCTTTTTATCCGGCTTCCCGTTTGTAGATCGCGCCCAACGAAAATGCAATCCCCTTTATGGGATGATATGAAGCGGCTCCTCTTTGGCTGTTGGCAACTTTACGCCAAGGAGTGCCGCAATCGACGGGGCAATCTGCCGCATATCAATTGTGCCCAGATCGCGGCCAACTGCAATTCCCTTGCCCTGCACAAAAAAGGCGGCCCGCATCTCAGGATTGTCGGGCAGATAGCCATGCATCCCGGTGGAGGGTATAGGAACTACCGCGTCACCTGACAGATCAAATCCCGGTTGATAATTTGATTTCATTTCGATCAGAAATGCTGCATCGGGAAACGCGCCGATCCTTTGAATCTCCGGCTGCTCCAAAACGCGCGCAATCGCGTAGGTGGGGTCTGCCTTCATCTTATCCAGCAACACCTTCACTTTTGCCTTCACTGCCGCGTCCTGCGGATTGTTCAGCACCACAGCTACACAACCGCCAGCAGGCCACAATGCCACATCCCATGAATCGATACCCGGAGCGCCTTTGCCGGTCTTCAACCGGATCAGCCCCTCGCTGACGAACGGCAACACCACGTTAACTTTATAGTCTGTACGCGCAAATCCGTGGTCGGAAACCACAGCAACGACGGCCTCCGGATCAGTCTCCAGTGCCGCGTTTTCGATTTCGCCGACCATCTTGTCCAGCTCTTCCAGGGTCTCACAACTGTGAGCGCTGAACGGGCCCGTCAGATGCTCGGCATGGTCCAGACCAGCCAGATGAATGGTCATGAACCCAGGCTTCTGAGCACGCAAAATCTCAATCGAATACTTGGTGCGAAGCACATCGGAAGCGACGCCCTCGTCATGATCATCGTAGGGGCCAAGCTTCTCTTCCATTTCGGCCAGCCATCCCGCAGGACGAGAGAGAGCTTCCACCAGCATACGATCGTCTAGTGTCCTGGCGCGCCAGTACTCAGGAATGAGATAGGTCACTCCTTTGGCGTCCACAGATACCGGCCAATTAACGCTTGCTACTACGATGCCCGCCTTGCTGGCCGCCTCCCACAGAGTGGGCACACGGATCTGAGATGCATACCAATGCCAGCCACTCATATTCTTGCGTAGCGGGTCAAATGTCTGATTCGTAACAATACCGTGTTCCGCAGGCCAGACGCCGGTCATCAGCGTCGTATGGCTTGGATAGGTTACTGTTGGCGCAACGCCAACCACTCCATCCGCATAAGCGCCCTGCGTCATGAATCGGGTCAGGTTCGGCAACTTAAGTCCATGCCGGCCCGCCTGAGTAACATAGTCTGGACGCATACCGTCGATCGAAATGACGACGACGGTACGCGCCCAGCTGATGGAAGTGCAACAAGCGAAGGCAAATACAACAAGAGATGCAAACAGCTTTTTCATGAAAATTCTCATCCTAATGGTTATTAACGCAGTTAGAAGGTGAGGCGCATCGAGATTTCGATCTGACGAGGCGCATAGCTGAATCCGCTATTGTTCGTTTGTTCGCGCGTACCGAAGTTGCCTTGATAAGTCGCCGTCGTGGTTGGCACTCCTGCTACGGTTGCGGTCGTCATGTTGTAGGCTTCCGTGTACATCTCGGTAACGTTCTGGTGGTTGGCTACGTTGAAGGCCTGCGCCAGAAGTTCGACATGGTAACGGTTTCTTAACTCAAAATCCTTCTCCACACGAACATCGTCGACGACATCCCTAGGCTGGAAGAAATTGTTCTGGCCCAACTGCGGGGTAAAGGTTACGCTGCCGTTTCCATTCCAATAGCTGCTAATGCCGTAGCCCTGGCCGCCCATCGCAGCAGAGTAAGGCAACCCTGTCTGCATCTGGAAACTCTCGTCCAACTTCCAGTTGTTCGTCAGGTATTTGACCAAAGTTCCACCGTGAAGATTCGGGACGTTATAGATGGCGTATCCTACAAGGCGGTCCTTGATATCCCAGGTGCTGTTTCCGTAGTTGAGGCGCGGGTTTTTGTACGGGTCATACCAGCCGTTCGTAGCCCCCGCTGTTGATGCGTTCTGGTTGTAATCCAACGAATGAGCCCAAGTATAGTTCAGATCAAACTGAAGGCTCTTCAGGCTGCGATTCTGTACCTCAACAGCCAGCGCGTTGTAATTGGAGTTGATGTTGCTGACTAATTCCGTGATGGCCTGGAAGTTCGTTGCAGATGCGCCAAGCAAAGCGGTATTGCCATAGCCGGTAAAGGTAGGCACCGTGTACGAGGAGCTTCCCAAAGGACCGTAGTTGGTGGTGCCGGTGGCCGGCGCCATGGTGATGGTCTCTGTCGTCTGAGTCGGGTTCAAGTTGACATCGAGGAAGTTAGGCAATTCCCTGCCCAGGGCGCCAAGGTAGCTGATCTGGAGGACTGTGCCTTTTCCCAGTTCATGCTGCACCATGAGATCGAACTCGTCGATCTGCGGATTTTGCAGGTTGGGCGCGCGGAAGTAGGCGCTGGGTGTTGTTGTTACCGGATTGGCAAGCTGAGTGGCGCTAAGGTTGTTCGGGAAGATCGGCAAATCCGCCACGGGGTTCGACTTTGTCACCTTGGTTGCAGTCTGGGCCAACGGACTTCCCGTTGTCGCCAACACAACACCCTGGTTCCCGTTGGTGATGCGGCCATAATACAGGCCGTACCCACCGCGCAGAACTGTCTTGCCGTTGCCGAAGACGTCGTAAGAGAATCCGATGCGCGGTCCAAAGTTGTTCTTGTCGCTCGGATTGTTATTAATGCCGTTGAACGGCACAAAGTTGCCGGTTGCGGTGGTCAGGCTGGGAACCGTGGAGGGCAGACGCTCGTAGTCGTAGCGCACGCCAAGCTGCAGCGTCAACCGCGGCAGAATCTTCCAGTCGTCTTGAACGAAATAGGCCTGGTCCATGGTCGTGAAATCGAAGGTCGTCGGCCCGTAATCCTGCGTGAAATTCGAATAACAGGGATAGATTCCGACGGCGTTGGCTGAAGCTGATGTGGAAGAAATGCTTACGCCAGAGTTGCAAGTACCAGTAGCGAAACCCTTCGAGTAGAGATCGGCGAAGTAGTTGGCCAGGTTGCTGCTGTAGACGAAATAGCCGTTGTAATACTGGGACTGGTTCGTCAGGTCGTAGTTATGGACCATGTCAACGCCGGTCTTGAAGGTGTGCCGGCCGCGGGTGTAATACAGATCGTCATCAATCTGCCACTTCCGCTCATCGGGATAACTCGGACGGAACCCATAATAAGGAGCGCCCACATAGAAACCTGCCTGGGTAACATCCAGTGCGACATATGGATCGTTGCCGTTTTCAACAAGGTTGGCCTTGTCGTAGGCGGTGGTGGGCATCAGTCCTTCGTCGTTCAGCTCGCGGCCATATTGGTAGAGCAGCTCGTTGCTGATATGCGGAGTGATCTGGCTGATCAGCTTGGCCACGCCATAATCCAGCTTTACGAAGTCGGTGCCGGTCGAATTGAGAGAATATTTTCCCGTGCTCACAGTCTGTACGCCGCCGGGAGAGTCCCAGCGCAGACGGTGATAGAGGATGCTGGCATGTTGGTTCTGGCCGATGTTCCAGTCGAGTTTAGGGGTATTGATCTCCTGATAGCCCTTGCGCGGAATGAGGCCAATGTCGCTGCTCAGAGATCCAGGGCCGCTAATGCCGGCGTTGAACAGGGCCAAGGCGTCAGAATATGTGACGTTGGTGCCGTAGGTGGTCTTGGCGGAAGACGAAAGGCGCGCTGCGAGCGTGCAGATCTGTTGATCCAGGGACGAGTTTGCTGACGTGACCCCAGCGGTTGTGGTGGGGAGATAGCCTGTCGTCTTGCTGCACGCGGTATCGCCCGTAACGCCAAGAGCGTCCGCCTGCTGGTAAAACGTGCTTGGGCTGTAAGGCGCGCCAAGCATGGGAAAGATGTGGGTGTGCTGATCGTAGGTATAAATCCAGAACAACTTATCCTTGATCAGAGCCCCGCCCGCGGTGAATCCGTAGATCTTGCGAAGGTCCTCGGGCTTGACCGGAGAGGTTACATTCACACCGTTGACTAACGTTGTCTGAGTGGATTGCTCGCCGTAAGCGTTCCAATTGCTTTCGCGATCGAAGAAATACGCTTCGCCATGCAACGTGTTCGTGCCGCTCTTGGTTACAGAGTTGATGACGCCGCCGGCCGCGCGCCCGTATTCTGCCGGGTAGACGCCAGTGTTGACCTGGAATTCACGAACCGCCGAACCAGAGGTTGAATAAGCCTCACGCGTACGGCCGCGCTCTTCTGAGAAGTAGGCCTGGTTGTCGTCCGCGCCGTCGATCATCACATTGTTCAGAATGGTGCTGAGGCCGCGAACGCTCACCAGACCGAAGCCGGCTGTATCCACTGTGACACCCGGCGTCGTCAGGGCAAGGGCGGACCAGCGGCGGTTATTGATGGGAATGTTCTGCAACGCAACCGCGTTGATATTCGAGGAGAATTCCGGGGACTCGAAGTTAAGAACCGGGGCTTCCGCTGTCACTTCCACCACCGCTGTGGCAGCGCCTACGTTCAGTTTCGATTCCACATGCGTGGCTTGGCCCACCTGGACGATGACATGATTCGCCCGGAATGTGCCGAACCCTGGGGCGCTCACCGTAACGGTATACTCGCCGGGTTCGAGAAGTGGGGCCACAAATCCGCCGGTGTCACCCGATTTCAGCGTGATGACGGCATTAGTAGCGTTGTTGAGAATCTGTACAGTTGCGTCGGGGACGACAGCATGGGAGGCGTCGTAAGTCGTGCCGCTGATCGACCCCTGCGTGGTTGTTTGCGCCAGCACAGGGCATAGAAGCAAGCCGAGTACTGCAACAAGAAGCAACAGCTTCATCTTCATCGTTTAGGTCTCCTTGAAGTCCTGCGGGTGTTACCAAAGCCTGGCCGGCTGTCCGCTATCGTGCAGCACGGGTCATCGCCTGCTATTCAGCCATCCTGCAAATACATCGCATACCGCGATAGATTACTGATCTTTGTTATTTAACCGGTTAGCTAAGCGCTTTGGTTCCAGGCAATCAAAGTCTAGTGCACTCATATATTGTTGTCAAGAATGAGGCCAGACCGGCACTCGCCAATTGCATATATTGGTATTAGAATCAATATCTTATGCCACTGTAATGATAGCGAAGATCTGATAATTCGCATCCGCGGTTCAAAATGAAAACGCGGGTTGAATTGCGGAAATTGGCAGCGCCGCTACGGACTGTCGCCTCCAACCTTTTTCCAATTTCTATACCCCGAAATAACAGCATCGAACGACCTGTTACTTTCCTGGTCTCCAGTGACAGGTCTTCGTCACTGGGGTGGAAGTAAAAGCCACCCCGCACGAATTTGGAGCACCGCTCGAAGCAAGGCAGGCCTTCTACGGCCTTTGAATTGACGTAGCGCGGATGGTCAGGGTGTTTTCCAAAACCACATGCTGCGGACGTTTATGCTTCTTGTGGATTCGAGAGAGCAGCACCTCGGCCGCTTTGTAGCCCAAGCTGTACTTCGGTTGCGTGACGCAGGTGAGGTGCGGACTGAAGAAGTCGTTCCAGGTAAAGTCGTCGTAACTGACGATGGACACATCCTTTGGCGAGGATAACTTGCGCTCCTCGAGGGCGCGCAGAAAGCCGATGGTCATCATGTAATTGGTGACAAAGACAGCCGTCGGCTCTTGTTCCAACAGCGCCAGCCCCGCCGTGTATCCGGCTTCAGTGTAATAGTCGCCGGTAACGACAAGGGAAGGATCGAATTCGATATTAAACTCCAGGAGCGCCTTCTTGTAACCGCTGAGGCGGCCAGCCGTTGTGCTGAGGCCGGGGATGCCGCACATGATTCCAATCCGGCGATGCCCCAGTTCGAGCAGGTGTTTTGTGGCCATATAGCCTCCGCCGATGTCGTCGACAACCACGCTGTCCGTCAAGAGGTCAGGATATTCGCGGTCGAGCAGGACCAGAGGGGGACCGCTCGTGTTGAGCAATTGCAGCAGATATGGGCTCATGACTCCCGGAGACTTGACCAGCACAATTCCGTCCACGCGCTTGGAAAGAAAGAGCTTCAAATATACCTCTTCCTTGTCAAGCTGATTGTCGGAGTCGCCGAGAATGATGGTGTATCCAGCTTCTTTCGCCTTATTTTCCACGCCGCGGACCAGCTCCGGGAAGAAAAAGTTTGCGATGTCGGGGACTAAGACGCCAAGAGTCAGGGTCTTTTGACTTGCGAGTCCGCGCGCCAAAAGATTGGGCGAATAGTTAAGCTCCCGTATGGCTTCCTCAACGCGTCTCCGCAATTCGGGACTGACATACGAAGTGTTGTTGATCACCGAAGAGACTGTGGCGACTGACACGGCAGCTCGTTTGCCTACATCGTAAATTGTGGCCACAGGCCCTCCCATTGCTGATCTGAATTATCTTGATAATCATTGCGTGAGCAGATTAGGTCGCTCATATTAAGCACAAACCGCTTAGCTAAGCGGTTATTTACGAAAGCCGAAGTTTTTTTAGGGTAACACGGCTCTGAATGTCGAAGCAAATGTATTTGCCGTATGGCCGGAGGCTCAGCGGATCAGTGCCGATTTGCCTTCCGTGTGGGGGAGACCACCTCGAATGCCGCTTCCTGGTTGGCCAGCGAGCTGCCTCCTATCCATACCGTGTAATGGGTCGCTTCGATGGTGGGGGAGCTCTCCAGGTTGAAGAAGGAGAGTTCATTGAAGCCCAGGGAGAAGCTGACCTGTTTCGATTCTCCCGCAGCCAGAGTGACTCGCTCAAATCCTTTCAGGCTTCGTACCGGCTGTTCGATGCTTGCGCCCAAGTTGCGTACGTAGCACTGGACCACCTCGGTGGCCGTGCGATCCCCTGTGTTGGTCACAGTCGCCGTCGCTTCCAGAAGAGGTGTGCTTCGGTTCGCGAGGGCCTGCGGCAGCGGAATGCTGGTTTTGGAGACTTTGACATCCCGATAGGAGAAGGTGGAGTAGGAAAGTCCGTAGCCGAAGGGGAAGAGCGCGCTGTTGGGAACGTCAATATAGCGAGAGAAGAAGCGCGAGTCACCAATTGGCGGCTTGGTGAGGTCGATCCCCGTGGGCGGACGTCCGGTGGGAAGTTGGTTGTAGTAGAGCGGCTCCTGGCCGACGGCGCGGGGGAAGCTCATGGGCAGCTTGCCGCTGGGCGACACATCTCCGTAGAGAAGATTGGCAATGGCGTTCCCTGCCTCGGTTCCGGGGAACCAGACTTCCATGATGGCGGGGATATGCCGGGCAGCCCAGTTGAGGACCAGAGGACGCCCGGAGAAGATGAGCAGGACTACGGGCTTACCGGTGGCGGCGACGGCTTCCAGAAGCTGCTGCTGGTTGCCCGGCAGATCGAGAGTTGTGCGTGAGCCGGCCTCGCCGCTCATACGGCTCGATTCCCCGAGCGCGAGGACGGCCACATCGGCCGCCCTCGCCGCCTCGATGGCCGCGGGGAAGCCGGCTTGTGAGGGATCGTCGATTTCGGTTCCCTTGGCGTAGAGCAGAGTGCCTCCTACTTGCCTGGAGCGCTCTGCCATTGCCTGGCGGAGGGTGATCACGTCTCGAAGATTGGGGGCGCCGCTCCAGGCTCCTATCATCTGTTCCGCGTCGTCGGCGAGCGGTCCAATGAGAGCGACCCGTTTGCTTCCCGGCGAAAGCGGAAGCAGCGGCGCGCCGCCCGTGAGCTTGTCGTTCTGAAGCAGGACAAAGGACTCTTCAGCGGCTTTACGGACCAGCGGCCTGTGCGCGGCAACAGCCGCCGTGACCTCGGCGCCTTCCGTATAAGGATGTTCAAAGAGTCCGGTTGCGCATTTTACCCGGAGGACGCGCCGCACAGCCTCATCGACCACATCCATTGGAACCTGGCCGGAGCGGATAAGCTCCGGCAACTGAGTGTCGTAGAAGTGCGACATCATATCGACATCGACGCCAGCAGTGATCGCCTTGCGGGTTGCAGTCGCGGGATCGAGCGCAATGCCATGGTGGGTCAACTCCATCACCGCGGTGTAGTCGCTGACGACGAAGCCGTTGAAGCCCCACTCCCCGCGGAGAATTTTGCGCAGAAGAAACGGATTGGCGCTGGAGGGTACACCGTTGAGAGAGTTGAAGGCGCTCATGATGGTGGCAGCTCCAGCCTGGACAGCGGCCTGGTAAGGAGGCAGATAGACCTGTCGGAGTGTGATCTCGGACATATCCGTGGTGTTGTACTCGCGGCCGGCTTCCGCAGCGCCATAGGCTGCGAAATGCTTGACCGATGCGGCCACGCTGCCCGGCTTGGAGAGGTCATCGCCCTGGTAGCCACGAATGTAGGCCCGGGCCATGGCAGCGCCAAGATAAGGGTCCTCGCCAGCGCCTTCAACGGATCTGCCCCAGCGGGGATCGCGGCTGATATCGACCATCGGGGAATAAAACCAGCGAACGCCACCCGTGGTAGCCTCTTCAGCCGCCATGTGGGAGACGGCGGCGGCAAGCTGCGGATCGAAACTCGCGGCCAGGCCCAGGGGCACTGGATAGATGGTGCGATAACCGTGAATGACATCCGCGCCGAAGAGCAGAGGGATGTGCAAACGGCTCTTTTCTACCGCCAGATGCTGATAAATATTGGTGCGCTCCGCGCCGATGGTGTTGAGCATCGAACCAAGCCGGCCTGCGGCAGCTAGCTGCATGGCATTCACATGATTGGCTGTCTCCGGGTTCAGGACAGCCATTGCGCCGGGCTTGTCCGCAGTCGGTGGCGTACCGCTCGTCTGTGCGCCAGAAGCATCGCCGGTGTCGTTGTATTGAACGAGCTGCCCGATCTTCTCTTCGAGCGTCATCTGGCGGAGCAGACGATCCACGCGGGCCTCGATTCTGGCATCGGCGAGCTGGGCGTTCGATGGCCGCTTGACCTGGTTCTCATGATGCGGAGAAGTAGGCGTGGCGGCTGCTTGTGCCGCCGCATACGGATCGAAGCCGACCGTTGCCAGGCAGAGGGCGACAAGGACGAGGATGGAGCGGGCGCGAGATTTGGTCCGCAGTCCGGCAGCGGGCGGGATGGCGAGACCAGCAGCATGGCAATGCATCGAATTCATTCGCAACACGAGATTTCTCCGAGGCAAGGTCTGTGGAACGCGCACCGATTGCCAGCGGGCGTAGGATGCCAAACAACGATGATAGCGGTGCAACTCCGTCGGGCAATCGGCCTTGTCGAGGGCATGAGGCGGAAGGTTGGCCGACGGTAGCGCAATCGTTTGCGCTTGAAGTTTTTGTATCATTCGCAAATGTACTCAGTCAAATGGCCGCGGTACACTCGATACCCTCCAGCACAATCAGGTCGTGGGCGAACTCGATCCGCGACGATAGACTGGAAACCTTGTCTGCAAGAAGTGGAATCGCGCCGGTGAGGCTTGACAGGGAAAAGAAGCGAATGGTACCAATGTCCCATGCACAATCGATTGCGCTTGTGCTTATCCTGCTTTGAGCGCTACCCAGCGCAGGCGCAAATTGAAGCACTGAACGATGCCTCGTCTTTGCCCGCCCGCCAGCGCGGGAAGTGAAAAGGGTGTGCTGGAGCTTATGTTGCCAGTGAATGGGCTGGCCGTGATCGAAGTTCAGGCCTGATGACGCAAAGGCATGGAGGAGATTCGATGACTGGGCGAAGCGGCAGGTGGCACTCGGCTCCTAATTCTGGAGTGTGGACGATGAACCGGCGTCAGGCGCTCAAGTCCATGGCGGCAGCGGGCTGTGTGCTGGTGACGGGTTGCGGGGGGAGTTCCGGAAGTTCTGGAGGCGGGAGCAGCACCCCTTCCGGAGGCGGTCCTCCCGTGGGAATCACCATGCCCACGACGCAAGCCGCCTTCCTGGTGGATCTGATCCAGCAGGGCTGCCTGTTTTTCTGGGAGCAGGCCAGCCCCACGACCGGACAAGTTCTCGACCGGGCCAACAACTATCTGGGCGGAGCGCTGGATTCGCGAACCACGGCGAGCATCGCTTCCACTGGCTTTGGTTTGACCGCGCTGTGCATCGCCGACAAGTATGGCTACCTGCCTTCGGTCTCCCATGCGCAGATCGTGGAACGGGTGCAAAACACGCTGAGCTGGCACCTGAACAACATGCCCGAAGAAAATGGATTCTTTTACCACTTCAGCGATATCAACACCGGAGCGCCGGAGACGGGATCGGAGGTTTCCTCGATCGATACGTCGATCCTGCTGTGCGGCATTCTTGCGGCACGGGCGTATTTTGGCGGAGCAAATCCACAGATCCAGTCCCTGGCCACACAGATCTATCAGCGGGTGAACTGGCCGTGGATGTTGAACGGAGGCCAGACCTTCTCGATGGGCTGGATGCCGGGTACCGGCTTTCTGACCTCGCGCTACGATACCTACTGCGAGCTGATGATGCTATATCTGCTGGCTATCGGCTCGACCACTTATCCGGTGGCGCCGTCTTATTGGAACAACTTCGCGCGTCCCATCCTTACCTATGACGGTTATCAGTACATCAGCGGAAATTCCGACCCGCTGTTCACGCATCAGTATTCGCATGCGTGGTTCGATTTCCGTACCAAGAGCGACGCCTACGCCAATTACTTCACAAACTCCGTTACCGCAACGAACGCGCACAAAGCCTTTTGTCTTCTCGCCTATCCACAGTGGTACAACACAGATTACTGGGGTATTACGTCCTCCGATTATTCGGGCGGTTATACCGCGTGGGGCGGGCCGCCGGCACAAGGCCCCATTGATGGAACCGTAGTTCCCTGCGCGGCGGCCGGTTCGCTGGCTTTCGATTCGGCTGACTGTTATGTAGTGCTGAATTCCCTGCTGGCCAGTTATGGCAATCCGGCCTGGGGACGGTACGGCTTTGTAGACGCCTTTCATCCTTCCGCTAACTGGTATGATACGGATTGCATTGGAATCGATCAGGGAATCTCCGTGCTGATGGCGGAGAATCTTCGCTCCGGTCTGGTGTGGAGTACTTTCATGAGCAATCCAGAGCCGGCGAACGCCATGCAGTTAGTCGGATTTCACTAAGTTCTGCGTTCGCAGGTTAGGGATCAAGAAATTGCTATGGCTAAGCTAAGTGATCCGTGGATGATGAGCCGGCGCCAGATGCTCAAAGTGGTTGCAGGTGCGGCGGGATGCGCCCTGGCGCCCAAAGGCATCGCTTTCGCGAGCGAACCCTGGAAACTATCCAATGAAGACGAGGCCTTCCTGGACGATCTGGAACGGCAGGGCTGCTTATTCTTCTGGGAGCAAGCCAGCGCGAAGACCGGGCAGATTCTCGACCGGGCGCGCAATGATCGTAGCGGCGGGCGCGATCCCCGGCGCATGGCAAGCATTGCGTCCACGGGTTTCGGGTTAACCGCGCTGTGCATTGCCGACAAGCGCGGCTACCTGCCTCATGCGCAGATCGTGGAGCGCGTGAAGACAACACTGGAGTGGCACCTGAACCGCCTGCCAGAGGTACATGGCTTCTTTTATCACTTTACTGATATTGAGACCGGCGAGCGCTTCCCAGGTTCGGAGCTTTCTTCAATCGATACATCGTTGCTGCTGTGCGGCATTCTGACGGCGCGGGCGTACTTTGAGGATGAGCAAATTCATGCACGGGCGCAACAAATTTATGAGCGCGTGGATTGGCCGTGGATGCTGAATGGCGGCAAGACGTTTTCAATGGGTTGGCAACCCGATACCGGTTTCCTCCATGCGCGCTGGGAACACTATTGCGAATTGATGATGATCTACCTGCTGGCGATCGGTTCGCCCACTCATGCTATAGCGCCGGAGTATTGGAATAACTTTACCCGGCCGGTAATCCATTATGCGGGCTACGACTACATCGGCGGGAATGACCCTCTCTTTACGCATCAGTATTCGCAGGCATGGTATGACTTTCGCTACAAGAACGATGCATACGCCGATTACTTTGCTAACTCGATCAAGGCGACACGCGCCCACAAAGCATTCTGCCTTTCCTACCCCAAGTGGTACAACGAGGATTACTGGGGCATCACGTCTTCAGACTTTGCTGGTGGCTATACCGCCTGGGGCGGACCACCCGCACAAGGACCTCTGGACGGATCTGTTGTTCCTTCAGCGGCGGCGGGTTCGCTGGCCTTTCTGCCTGCCGATTGCCTTCGAGTACTGCGCGGCCTGCGCTCCAAATGGGGAAAGTATGCCTGGGGGCGATATGGCTTTGTGGACGCCTTTCATCCTGCCGCCAACTGGTATGACCCGGATGTATTGGGGATCGACCAGGGCATCTCGGTGCTGATGGCTGAGAATCTCCGCTCAGAACTGGTGTGGAACACATTCATGCGCAACCCTGAGAGCGTGAGCGCAATGCAACGAGCCGGGTTTCATGGGAAGGGTCTGGCGAAATGAGCTGGATCGCACCTGACTTCGGTTTACTTCATTGGGCCGATGCGGATTTCTGCGCTCTTGTCAGCGGTTGCATACCCTGACGCGCTATCCTTGGAGAATCACTCCGTGAAGAAGAAGAATCTCAAGCCGATCACACTGAAAGAGTTCGCGGCCATTCTGGAACTCTCGCAGTCCACGGTCTCGCGCATCGTCAACGGCGCGGCGACCGCGCACCGCATTGCCGAGGAAACTCAACAGCGCGTGCTTCATGCAGCGGCTCTTTATGGTTACTCCGCCAATACCGTGGCCAGGAGCCTGCGCCAGAAACGAAGCTACACGATCGGCGTCATCCTTCCAGAGATAAGCGAAGGTTATTCGACAGCGGTACTTAGCGGCATTGAAGACGAGCTGCTGAAGGATGGCTTCTTTTATTTTGTCGTCAGCCATCGCCATCGCACTGAGCTGCTGGAGGGTTACCTGCGCATGATGCTGGCTCGCTCGGTCGAGGGCATCATCGCCGTCGATACGCCCATCGGAGAAGAACTTCCCGTTCCCCTGGTCGCTGTCTCCGGCCACAGGCATCACGATGGGGCGATCAACATCGAATTGCACCATGAGCAGGCCGCGCATCTGGCGCTTTCGCATCTGCAGACGCTGGGACACAAACGAATTGCCTTCATCAAAGGGCAGGCCTTCAGCTCGGATACCAGCCCACGATGGCAGGCAATTATGACTGTGGCCGAGCGCCTGGGCATTGAGGTTGACCCGCGGCTGGTGGTACAGTTGCAAAGCCCTGAGCCCGGCACCGGACCGGGCCTTGAAGTCACGCGGAAGTTACTTGAGACCAAGCAGCCTTTCACCGCGATCTTCGCCTTCAACGATGTCACCGCGATCGGCGCGATTCTCGCTTTGCGCGAAGCGGGGCTGCGAGTTCCCCGCGACGTTTCAGTGCTTGGCTTTGACGACGTGCTGGTGGCTTCGACTAACAACCCGCCACTTACAACCATCCATCAGCCTTTGCGCACCATGGGGCAAACCGCGGCCAGTACTCTGCTGGGACTTATACGGAACGAGATACCCCTGCCGCATCCGGACGTCATCACAGTCTATCCCAAGCTGGTGGTACGCAAGTCCACTGGCCATCTCTCCACGCGCACCGAGCCGGCCTCTCCAGGCGCCGACGACTGACGCCTCTCCCTCGTAGCGAGCAGGGCCATGCAAAGATAGCGCCCCCATCTTTGTATGTCTGCGGATCTTTCTCGCAAAAAAATGCTCTGCGTGGAGATTACATTCCACGCAGAGCATCGGATGGGAGACAAGTTAGAACTGGATTCGGGCCGATAACTCAAGCACCCGGCCCGCATCGCCATTCAGTGACTCGCCAAAGGTCGAGTTCGTGATAATGGCGCTGCCGTTCGTGTTGCCGTTGGGAATCGGCGCCAGTTGAAGGATATTGAAGATGTTGTAAGCGTTCACCTGCAGGCGAAGCTGCGTGTGATGCTCGAAGCGATCGAGCGTAAACTGCTTGGCGAAGCTCATGTCGACGTCGAAGAAGCAGGGTCCGCGGAAGCTGTTGCGGCGGATGCCCGGCGTGTAGGTATAGTTGGTTTCGCTTACTGGCGGAGTGATATCGAAGTAAGCAGGGCCGCCCTTGGGAAAGTTGGAGCCTGTCTCAAAAGCACTGTTGGAGCAGCTCGTGCCCGCGCCGCCGTAATAAGCTAGCGGCCGCGTGGGACCGACAACATTCGCGCCCGGGACTAGAGGGCTTGTTTGCAGGTTCCAGGTGACTGGGGTCCATGGGAAGCCTGTGTGGTAAGTCATTACGCCACTCATCTGCCAGCCGTTAGCAGCCTCATCCACATACTTGTTGCGGGAATGCACGTGGGGGACTTCATAGATGCCTGTGACCGTGATGCGCTGATGCACATCATAATCGGACGGGCCCCATTCCGAAGCATTGTTGGCAGGGTTGGTCTGATTGGCTTCAGAATCGGCCGCATCCCCGTTCGACACCTGATCGAGAGATTTGGACCAGGTATAGTACGCGGAGAAGAAAAGGCCCTGAGTCACATGGCGCGTGAGGTTCACGTTGAGCGCGTTGTAGGACTGATTGGAGTCTGTCTGCGCGAAGTAGGCGGCGTAGACCGGGCTGTTCACCTGGGAGTGAGTGAAATTCTGATTGACCAGCCGGGCAAAATGTCGACCAACGCTGCCCGTATAGCCTACCGTGCCGACCATGTTGTACGGCAATTCATACTGCAATTCCAGGGAGTAGAGATCGCTCACCGGCTGCCTGGTGTTGGGCAATGCGCCATAGACCTCATAGCTCTCCGTATTATTGATGCAATTCCCTGCCGTCGATCCAAACTCGCACGGGAATCCGGTCTTTGGATTGATGCCAAGACCAAGCGCGGGATTAATCGGGAAACTGGACGGCGAGGTGCTGGTGCCCATCTCATACTTGATGCCCGCGGTGTTGCCATTGCCGGCGCAGCAGAGGCCGAAGCTGGCAACATTGGGGCCGTCTTCGAGGGCGTTGTTGAAGAGCGCGATGTCCAGGTGGTTGTAGGCCATGGCAAAACCGCCGCGGACCACCAGCTTGTGGTTGAAATAGTTTGGCGAGTATGCAAAACCTACCTTGGGAGCAAAGTTGTGCGACTGCGGGTCCCAGAGGTGGTTGTGCAATTGCAGGGTGAGGCCGGCGAGCTCCTGGCCGGCTGTGGTGCCGAGCACGGGATAGTTGATCTCATAGCCCTTGTTACGCAGCGGCGTAAAATACTCCCAGCGCAGGCCCAGATTGAGAGTGAGATTGGGCAATGCTTTCCAATCGTCCTGCACATAGCCAGCGATGTCTTCGGAGCGGAAGTACCGTTGTGTGAGCGGAGTGCCTCCGGTGTTCGGGTTGGCATCGACCGATTCGTAGATGGGCGCATCGTTGGCCATCGTCCACAAGCCTTGCATGGCGTAGATAGGTCTCTGGTTGCCGGAGAGATTGTCGTTGTCCTGTTCCATGCGCAGTTCCCCGCCCACGCGGATGGCGTGCGAACGCCAGGTATGCGTCACCATGTCCCGCGCTTCGTGGGTGTTTTCCGCAAAGGTGGAAGGCGTTGTCGAGGTGGCGTTGGCGCCAAACTGAATGGCCCAGGGCAACGTCTGCACATTGACATACGGAATGCCGAAATTGGTGACACCGGCCGCGTCCTTGCCCCCGTTATCCGCAAAGCGCGTGCTGTTGATGCGGGCTTCGTTGAGCCAGGCCGGCGAAAATGTGTGGATGTAGATGGCCGTTGCAGCGGAGTTGAGCGGCTTGAAGGGTAAATCCGCCTGCGGACGAGAACCGGCTGCGCCGCTGGTTCCATAGTTGTCCAGCTTGGTGAAGTAGACGCTGCCAGCGAGCTGGTCCTTGGGCGTGATATACCAGTCGCCGCGCGCATTGAATTGCTTGCCGCGGCTGTGGCTGGGCACATAGAGCTGCACATTCTCAACGTCGGGAACGCCGTCAAGGCCTCCGCCAACCTGATTACTCCCTGGGAAAACGCCGAGCTGCGTGATTCCGCCAGGAGTCAGCGAACCGATATCGAGGCCCTGACTCGTGGTGCTGCTGGTGGCAAGAGCGCAATCGCCGCCCTCGCCGGTGGTCAGGCCATTGCAACTGGGAGTGAGAATCGTCCGAATCCTGGGCAGCACGCCAGGATCGGCCAGAATGCCAGCGCTCACGCCACCTTTGCGATTCGCTGCAACCGCCGCGCGATAATCCGGGGTTTCCACGTAGGAGGTGGTCTCGTTGTTATTGGCAGTGGTGAAGCCGGCAAAGGAGACGAAGTAGAAAATCTTGTTTTTAACAGCCGGTCCGCCGAGAGAAGCGGCGTAGCTGCGCTGATCGTTGATGACAACCTCAGGCAGCGCGCCGTTGGGACCACCCCACTTGTTGGCGGAATTCAGGCCCGTTTCGTCGTAGAGGCCATAGAGCGAGCCATGCAGGCTATTGCTGCCGCTCTTGGTGATGACCTTGATCTGCGCGCCGGAGTTGCGGCCATCGGAAGCATCCAGGGAGGTGGAAACCACAGTCATCTGTCCGATGGCTTCCATGCTGGGCGATACCACCGCGGAGCCGCCGTGGGTGAGTGAGTTGACGCTCACGCCGTCCACAGAGAAGGTGTTGTCAGCCTGGCGCTGGCCGGCGGCGGAGATTTGTACCTGGTTTTCGGTCTGAAAGATGCCGGAGTTGGAACCGCCTGGACCAGCGGCATTCGGCAGATAGAGGGCCGATCCCGAACCGCTGCGCGCGCCATCGCCGGTGATGCCGGGCGCGGTGCGCAACAGTTCATAAGGGTCGGAGCCATAGGTGGGCAGACGCTGTATCTGCTCACCGTCGAGGGTCGAGCTGATGCTCGCGTCCGAGGTTTCGAGCAGCGGGACCAGATCGCCGTTGACCTGAACCGTTTCCGTGGCTCCGCCAGGTTGCAAAGTCACGTCCACATTGCGCGGGGTTTCTGCGGAGAGGGCCAGGTCGATCAGGCTGTTCTTTTTGAACCCGGCAGCCGTCACCGTGACGGAGTAATGCCCCGGCGGCAATTCGCTGAAGCGATAACCGCCCGTCTCGTTCGATGTTGACGTCTGGATCTGCTGCGTGGCCGTATTGGTGAGCGTTACGGTCGCATGGGGGATGACCGCCCCGGTAGGGTCAAGCACCGTTCCGGAGAGACTGGAGCCGAACTGCGCCTGGGCGGGCACAGCCAATAAGGCCAGCAGCAGCAGCACGGCTGGCCACCAGAAGGTCAGGGCAGATGGAAACCCTGCTCCCTCTCGCCGTAGGTTGATACCGTTTGTTGAATCAAATACATGCATCGGGGTCTCCTAAGAATCTGTTGCGGGTTCGGAAGGATCTTTCGCTCTTTTGGAAGCGCCGCCTGGTCATAGCCAACTTGCACAATCGATTGCGCAACGGAATATTGATAACACCGCCAAGATTTACCTGTCAACTGTATTCTTTTCACCGGGATCTTCAGGCTGCTTTGCGCCTCAATTTTGCCCTCACGAGAGCCGCGAAAGAGCCCAATCCCGGATCGGGCGCGACGGTTCAACCCCTTCGAATAGCCACATTGCCCAAGCCCGACCCACTACGCATCGTTTCGTTTGCGAAACGGATGGAGAGGATGGAAAAACCGGAAACCGGATGCGTTTTGCCCACGAGGCGAGCTGGTTCAATATGCTTGTAGCCATGTTCACGAGTCCGCGTACCAGGGATTGCGCGCTTTTCGGGCGGCGAATCGTTGGCAAACACCATGCTCCCCCACGGGGGGCCAGGGCATGAACCGTCTGCGCCGGGAGTTTGAAGTCTTCCTTCGCTGCTCCCACTCCATGCGGGTTTTGATCGTGTCCAACATGATTTATGCCCTGGTGCTGCCGGTGATCGAGATCTTTGTGGCGGCCTACGTGATGCGGAATTCGCACGCTGTCAGCAAGGTCGTCACCTATCAGTTGGCCGTCTATGTGGCCACGCCTGTGGCGTTCTATCTGAATGGTCTGCTGCTGGGCCGGGTGGGAGTGAAGCATTTGTACGCCGCCGGCATGCTGCTGTCGGGGGTGGCGATGATGCTGTTGATGCGGTCGGGCGTTCTGACGCCCATGGGCATCGCGGCCTCGGGTCTGGCCATGGGCCTGGCTACCGGCCTCTTCTGGGCCAACCGCGGATTTCTGGCGCTGGCCACCACCAACGACAACAACCGCAACTACTACTATGGGGTCGAGTTGTTCGTTGCCACTCTGGCCGCTGTCGTGGTTCCGGCGCTCATTGGCTGGTTCATCAGCAGCGCCACGCGCTACGGCTGGCTGGGTGGAAGTGCAAACCGCGCCTACCGCATCATCGCAATGGCTGTTCTTGGCCTTACCCTTCTATCCGCCGCAGTGCTTGAAAGAGGCAGCTTCCGCAATCCTGGCCGTACACGCTTCGTCTTCTTCCGGTTTCATGCGTTATGGAAGCGGATGCTGGAGTTGGCGCTGCTGAAGGGCCTGGCGCAGGGATACATGCTGACGGCGCCGGCCATGCTTGTCATGCTGCTGGTCGGTCAGGAGGGGACACTGGGCGCGACACAGGCCATCGGCGGCGTCTTCTCCGCCTGTCTCCTGTATACGGTCGGGCGCGTCACGGCCCCCCAACATCGCAGGATCGTCTTTGCGACCGGGCTGGTGTTGTTCCTCCTGGGTGCGATCAGCAATGCACTGCTCTTCAACGCCGTGGGGGTGCTGATTTTTATCGGGTGCCTGGTGCTGGCCAAGCCGCTGCTGGATCTTGCCTATAATCCGATCGAGTTTCAGGTGGTGGATGTGGTCTCGCGCATGGAGGTGCGGAATGAATACGCCTATCTCTTCAATCATGAGATCGGACTGTTTACGGGACGCTGCCTGGGCTGCATCCTGTTCCTGGCCATTGCCCACTGGTGGTCCGGGATTGCGGCGCTCAAATATGCCTTGCCGGTGGTTGCGTTGCTACAGTTGCTTTCCATCCGGGTCGCAAGCCGGATTTCCCGGAGTCTGCAAGCGTAGGACCGCGCTCCGCTGCCTGGGTTCGGCGGACCTGCCGCGAAATCCCGAGAACGATGCCGAAGAGGACAGAGCAATGTTCCAGGCATCCCACGGCGCGAGGAACCGGGGTCGCAGAAGGCATTCTTGCGGTTCTTTGCCTGTGCGTGAGATTGGTCACATGTGGCCGTGGAGGCAGAGCTGCGGGAGGCGGTTGCGTCGGGAGTGGGGCCGCTTTTGGTTATTGGGAAGATCGCGGGGAGGGATGGCACCTTGTACTCGATTCGAGTATCTTCTCGACCAATTTATATACCGTGGTTCCGGGTTTGCGTGGCCAATCGGCGCAGGGCGGGATGTCCCGCTTCTTCGCTCGATCAGTCGCGGACTGGATTTTCTCGCGCGTGAATTTCCGCCCGTCCACATGCTTGTTGTAGTCGGGCAAGTATTTGGCAAGTTTCTTGTTGCAATCCTCGCCCTTCGCCACGCCTTTGGCATCCTCGAAATGCAACAACAGCCAGTACTCAAACTTGGGGTTGCTGAGAGCGAATCCAAAATTCTCACGGCTCTGGGCCCAGCCGTGCAACTCGGTGAGGTGCTCTTCGGGCCAGAAATCCTTATCGACGACGACCCAGGCTTCATCGAACTTCTTGAGGCTCTCTTTGCGGACATACTCTCGAACACATAGCAGCGCCTCCTTGGGCGAAAGATTTCTCCGGTGTTTTAGGCACCTCACGTGGATGATCGACTCATCATTCAGGAGATGGAAGTACTCCTGCTCGGTCACCGAGCCTTCGGCAACGATGACGAACATTCGCTTGTAACGGAGCTGACCCGCAGGACGACGAAAACGGGATTTCATCGTACCGACGCCTCGTCTTTGCATGGAGAACTCGTAATTCTGATCTTTGGCACACCGCCCATCCGGCCTTGTAGATAACTCTTGCGAATGTCCTTGTCCTTGCGTACATCCTTGAATTCGCTGAACGCTTTCAGCTTGGATGCACCGAATTCGTCTCTCTCCGTGAGCCAAAGCTCGTCTCTCCGGAAGAGGTCTTGAGTCATCAGTTGCATGTCATGCGTGGTGAAAATCAACTGGGATTGCGATGAATCCGTTCGCTGCCCTAGATAGTGATCGAGAAGACTCCTGGTTAGGTTAGAGTGCAGGCTGCGGTCCAATTCATCGATCACGAAGACGGGAGGGTTTGGCCTTTCCTCAAGGGACAAGAATGCAGGCAGAACGTCAAGCAATCGGCGAGTCCCGTCTGATTCGTCCGCAAAGCTGAAGAGTATCTCCTTTCCGCTCTCAGACAGGTGAACTGGAGCAAGCCGTCGAACGGTCAATTTGCCATCTTTTTTGTAAAAAAACACTCTGTCTTCATTCATTGGCGGACTGAGCGGGAGTGCTTGTCCTTCCTTTAGGCTGGTCGCTAACTCGGCCGACACATCCTTGGGGAAAATGCTCTCAGAAGCGATGTCCATTTGGCGCATTGCCGCAATCCCCGTGTCAAGATCGCGCAACCTAGCAGCCATCTCTTTAAACCTTGGATGGCGGTCGCTTGTGATTTCCACCCCCCCCAGGTATAGAGAATCGGGGCGAATTACAATAATCCCCTTGTCAAACCAATCATAAATAGGCCTGAATTCTTTCAGCTTTTGGGAGACCGAGTTCGTCAGGTAAAGCTGATTGTCATGTGTTCCACGAAATGCAAAATGCTGTCGTTCAACGTCCTGAACCTTCTCGGACAGCTTGAAGTCATCTCCTTCGCTTCCGCGCTGAAACAGAATCTCCTCCGATGTTGGATTGATTCGCTTGAGTCCTTCTTGCGTAACTTTCTTATCTGTCAAAGAGAACCTATACTCATATACCGTTTCCGCGATCAACAGATCGAAGCGAAACGTCGTAGCGCATCCAAAGGGGTCTTTGCCAAGGAGGAATGGCTTAACCGGAATTGGAGCCTCGGCCTTCGGCGGGTCTGTTATGAATTGCTGGGCGAAGCGCAGCGCCTTGATAAGGTTGCTCTTGCCGGAGGCATTTGCGCCATAAATTGCGGCGACGGGCAGCAATTTCAGACTGAATTTGGGGATCACAGCAATATGATCAGAGTGCTGTTCCTCGCGCGTGGCGACCATATCGAGGGTTGCCTCATCGCGGAATGACATCCAGTTCTCAACGGAAAAGCGGAGCAGCATTTTGATACCTCGGGAGGAATTTTCTCTCAATTCTGTAAATATAGACGCTTTTGAAGGATTTTTGCGCGCGTTTAAGAGAAATTTTCTCGTGAACCAGTAAAACTCCGTGCCAATTTGGCAACAATGCCCAAATTGCAGGTAATTGCGCCTGCGCCTCCCCCTCCGTTTCCAAAGCCGGATTCCGCCTGGACGGCTAGTGTTCTTCCTTGCCGGGGCGGAGCATCAGGTCCTTGATGGCTTCGCGAGGGTCTTTGTCTTCGTTGAGGATGAGCTCCATCTGTTCAGCAATGGGCATTTCTATGCCGTGGCGGCGAGCGAGGCCGAGAGCGGCGCGGGTGGTCGAAACCCCCTCTGCTACTTTGCCGCCCAAGCCGGCGAGAATTTCAGGCAATTTGCGGCCACGGCCCAGTTCCTGGCCTACGCTGCGGTTGCGGGAGAGCGAACCGGTACAGGTGAGCATCAGGTCGCCTACGCCGGAGAGTCCGGCGAGGGTTTCGCGGCGGCCGCCGCAGGCAACGGCGAGGCGGGTGATCTCGGCAATGCCGCGAGTGATGAGGGCGGCGGAGGAGTTATGGCCCAGGCCCACCCCGGAGGCGACTCCGGCGGCGATGGCGATGACGTTCTTGAGGGCTCCGCCGAGTTCGACGCCGATGACGTCGGTCGAGGTATAGAGGCGGAGAGTCTCAGAGGAAAGCTCAGCCTGGATGCGGGCGGCGATGGCCGAGTCGCGAAAGGCAACGGTGACGGCGGTGGGCTGGCCCTGAGCAACTTCCAGGGCAAAGCTGGGGCCGGAGAATGCGCCAATGGAAAGCGGGAGGCCGGGCAAGCCAGGAGAAGCGGGAGCGAGACAGGAGGCGATGACCTGGGTCATGCGCAGGAAAGTGCCGTTCTCGACGCCCTTGGTGGCGCTGACGATGATCTGGCCACGATGAAGATGAGGGCGCAGTCGGACAAGCGTGGGGCGGAGAAAGCCGGAAGGAACGACGGAGATAACGATCTCGGCGTCGGCGACAACCGCGCAGTCACCGGTGACGGTGAGGTCAGAGGGGATGGGAAAGCCGGGGAGAAAGAGCTTGTTTTCGGCTGCTTCGACAATCTCCTGGGCGGCCTCGGGGCTATGCGCCCAGAGAGAAAGCTGGTGGCCGCCGCGACGGTGCAGCGAGAGAGCGATAGCGGTTCCCCAAGCCCCGGAACCTACGACGATGATACGACTCATGCGGTTTTATTGGCTCCAAGACGAGATTCGGTGCCGGCCATCAGGCGGCCGATGTTCTGGTGGTGCTTGGCGATGAGGAGAAGGGCGACGGCGACCTGAACGGCGATGAAAAACGGAGGCCGTTCGCCGTGGCCCAGGAAACAGGCAAAGAGCGGAAAGCTGGCCGAGCCGACGATGGAGGCCAGCGAGACATAGCGGCTAATCGCAAGTACCACAGCGAAGACCGAGATAGCCGCCAGAGCGGCCAGCGGCGCTGCGACCAGGAAGACGCCGAAGCCTGTGGCCACGCCCTTGCCGCCGTGGAAACCGAGCCAGACAGGGAAGATGTGGCCAAGTACCGCAACCAGGGCGGCCAGCGCCTTCATATTGTCAGGTGCCACGCCGGGGGCGAGCAAACCGCCGATCAGGGCGCCAAGCGCGACAGCGGACGAGCCTTTGAGCATATCGAGCAGGAAGGTGGCTGCGGCCAGGCCCTTGCCATTGGAGCGGAGGACGTTGGTGGCGCCGATGTTGCCGCTGCCAGCCTGGCGGATGTCCTGGTGGCGAAAGAGGCGAACGAGCAAGTACCCGCTGGGAAGCGAACCAAGCAGGTAAGCGGCGACCACAATGAGCAGGCAGGCAAGGAGCATCACGAGTGAGAGTTTAGCAGGTTGCGACCGCAGAGGACCGATTCAGCCCTTTCGAGCGTAACTCCACGCAGCAGGAAAACCTTGCTCCGCGATGACTCGCCCGCAATCAGTTCAACCGCATTTTTCGGCACGGAAAAGGTCTCGGACAGGAAGACTACGAGAGCCTGGTTGGCGCGGCCTTCGAGCGGCGGAGCCTGAACGGCAATCTTCAGTTGCGCCGCCGGACCCTCGCCATAGACGCCGGTGATGGCGGTCTTCTTCGCACCCGGCTGGGCGCGGACGGCCAAGGTGACGCCGGCTGAGGCGGAGCGCAACATCAGGCCGGCCCCGTGTAGGGACTGCGCGCGCCGAAGAGCGCCGTGCCCACGCGGATGCGGGTTGCGCCCTCTTCGATGGCCAGCGCAAAATCGCCGCTCATGCCCATCGAGAGCACATCAAGCGAGAGCCGTGGATACGCAGCGGCCCAGCGGTCGCGCCAGGCGCGCAGACTGCGGAAACAAGCGCGCGTTTCGGCTTCAGGCACATCGAAGGCGGCAATGGTCATCAGCCCTTGCAGCTCCAGGTGAGCCAGGTCCGGCAACCGCTCGAGCAGTTGCGCGGCTTCGGCGGAGTCGGGGTCCAAACCGGCCTTCGACTCTTCGGGACTGAGCTTGACCTCGACGAGAACCGGCAGCCGCTTGGCGCACTTGCCCGCCGCCTCGTTCAGCCGCTCGGCCAGCCGCAGCGAGTCCACGGAATCGATGCCGTCAAACAATTCGACGGCGCGCATCGCCTTGTTCGATTGTAGGTGTCCGATGAGATGCGCGCGAATTGGATTGGCGGAACGCTGGCGCAGCGGGTCAAGCTCAGCCGCCTTGCCCGCAAACTCCTGCACTCGATTTTCGCCGAAGAGCGCGAGGCCCAGCGCGGCAGCTTCAGCAACCGTGGCCGCAGGATAGGTTTTGGAGACGGCCATCAGCTCGACCTCGGCGCGCGGACGGCCTGCGCGGCGGCAAGCCTGGACAATCGCTGTTTCAAGCTGTTCGAGATTTTCGCTTAGATCGCTCACTGCCCTTGCTCTTCAAGGAACTTTTCCGCTTCGAGCGCGGCCATGCAGCCAGAACCCGCAGCAGTAATGGCCTGGCGGTAACGGCGATCCTGCACGTCGCCGCAGGCAAAGACGCCGGGGACAACCTGGCCATTGAGGGTGGTCAGCACGTTGCCGGTGGTGAGGATGTAGCCATCGCCGTCGAGATCAATCTGTCCGGCGAACATCTTCGCATTCGGCTCGTGACCGATGCCGAGGAAAAGGCCACTGATGGGCAGCGTGGTCACTTCGCCGGTCGTCACATCGCGCAGACGCACGCCCTTCACTTCCTTCTCTTCGACGCCCAGCACCTCCTCGATGATGGTGTTGGCGCGCAGAACAATCTGCGGGTGAGCGTGGACGCGCTCCAGCATGATTTTGGAGGCGCGGAAGCCCGAGCGGCGATGGAGCAGCGTGACCTTGGAGGCAAAGCGGGTGAGGAACAACGCCTCTTCCATGGCCGAATCGCCGCCGCCCACCACGGCAATTTCCTTGCCGCGAAAGAAGAAGCCGTCGCAGGTGGCGCAACTGGAGACGCCGTGGCCGATGAGCGCATGCTCGCTGGGCAAACCCAGCCAGCGCGCGCTGGCGCCGGAGGCGACGATCAGCGTACGCGTCAGAATCTCCCCGGCCGAGGTCTGCAGCCGGAAGGGATTTGCGCTGAGGTCCACCTGATTCAAATCAACAGGCTGAAAAGTCGCGCCGAAGCGGGCTGCCTGCTTCCTCATGTTGTCAATCAGTTCCGGCCCCTGGATGCCCTCCGGCCAGCCGGGGAAGTTTTCGACCGTGGTGGTCATGGAGAGCTGGCCGCCGGGCTCGTGGCCCTCCAGAATCAGCGGGTTGAGACCGGCGCGGCCGGTGTAGATGGCCGCCGTGAGTCCGGCGCAGCCGGAGCCAAGGATTACAGTCGAACGAATCTCTGTCATAGGATTTCCCGTGTTGATTTTAGACGCTTTGGGGCGGCCGACGTCACAGCGAGGGGCCAGCCACACTCATTCTGATGAGACTCAGGCCGGATTCGACTCTTGCTCCATGGTCCGCGGCTGCTGTGCGCGGGCAGGATCGTTGAAATTCCCGCTCAACTTGAGGTCAAGACTTTGCCGCGACGGCATTGCCCGGCATCGTCCCAGGATGTTGCAGATCGCGCACATCCTCGACGCGACGCATCAGGATCGCAGCCAGCATGAAGAAGATTCCACCCGCTACCACTGCGGAAATCCGATTGTTGTTCAGCAGATGGCCCATGACCCAGCCGAATCCAAGCGCCGCCGTGATCTCCGGGATCACGACGAAGGAGTTGAATATCCCCATGTAGACGCCGACCTTCCCCTGGGGCAGCGATCCGGCAAGGATGGAGTAAGGCATGGAGAGCGTGCTGGCCCAGCCAACCCCGACTCCGATCATGGAGAGCAACAGCAGAAGCTTGGTGTGAATCACTGCAACAGAAAGCAGTCCCAGGCCGCCGCATATCAGGCACAAGGAGTGGGTTGCCTTGCGCCCAAACTTCAGGGCAAGCGCGGGCAGCGCGAATGAAAATCCGAAGCACACCAGCGAGTACATTCCGAAACAAACGCCCGCCCACTCCACTCCCGCGGTATACAGGAGAGAATTCGTGTCGGAGGCGCCGAAGACATTGCGCGCCACCGCCACCGGGAAGTAGAGCCACATGCAAAACAACCCCATCCAGGTGCAGATCTGGACCCAGGCGAGCTGCCGCATGGTGCGGGGCATCTCGCGGATTGACGCCACGATGTCGCGCGTCCCAGCCGCCAATCCCGCGCCCTTGGCCTTCTGTTTCCGGAATTCCGCCAAATTTTCCGGCGGATATTCCCTGGTCGTGAAAACGGTCCAAAGCACACAACCCAGGAACGCCGCAGCGCCCATGTAAAAGGAAACACGCACAGTGAAAGGAATCGTCCCCGCGGCCCTGATTTGCGTCAGGTGAAAAACATTGGTCAGCAGGAAAGGCAGCGCCGAGGCAATCACCGTAGCCAGCCCGATGAAAAGACTCTGCATGGCAAAGCCGCGCGTGCTTTGAGATTCCGGCAGCAGGTCGGAGACAAACGCCCGAAAGGGCTGCATGCTGATGTTGATGCAGGCGTCAAGAACCCACAGCAACCCCGCCGCCATCCAGAGTGCGGAACTGCGCGGCATCAGGATGAGCGCCGCCGAACTCAGAATTGCGCCAGCCAGGAAGTACGGCCGGCGCCGGCCCAGGCGGCCCCATGTGCGGTCGCTCGCATGGCCGACAATCGGCTGCACAATCAAGCCAGTTAGCGGCGCGGCCAGCCACAGAATCGGAATCTGATCGGCCCGCGCGCCCAGGTATTCGTAGATGGCGCTCATGTTTGCCATCTGCAATCCCCAGGCAAACTGAATGCCGAGGAAACCGAAGTTCATGTTCCAAATTTGCCAGAACGATCGCGGCGGCTTTTCCATGGATGCGATTCTCCCGTTCCCTCTCAAGGATTCTTCTTAGCGATCATAAAGGGCGACCAGGGATCGGAGTCTCGCGCTCAACTCGCCTCTCAATGCGCCGGGACAATACCGCCATTTCCAGTTTCCGCTGACGGTGCCGGGAAGGTTCATCCGCGCCGCGCTGCCCAGCCCCAGCACATCCTGCAACGGGACAATCGCAATGTCGGCGACCGAAGCCAGCACCGCCCGGATCATGACCCAATTGATTTCGGAATCATCGCGGAAGTTGAGATACGCGCGGGCGAAGTCGTGTTCTTTGCGAACGTCCTCTGGAGTGCGCGTGCTGTCGCCGACGCCCGAACTGGACCACCAGCCCACTGTTGTGTCGTTGTCGTGGCCGCCGGTATAGGCAACCATGTCGCGATTGTAGTTGTGGGGGCGAAACGACGAACCCTGCGCATCAGTGCCGAAGGCGAATTGCAAAATGCTCATGCCCGGCAGGCCAAACTTTTGCCGTAGTTCCTCCACCGGCGGAGTGATCACGCCCAGGTTCTCAGCCACAATGGGCAGTCCGCCAAATGCGTCCTGCATCGCAGAGAGAAAACTTTCCCCCGGCCCATTGACCCAGCGCCCGTGAACAGCGGTCGCTTCGCCGGCGGGAACCTCCCAGTAAGCTTCGAAACCGCGAAAATGGTCCAGCCGCACCATATCGAAAAGCCCGAGCGAGGCACGGAAGCGCTCAATCCACCACTTGTATCCGCTGGCAGCCAGCACGTCCCAGCGATAGATAGGATTCCCCCAAAGCTGTCCGGTGGCGCTGAAATAATCCGGCGGCACGCCGGAAACCACGGTCGGCTTGCCTTGATCACCGAGATAAAACAGATCGGGATGAGCCCAGACGTCCGCGCTGTCGTGCGCAACATAGATGGGAATGTCGCCCATGAACCGGATGCCGCGCTGCTGGCAATACGTCCTGAGACGTTCCCACTGCTGGAAGAATTCGAATTGCCAAAACTTGAATGCCTGTATCTCCGGCGCCAGTCTCCGCGACCACTCGCTCACAGCACGCGCGTCTCGCTTGCGAATCTGCTCGTCCCATGAGGTCCAAGCCGTTCCGTGATGCACCTGCTTGCAGGCCATGAAGAGAGCGTAGTCGTCGAGCCATGAACTGGCGCTTTCGCAAAAGCGGTCGAAGGCGGCGCGATCCGCGTGCTCGCCGTCAGCAAAGAAAACCTGCGCCGCCCGGCGCAAAGCCGCCATCTTGAATTCGATTGCCCGCCCATAGTCGACAACCTCTTCAGGAAACGGCGGCGCCTGATCCAGATCTGACGATTGGAGCAGGCCCTGATCGCGCAATTGCTCAAGACTGAGCAACATAGGGTTGCCGGCAAAAGCGGAAAAGCACTGGTACGGGGAGTCGCCGTATCCGGTGGGATTCAGCGGCAGCACTTGCCACAACTTCTCTCCCGCGGCGAAGAGGAAATCGGCGAACTCATAGGCGCACGGGCCGAGGTCGCCGATGCCGAAGCGACCGGGCAGAGAAGTAACGTGGAGCAGAATTCCACTACATCGCGGAGCTTTCACGCAGTAACCATACACAGGCCGGTGGCGCTAGGGCAAGACTCTCCGGTCCGCTCTATTACGAAAAACTCATTAAGACTTTTTGTTCCTTCAAGATCTCCAGTCGGACCGCCTCGTGCCTACGAGAGAACTGTGGCCG
This sequence comes from uncultured Occallatibacter sp., assembly GCA_964420185.1. Classification (GTDB taxonomy): domain Bacteria; phylum Acidobacteriota; class Terriglobia; order Terriglobales; family Acidobacteriaceae; genus Telmatobacter. The sequence continues at coordinate 13,248 of CAYQSI010000001.1, read as the reverse complement.
TCTTCGAGCCCGGTCAAAGTTTTCCCGGCAGGATTTCAAGGCGAACCGGCAATCCCGGCCCGGAGCGCACCCCCATGTCCGTCTCCCGCTTCCGCCTCTCGCGCTGCACGGCTGTCTGGCTACCTGCCTTTTTGCTGTTGCTGGGTTCGGCGGCTGCGATGGCTGGCGGACCCAAGTACGTGGCCGGAGTAAGCTACTTCAATCCGGGGGTGGTGGGCCAACCCGTGCACTGGGCCAACGGTCAGTTGAATTACTACGTCGATCAGGGGCCGCTGAACAGTTCAGTCACCAACCAACAGGCAAAGGCAATGGTGGACGCGGCGGCGGCTCTGTGGAACGCGGTTCCCACCGCCGGGGTTGCGCTCACCGACAAAGGCTCGCTGAATGAGGACGTGAGCGGCGCAAACATCCTGGCGAGCGGCACAAACTTCACGGTGACCAATGAGCAGGTCAACCAAGTGGGCGTGATTACCGCGCCCGCCGACATAACCCCCGCGGCCACCAGCTTCCCGCTGGGCATCGTCTTTGACGCCGACGGCTCGGTGATCGACGCCCTCTACGGCAAGGGAGCCAGCCAGCCCACCAGTTGCCAGAATAACGGCGTCTTCGAGTGGCTCGACAACGTCAACCCGGATGCGACCATCGCGCACGGCATCATCGTGCTCAACGGCCTCTGCGCCACCAACGCCAGCGTGCTGGAGATGATGAGCTTTGAACTGGAGCGCGCCTTCGGGCGGATTCTCGGCCTGGACTACGCGCAGGTGAACCCCGGAGCACAGACCAACGGCGAAGTGGGCGGCACGCTAGGCTGGCCGGTAATGCAGCCAGAGAGCGGCCTCTGCGGCTCGACCGGCGGCGCCTGCATCCCCAACCCCGCCCAACTGCGCTGGGACGACATCGCCGCACTGAACCGCATCTACCCCATCACTGCCAGCAACCTGGCCAGCTTTCCCGGCAAGCAGATCACCGCAGCTAACACCGTTTCCATCCAGGGAACCATCAGCTTCAGAAGCGGCGGGGGAATGCAGGGAGTGAATGTGGTGGCGCGGCCGCTGGATGCGAACGGCAATCCGCTCTACCAGTACACGGTGAGCTTCGTCTCCGGCTCGTCTTTCAACGGCAATCATGGCAACCCGGTGACCGGCTGGACCGACGCGAACGGCAATTTGCTGACCATGTGGGGATCGAACGAGGCCGCGATGCAGGGCTTTTTTGACCTGAGCGGAATGCCGCTGCCACCGGGCGCGACCACGGCCAACTATCAAGTCACCTTCGAGGCGGTGAATCCTGGGTACATCCTCACCAACTCGGTCGGTCCGTATCTGGACGGCTCGCCGGAGCCATCGGGAACATTGCCGCCGATCTCCGTACTGAGCCTGTCGGCGGGCAGTTCACAGACGCTCACCGTGAACGTGGAAGACTCGGCAGTAGGCGGTTCAAACGACGCCATCGGAGCCGAGGCCGCGCCGAGGATGCTCCCGGCCAGTGGGCAGTGGAGCGGCCGACTGAGCCAGGTGGGCCAGACTGACTGGTTTACCCTTCCAGTCCGGGGCGGGCGCACTTTCACTGTGGTTACCGAGGCGCTGGACGAGAGCGGCGCTCCCACCAACGCCAAGGCGATGCCCGCGCTGGGCGTCTGGGACGCCTTCGATCCGGTGGGCTACGCGGCCGTTGGCTTCGGCGCAGGGCTGAACGGCCTGGCCACGGGCGAGAGCTGGCTGCAAGTGACGGCCACGGGCGACGACGTGGTGCGCCTGGGCATTGCCGACGAGCGCGGCGACGGCCGGCCGGACTACGCCTACGAGGGCTGGGCACTCTACGCCGACACGGTTTTCCCGCAACGGCTGCCGGCCTCGGGCGGACCCATCGTGATTCACGGCATGGGCTTTCGCCCCACGGACACGGTGCAGGTGGGCGGCCAGCAAGCTCTGGTCACCAGCATCTCGCCCAACGAGATCACGGCCATTGCGCCCCCAGCCGCAACCGGCGTCACCGGCTCGGTGGACGTGGAGGTGGACGACCTGCCCATTTACTATGCCGCGGCCATCCTCTTCGGCGGCGTCAGTTACGACTCAGGCTCGGGCGACGCGCTCACGCTGGTCACAGCGCCCATGAGCACGGTGCCCATCGGCGTGCCGGAGCCCTTTTCGGTCATCGCGCTGGGGTCCAATTTGAGCCCCGCCGGCGGCGTCTCGGTGGTCTACACCGTGACCAGCGGAACGGCTACCCTGGGCTGCGGCAAGCAAACCTGCACGGTAACGGCCACCGGAGATGGCCGCGCCACGATGAACGTGACCGCGGTCGACGGGAGTTGGTCCATCGTCACCGCTTCGCTGACCAATGGTTCCAGCAGCCTGAAGGCTGAGTTCTGTGGCGGAACGCCGCCGACGCTGGCCTCACTATCGCCCATGCTCTCGCTGGCAGCGGGAGCCACAATCAACTGGACGGCGCAGGCCCTGGCGCTGAGCAAAGGCGCTCCCGCAAGCGGTCAGAGTGTGGTCTGGCAGATAACCGGAAGCGGCATCACTTTGCAGAGCGGCGCTGTCACCACCAACAGCAGCGGCATCGCCGCCAAGGCGCTCACCGTGGGACCACTGACCGAAGGTCAAACAGTAACCGCGACCGCCTGCCTGAACGGAACCAATCAGTGCGTCACCTATACCGCCTTTGGCGCTCGCCCGGAGTACGCGACCCTCCAGGCCGTTTCCGGAACCGCGCAGAGCCTCTCCATCCAGGGAACGGCGGGCCAGATTACGCTGCGGGTGCTGGACATGGACGGCAACCCCATGGCCGGCGGCACAGTGACGCTCTACGAGGCGCTCTACGCATGGGCGCCTCCCTGCCCGCCGCATGGCCGCTGCGCCCAGAGCGCGTTGCTGGCCACACAGGCCGCCACGGCCACCTCCGCCCTGGACGGAAGCGTCACCTTCACCCCGGCATCGCTGCCCGGCGTGGCCACCAACCTGACTGCCCTGGCCGTCACCGGCAACACCGGCAGCGTGGGCATCGCTGTCGAAGAACATCCGTAAAAGCAGTGGTCAGTGATCAGTAGTCAGTTGTCAGTAATCAACTAACAGTCTTCCTGTTCCACTTTCTTGTGCACGTGCCCCATCCTCGCGGCTTCTTCCTATCACACGGGTGAGAGACCACGAACCCGAAAAGACCGCTGTCCGAGCCATTCGGTTAAAATGGAAGAGCGATGCTCGACCTTGGATTTGTACGCGGCAACCTGGAACTTGTTGAAGAGAAACTGCGCGCGCGCGGGGCGGACCCGGCTGCGCTGCTGGGGGATTTTCGCGCTCTGGATCAGAGCCGGCGCGAGGCCATCACCACCTCAGAACGGCTGAAGGCGCGCCGCAACGAGCTGAGCCAGCAGGTAGGCGCGCTAAAAAAAGCCCGCCAGGACGCCTCGGCGCTGATGGAAGAGACTCGTTCCCTGAAGGAAAAACTGGACGAGCTGGACCAGACCGCTGCCTCCTTCGACGACAAGCTGCGCCAGTTGCTGGCCAGCATTCCCAATTTGACCCGCGACGAAGTTCCGATTGGAAAATCAGAGGCCGACAATCTGCCGGTGAAGTTCTGGGGCGAGAAAGCGGCCTTTGATTTTGAGCCCAAGCCGCATTGGGAGCTGGGTGAGGCGCTGGGAATTCTCGATCTGGAACGCGCAACCAAGTTGAGCGGGGCGCGGTTTGCGGTTTACATGGGCGCGGGAGCGCGGCTGGAGCGGGCGCTGGTCAGCTTCATGCTCGACCTGCACACCCAGAAGCACGGCTACACGGAAGTTCTGCCGCCGTTCATGGTCAACAGCAAGAGCCTGTACGGGACCGGGCAGTTGCCCAAGTTTGCCGAGGAGCTGTTTCGCTGCTCCGACGCTGACTTTGAAGCCGTGGCCCGCGGCGAGTACAAGGACAATGACCACTGGCTGATTCCCACAGCCGAGGTTCCGGTCACCAACCTTTATCGCGACGAAATCCTCGACGAGGCTCGGCTGCCGATCTGCCTGACGGCCTTCACACCCTGCTTCCGCGCAGAAGCTGGAGCAGCGGGCAAGGATACGCGCGGCATCATCCGGCAGCACCAGTTCCAAAAAGTCGAGATGGTCAAGTTCACCCGGCCAGAAGACTCCGACGCCGAGCACGAGTGGCTGACCCGCGATGCGGAAGAGGTTCTGGAGACGCTTGGCCTTCCCTATCGCCGGGTTCTGCTCTCGACCGGAGACACCGGCTTCTCGTCCGCGAAGACCTTCGACCTGGAGGTCTGGCTCCCCGGCCAGCAGCTTTACAGGGAGATCTCTTCCTGCTCGAACTTCGAGGCCTTCCAGGCGCGGCGGGCCAACATCCGCTACCGCCTCGGTGGACCCAAAGGCAAGCTCGAGTTTGTCCACACATTGAACGGCAGCGGACTGGCCGTGGGACGCACCTGGCTGGCGATTGTCGAGAACTACCAGCAGGCCGACGGATCGGTCCTGATTCCAGAAGCGCTCAGGCCCTACATGGGTGGGCTGGAGCGGATTACACGGTAAGGGCACAATGAAAAAGATTCTGAAAAGCTATTTCTACTGGACGTATCCGCGCGGCTGTTTTCACTACGATGTGATGGTGACGCTGATTCTGGCGTTCATTTTCGTCACGCCGCATCTGTGGAACTACGGCGACCGGCCGTCCAACGCCGCCGGCCCCCCGCATCCTATCCAGGTGATCGGCGATGGCGGCCGCGGGCTGATTGTCACCGTGCAAGCCTCGGATGTGAGCCTCGACCTGAAGACCACGGAATCGTCCCAAGTGGTGAAGAAGGCCCTGCGCAAGGCCATTGAGCCTGTGACCGGCGACGCCGTCTCTGTGAAGAGTTGGGAGACCGTGCAGGACGCCCAGGGTAATTGGGCCTGGAAGGTCTGGGCGCGCCGCTAAAAGCAGGTCACAGTTGACAGCTAACAGTAGATAAATGTGGTGAAGGAAATCTATGCACAAGACAAGAAAGTTCGTTTTTGCGGCGGCGATTGCGCTGGCGTTGCTGACGGTGCGCGCAACCCTTGCCGCTCCGCCTCCCTCCGCTGAAAAAGAGAAGGACAAGGTGCTGCGCCGACTGGACGAAGCGGCGAAGAACTTCCACTCCACCTCGGCCGGCTTCCAGTTCGATTCCGTCGAGACCGATCCGATCTACGACGACGACATTCAGAAAGGCACAGTCTACTACGAGCGCAAAGGCACGGCATTCCAAATGGCCGCGCACATCGCGGAACACAACGGCAAGCCGGCCGTGAAGGTTTACGCTTACGTCGGCGGCGTCTTCAAGCTCTTCGAAGGCGGCAACACCAACCAGGTTACTACCTATGCCAAGGCCAGCAAATTCGAGAGCTACCTGATGCTCGGCTTCGGCGCCAGCGGCAAGGATCTGGCTGATAAGTGGGAGATCAAGTACCTGGGCGCCGAGACGCTCGACGGCGTGAAGACCGAGAAGCTGGAACTGGTGGCCAAAGACCCGGCCGTCCGCAAGAACATCCCCAAGGTCACCATCTGGGTGGACGCCGAGCGGGGCATAAGCCTCAAGCAGGTCTTCGACGAAGGGCCGGGGCAATACCGGGTCAGCGTCTATTTCAACATCAAGACCAATCAGCCTCTGCCGGCCGACGCCTTCAGCTTCAAGACCGACGGCAAGACCCAGTACGTGAACCGGTAGAGCGCAACACCGCCCAAGGCAAAGAGCATGGGGAAGCACTCGATGGTGTAACGGGCCTCTGGAGCTTCCACGGTGGCCAGCAGCGCGCAGCGCAACAGAATATAAGCGAGCATCGGCCGCCAGAAGCGCGGCCGCAGGCAGAGTCCGGCAATTCCCAACAGCAGATAAAGAGCATTCAACCCGGCGTAGGCCCAACTGAAGCGGGTCTCGGAGCGGTGGTTCGCATAAACCCACCAGTCCAGGTCGATGGGCAGGTTTTCGATGCGGGGACGCAAAGCCATGTCGGCCACCCGCCCCAGCGGCAGCCAGAGGTAAGAACGCAGCGGATGGGCGGCGATGCGTTCGTCCGCCAGCTTGCCAAAGCGCGCATCGATCTCCGGCGTGATGCTCTGCTTCAGGTTGTAATCAGCGGCCAGCGCGGCGGTTTCAGCGTATTGGGCCGGGGAATCGAAGGCGCGGGCGGGCAGCTTGGTCATATCCAGAGTGCTGCCGGGAACGTTCCAGTAAATGTCGTAGGTAGAGACGAAGTCCAGGCACCAGGATTTGACCCATCGCTCCCAGCCGGGATGGGCGTTCTCGCCGGGATCGGTGGCCAGCCGCGGAGCAAGCGGCTCAAAGACGTGGAAGACCTGCCAGTTGCGCCAGGTCCAGGCGGCGAAGGGCGTGAGAACCAGCAGTACGCAGACCACAGCCATGCGAGCCAGCTTTTTGGCGGGAATTGCGCACTCGCCCTCTTTGCTCCACAAGCCGATGAGCAACGCCGGAGCCAGGGCAACAGCGGCCAGTGCGCCGTCTGGCCGGAGCAGGGCCGCATAGGTGACCGCAAAGGTGAACGAGAGCGCCGGCCCCCATCCAGGCAGGGCGCGAAAGCGGGCCGCCGACCAGAGCGCCAGCGCCAGCATGAACAACGTAATCGATTCGGTGAGCGGCACGACGGCGTAAACTGCGGTGAAGGGGCAAAGCGCGGCCAGCCAGAGGGTGCAGTGAGCGGCTCCGCTGCGAAGTGGCTCCGGGGCAATGCGGCGCGCAAAATCGGCCAGCAGCAGGCAGCCAGCCAGTTCCAACGCAATCTGCACCCAGGCGGCCGAGACGTAGTTTTCCATCCCGAAGAGCCGGAAGCAGAGGGCCAGAAACAGCGGGTAGCCAGGCAGGCGGATCAGCGTGGGATAGAGTTCGCCGCCAGCCCCTTCAAGGGCGTAGCGGCCATGCAGAAGCACGTTTTTCCCCAGGGCGCCGTAGATCAGCGGGTCGCCGAAGAGCTCAAAGAAATGCTTCAACATCCATAGGCGCAACAGCAGACCGGCGCCAAGGGCCAGCGTGACGGACAGGGCGGGGGCCAGAGGAAAACGAACCCGGCTCCAGACTCGTGATTGACTCTCGTGCGCAGCTTCCATACGATTCGTAATGTATAGCGTAGACTGTTTCCGCGGCTTTCGCGCCCGTTTTCACAGCTCCGTTTTCACAAAAGGACAAGCCAGACCATTCATGCCGGATAAACAGATATTCTTCGACCCGCAACGCAAGCGCTGGAAACGGCTGCGCCGCATTCTCGATGTGACGGCCGTGGTTTCCACGCTGGTTCTAGCGATATTTATCTTTAACGTGCTGCGTTTTCAGCAGTTGCCGGAGCTGTTGCTGCCCATCCCCAAGCACAACTACAAGGCATTGCCCGACCGGCCGACGCTGCTGCATGGCCAAAAAGCCCCGCGCCCCGCGCGCCGCAAGACCAGCCGCAAGCCCTCTGACATCCCCTTCAACACCGGCGAAGGTTTGCGCGCTGCATACTACGTGCCGGACGACCCGGCCAGCTACTCCTCGTTCAAGCAGCACGTTCACCAGATCGATATGCTCTTCCCGCAGTGGCTGCACGTGAACGCTCCCCAGGGAACGCTGCTGGCGATGAACGGCGACAACCACCGCGAGTATCCGGTGGTGGATGGCGCCACGGTGCACGACCCCGACGACATGAACAGGGTCAAGCGGGTGATTCAGGCGGCCAAGGAAGACACCGAAGTCTTCCCTCACCTGAACAATTACAACCCCAATACCCAAAACTGGGACCCGGCCATGGCCGGCGTCCTGGCCGACCCCTCCAAGCGCGCCGCGCTGCGCCAGCAAATCGTTCGCTTCCTTACCGCGTACCCGGTCTATCGCGGCCTTTCGCTGGACATTGAAAACCTGCCCGACAACGCCAACCAGGGTTACCTGAGCTTCATCCAGGAGCTGTACGGGGACATGCACCCGCGCAATCTGCGGCTCTACGTCAACACCGTGGTCTCGACCAGCGACAGCGACCTGAAGCGGATTGCCGCCAACTCCGACGGCATTGTGCTGATGAACTACGACGAGCACGAGGTGGAGAGCCAGCCAGGCCCCATCGCCAGCCAGGAGTGGTTCGTGGGCAACTTGCGCCGCGTTCTCAAGGTTGTCCCAAAAGAGAAGCTGATCTGCGCCGTGGGCAACTACGGCTACGACTGGACGCTCTCGATCCCCAACCCCAAGGACCGAAAGCATCGCAAACCGCAGGTCCTCGATACCGAAGTGCTGCAGGTATCCGACGCATGGCAGCGCGCCTCTGACGCCGAAGCCGATCTGAACCTTGATTACGACACGCTCAATCCGCACTTCGAGTACATCGACGAAGACAAGAACCAGCGCCACGTGGTTTGGTTCCTTGATGGCGTCACGCTGCTGAACGAACTGCGCGCAGCCCGCGCGATGGGCCTGCAGACCTTCGCTCTCTGGCGTCTGGGAGAAGAGGACAGCTCGCTGTGGAGCGTGTGGGACAAGCCCAGCAACGCGGAGTCGTTGCAGGCGCTCGGCCAGGTTCAACCCGGCCACGATGTAGACAACGAGGGTGACGGCGACATTATCCGCGTCACCGGCCTGCCCCAGCCAGGCAAGCGCACTGTCGAGCTGGACACCGACGAGCCCGACCGGCGCAGAACGCTCATCGTCGATGAGCACATGGAGGTGTATCCGCGCACCTACACCATTGAGCAGTACGGCTACCACCCCAAAGAAGTCGCGCTCTCGTTCGACGACGGCCCCGACCCCAAGTGGACGCCGAAGATCCTCGATATTCTCAGGAAATATGGCGTCAAGGGCACTTTCATGATGATCGGCGCCGAGGCGCAGGAAAATGTCGGTCTCATGAAGCGTGTGGTGCGCGAGGGCCATGAGATCGGCAACCACACCTACACCCATCCGGACATCAGCGAAATCTCCAACCGCCAGCTCGACATCGAGATCAAGCTGACCGAACGCCTCTTCGCCAGCAAGCTGGGCATTCAGCCGCTTTACTTTCGCCCTCCCTACGACATTGACGAGGAACCGGACACCGACGACCAGGCCGCTCCTGTCGAGCGCATCCAGCACGACGGCTACACCATCATCGGCAGCAAGATGGACACCAACGACTGGAACGAGAATCCGCGCAAGACGCCGGACGAGATCACCCAGTCCATCCTCGAACAGTTGGAGACCATGAAGGTGAAGCCGCAGTTCCGCGGCTCCATCATCCTGCTGCACGACGGCGGCGGCGACCGCTCAGCCACCGTGGCCGCGCTGCCGATGTTGATTAACGCCCTGCGCGCCCACGGCTACTCGATCGTGCCCGTCTCCGCGCTGATGGGCAAGACCACCGCGCAGGTGATGCCCAAGCTCACCTTCCGCCAATACCTGCGCGCGGTGCCTGACTCCATCGCCTTTTCCAGCCTGGCCATCATCGGCAAGTTCATTATGCTGGTCTTCTTCCTGGGCGATATCCTGATGAGCGCGCGCCTGCTGCTGGTGGGCATCTTCGCCATCATCGACCGGCTGCGCCGCCCTCACCGCCAGGCCTCGCCCGGCTTTAATCCGCGCATCGCCGTGCTCATTCCGGCCTATAACGAGGAAAAGGTCATCGTGCGCACCGTCCGCTCGGTGCTCAATTCCGACTACGCCAATCTCCACATCATCGTCATCGACGACGGATCAAGCGACCGCACTTCCGAGGTAGCGCGCCAGGCCTTCGCGGCCGAAATCGCCGCCGGCCACGTCCAGGTGCTCACCAAACCCAACGGGGGCAAGGCCGCCGCTCTCAACTACGCTCTCGACCGGCTCACTGAAGAGGTCTACGTCGGCATCGACGCTGATACCGTCATCGCCCCCGATGCCATCTCCAAGCTCATCCCCCACTTCGAGGATCCGCTCATCGGCGCCGTCGCAGGCAACGCCAAGGTGGGCAACCGCGTCAACCTCTGGACTCGCTGGCAGGCCCTGGAGTACATCACCAGCCAGAACTTTGAGCGCCGCGCCCTGGACCTGTTCAATGTCGTCGTGGTAGTCCCCGGAGCCATCGGCGCATGGCGCACCGGCCCCGTCAAGGCAGCCGGCGGCTATCCCATCAACACCGTGGCCGAGGACGCCGACCTCACCATGGCTCTGCTCGAAATGGGCCTCAAGGTCGTCTACGAGGACCGCTCCCTGGCCTTCACCGAGGCCCCCATCGACGTCAAGGGACTGATGCGCCAGCGCTTCCGCTGGTCTTTCGGGATTTTACAGGCCGTCTGGAAGCATCGCGCCGCTTTCGTTCGCAACAAGGCCATGGGGTTGTTCGCCCTACCCAATATCCTCATCTTCCAGATGCTGCTGCCGCTGGTCTCCCCGTTCATTGACCTCATGTTTGTCTGGGGCGTCATCAACTACTTCATCGACCGCCATTTCCACCCCCTGGCGGCTTCGGCAGCCAGCTTCGAAAAGCTGGTGGTCTACTTCCTTGGCTTCCTGCTCATCGACTTCATCACATCTTCGATAGCCTTCAGCCTGGAGCGCCGCCATCCGGCCAACAAGGGCGACGGCTGGCTTCTCTTCCACATCTGGCTGCAACGCTTCGCCTACCGCCAGGTCTTCTCCATCGTTTTGTTCAAGACGCTCAAGCGCGCCATCGACGGCAAACCCTTCAACTGGGAAAAACTGGAACGCACCGCCAAGATGAGCAAGCGCACCGACGCGCTGACCGCGACGCCGTGAGGAGAGGTTACACAAAGTATCTTCAGCGGTATTGAGAAGGAGAGCCTACGGCTGAAAAAATGGTGAAGATTCAACTCCGTGGACCGGATGCCGGTGAATTGGAGACTCCATGGGCTACTCCAATAGGATCGAACCAGTATCGATTAGAGAACAGCCCCTTTTATGCGTATGGCGTGTCATGGGAGGATGTCGTCGAAGCCCAGCTTGACGACCAAAACTGTCTGGAATTCACCCGCTGTGTGAAGAAGTCAGGAAATCGCACAGTAAGAGCGATTGCCGATTTTTCACCAACCAACTCGAAAGCTCAAGACTTTCTGAAAGAACTCGAAAAGCTCCGGTGTAGTTATGAAGGGATGTATTCCAGGCTCATCTCCATCAATGTGCCATGTGGGATTGATTTGAATAAAGTGACAGATTTCCTGACCGGGCAGGATTGGATCAAGTGGGAATATGCCGACCCGACCTATGATGAAATTTCGAACTAATCAGCACCCCCGCGACTTTTCTCTCTTGCATTCCGGTAACGTCTACGTTACCATTCTCTGTGATTGAAGTCCGCGAATACGTCGACGCAAAAGGCCGAAGCCCTTACCGGGACTGGCTGGTTACGCTCGATGCTGCCACGGTTGCGCGGGTAATCGCCAGTGTGCTGCGCATGGAAGGCGGCAACTTTTCCTCGCCAAGGGAGTGGGCGCCGGAGTCTCCGAGTTGCGGCTCGTCTTTGGCCCAGGATACAGAGTCTACTTCGGCAGGGACGGAGAGCGGCTGGTGATCCTGTTGGCCGGCGGGACGAAAAAGCGGCAGCAGGCAGACATAGAAGAGGCGCAATCGCTTTGGGCCGAATACAAGAGACGAAAGCGGGATGAATAGATGACGCTGACACGAAGCTTCAGAGAAACCATCAAGGAACAACTCGCGAGTCTGGACTTTCGCCGCGAGTTCCTGCGCGAGGCGGTGTCCAACATGGTTGCCGGAGACATGGAGACGGCCAAGGCGGTCCTCCGCGAGTACATCAACGGCACGGTGGGCTTTATCGCCCTTGGAGAAGCCCTTTCCAAATCTCCCAAGAGCCTCATGCGCATGCTCAGCCCCGAAGGCAATCCACAGGCGCGCAATCTCTTTGAAATCGTCGTCTACCTGCAAAGGGTCGACGGCACCGTTCTCGAAGTCCACGCCCGCAAAGCAATTGCGGCATGATCTGCCAACGAACCGCCGCGCACCGAGTAGAATGGTGCAGGATTCCAAAACCATGAACTGTCCGTCTATTGATGAAGACCGGTTGAATAGCGTTCAACCGAAGCTGGCCCATCTTGCGCGCCTGATCGGCAACACGCACCTGCTGGCCATTGAATTCCGCTACCTCGGCACGGCGCGGGTCATTTATGCCAAGTGCGAGCAGTGGAACCTGACGGGAAGCATCAAGGACCGCATGGCCTTCCACATTCTCAAGAAGGCGTACCTGGAAGGCGCCATTCAGCCCACCGACACCATCGCCGAGGCCACCAGCGGCAACACCGGCATCTCCTTTTCCGCGCTGGGTCACGCCCTTGGCCACACGGTTAAGATCTTCATGCCCGACTGGATGAGCGTGGAACGCACACGGCTGATGGAAAGCTTCGGCGCCACCGTGGTTCCTGTCTCGCGCGAGCAGGGCGGATTTCTGGGCAGCATTCGCATGACCGAGGAACTGGCGGCCGGCGGCGGCGTCTTTCTGCCCCGGCAGTTCTCCAACTGCGCCAATGTCGAAGCGCACTGGCAAACAACCGGGCCTGAAATCTGGATGCAACTGGAAGAAGCGGGCCTTCGACCGGATGCCTTTGTGGCCGGCGTCGGCACCGGCGGCACCGTGATGGGCGTGGGAAACTATCTTCGCTCGAAGAACCCGAAGGTTCGGATTTATCCGGTTGAGCCGGCCGAGTCTCCGACCCTCTCGACCGGCTGCAAAGTCGGCTCGCATCGCATCGCCGGAATCTCCGATGAGTTCATCCCGGCGATCCTGGATATGGCGGCGCTGGATGCACCGATCGCGGTTTCGGATGGCGATTCAATTCTGATGGCGCAGAACCTGGCTGCCTGTCTGGGGTTGGGCGTAGGCATCTCCTCGGGCTGCAACTTCCTGGCCGCGCTCAAAGCCCAGGAGGAGATCGGACCGGATGCGGTCGTGGTCACCGTCTTTGCCGATGACAATAAGAAATATCTCAGCTCCGGCCTGATGCAGAAGGAACCCGTCCGTCCCGGTTATTTGACCCCGGAGATCGAGCTGACCGGAATCAGCGTCCTGCCTGCGCCCCGGCTCGTGAAAACCGCAGCTTAGGCGCTGCCCTACCGCCCGTCTCGGGGCTCCCAGCAAATGGTCTTCGCTTGCCGGGAGCCCCGGTTTGTCTTTGAGGCCTGGTGGACGATCCCCACCCGTGCGTCGGCTCATCCGAAACGGCCGGCCTCCCCGCCCGCCATACATCCTTTGGCTCGTCCGCCAGCCGCGCCGTGAGCTACAATCGCTGCGCTATGTCAACCACTCATTTCACCACCTCTATTCATCCGTGCTCGCCCCAGGGCGGG